>CALXBN010000063.1 GCA_944386555.1 uncultured Ruthenibacterium sp. | reverse complement strand
GGGTAGCAAGTAATCATACCGCCAGAGGCTTGAACGAAGTGAAAGCCAGCGTCATTTAGGCGCTGGCTTTTGTCAAGGCCTTATAGGCCGCTCGTCATGCCACCCCTCTTAGGGGTGGTCATGACTTCGAAAATGCATTGTGGGTGCCGGAGCTGCGATTACAGGCTGACCTGAGGCGCCAGGGCGTCCAGTACCTCCGGTGTCAGGCGGCGGATCATGGCACAGGCCAAAGATACTGCAGCGTCCAAATCAGTCGGCGCAGCATAGCCGTAATGGGTATGGGCATAACGCACAGGTACGCCCAGCACAATGGTAGGTATCCCCGCCCCCGCCAGATGGATGGAACCGCCGTTTGTGCCGCCGCTGGTGCGGACAGCCAGCTGATAGGGAATACCGGCTTCATCGGCTGCCCGGCGGGCGAAGGCAATCAGCCCCGGATGCGCCACCATACTGCCGTCCCGGAAACGGATCTGCACGCCTTTCTTCAGCGCGGCTTGGGCGGCATCCGGAGCGCTGAAATTGTCATCTGCCGGTGTGCCCTCCAAACAGATGGCCAAGCGTGGGCGCACCTGCTGGGCGGTCACTTTGGCGCCGCGCAAACCAATCTCTTCCTGCGTGGAAAATGCAGCCATCACATCAGCGGACAGATCAGTTTCACTCCGAAGGGCCTCCAGTACTTCAACCAGCCCTGCGCAGCCCAAGCGGCAGTCAAAAGCTTTGCCCATGGCCAGGCCGGTTTGCGCATTGTAGCAGAACTGTACGTCCGGCACGGCAACCTGGCCGGCTTCCAGGCCCAGCAGGTCAACCGCATCGGCTCTGCTGCAGACGCCGGCATCCAGCAGAATGCTGTCCAGGGACAGCGGAGCGCTGCGCTCGGCTGCCGACATGAAATGAGGCGGTTTGGAAGTGGATACGGCCCGTACCAGCTGCCCCAGCTTGTTGCGGATGACAAACACATGTGCGGGAATGTTGTGTTCTACCCAGCCGCCCAGCGGAACCAATTTTAACAGGCCGTTGGAAGTGATGCTCTGCACCATGAAGCCGACCTCATCCATATGGGCGTCCAGCATGATGACCGGCCGGGCGCCGGTGTTGCCGGGCAGAGCGGCATATACGTTCTGCATGCAGTCTCGCTGGGGGCGGAAGTCTGCGGTCAAACGGCAGATCAGATCCGCCACGTCGTGCTCATAGCCCGAAGGGCCGAAAGCGTCCGAGATAGACGCGCAGTATTGCAAATTGGCCATGTGATTTCACGTTCCTTTACTTTTGAATATTGCGGCGCATCCTGCCGGTGGGAGGAAGGATGGCGGGGATGGCGCCGGCGAAGAGGTTTCAAGTCAGGTTTTCAACTTCCTGCAGCCACAGTGCGGCACAGGCGTCGCTGGGCATACGCCAATCACCGCGGGGTGACAGGGTGACCGTACCGACCTTGGGACCGTCCGGCAAGCAGCTTCGCTTAAATTGCTGGGCAAAGAAGCGCCGGTAAAAGTTGCGAAGCCAGGTAATCAGCACCTCATCGGAATATCGGCCGGCAAACGCCCGCTGGGCCAGAAAGTATACTTTTCGCGGAGAAAATCCCCAGCGGATGGCGTAATACAGAAAGAAATCGTGCAGTTCATAAGGGCCTACAATCTGTTCGGTTTTCTGGCTGATGTCACCATCCTGCGCAGGGAGCAGTTCCGGACTGACAGGGGTATCCAGGATGTCTTCCAGCACGCTGCGCAGCGCGGAAACGCTTTCTAAGGCTACAGTGGAAACAATATGGCGCACCAATGTTTTGGGGACAGAGGCGTTGACACCGTACATGCTCATGTGGTCCCCATTGTATGTGGCCCACCCCAGGGCCAGTTCGGAAAGGTCCCCAGTCCCGACGACCAAGCCGTTCAGACGGTTGGCCAGGTTCATCAGCACCAGGGTGCGCACGCGCGCCTGTGTGTTTTCAAAGGTGACATCATAGGTGTGGCTGTTCTGGCCGATGTCATCAAAATTGCTCAGCACTGTGCTGGTGATATCCACCTGCCGCAGACTGACACCTAAGGCGTCGCACAGGCGCTGGGCGTTGGAGCGGGTGCGCTTGGTGGTGCCGAAACACGGCATGGTGACAGCCACGATATCGGAGAGGGGCTTATCCGCCAATTGGAACGCCCGGGCAACTACCAGAAGTGCCAGGGTGCTGTCCAGCCCGCCGGAGATGCCCAGCACCGCCGTTTTGCTGTGGGTATGTATCATACGTTTAGCCAGGCCCTGTGCCTGAATGGTCAGAATTTGGGTGCAGCGGGCAGCCCGCTCGGCACCATCGTCGGGTACGAACGGGTTGGGGGAGACAGGGCGGCAGAATTCACCGACACCGCTGCCGGCGGTAAAAGGGATGCATCGGTAGCCCGTCGTGTCGGCAGGAGGATAGGAGGTGTTTTTGGCACGCTCTGCAGCCAGCCGCTGGGTGTCCAGCTCTGTGATGGCCATACGCCTGGCAAAAGGAGGGCTCTCAGCCAGAAGCGCCCCGTTTTCGGCGATCAAATTGTGGCCGGAAAATACCATATCGGTGCTGGACTCGCCTTCGCCGGCATCGGCGTATACATATCCGCAGATCAGCCGGGCTGACTGCCCCGTTGCCAGTGCACGGCGATAGCTGTCTTTGCCCACGACTTCATCACTGGCCGAGAGGTTCAGGATCACGGTAGCGCCGGCCAGGGCATGGCCCATGCTGGGCGGCAGCGGGGCCCACAGGTCTTCGCACAGCTCAACCGCTATTTTGCAGCTGTCGTCCTGCCGACAGCAGAACAGCAGTTTAGAACCGAAAGGCACCATTTGGCCCCAGAGCTGTACCTCGCAGTTTTCTGTCGGGGCGGGGCTGAACCAGCGGGCCTCGTAAAATTCATTGTAGTTGGGCAGATGCGTTTTGGGTACCAGCCCCAGAACACGCCCGCCCTGGATGACGGCGGCGCAGTTATACAGCTTGCCCGCGTGCAGGAAGGGAAGCCCTACACAGAACAGGACCGGAAGCGGGGCGGTCTGCTCCAGGATATCGCGCAGCGCATCCAGCGCCCCGCACTGCAGAGTGGGCTGAAAGAACAGGTCGGCGCAGGTGTAGCCGGTGATGCACAGTTCCGGCAGGCACAGAATCTCGACATCCTGGGCATCGGCGCTGCGCACGGCTTCAATGATCTGCTGGGCATTGTAAGTGCAGTCAGCTACCCGCAGGGCCGGTGTTGCACAGGCGGTTTTTACAAATCCGTATTTCATGGAATGCAACCTTTCTCAATGATAGTTTCATGCTCCGCTGACATGTTTGAACCAGCAGGGAAAAGCGGTGCTCAGTTTTTGGAGGAATCCAGCGCCGAACCGATCACGATTCCCGCCAGCATGCCCAGCGACGGGCCCAGAGCCAGGGCAAAATTGCTGCCGCCGTATATCCAGATCAATACGCCCGCCATCAGGCCGATCATCATGCCCGCCAGAAGTCCGGCGGTGAGGTATCTATATGAATGGTTCACAGGTTACGCCTCCTTTTCCATTCGGCAATGAATGCAGTACTATTTTATCACAGCCAGGAGACGGCTTCAAGCAAAAAGCCCCAGGGCCGTGGCCGAGGGGCGGAAGAGAAAAGCAATGTTACAGCAAATCGGCTCGCAGTTGTGCGCCATCGTCGGGATGCAGTAGGGCGGGAGGGATATCCAGCGGTGTGCGGCAGCCTCGCTGCCCCCGGCGATACAACCGTACGGCAGCCCGGGCATAGGCCACCAATACGGAACCGGTGAATTCCGGGTTGGAATCCAATTGAAGCGAACACTCTGCTTGATGCCGGTGTTCGCCGGCCTGTCCGGTGCGGCCGGTGGAGACAATACGCCCGGCATGGGAAAGGCCTGCGTGTTCTTCGGCCAGTTGGGCGGAGCTGATGAAATGGATCTCCGTCTCATAGCCGGCAAAGTAACCGGGCATTTGCCGGATGGCCGCCTCGATGGCGGCGGGATCTGCTCCGGGCTGCAGAGCGACATAGCATATACGGCGGTGCCGCTGCGTATCCGGAAGTGCAGCAGCTTCACCCCGGGCCTGATCCAGCGCGCCAGGCAGGGGGACGGTGTATTGGCGGGCATCCAGCACGCCGGGGAGACGGCGAATGGCAGCAGAATGGCCCTGGCTGAGACCGGGCCCCCAAAAGGTAGCTGTATGCCCTGTGGGAAAAACTGCGCCGGCGATACAGCGGGCCGTGGAAAAGAGACCGGGATCCCATCCGGCGCAGATGATGCCGACGGTGCCAGCCAGGCATGCAGCGCGATCCACACGCTTATAATGAGCCGGGATCCGGTGATGGTCGTCAAAACTGTCTACAAAGGATGTCAGCGCGGCGCAGGCCGGTGTCTGCACGGGCAGATCGTCGGCACTGGAACCGCACAGGATCACCACATCCAGATGGGGCGCTGCTTTGCCCAAGACATTTTCGTGTAAGACAGGCAGGCCTGGTGTCAGGGGATGTACCTGGCCGGGGCGGCGGGTGAATACTGCGGCCGGTACAAAATCCGGCGCGGCCTGTAAGGCCAATTCGACCCCGCGGCCCAGATTCCCGTATCCGTAAATTCCTGCTTGGATCATTCAAAACCCCCCTTTCACTGCAGTGTATGCAAAGAAAGGGGGAGGATATGACAATTTACTGGGCAGGCTGATTCAGATTGACGGTCACTCGGCGAACGGTCAGCACATTACCGTCGACAGTGAAGCCGATTTCCAATCCGGCAAAGGGAAATCCATATACACGGGCGGGATCTGTCTGGTAGGCCGGGCGGGGGTCCAATGCCAAAGCCTGGGTCAGCCCGGGGCGCAGGGCCTCGGGTACCGCCGACAGCAGGTTCTCCGGAAACACCACCTGCAGCAGATGGCTTTTGGCGGGGCCGGCGAAGCTTTCGCGGGCGTCGGGATGGCTGTCCAGCAGGATGTAGGGTTTAATATCGTAGATGGGTGTGCCGTCTACCATATCGATGCCGCTGACGTGCAGCACCGGGCCCAGGGGCGTGTCCAGCTCGACACTGTCCAGGCGCACGCTGGAAAGGCCCAGGGGGTTGGGGCGGTAGGGTGAGCGGGTGGCGAACACGCCCACCCGCTGGTTCCCGCCCAGCCGCGGCGGGCGCACGGTGGCGTGCCATTCTGCCTGAACGGCTTGGGAAAATTCCCAGATCAGCCACAGATGGGAAAACTCTTCGATACCCCGCAGTGCATCGGCGTTGCGGTACGCGGGGGCAAACACCACGGTGCCTGGCAGCCCGGAAGCCAGGCCGCTTTGCCGCGGCAGTCCGAACTTGGAGGGGAAATGGGTGCGCATATGCGCAATGACATCCAGCTGCAGTCCCTGTTTCACGAGACGACCTCCTTGGAAACATTCTTGGCGCGGGTCGGCGCAGGAAAACACGATGAAAAGAAACACGATAAACTTCCCTCGGCGGCAAACGATATCAGGAGTTTGCACCGGAGGGGGACGCTTTTGGCAAACAGTATGTGTACATGCGAGTCTATTGTACAGGATAAGGGGAGACTTCTGTGAAAGGGGTCAGAACGCGGTTACAGGCGGTGTCGCTCTCCCCATTCGCACATACTGTCCAGAATGGGGATCAGCGAACGGCCCCGGGGCGTCAGGCTGTACTCCACTTTCGGCGGGATTTGAGGATATTCCTCCCGGTGCACCAGGCCATCGGCCTCCAGTTCTTTCAGCGTGACGCTCAGGGTTTTATAGGAAATGGTTTTGATATACCGTTTCAGCTCATTGAAACGCACTACGCCGAAGTCCATCAGCGCGTATAGAATGAACATTTTGTACTTTCCCTGGATCAAGGACATGGTATAGTTGAATCCGGTGTCCTCCAGGCTGGCTTCGCCGATACACTTGAGCTGCATTGGGTACTCTCCTTTACGTAAGTAGATGAATTGGATACCAGTATCAAACAAAAATGTGCGTACTTGCTCTTTCCTGTGTTCATGATAAGATTATAGTGATACCGGCGGGACTCGTCAAGGCCGCCGGGAACAGAAAGGAGCAATCAATATGATGAAAGATTTTGGCGCCAAACCTTACCTGTACCCGATGCCCACCTATATGATCGGCACCTACAACGAGGACGATACGGTGGATGTGATGATGATGGCCTGGGGCGGTATCTGCGCCGAGGACATGGTGGCGCTGAACCTGGAGGGTGAGCACAAAACAGTGGCCAATCTGCAGACGCGCAAGGCCTTCACGCTGTCGGTGCCCGGCACGGACACTCTGCGGGAATCGGATTTTCTGGGGATCGCCAGCGCCAACAAGATGACGGATAAATTCGCGCGAACCGGCCTGCACGCCGTAAAGAGCCGGCGCGTGGATGCCCCGGTGATCATGGAGTATCCCCTCACGCTGGAGTGCGAAGTGGTGGAGATGCAGGACCAGCCCTATGGCCTGCGGGTGCTGGGCAAAATCGTCAATGTGATGGCTGATGAGAAGGTGCTGGATGAGAAGGGCAGAATTGACGCCGGAAAGCTGCAGGCATTCGCCTTTGACCAGATGCGCAACGGCTACTACGCCATGGGCAAACAGGCCGGCCAGGCATGGCACAGCGGTGCGGACCTGATGAAAAAATGAAATCGATTGCATTGAGCTAGGTGCCCGCCGACCGGGTAAAACAAAAAGGCTGTCCGCAGAAAGCCGGGCAGCCTGCTTTTGCAAAGCTCCATCTCTAAACGGCGCCTGTCAGATGCAGGCAGCTTTATCCGAACCGCGCAGATGCAGAAATACAACCGTCTCGACTGTTGTTTCAGTTTCCAAGGGAAGTGCTTTCACTTCCTCGCCATCAACAGGCACAGGGAAGTTGAACACAATCTTCCTTATCCAGCTTCCATCTTTTCTCTTTTCCGGGAACATCTCAATTCGCTCAATAAAGGCTTTCATAAACTCTTTCTG
>CALXBN010000062.1 GCA_944386555.1 uncultured Ruthenibacterium sp. | reverse complement strand
GGTGCGGATGGCCCCTGGCCCAGCATGCGCCTGGAAGCGGCCCGGCGGGGCGCAGAGGATGCGGCGCTGCTGGCACTGCTGCGCAGCCGGGACGAGGATGCGCATGACCGCCTGGTGGCCCGGGCGTTTACCGACAACAGCCACTACCAGGATGACCCGGCGGCCTTTGAAGTAATCTGGGAGGATTTGCTGGCGGCTTTGGAGCAGATAAGCCGCGTCCCGGCAGTCCAATAGCCCGGAGATGGAATCGAGAAATATGCGCCCTGGATTTGCGCTTGTAGCGCGTCCGGGGTGCATTTTTTTGTCCCGGCGCGTGACCGGGCGGTTCTCTGTCCGTCTTGCTCTGCATAGGATGGACACCAGAGCGGCCAGGGGAGGCGATGGGTGATGGATCGTGGGATGCATTATCGTGTGCAGGAAGTCTTCGTGCCGGGCAGTGCACAGGAACGGGTACAGCGGATGCAGGTGCGTTTGGCCGAATACGTTCGCCTGGTCGGCCGGCAGCTGGCAGAGGAGACACTTGCGGAGGAAGCACCGGTAGCCGGACCGGGCCGGAGCAGAGGCGAAGGGGTGCACACGCCATGAGGGCGGCCATCTACTGCCGGCTGAGCAAGGAGGACGCAGGCACGGACAGACGGGGTGGGGAATCGGAGAGCATCCAGAACCAAAAATCCATGCTGATCCGTTACGCGCTGGAGCACGGGTACGAAGTGGGGCCCATTTATATCGACGAGGACTACTCGGGGGCGGACCGCCGCCGCCCTGCCTTCAACCGGATGATCGAAGCGGCCGGCCAGGGCCGGTTCGAGGTCATCCTGGCCAAAACCCAGTCACGCTTTACCCGGGATATGGAACTGGTGGAAAAGTATCTCCACGGCCGGTTCGTCGCCTGGGGCGTGCGCTTCATCGCCGTGGTGGATCATGTGGACACGGCGGACGCGGCAGGCAAGAAGAGCCGGCAGCTCAACGGCTTGGTGAATGAGTGGTACCTGGAGGATCTGTCTGCCAGTGTCCGCTCAGTGCTCACACACAAGCGCAGACAGGGCAAACACATCGGTGCATTTGCTCCCTACGGCTACCAGAAGGATCCGGCGGACCGCAATCACCTGCTGGTGGACCCGGTGGCCGCCGGGACGGTGCGCCGCATCTTCGCGCTGTATCTGGCAGGCAATGGCACTGCGCGTATTGCACGGCTGCTGAACGAGGAGAGGGTGCCCTCGCCCACCCGGTATAAGCGCGCCTTGGGTCTTGCCTATAAAGGGGCAGCCCACAGCCCCGCAGAGGATTTGTGGGGGAAGGCCACCGTCTACCGGATGCTGACCAACCGTACCTATGCGGGGGATATGGAGCAGGGCCGGCACCAGAAGGCCAGCTACAAATCGAACAAGACCCTGTGGGTGCCCAAGGAGAAGTGGATCGTTGTGCCCGGCACCCATGAGGGGATCATCGACAGAGAGACCTTTGCCCGAGTGCAGCAGATGCTGGGTCAGCATGCCCGGAGCGGTGTGGGGGGTGCGATCCATCCCTTGGCGGGCAAGGTATTCTGCGGGATGTGCGGTGCAGCCATGGAACAGACGGGTTCCGGAGGCGGGGCGCGGCGGTACTTCCGCTGCCGCACCGCCCAGCGGGACAAAACTCGCTGCCCGGGCCAGGCCTACCTGCCTGCAGAACAGCTGCAGCAGCTGGTGCTGGAACAGGTACGTCACCATATAGCGGGCCGCCTGGGGGCCGGGCCGCCCGAGGCATGGCTGGAAGCGGACCCTGCGGATGGCCGGCACGCAGTTGAACGCGGCGAGCTGGAGCACCTGCAGCGGGAGATTCGGCGCCGGCGCCAGGCCATCCGGGAGCTGTACCTGGATAAAGCCGGCGGATTTTTGAGCCCCGGACAGTTCCAGGCGCTGAATGAGGCCTTCCTGCAAGAGGTACAGGTGCTGGAGCACCGGTGCGAAAAGCTGGCAGCGGCCCTGGAGGCGGAGGAAGATCCCGCGTGCCGGCGCCAGGCGCTGTGCAGGCGCTGGGACGCGTTCCGCCAGGTGAAGACCCTGAACCGGGATCTGGCGTGCCTGCTGATTGAAAAGGTGGTGGTGTATCCTCCGGATACAAAGAACACCCGCACCGTCGAAATCCACTGGACGTTCTGAGGGCCCCGGCCCGGGATACGGTGGGTTTGGTTGCGCCGGCCCAGGTGGGGTACACTTCGCTGGAGGCCACGTTTTTGATGTAATCCCGGAAGGAGACGGTGACGTTGCGGGCGGAGGCGGCCGGCCGGCCCAGGTGGACGGTGATGCGGTTGGGGATGACCGGCTGGGCCAGGATGCGCGCCGAAGCGCAGGCGCCGGCGGGCTGGGGGCCGCTGGAGGGGCCGCCGGCGTACAGCTTGTGGGCGGGTACGTCAAACACCTGCGGATTGTAGGAGGCATCCCGCACCAGGACCCGGACCTCGGGGTCTTCAGCGGGAATCAGGGCCAGCGACAGCAGGCTGGTCTGCCCGTCAAAGATCTGCAGGCCATTGTAAACCTGGGGGTCATAACCGGCCCTGGCAGCCTCCAGTGCGCATACGGCGTAGGGCAGTTGGGTGTTGGCCACGTCCAGGCTCCATGCGGCGGGCGGGCAGGGAATGTCTTCAAACAGGGCCAGGCCCGTCTGGTCTGTTCGTCCGGTACGCACGGTGCCGTCGGCTAGGCGCAGGGTCAGGCCCACATCGGCCACCGGGTAGGCATCGCGGCCGGTGGCGCTGCGCACCCGCAGGCGGCCGCGGCCCGTCTGTTCGGCCCGGGCGGCGCCGGCCCTTTCCGCGGGCGCGGCTGCGGCCCGGCACAGGCAGCCGGCGCGCCGGCCGGCCGGCAGGGCGGTAGCAAAGTTTTCATCCATGGGGGCAACACTCCTTTCGCCCCACCTTATTCGCAAATTTCCCGTCTTGACACCCCGCAGCCCCTTTTCATTTTCCGCCGTTTGGTCTATACTGATACAAGAAACCCCAAAAGCTGCAAGAATCGAGGAGGCTTTTATGGAATACAGTCTGGAAAACGAAATTCTGCGCGTCACCGTTTCCACCCGGGGCGCCGAGCTGACGGGCATTGTGGACAAACGCACCGGCGAGCAGCTGCTGTGGCAGGCAGATCCCGCCCTGTGGGCTCGTCATGCGCCCATCCTGTTCCCGTATACCGGCCGGCTGAAAGACGGGCGCTTTACCCACCGCGGCGTTGTGTACGAGGGCGGCCAGCACGGGTTTGCCCGGGACCTGGAGCATACCCTGACCCAGCAGACGCCCGCCAGCCTTACGTTCCGGCTGGAGGCCAACGCCGTCACCATGGAGAAGTTCCCTTTCGCCTTCTGGCTGGAGAGCCGGTACGAGCTGGAGGGCGCCGTGGTGCGCCACAGCCTTGCCGTCCACAACGATTCCGATGAGGACATGCCCTTCGGCATCGGTTATCATCCGGCCTTTGTATGTCCCTTTGACCCTGCCCGCCCGACCGGGGACTATGTGCTGCGCTTCGATGAGCCCGAGACCCCCCAGGTGGTGGAGACCGGCGCCGATGACGGTTTGGTGACCGGCCGGCGGTATGTGTATTTCGAAGGAGGACAGGAAATCCCGCTCACCGACCATCTGTTCGACCGCGACAGCATCTGCTTCACCGGCTTGAAAAGCCCTGGGCTGAGCCTGGTGGAGCGGGATACCGGCCGGGCTGTGCGGGTGGGCATTGCCGGCTTTCCCTATGTGCTGATCTGGTCCAAACCGGGGCCCATGCGCTTTTTGTGCATTGAGCCCTGGCACAGCCTGCCCGACGCCCGGGATGCCGGGGGAGAATGGGCCGATAAGCCTGCCGCCGCCACCCTGGCCCCCGGCGAGGAGTGGCGCTGCACCCTGCCCATGGATTTTTCCCGGCGCGCGGGCGCGCCCGGGCAGGGGTGAGCCGGGGCGCTTTTCCATCCGGTCAAACGGGCCGGGCGCGGCACTGCAGCTGCCGCGCCCGGCCCGTTTTTTGTGTGAAACGCGATAAAATTCCATCAATTCAACACAAACTGAACACACCATCCGCGTACAATAAGCGATATAAAAATTTACTATTTCACAAAAATGAGACGAGGAGAGATCCCCATGAACGAACGCAGCCAGACACCCGAAACCGGCGGACAGGAGGAGCGCCGCCTGCCGCCTTCCGGCGGTACAGAGGACGCCGCCGGCGCACACCAGGCCCCGGCGGATTTGGATGCCTCCGTTCTTCCTGACGGCCCGGAAGAGGCTGATGATCCGGCCGGCTCCGATGAATTTGACCACAGGCTGCCTGCGCCAGGCCGGCGCCGGCGCATGACCAAAAAGAAGGCCGTCATTCTGGCGGCCGTGCTGGTGGTGCTGGCTTTGGCGGGCTGGCGGCTGCTGTCCGGCGGGGGCCAGGCTCCGGCGGCGGCCGGCGGCGGCCTGGCCGCCGAGCGCACTGTTACCCTGCAGCGCACGACCCTCAACGACAGCATCACAGTTACCGGCACAGTGCAAAGCGGCAGTACCGCCAACGTCACCACGCAGCTGACAGCCCCGGTGGAGGAGATCCTGGTACAGGTGGGCGACACCGTGCAGCAGGGCGACGTGATCGCCCGGCTGGATTCCAGCGACCTGGAAAAGCAGCTGGCCAAGCTGCAGGAATCGGCTGCGGACGAGACCGAGAGCGCTCAGACCAGCTACGACCGCGCCGTCAAAACGCTGGCCGACGCCCAGGCCAGCCTGGCTACGGCCCAGTCCACCTACGCTGCCGCCGCGGCAGACCTGGAGACCAAGCGCGCCGCCTATCAGACAGCCTCCGCCAGCGTGCAGGCCTTCCAGAACACCTATGATGTGGCCCTGGCCGCCGAACAGCAGGCAGGTACCTCGCTGAACACCGTCCAGGGCAGCCGGGATGTGGCCGCCGTACAGCTGGCCAATGCCCAGGCGGCCCTGGCCGCCGCGGCGGACGACACCGCCCGCGCCGCGGCCCAGGCGCAGATCGATGCGGCCAACGCCGCCATCGCCCAGGCCGACAGCCAGCTGCCCGCCCTGCAAAGCGCCTATGAAAATGCCGTGGCCGTGCGGGAGAATGCCGAAAGCCAGCTGAATACCGCCAAGCAGAACTGCAATTACGACAGCCTGTACCAGGCCTATTCCGCCGCCGATACCGCCTGCCAGCAGGCAAAAACTGCCTACGACCAGGCCGACAGCGCCGTGACACAGGCGCAGACCAGCCTGGAAACCGCCCAGGATCTGCTGGAAAACGGCTCGGCGTCCGACCAGATCGAGGAATTGACCGAACAGATTGCCGACTGCACCCTCACCGCCAGCGCCTCGGGCACCATCACTTCCATCGGCGCCACAGTGGGCAGCGCCGCCAACCAGGCCACCGTGGCCACCATCCAGGACACCGACCATCTGAAGGTGGCCGTCACCATCGACGAGGATGACATCAAGCGGGTGGCTGTGGGCCAGAAGGCCGTGATCAAAAGCGACGCCACCGGCGAAGAGGAGATTGCCGGAACCGTTACCCAGGTATCCCTCACCGCTTCCTCGGGCACCGGCGGAAGCTCCGGCGGTTTTGCGGCCGAGGTCACCGTGGACGGCGAAGACAGCGGCCTGCTGGTGGGGCTGTCCGCCCAGGCCGAGATCATTTTCACCCAGGCCGACGATGTGTACACGGTGCCTTATGATGCGGTGACCCAGGATGAAAGCGGCCAGGACGTGATCTATGTGCGCGAGAGCGAACAGGACGAATGGACGGCCGTGCCTGTCACTGTGGGCATGGAGACCGATTACTATGTGGCTGTCAGCGGCGAAGGGCTGTCCGACGGGCTGCAGGTGCTGGCCAGTGCGGGCGATACGGCCACCGGCAGCTACAATCCCAACGGAGCCGGCAGCGCCGACAGCGCCGTGGACCCGCTCAATGAGAGCATCACCTTCGAAATGGAAGGCGCTGCCCCGGCCGCCCCGGCCGGAGGCCCCGGCGGCGGGGGCGGCGGCCCCATGGGAGGCTGAGTATGAGCAGGAACGTACAGATCGAGGCCGCCGGCCGGCAGGCCAGCCGTGCCCCGGCGGCGCCCGGCGGGCGGCGGCCCATCATCCAGATGGAGGGCATCGTCAAGCGCTTTTACATCGGCCAGCCCAACGAATTGGAAATCCTTCACGGCATCGATCTCACCGTCTATGAGGGGGAGTTTGTGGCCGTGGTGGGGGAATCGGGCTCGGGCAAATCCACGCTGATGAACATCATCGGCGCCCTGGACGTGCCCACCGCCGGCAGCTACCGGCTGGACGGTGTGGACGTGGGCGCGCTGAAGGACCGGGAGCTGTCCCGTATCCGATGCCGGAAGATCGGGTTTGTCTTTCAGACATTCAACCTGATCCCCCGCACCACGGCCCTGGGCAACGTGGCGCTGCCCATGCTGTATAACCGGGTGCCCGGCGCCCAGCGCAGCGCCCGGGCCCGCCAGCTGCTGGAGCTGGTGGGCATGGGCGAGCGCATGACCCATCAGCCCAACGAGCTGTCCGGCGGCCAGAAGCAGCGGGTGGCCATCGCCCGGGCCATGGCCAACGACCCGGCCATTATCCTGGCCGATGAGCCCACCGGTGCGCTGGATTCCAAAACCGGCCGCCTGGTGATGGATATTTTCCACCGCCTGCACCGCCAGCAGGGAAAAACCATTGTGCTCATCACCCACTCCGAGGCCCTGGCTTCGGAATGCCAGCGCATCGTCACCATCTCCGACGGGCAGATTGTGGGCCAGCGCAGGGGAGGAGGTGCGCCCGATGCTGCTGTTTGAGAACATCAGTCTGGCGCTGTCGGGCCTGTGGGCCAACAAGATGCGGGCGCTGCTCACCATGCTGGGCATCATTATCGGAATTGGCTCGGTCATCGGCATCATGACGGTGGGCAACAGCCTCACCACCGCCTTTACCACCAGCATGCAGAGCATGGGCGCCAACAACATCACCGTCAGCCTCACCCAGAAAAGCGAGTCCGATGCGGTGGAGGGCGGCAGCGTGCGGCTGTTCCGCCCGGACAGCTATTCCGACAGCGACCTGATCACCCAGGAAATGATCGACGAATACCGCGCGGCCTTCGGCGAGGAGGTGTACGCCGTCAGTTTGACGGAATCACTGGGGCAGTACACCCTGGAAGAGGGCGGCACCAGCGCCCCCGTCAGCGCCATGGGCGTAAACAACGAATACCAGCAGGCCAATGACCTGGAACTCAGCCGCGGGCGCTTTTTCACCCAGGAGGACCAGGAGAAGGGACGCATGGTGGCCGTGGTCAGCGATGTGCTGTGCCAGGCCCTGTTCCCCGGGCAGGAGCCCATCGGCCAGGAGCTGCACCTGACTTATGGCAGCAAGATCGTCACCCTGTACATCGTGGGCGTATATCCCTACGAGGACAGCGGCGTCACCCTGGAGTCTACCGACTCGGTGCCTACCACCGGGCTGTATGTGCCGCTGACTGCGGCCAAGGCACTGGCCGGCGCGGCCGACGGCTTTTCCAGCTTTACGGTGGTGGGGGCTGCCGGCGTGGATATTGATACCCTGCTGGCGGATACCGAGACCTACTTTTCCGGCTATTATACCCGCAACGACAGCTGGACGGTGACGGCCTCCAGCCTGCAGAGCCTGCTGGATTCCCTGTCCGAGCTGCTGGGCACCCTGTCTCTGGCCATCGCGGTCATCGCGGGCATCAGCCTGCTGGTGGGCGGCATCGGCGTCATGAATATCATGCTGGTGTCCATTACCGAGCGCACCCGGGAGATCGGTACCCGCAAGGCCCTGGGGGCCACAAACGGCAGCATCCGCCTGCAGTTCATCGTGGAAAGCGTCATCATCTGCATCATCGGCGGCGTCATCGGCATCCTGGTGGGCCTGGCCCTGGGCGCCGCCGGGGCGAACCTGCTGGGGTACCCTGCTTCGCCCAGCGTGGGTTCCATCGTCACCGCCGTCACCTTCAGCGCCGCGATCGGCGTGTTTTTCGGCTATTATCCGGCCAACAAGGCCGCCAGGCTGGATCCCATCGAGGCGCTGCGCTACGAATGACACGCTTGGTGCTGGCCGCCGCGTATCAATACAAAGGGACACCGCCCGCGGGCGGTGTCCCTTTTTCATTGGCGCCGAATAGGCATGATAAAACCCCCAGTTCAACTGGGGGTCAATAAAATTCTTTTTAGTAAATGGGATAGGTTCCGGCGTTAGCCGGAACCTAGAGTAAAAGGATATGGTTTTGAATAGTGTACAGATTGTTTGATATAGCCCCGTATAAGGGGCTTGCAGTGCAAAAGGTGTGATTGA
>CALXBN010000061.1 GCA_944386555.1 uncultured Ruthenibacterium sp. | reverse complement strand
CCTCCTGGACGGCGCCCCACACCCACACCTGGGGCGCCACCGACCCCCGCACCGGCCTGCGCACCTGCACCGGCTGCGGCGCCACCGAGACCGAACCCTCCTGGACGCCCCCTGCCAGCATTCCCACGCCGCCGGCCTCCACGGTGACGCCGCCGGCGGACATGGGCACCGCGCCTGTGATCCCCAGCGTATCCGGTTCGGTGGCCACGCCCCCGGCGGCGGAGGGCACCGCGCCCGCCTCCGACGCGGCCCCGCCAGCTTCGGCCGCCGCGCCGGCCGTCTGAACCCCTTCCCCGCCGCGCCATTGCACCGCCTGCCGGCCTGCCCCTTTCGGGGCGGGCCGGCTTTTTTCCGCGCATAAACTGCCGCCCGCCGGGACAGACTACAAGCAAGTGCTGGAAAGGGAGAGAGAGCTATGAAGGCAACCGGTATTGTGCGACGCATCGACGACCTGGGGCGGGTAGTGATCCCCAAAGAGATCCGCCGCACCCAGGCCATCCGTGTGGGAGACCCGCTGGAGATCTTTGTCTCCGGCGAGGGGGAAGTGGTGTTCCGCAAATACAGCCCCATCGGCGAGATGGGCGCCGCAGCCCGGAATATGGCCGAGGTACTGGGCAAAGCCCTGGGCGCACCGGTGGTGATCACCGACCGGGACCGGGTGGTGGCCGCGGGCCCCGGTGCGCGGGACGCCGCCGACCGCCCCCTGGCCCCAGGCTACGGCAACCTGATGGACCAGCGCCGCCCCTGGGCCTGCGGGCCGCTCTCCCCGGTGCCCGTTTGGGAGGGCGGGCGGCTGTTCTGCGCCGCCCTGGCGCCGGTAATCGCCGGCGGAGACCTGGCCGGCAGTGTGGGCCTGGCCGGCCCCGCCCAGGCCGCCGCCCCCGGCGAGACCCAAACCGCTCTGCTGCATCTGGCGGCCGCCTATCTGGGCCGCCAGCTGGAGGAGTGACCGTCCCGGGCCGGGCGGGCACACGCCGGGCCGGCACCGGCAATGAGAAAGAAAGAGGGAGGACCAGCGTCCTCCCTCTTTTTCCCCGGCACGCCCTTGCCCGGCGGCGGGCGCATCAGGCGCCGCCGCAGCGGGCCGCGATGGCCCGGGCGGCAAATTTCGCCGTGCCGGGGCCGCCGGCATCATCGATTTTCCGGCGGAAGCGGGCGTCCTCGGCGTACATCTGCCCCAAGCTGCACAGGATCTCGTCGGTGCAGGGATAACAGTGGTCGGTGATCCACTGCTGCAGAGCCTGCACCTGGCACTGCACCCGGCCGTCCTCCGGCGGCAAGTGCCGCAGGGCGCCCAGCCGGGCAAAATGGGCCATCAGCTGGTCCGCTTCGGCGGCCGGGTCTGCCCCGGCCTGTTCCCGCTGCTCCCAGGCGCGGTAGGCTTCGGTAGCACCCCATCGGGCCCTGGCCTCCGCCTTGTACTGTTCCAGTTCGCGCTGGTCAAAAGCATCAAACGACATGTTCCACACTCCTTTCTCACGGATGGAACGGGCGAAGCGAATCAGCCGCGTCAGCTGCCGCCGCTGCAGCTCCAGCAGACGGATCTGCCGCTCCAGGGCCTGGCAGGGGTCAAACCCGGGGCTGTCCAGGATCTCCCGGATCTCTTTCAGCGGGAATTGCAGCTGGCGGAACAGCAAAATGCTTTGCAGCCGGCGCAAAGCCGCATCGTCGTACAGCCGGTAGCCCGCCGGCGACAGCGCCGCGGGCTTCAGCAGGCCGATGGCATCATAGTGGTGCAGTGTCCGCACGCTGACGCCCGTCAGCCGGCTGACTTCCTTTACGGTTCGCATGGCGATCCCTCCTCCCGATAAGGCCATTATAGCCTATGACGCAGCGTCAGGGTCAAGAGGCGGCGGGGAAAATTTTCCGTCTGCTGCGCGGGCAAAAAAGCAGGCAGGCCATGGGCCTGCCTGCAGCGCTCACAGGTCGTCCGCATCCTGCACGGGGCGCTCGTCCGGGTTGGCCGGGGCGCCGGTATAGCTGCCCTGGGGGTCCGTGGGGCTGGGGCGGCGGCGCAGTGCCGCCTGCACGGCCTCTGCCTCCATGGGGGCCTTTTCCTGGCGGTGCCTGGGCATCTGCCTTCACTCCTTTCCGGCTGTTTGTATATACTGTTGCCAACAGGCCCATGCTATATGCAAACGGAAAAGGAGGCGCTTTTGTGACCCGACGCAAAGCCTTTATCCTGGGCATGGTGTGCACGCTGGCGCTGCTTTTGCCCTGCTACGGGCTGCTGATGATATACAGTGCCGCCCGCACGGCCCCAGCCGATGCCGGGCAAAGCAACGTGCCCATCCTGTCCCCCACCGAAAGCGACGAAAAAACCCTTCTGGTGATGACCGGCGAGGAATCGCCCGAAACCTTTGTGCTGATCCGCCTGGACGCGCTGCACAGCGCCGTGAACGCGGTGGCCATGCCCGCATCCACGGTGGTTCTGTGCGACGGCGCCCCCTTCACCCTGGCCCGGGCCGGGCAGGACGCCGGCCCCGCCCAGGCCGCCGCCGCCCTGGAGGAGACGCTGGCCATCCATGTGGACAACTACGTGCTGTGCCCCGCCCAGACGCTGGCCCGGCAGACCGAAGCACTTGGCAACGGGCGGCTGCGGCTGGTGAACTACATGTCCGCCCAGGCGCTGGAGCAGCTGCGCCTGGCAGTACCCGGTGTAGAGGACATTGCCCTGACGCCCCAGATGTTGGCCCAGGCCCTGGCTGAAGGCGCAGCCGACCGGCAGATGGAACCGCTGCTGCGGGCCGCCGGGTACCTGGCCTTTCTGCGGGCGGGCTGCCAGCGGCTGGACAGCGTGCTGCCCGAGGCCCTGCGGTACGCCATCGCCCACTGCAGCACCGACCTGACGGCCACCCAGGTGTACGACTACCAGCGGGTGTGTTCTTTCCTGGCCCAGGGCACACCCCAGTTCAACTGGGCAGGCCTGCCGGGCACTTTTGCCGGCCAGGGGGAAACAGAACGGTATGAACTGGGCGCCGCGGCCCTGGCCACCGCCCGCCAGTATCTGGCGGCCAGCCCCGCCCAAAACGCCAGCATCGAGGACAGCCAATAGGCCGCGCCCTTCACAGGCACTCCTCCGCCCCGCTCAAACAAGCGCAGGCGCCCGTACCGGCAGCACGGGCGCCTGCGCTTTTCCGCTTGTCATGTCGTTTTCCCGCCGGTTTCCCGCACCCCGGGGGCCGGGCGCGGGTTGTTGCTGGTGAATTTTACCGCCAGGGCCGCGGCCAGGGCGCCGGCCAGCAGTTTGCACACAAAGTAAGCCGCCACGGCCCGGCCGCCGGCCACACTGGTTACAAAGGCCAGCTGGCCGCCCAGCACAAAGGAGCCAGCCACGGTGAAGGCGGCATTCAGCACCTTGCCCCGCACGTCCATGCGGCCGTACAGGGGCAGCATGCTCACGCTGGACACCGCGCTGACCATCAGCCCCAGCACGCCGTACTCGTTGGTACCCAGGCGCCGGGCCGCCGCGGCGATCCACCGCCCGCCCCGGGCCATGGCAATGCGCCCGGCCACCTGGCTGCCGCACACCACGGCAGTGATGCGCAGCACGATGACCAGTGCCTCGCTGACCACTTCCGGCGGCACGAAAGCCGCCCCGGGCCAGAAAACCCCCAGCACCATGGCGCAGAACAGCAGGATACCCAGCCAGCGCACGGCCTCGCCCAACACATGCAGCGCACCCACGCACACCCGGGGGCACAGGCGCAGGCATGCTGCCAGCACGGCGCACAGCGCCGCCACCGGCCACAAATTGGCCGCCAGGGCGCCGGGGGCAAGCCCCGCGGCCAGGCCGCCGGCGGCCAGGCCCGCGGGCAGGGCAATCACGCCCCACAGCACCCCCTGCATATAGCCGGGCACCTCGCGGCCCGGCAGGCTGCCCAGGGCCACCGGCAGCGAAAAGCTGACAAGGCACCCCAGCGTGGAAGCCACCAGCAGGCCGCTGTACACCGCCAGGGCCGGCCCCGCAGCCAGGGCGTCTGCAGCGGCCCAGCCGCCCATATCCACCGCCAGCAGCATGCCCGCAGGCAGGCTGGGGTCGAAGGGCAGGCCCAGGGCACCAAGGGCCTGGGCCATACCGGGCAGCACCGTCACCGCGGCGCAGTAGATACCGCTCATGGAGCAGCACAGCCCGCCCATGGCGGCCAGGCCGCGGTCAAATTCCTCGGCCACGCCCAGCCGGCCGCCCAACAGCTTATCCGCCGCGCCCAGGGCCGCAAAGGCCAGCAGCAGGGCGATCAATCCGTTCATGGCTCTCTCAGCGGGCCAGGGGCCGGCAGGCCTCGGCCAGCCAGGCGTTTTCTTCTTCATTCAGGTAGGGCGCCAGCTCCTGCTTCACCATGGCGTGGTAATCGTTCAGCCAGGCCAGTTCGGCGTCCTCCAGCATCTCCACCATCACCGGGCGGGTGTCGATGGGGCAGTAGGTCATGGGCTCGAAGCCGTAGAACTTGCCGTATTCGGTGTCGAATTTCTCCACGCACACCAGCTCGTTCTCAATGCGGATGCCCAGCTTGCCCTCTTCGTAGATGCCCGGCTCATCGGTAATGGTCATGCCCGGCACAAAAGGTACGGCGCCCCGGGCGGACATATTCTGGGGCCCCTCGTGCACGCCGCCCACAAAGCCCACACCGTGGCCGGTGCCGCAGCGGTAATCCAGCCCCAGGCGCCACAGGGTCTCCCGGGCCAGGATGTCGATGTGCTGGCCGGCGCTTCCGGCCTTGAACACGGCCCGGGCCAGGGCGATGTGGCACTTCAGCACCAGGGTGTAGTCCCGTTTCTCCTCATCGGTGAGGGGGCCCAGGGCATAAGTGCGGGTGATGTCGGTGGTGCCGTCCATGTACTGGCCGCCGCTGTCCACCAGCAAAAAGTGCTCCGGGCACAGCACCGCAAAGCTTTCGGGTTTGGGGGCATAGTGCATCATGGCGGCGTTGGGGCCATAGGCGGCGATGGTGTTGAAGCTGGCGCCCAGGTTCCGGGGCTGTGCCCGGCGGAAGCCCAGCAGGAACTCGCACACATCCAGTTCGCTGGTAGGCGTGCCCTGGGCCAGACGGCGGCGCAGCTCCATCTCGAAGCGCACCATGGCCGCGCCGTCCTTGCGGTGGGCTTCTTTCAGGTGGCGGATCTCCGTTTCATTCTTCACGCCCTTCAGCCCCTGCACGGGCTCGTCGCCGGCCGTCAGCGTCAGGGCCTTGTTTCCCTCCATGGCCCGCAGCAGCGCCCAGCTGGTGCCTGCGGGCTCGTACAGCACGGTGGCCTTGCCCATGGCCCGCAGTGCGCCGGCCACGTCCCCGTAAGGGGCCATGGCCACGCCCTGGGCCGCCAGGGCCCCGGCCACATCGGCGGGCACCCGCGCGCCGTCCACAAACCAGGTGGCGCCGTCCGCCTCCACCAGGCAGTAGCTCAGCACAAAGGGGTTGTACTCAATGTCGTCGGCCCGTACGTTCAAAAGCCAGGTCACGCTGTCCAGGCGGCTGAGGATCACCGCCGTGGCCCCCTGCTGCGCCAGGGCGGCGCGCACATCGGCCAGCTTCTCGGCCACGCTTTTGCCCGCGTAAGCCACATCCATCTGCCACACCGCAGTGGCGGGCACCGCCGGGCGCCCCTGGGCCCACACGGGGCTCACCAGGTCCAAATCTTTTACGGCCACGCCGGCCCGGGCCAGGCGTTTTTCCATTTTTTCCACGGCGGCGGCGCTGGTTACCGCACCGTCCAGGGCCAGCGTGCCACCGGCGGGCAGGTTTTCGGCCAGCCAGTCCTCAATCTCCGGCGTGCCGGCCACGGCCATGCGCATCAGCTCAATGCCGCTGCCCGCCAGCTGGCGGGCGGCCTGGATGAAGTAGCGCCCGTCCGTCCACAGGGCGGCCTTGTCCGCGGTAATGCACAGCGTGCCCGCCGAACCGTCAAAGCCGGACAGCCAGGCCCGGCAGCGCCAGTGGTCAGGCAGGTACTCGCTCATGTGAGGGTCGCTGGAGGGCACATACACGCCGTCCACACCGGCCGCGGCCATCTTGGCGCGCAGCGCGGCCAGTTTTTCCGTTGTTTCCATTTACAATGCACTTCCCTTTGTCAATGTTTGTTGTTTTCGCCGGCAGCGGGCTCGCCGCGCCTCAATCGTCGAAATCGCAGCTGGCCCGGGCACTGATCACGGAGTGGACGTACTCTTTCACCAGCAGATGGGCCGGGTGGTTCTGGTACACTTCCAGCGCCTCGCGGCTCTCCAGCCGGCTGACCAGACATACGTCGTACCCGGCAAAGCCCAGGTGCACCCGGGCCTCCAGCAGGCCGGGTACCTGGCCCACCAGGGCCTCCAGCTTATGTTTCATCTCCTGCCCGGCTTCCTGCTGGGTCTCGGTGTCCTTCAGGTTCCACATCACAACATGGGTCACCATTTGTCATCTTCCTCTCTGCATTCATTGTCTTGCGCATCTTGGCGCTTTTCAAGCCCGAGTGTGTCGAGCCCGATGTCGTTGTTCAGCACCCCTGCCGGGGCGATGGCGTGCCGGCCGAAGCGCCGGCGGATGTCATCCAGGCTGCGCTCCAGCTGCTCGCGCTTGTCCCTGCCGGCGGCGGGGGCGGAAAACAGGCTCATCTGCTCCAGCGGGTCCTCCGTCAGGGAGAGAGCCGTCACCGTCACCATGCGCAGGGGCCGGCCGTCCCAGTGCTTGCGCACCAGGGAAAGGCAGGCCGCGGCAATTTCCGCGGCCAAATGGGTGGCCCGGCCCAGCTGGGCCTGCCGGCTGACGGCCCGCAGGGCGGTGTCCTTCAGCTGTACCTGTACGGCGGTGCAGTACAGCCCCTGGGCCCGCAGGCGGGTGGCCACCTGGTCGGCCAGGGCGCCCACGCCGGTGCGGATGTCCTGCCAGGAGACAAGGTCCCGCGCAAAGGTCATGCCGTTGCCCACGCTTTTGACCGGCGGATGCTGGCCGGCCGGGCGCACGGGCTCGTCGTCCAGCCCGCGGGCATAGCGGCCCAGCTGGGGCCCCAGCCTGCCCAGCACCGCCCGCAGTTCGCCGTCCGGGGTGCCGGCCAGCTGGCCGATGGTGCGCACGCCCAGGCCTGCCAGGGCCCGCTGGGCGCTGGCGCCGGCGTACAGCAGCGCCCCCACCGGCAGCGGCCAGATGATCTGTTTCCAGTTCTCCGGGCCGATCAGGGTGGTGGCGTCGGGCTTTTTGTAATCCGATCCGATTTTGGCGAACACCTTGTTGAAACTGACGCCCACGCTGAGGGTCAGGCCCGTCTCGGCCTTCACCCGGGCGCGGATGGCGTCGGCCACCTGCGCGGGGCTTTGGCCGAACAGGTGCCAGGTGCCGGTCATATCCAGCCAGCTCTCGTCGATACCGAAGGGCTCCACCCGGTCGGTATACGTCTCGTAAATGGCGTTGATCTGCCGGGAAAAGCGGCGGTACAGCCCGTGATGGGGCGCCAGCAGCTGCAGGCCGGGGCATTTGCGCAGGGCGCTGTACACGGTTTCGGCGGTTTGCACGCCGCAGCGCTTGGCCGGCTCGTTTTTGGCCAGGATGATCCCCCTGCGATGGGCGGGGTCCCCGCATACGGCCGCGGGCACGTCTTTCAGCTCGGGCCTGTCCAGCAGTTCCACCGAGGCATAAAAGCTGTTGCAGTCGCAGTGGAACACCCACCGCGCGCCTGTCTCTGCCATGGCCGCTCCCTCCCCGGCGCGCCGCCGGCGCACAGGGGCTGTGCCGGGCGCAAATTCCTTTGATTATTATAACATCTTGTGGTAAAATGAGAATAACTTTTCCGAAAAATTTTTCGGAGAAAATTGCCCACAACGGAAAGGATGGACCTTATGGACAGCAATATGACCCGCATTCTGCAGGAACTGACCGGCGCGGCCCGGGATGCCGCCGACAAGGCCATGGCCGCCGCCAGCGCCGCCAAGGACGCCGTGAGCGAAAAGTACGACGCGGTAAAGATGGCCCTGGAGTACAGCCGCCTGGAAGACCAGCAGGAGGACGTGTTCAGCGATATCGGCCGGATGATGTTCCTGCTGCACACCGGCAAAGTGAAAGATACCGTGGCCACCGACGACGGCCCCCGCACCCCCCAGCAGGTGATTGACGCGCTGCTGCTGAACGCCGAGCAGCTGGCCCAGCAGATGGACGCCATTGAGGAAAAGCTGGCCCTGGAAGAGGAAGATGAGGAGGATGAGGACGGGCAGGAGACGTTCCAGGCGATGGCCCCCTGCCCTCACTGCGGCCATCTGTGCGCCGAGGGGGACCATTTCTGCAGCGCCTGCGGCGGCGCACTGCCCGAGGACTTCGGCGGGGAAAGCGGCGCGCCCGCACAGCCCGACGCACCTGACGCATCCCGGAACGGCCCGGAGGGCTGAGCCATGACGGCTTACCTGCTGTTCTGGCACTTTGCCATCTACTCGTTCCTGGGCTGGTGTTTGGAAGTATGCTTCTGCACGGTGACCACAGGAAAGCTGGTGAACCGGGGGTTCCTCAACGGCCCGGTGTGCCCCATCTATGGCTTCGGCATGGTGCTGGTGCTGGTGGTGCTGGGCAATGTGCAGAACCTGGCCGCACTGTTTTTGGGCGGAATGGCGCTGGCCAGCGCCATGGAGCTGGCCGGCGGCTGGGCGCTGAAAAAGCTGTTCCACACCTCCTGGTGGGATTATTCCGACCAGCCCTTCAACCTGGGCGGCTACATCTGCCTGAAGTTCAGCCTGGCCTGGGGGCTGTGCGTGGCGGCTGTCATGCGCCTGATCCAGCCGGCGGTGGCCGCCTTGATAGGGCTGATTACCCGGCCGCTGGGCGGCGGGCCGGGCTATGTGCTGGCGGCGGTGATCGCCGCGGCATTCCTGTGCGACCTGATCGTTACGGTAAAGGCCATTGCCAAAATGAACCGGGATCTGGGCGCCATTGACGAAGTGGCGCGCCTGCTGCGCCAGGGCAGCGACGCGGTGAGCCAGCACCTGGGCGAGGGCGCCCTGGCCGTAGACGGCGGCATGGACAAAGCCCGCCTGGACGCCGCCGCCCGCCTGGACCTGCTGCGGGCCGAGGTGGCCGACGGCCGCCATGTGGTGGCCCGCCGGCTGGCGCGGGCCTTCCCCCGCATGCACCATACCCGCTATGACGACGCCCTGCGCCAGGCCCTGCGCTGGGCCCAGGAGCGGCGGAGCAAACCGTAAAACCCGGCGCCCCGGCCCGTACCGGGGCGCATTTTCACCCGTTGAAACGAAGGAGACATTTCATGAAAACCACTCCGCCGAAAGGCATGAACGACTATCTGCCCGCACAGGCCCTGCTGCGGGACTATGTGCAGGGCAAAATTCTGGAAGTGTACCGGGACGCCGGCTTCCAGCGCATCGCCACCCCCATTGTGGAGGATCTTGAAAACCTGAACAAATCCGAAGGCGGCGACAACCTGAACCTGATCTTCAAAGTGCTCAAGCGGGGCGACAAGCTGGAAAAAGCCCTGGCCGCCGGGCAGGAGGACGCCCTGGCCGACCTGGGCCTGCGGTATGACCTGACGCTGCCGCTGTCCCGCTATTATGCCGCCAACAAAGAGCAGCTGCCCAGCCCCTTCAAGGTGATCCAAACCGACCGGGTGTACCGGGCCGAACGCCCCCAGAAAGGCCGGCTGCGGGAATTTGTGCAGTGCGATATCGACATCCTGGGGGGCGAGAGCCCCAACGCCGAGGCCGAGCTGATCGACACCACCGCCCGGGCCCTGCAGGCCATCGGCTTCACCGGCTTCACCGTGGCCGTCAACGACAGGCGGCTGCTGCGGGCCATGCTGGCAGGCTTCGGCTTCGCGGAAGA
This sequence comes from uncultured Ruthenibacterium sp., assembly GCA_944386555.1. Lineage (GTDB taxonomy): Bacteria > Bacillota > Clostridia > Oscillospirales > Ruminococcaceae > Ruthenibacterium. The sequence goes on along the minus strand of CALXBN010000061.1, from coordinate 139,331 downwards.
CAGCCTGGACAGTGTGTGCATCACCTTTGACAAGCTGGACAAGATCGGCCCGGAGGGCGTGGCCGCCGAGCTGCGGGAAAAACAGCTGCCCGCCGAAGCAGTAGACGCCCTGGCGGCGTTCCTGTCCAAGGGGGCTTTCACCCTGGCCGAGGCGGCCGCCCGATGCGGCCAGGCCGGCCAGGCCCCCGCCCGGGACTTGCAGTACGTCATCGACACCGTGCAGGCAGTGGCCGGCGGCGCCTATCAGGTGGTGTTTGCCCCCAGTCTGGTGCGGGGGCAGGGCTATTACACCGGCATGGTGTTTGAAGTGCAGTGTCCCGGCTTTTCCGGCGCGGTGTGCGGCGGCGGCCGTTATGACAATATGATCGGCAAATTCCTGGGCAAAAGCGTGCCCGCCGTGGGTTTCTCCATCGGGTTCGAGCGCATCTGCGCCATCCTGGCGGACCAGGGCTTCCAGCCGCCGGCCCAGAAGCCCCGCTGCGCCCTGCTGTACGGCGCCGACGACTGCTTTGCCGACGTGCTGAAGGCCGCCGGCGCTTTGCGCGGGCAGTATGCCGTCACCGTGCTGGCTGCGGCGAAAAAGCTGGGCAAACAGCTGGACAAGCTGGAAAAGGAAGGCTACGCCGCCGCCTGCGTGTTCAGCCAGTACCCCCAGCTGAAAGAGCTGAACCGGACCTGACGGCCCGGCCGCGCGCACTTTTGAAACAGGAGGCTTTGCCATGGACGATGTTTTTGCCCCCGCCCGCATCCTGCTGCCCGGCCCCGGCGTGGACCTGGAGAAGTGGGCCTGCCTGGCCTGCGACCAGTTTACCAGCCAGCCGGACTACTGGCAGGCCGCCGACGCCTTTGTGGGCGGCGCCCCCAGCACTTTGCGCATTATTTTACCCGAAGTATTTTTAGGCAAAAACGATACGCAGCGTATACGTTCGATCCACGCCGCCATGGCGGACTACCGGGCCCATGTGCTGACCCAGGCCGTGGAGGGCTATGTGTATGTGGAGCGCACCACCGCCAGCGGCGTGCGCCCGGGGCTGCTGGGCGCCGTGGATTTGGACGCCTACAGCTATGCCCCCGGGGCGCCCTGTGCTGTGCGCCCCTCCGAAGCCACGGTGCCCGCGCGCATCCCGCCGCGGCTGGCAGTGCGCCGGGGCGCCGTGCTGGAAAGCCCCCATGTGCTGCTGCTGGCGGACGACCGCACCAACCGGCTGCTTGGCCACTTCCGTGCCGCCAAGCACCGGCTGACGCCGCTGTACGATACGCCCCTGATGCTGGGCGGCGGCCGGGCGGCGGCCTGGGCCGTCACCGACGGGGCGGACATTGCCTTTGTGCGGGATACCCTGGCGGCGCTGGGCGGACAGGATGCCTTTGACCAGCGTTATCCCGCGGCCGCCGGCCGGCCGCCTTTCACCCTGGCAGTGGGCGACGGCAACCACAGCCTGGCCACGGCCAAGGCAGCCTGGGAAGAGCTGAAGGCCGGCCTGCCGCCGGCCCTGGCGGCGGCGCACCCGGCCCGGCGGTGCCTGGCCGAAGTGGTCAGCCTGGCCTGTCCGGCCATCGCCATGGAGGGCATCCACCGCATCGTCAAGGGCGCTGTCTTTGCCGAATTCTTCAGGGGCTTCCGGGTGTTTCTGGCCGCCCGGGGGGCTTTTCCCGCCGTGCCGGGGCAGGCCGGGGCCCTGGGCTGCACGCTGCTGGCGCCTGAGGGCGACCGCCTGCCCCTGGCCTGGACGGGCGGGCCCTGGCCGCTGGCCGTAGGCGCCGTGGAAGCCTATCTGGCGGAATGGCTGCCGGCTCACCCGGGGCACAGCGTGGATTATATCCACGGCGCAGAGGACCTGGCCGCCCTGTGCGCCGCCGGGGGCACAGGCATCCTGCTGGATGCCCCCGCCCGGGATGCCCTGCTGACGGACGTGGCCCTGGGCGGTGTGCTGCCCAAAAAGAGCTTCAGCATGGGCGCGGCCCGGGAAAAACGCTACTATCTGGAATGCCGTGCCCTGACAGAAGAATGACCGCGCCGGGCGGCTGCGGAAAATCCTGCAAAAAAAGGGAGCTTTCACAAAGCTCCCTTTTTTCTTTTCTGCTGACAGGCCCTGCGTCAGGGAGCCCTGCCTCAGCCCTGGAAGGGCACCACGCCGGCCACAGCCTGGGCGCATGTGATCTCGGCGTCGCCATTGTCGGTGTCGATCAGGTGATACCGGTCATTGCCCATGCCCAGCTCCTTCATATAGGTCAGCTGGCGCAGGCCGTGACGGCTCTCCATGCGCTCCACCAGGGCGTGACGGTCGGCCTCGCTCAGGGCGTACACCAGATCCACCGACGCCTGGTCGATAGCCAGGATGTCCGCCGAGGCCAAAATGCCAATGTTGGGCGTCACCACCGGCTCGGCGGCGGTGCCCTCGCAGTCGCAGGATACGGACATGTTCCGCAGCACATTCACAAAAGCGATATGGGGCGCGAAGTGGTCCACCACCGACTTGGCCGACTCCATCATCCGCTCCATGAATTCCTCCTGGCTGATGCTCCACTGGTCCTGCCCGGGCACGGTGTGGATCATGGCCTTGCCGATGCGCCCGTCGGCGCAGCCGATGCCGATGTTCTTGCCCGAACCGCCGAAGCCGCCCATGGCATGGCCCTTGAAATGGGTGAGCACCAGCAGGCTGTCGTAATTCAGCAGGTCCTTGCCCACACTCATCTCGGTGAACCACTTGCCGCCCTTGACCGGCAGCATGGCGGTGCCGTGCTCGTCCATGATGTCTACATCGGTGAAATCCCAGCCATTGGTTTTCAGCGTCTCGCGGTGCTGCTCGGTGGTGTAGCGGCCGCCCTCATAATAGGCATTGGTCTCCACCACGCGGGCGCCGGGCAGGTCCTGCTCCATCAGCGCCCGCACCCAGGGCCGGGGGATGATGTTGGGCCCGTGGGGCTCGCCGGTGTGCAGCTTGATGGCCATCCGGCCGGTGATAGGCGAAGCCACCCGGGCAAAGATACGCCGCAGCCCTTCGGCGGAGAGGTCGCGTGTGAAGTAAACAACGGATTCCGCGCCGGTGCGCTGGCTGTAGGGGATGTAATGGTCTCCGCCGGTGCCCGGCATTTTCTTGTCTGCCATAGTAGAAAACCTCCTGTTTCCCAAACAAGCGGCAACACCCCCGCAGGCCCAAGGCCCCGGGGTCAGTCGCCTTTTTCCAGATGATAGATCAGATAATCCAGGCAGTCGATGCGCTTTTCCTCCCGATGCACCTTTTCCAGCAGGCAGCTGCGGTGGCAGTCCAGCAAATGCAGCTGGCCGGCCAGCTTGCCCGCCTTGCCCAGCGCCAGGAAGCGGTCGATGGTATCGCCATCACAGCCGGCGTCCCGCAGGTTCTGCACAATGTCCTCCTGTGGCTTCATGGTGACATACCCTCCCGCCCGGATCTCTGTTATCACTGTACCACAGGCCGCAAACAATAGCAAATACTTATTTATAATGCGAATGGATAGTTGAAAGCTATGCCTTTTTCTGGTAAGATAAAAAGGATCCCCGGGCCGCGCCCTGCGCCGGGCCCGCCGTGCCACAGTACAGCCCGCAAAAAGGAGGCACCGTGATGGAACTGCGCACACTGCAATATTTCCTGGCCGTTGCGCGTGAGCAAAGCATCTCCGCCGCGGCACAATCGCTGCATTTATCACAACCCACCCTCAGCACCCAGCTGAAAGCACTGGAGCAGCAGCTGGGCAAGCAGCTGCTGGTGCGCGGCGCCAAAGGCAGCCGCAAAGTAACCCTGACGGAAGAGGGCATGATCCTGCGCAAGCGGGCCGAGGAGATTCTGGGCCTGGTGCGCAAAACCGAGGCCGAGCTGACCCAGAGCGACCAGACCCTGGCCGGGGACGTGTATATCGGTGCCGGCGAGACCGAGGGCGTGCGCCTGCTGGCCCGGGCGGCCGAGGCTATCCGCAGCAGAAGCCCCCAGGTGCGCTTTCACATCGCCAGCGGCAACTGGGTGTTCGTGATGGAGCAGCTGGACAAAGGGCTGATCGATTTTGGCCTGGCCTATGCCACGCCGGACACCGCCAAATACAACGCCGTGCCCATTCCCCACAAGGATCTGTGGGGCGTGCTGATGCGCCGGGACGCGCCGCTGGCCCGGCAGCGCACCATTGCCCCGGAGGACCTGTGGGACAAGCCTCTGCTGGTGAGCATGCAGGAAAATGCCAGCTGGATGCTGGCCCAGTGGTTCGGCCGGAGCATCGATCAGCTGAACGTGGTGGTGCGCTACAACCTGGTGTACAACGCCTCCATCCTGGTGGACGAAGGGCTGGGCTACGCCCTGACGCTGGACAAGCTGATCAACACCAAGGGCAGCAGCCTGTGCTTCCGGCCGCTGAGCCCCCGCAAGGAAGCCCAGGCCTACCTGGTGTGGAAAAAATACCAGGTGCTCAGCCGTCCGGCCTCGGCCTTTCTGGCCCAGGTGCTGGCGCTGGCGCCCCACGGCATGTAAAAGGAACGGCGCGGCACCGGAGTGCCGCGCCGTTTGCTTTCCCGTTTTGGGCCGGGCGGCCCGCTTTGCCGGCGCTCCGCGCCTATGCGGCCTTCTGCAGGCAGCTTTGGAACCGCACGCGCCGGTCCAGCCAGGCGCCGATGAGGCTGATGCTTTTGCCCATGGTGAACGCGGCGGCCACGGTGCCGATGCCCAGGCCGTCCAGGCGGCCCAGGCCCGCCAGGGTCACCAGTGCCGTGGTGGCCAGGCACGCCACGTCGAAGGTGATCTTCACCCGGGCATAGGGCCAGCCGGTGATGGCCGACAGCTCCCGGGGGAACAGGTCGGTGGGGATGATGGGCAGGCCGCACCTGTTGGACAGGGCGATGCCCAGGCACATCAGGAAGTAACTGGCGAAGAAATACGCCACCCGCAGCCCCAGGGGCGCAGGCAGCACGTCATACACCCAGCTTTCGTAAAAATCCAACAGGCGGCTGAACACAAACCCCACCGCAAAGCTGAACAGATAGGAGGGCACCAGTTTCCTGCGCAGAAGCATCAGGCTGGCGATGAGCAGCGCCTGGAACAGGTATGTCCAGGTACCCAGGCTCACCGCCGGGAACACCGCGCTGAAGGCGTAAGGCACACTGGAAATGGCCGAAATGCCTGCGCCCGAGTGCAGCATCAGTACCACGCCGAAACTGTTGATGGCCACCACCACCGCCAGGGCCAGTTCCCCGCGCACCACCGGCAGGGCTGCCGGGGCCTGCTGTTGTTTCATCGTTCCTCTTCCTCTCTTCCGCAAGGGCGCCCGCTCTTTTCCGCCGGGGGCCCGTTTGGTCAAAAGGCCCTGAAAGATGCGCTTTCAGGGCCTTTTCGTCCGTTTTATTCGCCGGCGGGCACATCCAGGCGGATGTACAGCTCATCCAGCTGCTTTTGCTCCACTGTCTCGGGGCAGCCGCTCATGGGCTCGCCCGCGTTCTGCACCTTGGGGAAAGCGATCACATCCCGGATGGAGTCCCGGCCCAGCATCAGCATCACCATACGGTCGAACCCGAAGGCCATGCCGCCGTGAGGCGGCGCGCCGTACTTGTAGGCGTCCATCAGGAAGCCGAAGCTCTCCCGGGCGCGCTCCTCGGTGAAGCCCAGGGCGCGGAACATCCGGTCCTGCAGGGCGGGGTCGTTGATGCGGATGGATCCGCCGCCCAGCTCGCAGCCGTTGAGCACCATGTCGTATGCCTTGGCGCGGCAAGCGCCCGGGTCGGATTCGATCTTGTCCAGATCCTCTTCCTTGGGCATGGTAAAGGGGTGGTGCTTGGCCATGTAGCGGCCGGCCTCCTCGCTGTACTCAAACAGGGGGAAATCCGTCACCCACAGGAAGTTGAACTTGGTTTTGTCGATGAGCCCCAGTTTCTCGCCCAGGGCCAGGCGCACGGCTCCCAGGGCGGTGCAGGCACGCTCGCCGTCGGCGTCGGCGGCCAGCAGCAGCACATCCCCCTGCTGCACGCCGGCGGCAGCGTACAGGGCCGCGATCTCCTCCTCGGTGAGGAATTTTTCGAAGCTGGAGCTCTTGGCGTCCTTCGTCCAGCGGGTGTAGGCCAGGCCCTTGGCGCCGTAGGTTTTGGCCACCTCCGTCAGCTTGTCGATCTCTTTGCGGCTCAGCGCGTCCGCCGCGCCCTTCACGTTGACGGCCATTACCCGGCCGCCAGCGGCCAGGGCACCGGCAAACACGGCAAAGCCGCAGCCGGCCACGGCGGCACCTACATCCTGCAGTTCCAGGCCGAAGCGGGTGTCGGGCTTGTCGGAACCGAAGCGGCTCATGGCCTCGGCATAAGGCATGCGCAGGAACGGCGTTTGAACTTCCACGCCCAGGATCTCCCGGAACACCCGTTTCACCAGGCCCTCGTTCACCGTCATGATGTCGTCCTCGTCGGCGAAGCTCATCTCCATGTCCACCTGGGTAAACTCAGGCTGGCGGTCGGCCCGCAGGTCCTCGTCCCGGAAGCAGCGCACGATCTGGTAGTACCGGTCGAAGCCGGACAGCATCAGGATCTGCTTGTACAGCTGGGGGGACTGGGGCAGCGCGTAAAAATGCCCCGGCTGCACCCGGCTGGGCACCAGGTAGTCCCGGGCGCCTTCGGGCGTGGATTTGATCAGCATGGGCGTCTCGATCTCGGTAAAATGCTGTTCATCGTAATAATCCCGGATCACCTTGGCAATGCGGCTGCGCAGCACAATGGGCTGGTGCATGGCCGGACGGCGCAGGTCAAGATAGCGGTATTTCAGGCGCAGCTGGTCGTTCACGTTGATCTCATCGCGGATCTCAAAAGGGGTGGTCTCGGCCTCGCTCAAAATGCGCAGGTCGGTGACGAACAATTCCACACCGCCGGTGGGGATCTTGTCGGTGGGGGCCTCCCTGCGGCGCAGCAGGCCCTTGGCCATCACCACATACTCGCTTTTCAGGGTGCCCGCCTTGGCGAACACCACCGGGTCGGTGCTGTCGTCGAACACCAGCTGCAGAATGCCGGTGGTATCGCGCAGGTCGGCAAAAATCACGCCGCCTTTGTCGCGGCATTTGGCAATGGAGCCCGCTGCCACCAGCTCGCAGCCGGCGTCGGCCTCCCGCAGGCCGCCCACATAATGGGTGCGGCGCAGATCGCCCATGGTATCCATGATCGTTCCTTCCTCTCTATGGCGGCGCGCCGGGGCCGGCACGCCGGGTTGATTCCTCTATTATAAGCCCTTTGCCTGCGTTTGACAACGGCATCACCCGCCCCAAAGGCAAATTTTTGTGCCTGCGGCGGCGCTTTGCCGCCCCGGCCCGCGGTTCCGGCGCCAGAGGGCGCAAAAAAACGCGGCAGCCCAAACGGGCTGCCGCGTTTCCTGTGCGGTGCGGGCGCCAAAGCCGCACGTCAAAACCGGTGTTTTTCCGTGCCGGCGCACCTTGCGCCTTTTGGGGATGTGGTACCGATCAGAACAGGCCCAGCAGCGCCTCGCTGGCGTCAGCCAGCGACTCGGCCAGACGGTTCTCTTCCAGGTACATCGCAAATTTTTCCATAGCAGTCATGGTAAAACCCTCCTTAATTTCTGGTTTTCGTTCTGCTTCGGCCGTCCCTAGCGGACGGCTCTTTCCCATGCAAGGCCTCTTTGTATCCTTGCAAGTATTATTATATCAGCTTTTTGCATAAATTCAAGACCCTAAAATTATGAATATTGCACAATCAAAATTTTGATTTTTGTGCATGTTGCTTAATCTATGAACATTTTATTATGAAATATGCCGAATTTTGTGGCGGTGACAAAGCGGAAAAGGATGTCCGCGCTGGACGGTCACGCAATTGGCGTCAAGGATTGTAGAAGCCCGGCGCTGCGTGCTATAATAATAAGGTAAAAGCCGCAGCCCGGGGCACCGCAGGGAAGGCGGCACGACGCACCTCGGCGGGGCAGGACACAAGAAAGGATGAAGACGATGAACAGCACACATGCGCCTTTGGGCTTCGGCCTGATGCGCCTGCCCAAGGCGGGCGATGGTTTCGATATCCCCCAGCTGTGCCGGATGGTGGACGCCTTTTTGGCTGCGGGCGGCACATACTTCGACACCGCCTATGTGTACACCGGCAGCGAGGACGCCATCCGCCAGGCCCTGGTGGAGCGCCATCCGCGGGAGAAGTACACCCTGGCCAGCAAGCTGAACGCCCGGGTGGCCAAGGACGCCGACGACGCCAAAAGCCAGCTGGCCCAAAGCCTGGCGCGCACCGGGGCGGGATATTTTGATTACTATCTGCTGCATGCGCTGCAGGACACCAATTACCGCGCCTATGACGACTGGGGCCTGTGGGATTTTGCCGCCCGGGCCAAAGCCGAAGGGCAGGTGCGCCGGGTGGGCTTTTCCTTCCACGGCACGCCGGCGCTGCTGGAAAAGCTGCTGACGGCCCATCCTGAGGTGGACTTTGTGCAGCTGCAGATCAACTATGCCGACTGGGACAACCCCGAAGTGAACGCCGGGGAAAATTACCGCATTGCCCGGGCGCACGGCAAACCCGTGGTGATTATGGAGCCGGTAAAAGGCGGTGCCCTGGCCGACCCGCCCGCCGATGTGAAAGCGGTGTTTGACGCCGCGCGCCCGGGGGCCAGCTATGCCAGCTGGGCGCTGCGCTTTGCCGCCGGGCTGGAGGGCATCCTGACGGTGCTGTCGGGCATGTCCACCCTGGCCCAGATGGAAGACAACCTGGCCACCTTTGCCCGGTTTGCCCCGCTGGAAGGCGCCGACCGCACGGCGGTGGAACAGGCCCGCCAGATCATGGCCCGCTCGCCGGCCATTCCCTGCACCGGCTGCGGTTACTGCGTGGAGGGCTGTCCCCGGCACATCCTGATTCCCCGCATTTTCGCCGCCGCCAACAGGCAGCTGGCCCAAAACGACCCCCAGGGGGCCAAGGAGGCCTACGGCCGGGCTGTGGAGGGCCAGGGCCGCGCAGGCGACTGCATCGCCTGCGGCCAGTGTGAAGGCGCATGCCCCCAGCATCTGCCTGTGATCGAATGGCTGCAGAAATGCAGCGCCCTGCTGGAATCCCCGCTTTCTTGAAAGAAAGCTTGGCAAAGAACTTTCATCGGGCGGCCCGGTGCACGGCGGATCTTTTCCCCGGCCCGGGCCGCCTTTGCCTTTCCGCGCCGGCGGAGGCCACGCTTTCTTGAAAGAAAGCTTGGCAAAGAACTTTCATCGGGCGGCCCGGCGTACGGCGGATCTTTTCCCCGGCCGGGCCGCCTTTGCCTTTCCGCGCCGGCGGAGGCCACACTTTCTTGAAAGAAAGCTCGGCAAAGAACTTCCATCGGGCGGCCCGGTGCACGGCGGATCTTTTCCCCGGCCCGGGCCGCCTTTGCCTTTCCGCGCCGGCGGAGGTCAGGCGGTCACACTGCCGCCGGTGTACAGCTGCCAGTAGCGCCCCTTCCGGGCGATCAGTTCCTCGTGGGTGCCCTGTTCGATGACGCGCCCCTGTTCCAGCACCAGGATACAGTCGGCATTCTGCACGGTGGACAGGCGGTGGGCGATGACGAAGGAGGTTCGGCCGGTCATCAGGGCGTCCATGCCCTGCTGCACAATCGCTTCGGTGCGGGTGTCGATGGAACTGGTGGCCTCGTCCAGGATCAGCACCGGCGGATCGGCCACGGCGGCCCGGGCGATGGCCAGCAGCTGGCGCTGGCCCTGGCTGAGGTTGGCGCCGTCACCGGTCAGCAGGGTGTCGTACCCGTCGGGCAGGCGGCGGATGAAGCTGTCGGCTCCGGCCAGGCGCGCAGCTGCCAGGCATTCGTCGTCGCTGGCGTCCAGGCGGCCGTAGCGGATATTCTCCATCACGGTGCCGGTAAACAGATGGGTATCCTGCAGCACAATGCCCAGGCTGCGGCGCAGGTCTGCCTTTTTGATTTTGTTGATGTTGATGCCGTCGTAGCGGATCTTGCCGTCGGCGATATCGTAAAAGCGGTTGATCAGGTTGGTGATGGTGGTTTTGCCCGCGCCGGTGCTGCCCACAAAGGCAATCTTCTGGCCGGGGGCGGCATGCAGGCTGATGTGGTGCAGCACGGTTTTTTCCGGGGTATAGCCGAAGTCCACGTCACTGAAGGTGATCTCCCCTGCCAGAGGGGTATAGGTGACGGTGCCGTCGCCGTGCGGGTGCTTCCAGGCCCAAAGGCCGGTCCTTTCCCCACATTCGGCCAGGGTCCCGTCGGCATTCCGCCGGGCGTTCACCAGGGTCACATAGCCTGCATCGGCCTCGGGCTGCTGGTCCAGCAGTTCAAAAATGCGCTTGGCGCCGGCCATGGCCATCACAATGCTGTTGGTCTGCTGGCTGACCTGGCTGACGGGCTGGGTGCCGTTTTTGTTCAGCGTCAGGAACGACACCAGGGTCCCCAGTGTCAGCCCGCCCCAGCCGTTCAGCGCCAGGGCCGCGCCCACCACGGCGCACAGCACATAGCTGATATTGCCCAGGTTTGCGTTCAGGGGCATGGTGATGTTGGAAAAGGTGTTGGCCTTCTCCGCGCTGTCCCGCAGCCGTTCGTTCAGCGCCCGGAAGTCCCGGATGCTCTCTTCCTCGCGGCAGAACACCTTCACCACCTTCTGGCCGTCCATCATTTCCTCGATGTAGCCGTTCACCGCGCCCAGGTCTGCCTGCTGGCAGGCAAAATACCGGGACGAGCGGCCTGCCACGCGGGTGGTGACCAGCAGCATCAGGACGATCATGGCCACGGTGATGGCTGTCAGGGGCAGGTCCAGCAGGATCATGCTCACCAGGCTGGTGATAATGGTCACCGCCGAATTCAGCAGCTGGGGCAGGCTTTGGCTGATGAGCTGGCGCAGGGTGTCCACGTCGTTGGTATACACGCTCATGATATCGCCGTGCGCGTGGGTGTCGAAGTAGGCGATGGGCAGGGACTCCATGTGGGCGAACAGCTGTATCCGCAAATCCCGCATGGTGCCCTGGCTGACATTCACCATGATGCGGTTGTAGCCCCAGGCGCACAGGATACCCGCGGCATACAGGCAGGCCACCCGCGCCAGGGCCGCGGCCAGGGCGGTGAAATCGGCCGAACCGCTTTGCACCATGGGGGTGATGTAGTCGTCGATCAGGCTTTGGGTGAACAGCACCCCCTGCACCGACGCCAGGGACGAGCCCAAAATGCACGCCGCCACCGCCAGGCAGGCGGCTTTGTACCGTGTAAACATATATCCCAGCACCCGTCCCAGGGTGGCCGTCATACCGGCCGTACGTCGTTGGGGCTGCGCCGGTGTGTGCACATAAGCGCTCATTGCGCACCATCCTTTCCTTCGGGGGCCGGCTGGTCAAAATCGCCGCCGGCCTTGTTCTGCGCCTGCCAGATCTCCCGGTAGATCCGGTTGTTCTTCAGCAGGTTTTCATGGGTATCGAACCCGCTCACCGCGCCGCCGTCCAGCACCAGGATGCGGTCGGCATCCTGCACGCTGGCCACCCGCTGGGCGATGATCAGCTTGGTGGTGCCCGGGATGTACCGGGCGAAGGCCGCCCGGATTTTGGCGTCGGTGGCGGTGTCCACGGCGGAGGTGGAATCATCCAGGATCAGTACTTTGTTTCAGCAGCGCCCGGGCAATGCACAGCCGCTGCTTCTGCCCGCCGGAGACATTGGCGCCGCCCCGCTCGATGCGGGTGTGGTATCCCTGGGGCATGCGCCGGATGAACTCGTCGGCGCAGGCTGCCCTGCAGGCGGCCTGGCACTCGGCCTCGGTGGCGTCGGCCTTGCCCCAGCGCAGGTTGTCCAGAATGGTGCCGGTGAACAGCACGTTGTTCTGCAGCACCACAGCCACCTGGCTGCGCAGGATGTCCAGATCGTACCCGCTCACATCCTTGCCGCCCACGCACACCCGGCCGGTATCCGCGTCGTACAGGCGGCTGATCAGGTTCACCAGGCTGGATTTCCCGCTGCCCGTGGCGCCGACAATGCCCACCGTCTCCCCGCTGCGGATATGCAGGGTGATGTCGTGCAGCGTCTTTTCGCCGCTGCCATGCCGATAGGAAAAGGACACATGGTCGAAATCAATGGTGCCGTTGGGGATGTTCCTGTCGGGCCGGGCGGGCTGGGCCAGGTCCGGCTGCTCGTCGATCACCTCGGCGATGCGCCGGGCACTGGCCGCGCTCATGGTGATCATCACAAACACCATAGACAGCATCATCAGGCTCATCAGCACGCTCATCACATAGCTCAGCAGGCTGGTCAGCTGGCCGGTGGTCAGGCCGCCGGCCACAATGAAGTGTGCGCCCAGCCAGCTGAGGGTCAGGATGCTGCCGTAAACCACCAGCATCATGACCGGGCTGTTCAGCGCCAGCAGGCCCTCGGCCTTCACAAACAACCGGTACAGCCTGTCCGCGGCCCTGCGGAATTTTTCGTCCTCATGCTCTTCCCGTACAAAGGCCTTCACCACCCGGATGGCGCTCACGTTCTCCTGTACGCTGGCGTTCAGGCCGTCGTACCGGCGGAACACCTGCTCAAAAATGCGGCCGGTGCGCAGCATAATGGCCGCCAGCGCCGCCGCCAGCACCACGATGGCCGCCAGGAACACCAGGCTCAGGCAGACGTTGATGAAAAAGCACAGGAACATGGAGCACACCAGCATCAGCGGCGCGCGCACGGCAATGCGCAGGATCATCTGAAAGGCGTTCTGCAAGTTGGTGACATCGGTGGTCATGCGGGTGACCACGCCCGCCGTAGAAAATTTGTCGATATTGGAAAAAGAGAACGCCTGTACGCTGCAGTACATAGCGTCCCGCAGGTTGCAGGCGAAGCCCGCCGAAGCCCGGGCCGAAAAGCGCCCGGCCAGAACCCCGAAGCACAGGCTCAGCATCGCCAGCACCAGCATCAGCGCGCCGTAGCGATACACCTGGGCCATGTCGCCCGCCTGGATGCCCCGGTCGATGATGGCGGCGGTGACGAAGGGAAGCAGCACCTCCATCAGCACCTCCAAAGCGGCGAACAGCGGCGCCAGCAGGGCGTCGCGCCGGTACTGCCCCACCTGGCGCAGCAGTGTCTTGATCATATATTTCCCTCCCGTTTCTGCCGGGCCTGCGGCGGCCGTCCCGCCACATTTTGTACGAACCCGAACAATCTACGTCCCATTATACCCTGCCTTTCCTGGAAAGGGAAATAGAAATATGGTATAATTAATAACAAAACCGCATCAATTGGCCGGCCGTGCACTGCCCGGCCGGCTGCGCCGCCGCAGGGCGGGCCCGACGCCGGCAGCACACGGCTGCGGGGTAAACCCGCCTGGGGCACAAGGAGGAACCGACGATGAACGACACCCAACTGCGCTGCTTTCTGGCCGTGGCCCAGACCCTGAATTTCGCCCGGGCCGCCGAACAGCTGCACCTCAGCCAGCCGGCAGTGACCCGGCAGATCCACACCCTGGAGCGTGAACTGGGCGCCCAGCTGCTGCGGCGCACCACGCGCACCGTGCGCCTGACGGAGGCCGGGCAGGCGTTCCTGTTCGACGCCCAGCGCATGGTGGGCATCGCCGACGGCGCCCGCCGCCGCTTCGCCCAGCCCCGGCCCGAGGCCGTGCGCGTGATGGGCCTGAGCTGCCCTGGCTGGGCCCAGCTGTTCCGCCTGGCCCAGCCCCTGCGCACCCTGTGCCGGGAATTCCCCGGCCTGCGCCCCCGGCTGCAGGTGCTGCCCAGCCCGGCCCTGCTGCGCCTGCTGGAAGAGGGCGAACTGGATGCCGCGCTGTCCTTCCGCCTGGAGAGCGAAGGCCGGGCCCGCTACCGGGCGCTGTGCAGCGTGCCGCTGTACTGCCTGTTTCCCTCCCCGGCAGACCTGCCGGCTGCCGCCGCCCTGGCCCCGGCAGACCTGCAGCCCTATCCCCTGGTGGTGATGGAACCTCGCCGGGGCGGGGCGCTGTCCCCCCTGGCGGCCGAGCTGGCCGCCGGGCGCAGTGTGAAGCGGCTGTATTTTGCCGCCTCCCCTGAAGAAGCGCTGACCCTGACGGACGCAGGGCTGGGCGCCACCGTGCTGCCCGCGCTGTTCATCCCGCCCCAGCAGATGGACCGCTGCGTGCCTTTGTCCGGTGTGCCGGCGGCCTCCTTCGGCGTGTACACCCGCCCGGAAGACGCCGACGCCCCTCTGCGCCGGCTGCTGGCGCTGCTGGCCCAGCTGGACTGGATGACGGACCGCACGCCTGCCGCTGCCGCGGAGTGAGGCCTCGGGCTGCCTGTGGGCAATTCAGCCAAAGGCACACGCAAAACCGGGGCTGTTTTTGTGCCCTCCTCTGAATTTTACCCCGGCATACCGCCGGGGATTGACAGACGCAAGGAATAAATATACAATATTTAGCATAAAAATGCAGTATTTTCTGGATATTCCCGGGAATCGCATGGATATGCTGCATGTTTATCCGCGTTTGGGAAGTGAGGAGAGCGTCTATGGACCTTGTTCGGATCGCAACGGAATATTACCAATACTTTCTGCAGGGCACCCGCACCACCATTCTGGTGGCTTTGGTAACGGTGCTGCTGGGCTCGGTGCTGGGGTGCCTGATCGCCCTGATGCGCCTTTCCCGGGTACGGGTGCTGAACAGTTTCAGCCGGCTGTACATTACGGTGATCCGGGGCACGCCCATGCTGGTACAGCTGTACATCGTCTATTACCAGCTGGATTTCCTGCCCTACCCGGACACAACGGTGCTGGGCGTGGACATGGAGAGGGCCATCCCCTGCATCATTGCGCTGTCCATCAACTCGGCGGCCTATGTGGCCGAGGTGATCCGCGCGGGGATCCAGGCGGTGGATATCGGCCAGACGGAGGCCGCCCGCAGCTGCGGCATGACGGCGGCCCAGGCCATGCGCTACGTGGTGATGCCCCAGGCCATCAAAAACATCCTGCCGGCCATCGGCAACGAATTTGTCACCATGGTGAAGGAGACGGCCATCATCCAGTACCTGGGCGTCGGCGACCTGATGTATAACAACGGCATCGTCATCAACGCCACCTACAACCCGCTGCCCTGCTATTACATTTCGGCGCTGATTTACCTGGCGCTGAACATCTGCCTGGGCAAGGGGCTGAATATCTTCGAGAGGAGGCTGCAGCGCAGTGAGCGGTGAAGTTTTGTTTGACGTGCGCGGTCTGCGCAAAAGTTTCGGCGCGCTGGAGGTGCTCAAGGGCATCAGCGAAACCATCTGCCGGGGAGATGTAGTGAGCATCATCGGCCCCTCGGGTTCGGGCAAAAGCACCTTCATCCGCTGTTTGAACCTGCTGGAGCGCCCCACCGGCGGGCAGATCTTCTTTGAGGGGCAGGATATCACCGCCAAAGGCTTTGACGTGAACCGCCACCGCCAAAAGGTTGGCATGGTGTTCCAGCAGTTCAACCTGTTCAACAACCTGACCGTGCTGGAAAACGTGACCATCAGCCAGGAGAAGGTGAAGAAAACCGCCCCCGCCGCCGCCGAGGAGAAGGCCCTGGACCTGCTGGGGCGAGTGGGCCTGGCGGACAAGGCAGCGGCCTACCCGGCCCAGCTGAGCGGCGGCCAGAAGCAGCGAGCGGCCATTGCCCGCGCCCTGGCCATGGAACCGGACGTGATGCTGTTCGACGAACCCACCAGCGCCCTGGACCCGGAAATGGTGGGCGAGGTGCTGCAGGTGATCCGTTCGCTGGCCCAGGACGGCATCACCATGGTGGTGGTGACCCACGAGATGGCCTTCGCCCAGAAGGTATCCTCCCGGGTGCTGTTTATGGACGAGGGACAGATTGTGGAGCAGGGCTCCCCGGCACAGCTGTTCGAGCACCCGGAAAACCCCCGTACCCGGGAATTTTTAAGCAAGGTGATCCATGTGATCTGAGCGCCCGCAGGCACAGAAAAGCGGCGCGGCAGCCAATGGCTGCCGCGCCGCTTCATGTTCTTGCATCCTGTGCGCCGGGCTCAGTAGTTTTTCTCCCGGGGCACATAGCTGGTGTGCAGGATGTGGTGGGCCTTTTCGCCGCCGGGCTGGCCCAGGAATTCCTCATACACCTTTTTCAGCACCGGGTTCTCGTGGCTCTTGCGCACGGGCTTGCCGGCGTCCTCATGGTACAGCGCCTGGGCGCGCAGGGCCTTCAGGTCCACAAAATTGCGCACCGAGCCCGGCTGTGTGGGCTGGCCGCCGCCGTTGACGCAGCCGCCGGGGCAGGCCATGAACTCGATAAAATCGTAGTGCTTTTCCCCGCTTTGCACGGCTTTCAGCACCTTGTCACAGTTGGACAGGCCGCTGGCCACGCACACGTTCAGCGTCAGGCCGCCCACCTGATAGGCGGCTTCCTTGATGCCCTGGGTGCCGCGCACGGCCTCGTAGTCCACGGCCGGGGCGCTTTCGCCCGTCACCAGTTCCACGGCGGTGCGCAGGGCCGCCTCCATCACGCCGCCGGTGGCACCGAAGATCACGCTGGCGCCGGTGCTTTCGCCCAGGGCGGGGTCAAAGTCCTCGTCGGGCAGCTGGTCAAACCGGAGGCCGGCGCGCTGGATCATCCGGGCCAGCTCCCGGGTGGTGATGGAAATATCCACATCCGGGATGCCGTCGCCGGCGGCAGACTGGTCCTGCCGGCCGATCTCGAACTTTTTGGCGGTGCAGGGCATCACCGAGACGCACACCACGTCGTGGGGATCCAGCCCCATCTTCTGCGCGTAGTATGTCTTGGTGAGGGCGCCGAACATCTGCTGGGGAGATTTGCAGCTGGACAGGTTGGGGATCATCTCGGGGTAATAGGTCTCGCAGAACTTCACCCAGCCCGGGCTGCAGGAGGTGATCATGGGCAGGGCGCCGCCGTTTTTCACGCGCTGTACAAATTCGGTGGCTTCCTCCATGATGGTAAAGTCGGCGCCGGTGTCGGTGTCGAACACCTTGTCAAAGCCCAGCCGGCGCAGGGCGGCTACCATTTTGCCCTCCACATTGGTGCCGATGGGCATACCGAAAGCCTCGCCCAAAGTAGCGCGCACACTGGGCGCGGGCTGCACCACCACATACTTGGCGGGATCCTGCAGGGCAGCCCACACCTTGGCGGTGTCATCCTTTTCCGTCAGCGCGCCGGTGGGGCACACGGTGATGCACTGGCCGCAGTGCACGCAGGGGCTTTCGGCCAGGGGGGCCTCGAAGGCGCAGGCGATGTGGGTGGCAAAGCCGCGCTCGGTGGGGCCGATGACGCCCACGGCCTGGTTTGCGCTGCACACGGCCACGCACCGGCGGCACAGGATGCACTTATTGTTGTCGCGGATCATGTGCACCGAAGAGTCGTCAATGTCGTAAAACTCCCGGCTGCCGGTGAAGCGCCGGCCTTCCACGCCGTAATCCCGGCACAGCTTCTGCAGCTCGCAGTCGGTGCTGCGCACACAGGACAGGCAGTTCTGGTCGTGGGTGGACAGCAGCAGTTCCAGGTTGGTTTTGCGGCTGGCCATCACCTTTTCGCTGTTGGTCACAACCTCCATGCCCTCGCTGACGGGGTACACGCAGGCAGTTACCAGGCTTTTGGCGCCCTTCACTTCCACCATACAGATACGGCACGCGCCGATGGCATTGATCTCCTTCAGATAGCACAGGGTGGGGATCTCGATGCCCACGCTGTGGGCGGCCTCCAGGATGGTGGAGCCGGCGGGGACGTCGTAGCTGACGCCGTTGATTTTGATGTTCACTGTATCCATTCTTACTGGCTCCTCCTTAACCCTTGCTGATGGCGCCGAACTTGCATTTCTCCATGCAGGCGCCGCACTTCACGCACTTGGCGGTGTCGATGCGGTGAGGCTGGCGCACGGTGCCGGAGATGGCGCCCGCCGGGCAGGCCCGGGCACACAGGGTGCAGCCCTTGCACTTGACCGGGTCGATCTGGTAATTCAGCAGCGCCTTGCACACGCCCGCGGGGCAGCGCTTGTTCCGGATATGCTCTACATACTCGTCCCTAAAGTAGCGCAGGGTGCTCAGCACGGGGTTGGGGGCCGTCTGGCCCAGGCCGCACAGGCTGTTGGCCTTGATGAACTCGGCCAGCTCGGTGATCTTGTCCAGGTCCTCCATGGTGCCTTTGCCGTCGGTGATCTTGTTCAGCAGCTCCAGCAGGCGCTTGGTACCCACCCGGCAGGGGGTGCACTTGCCGCAGGATTCGTCCACGGTGAATTCCAAAAAGAACTTGGCGATGTCCACCATGCAGGTGTCCTCGTCCATGACGATCAGGCCGCCGGAGCCCATCATGCTGCCGATGGCGATAAGGTTGTCGTAGTCAATGGGCGTGTCGATGAGGGAGGCCGGGATGCAGCCGCCCGAAGGGCCGCCGGTTTGGGCGGCTTTGAACTTCTTGCCCCCGGGAATGCCGCCGCCGATCTCCTCCACAATGGTGCGCAGGGTGGTGCCCATGGGGATCTCCACCAGGCCGGTGTTGTTGATTTTTCCTCCCAGGGCGAACACCTTGGTGCCCTTGGATTTCTCGGTGCCCATGGCGCGGAACCAGTCGGCCCCGTT
Organism: uncultured Ruthenibacterium sp.; assembly: GCA_944386555.1. Classification (GTDB taxonomy): domain Bacteria; phylum Bacillota; class Clostridia; order Oscillospirales; family Ruminococcaceae; genus Ruthenibacterium. Next base: position 120,885 of record CALXBN010000061.1, on the reverse strand, counting down.
CAGGATGATCTGGGGCACGTTGGCATAGGTCTCCACGTTGTTCAGGATGGTGGGCTTGCCGAACAGGCCCTTCACAGCGGGGAAGGGCGGACGGGGCCGGGGCTCGCCGCGCTTGCCCTCGATGGAGGTCATCAGGGCGGTCTCCTCGCCGCACACGAAGGCGCCGGCGCCCAGCTTCACGTCCACGTCGAAGTCAAAGCCGGTGCCGAAGATATCCCTGCCCAGCAAACCGTACTGGCGCGCCTGGGCAATGGCCACCTGCAGTCGGTGCACGGCGATGGGGTACTCGGCCCGCACATAGATATAGCCCTGGGATGCGCCGATGGCATAGGCCGCGATGGCCATGGCCTCGATCACCACATGGGGGTCGCCCTCCAGGATGCTGCGGTCCATAAAGGCGCCGGGGTCGCCCTCGTCGGCATTGCAGCACACATATTTCTGGTCCGCCGCGTTGCCGGCGGCAAAGCGCCATTTCAGCCCCGTGGGGAAACCCGCGCCGCCGCGGCCCCGCAGGCCGCTGTCCAGCACCGTCTGGATCACCTGTTCGGGGGTCATCTCCGTCAGCACCTTGCCCAGGGCGCGGTAGCCGTCGAAGGCGATGTACTCCTCGATGTTCTCCGGGTCGATGCGCCCGCAGTTGCGCAGGGCAATGCGCAGCTGCTTGCGGTAGAAGGGGGTGTCGTCCAGCGCCTTCACCGAGCCGTCTTCGGCCACGGTCTCGCTGTAAAGGTATTTGGTGACGGGCCGGCCCTTCAGCAGGTGCTCGTCCACAATTTCCTTCACGTGCTCTTCTTTTACCATGCTGTAGAATGTGCCCTCGGGGTAGATGACCACCACCGGGCCCAGCGCGCACAGGCCGAAGCAGCCCGTGCGCACCACGCGCACTTCCTTTTCCAGGCCCACGGCCCGGATCTCCTCCTCAAAGGCACGGGCGATGGCGTCGCTGCCGGAGGAGGTGCAGCCGGTACCGCCGCACACCATTACATTGCTTCTGTACATCTTGTCTCCTCCTTATCGGCCAATGGCGTATTCTTCCACGGGCTTGCCGCCCTTGAGGTGTTCGGCCACGATGCGCCGGGCCTTTTCCGGCGTCAGGTTCACATACACGGTCTCCTGCCCATCCAGGATCACCCGGGCCACGGGCTCCTGGCTGCACAGGCCGATACAGCCGGTCTGGGTCACCATCACATCCTCCAGCCCGGCCCCGGCCACGGCTTCGGTAAAGGCATTCAGCACCGCCCGGGCCCCGGCGTTGATGCCGCAGGTACCCATGGCCACGGCCACGCGCTTTGCGTCGTGGGCGGCCCGCCGGGTGCTGGCCACATGCTTCATTTTGTCGCGGATCGCGGCAAGTTCTTCCAAGCTCTTCATAAAACGCTGCTCCTTTGCTCCCGCCCGGCGGGCGGGTATGTCGCTTGTATTGGGTTGCGGGGATGGGCCGCCCGTCATTGCGGCGGGATGCCCGTTTGTTCCAGCCCGCGGCGCACTGCATCGCGGGCGGCGCACGCCTGGCCGGCGCCGGGCCCTACGGGAAGCGCCATGCGCCATTCCCCCCGCGGCCCCGTGATCCACAGGGCTACCGCCGGGGCGCTTTCGTGCTGGCACAGCGCCGCCGCCGCACCGGCAAGGTCTCCCGCAGGGGCGCCCGCCGGCAGGGCGGCCAGGGCCAGGGCGCCGCCGGGCACGTTCTGCAGGGCAAGGCGCCCGCCCGCCTGTACCAGGGCCAGGCCGTGGCCGGCAGGGTATGCCCCGGCCAGCACTGCGGCCGGAATACCCGGGCCGTCGTCCAGCACGGCCAGCTGCCAGCCGGCCCCGGTGTGCGCCACGCGCACCGCCAGGGCACCGGCGCCGGCCGCCAGGGCATTCTGCCCCAGTTCCAGCACCGTGCGCGCCGCCGACACCGCACCCATCAGTACTTGGCCAGAATTTCGTCCAGCTCGTCGCCGGTCAGCCGGCCGTACACGTCGTCGTTGATGGTCATCACGGGTGCCAGGCCGCAGGCGCCGATGCACCGGCAGGCGTCCAGGCTGAACTTCCCGTCAGCCGTGCATTCGCCGCCGGTGATGCCCAGCTTCTCCTGCAGCTGTTCATAGATCTTGCCGCTGCCCTTCACATAGCAGGCCGTACCCAGGCACACGCTGATTTTGTACGCGCCCTTGGGGCACAGGCTGAATTGGGCATAAAAAGTGGAGATGCCGTACACTTCCGCCAGCGGGCGGCCCAGCACATCGGCCACGATGCGCTGCACCTCGATGGGCAGATAGCCGTAGATCTCCTGTGCTTTCTGCAGCGCCGGCATGGTAACGCCGGGCATCTGCTTATGCTCTTCCAGCCAGGCGCGCAGCTGCTGCTCCTGCTGCTTTGTGCCCGCGAAGGGCACGGTGGAAAAACGCCTCATAAGTACATCCTCCGTCTCCCGCGTGGAATCAAACGCGTTATGTATACCATTATAACAGGAACCCGTTAAAAAAACGACAAGTTAGTTTAGACTATTCTTTGTGCAAAACAGAAAAATTTTTTCATCATTTTTGGGAATATTGCTGTATTTTGCCCTTTATTGTCCCAATCAGACATCCTTTCTGCCCGCAAAAATGCGGGCCCTTCGCCGGGGCCTTGCGCCGCGCGGGCTATGGGCGTACAATAAACGAAAACGATGCGGACAAAAGGAGGGGCCGGATATGGCAAAGCAGGCGGCAGCCAGCGCGGGGCGAATGCTGCGGATGCTGGAAGTTTTGGCGGCACACCCGGCGGGGGCGCCGCTGCAGGTGATCAGCCAGGAGTGCGCCCTGCCCAAAAGCACGGCGCACCGGCTGCTGGCGGAACTGACAGCGGGGGGCTATGTATGCCGTGCGCCGGGGGCCGGGCGCTACCGGCTGACACTGCGGCTGTTCAGCCTGTGCTGCAGCCAGGTGCACAATTTCGGGCCGGTGGCGGCGCTGGAGCCCCGGATGCGGGCGCTGGCCCACCGCACGGGGCTGACGGTGAGCCTGGCCTGGCTGGACGGGGCGTCGGTGGTGACGCTGATGCGCTTTGATGCACCGGCCGGGCCGGAAGGGCACATTGGCCAGCGGCGGCCGCTGTACTGCACCGCGGCGGGGCTGGCCATCCTGGCCACCGTACCGGACGAAGAGGCTGCAGCCCTGGTGGGGCACTTCATCCCCTACACGGCGCGCACCATCACCGGGCCGGACATGCTGGCGGCCCGGCTGAAGCGGGTGCGGGCGCTGGGATACGCCCTGGAACACGGCGAGTACGACGAAACCGTGCACGGCGTGGCCGTGGCCCTGCCCGGACCCGGCGGCCGCGCCCAGGCGGCCGTCGGCGCTTACGGCCCGCCGGAACAGATCACTGAGCAGGTGCTGGCCGGCCTGCGCGCCGCCGTCGCTTTCTGACGGGGCCGCCGCGCCGGCCGCGCGGCGCACGGCCGCGTCCGGCTTTGGGCCGCGCCCTTCCGCAGCCGCGCCGGGCCAGGGGCCTTTCCCCCGCAAAAAACAGCCCGGCAGTCATCTTTGGAATTGACTTTGCCTGTTTTTCCACTATAATAAAGTAGTATATGCGCGCCGCGCGCCTGCCCTGCGGCGTATTTCCCCGAAAAGGAGCCTTTTCATGGCCAATTTGAACATCCAGCCCGTGCTGATCGGCGCGGACATGAACTGCTATTCCCTGGCCCGGGCCTTTCATGAGGCCTACGGCGTCACCAGCCAGGCCTTCGGCCGCTGGCCCATGGGCGACACCAAGTGGTCCGCCATTGTGCGGTGCACCTATATCCCCGACGTGGACGACCCCGGCGTGCTGCTGCGCACGGTGACGGACTACGCAAACGCCCGGCCGGATACCACCTGCATCGTGATGGGCTGCACCGACGACTACGCCAGCCTGCTGATGGACCTGCAGGACAAGCTGCCCGCCAACTGCGTTGCGCCCTATATCGCCCCCGCTTTGCGGGACAAACTGGTGAACAAGGCGGATTTTTACGCCCTGTGCGAGCAGTATGCCATCCCTTACCCCAAAACCTTTGTGGCCGAAGGGCCCCTGGCGGCCGAAGCACTGGGTGAAAAAACACTGGGCTTTGCCTACCCCATCATCGTCAAACCTTCCTCCAGCATTTTGTACTGGAAGCATCCCTTCCCCGGCATGAAAAAGGTGTACACCGCCGACAGCCCCGCCCGGGCCGCCGCCGTTCTGGCGGAGATCTACGGCGCGGGCTACCCGGACAAGGTGATTTTGCAGGACATGGTGCCCGGGGCCGACTGCCAGATGCACGTGCTGACCGCCTACGCGGACCGCCACAGCCAGGTGAAAATGATGTGCCTGGGCCACGTGGGCCTGGAGGAGCACACCCCCAAGGCCCGGGGCAACCATGCGGCCATCCTCACCGAATACAACGGCCCGCTGATGGAAAAGCTGAAAGCGTTCTTAGAAGACATCGGCTACACGGGCTTTGCCAATTTCGACATCAAGTTTGACTGCCGGGACGGCAGCTACCGGGTGTTTGAGATCAACCTGCGCCAGGGGCGCAGCAATTACTACGTCACCGGGGCGGGGTACAACATCGCCCGCTATGTGGTGGAGGACCGGGTGCTGGGAAAGGACCTGGGCCCCTGCGTGCTGAACCGGGCCGAGCACTTCTGGCACAGCGTGCCCAAAGCGGTGGTGTACCGGTACGTGCAGGATCCCGCCTTTGTGGAAAAGGCACGGGCCCTGGCCGCCGGCGGGAAAGAGAGCACCACCTTCGGCTACCGGTACGACCTTGTGCGCCGGCCCCTGCGCCTTGCCTACGTGCTGGTGCATCTGCAGCGGTACTTCAAAAAATACCGCACTTATCCCCAATAACGGGCCACGGCGCCGCCGGGCCGGAAAGGGCGTGATGAAATGGAACCGAATACACGGCCCCGGGTGCTGGGCATTCTGGGAGGGCTGGGGCCCATGGCCAGCGTGTATTTTTACGAGCTGCTGACCCGCCACACCCAAGCCAACCGCGACCAGGACCACATCGACCTGGTGCTGAACTCCCGCGCCTCCACGCCGGACCGCACCGCCTTCATCCTGGGCGAGAGCGCCGACAACCCCTTCGACATCATGGCCGCCGACGCCGCCCGCCTGGTGGAGTTCGGAGCCGACGTGCTGGCCATCCCCTGCAACACCGCCCATTATTTCTACGACAGGCTGAACCGCACCATCGACGTGCCCATTCTGAATATGGTGGCCGAGACCGTGGCCGAGGCAAAGCGCCGGGGCTGCCGCAAGGTGGGGCTGCTGGCCACCACGGGCACCATCCAAACGGGCACCTATGCCCGGGCCTGCCAGGCCGCCGGGCTGGATTTCGCCGCACCGGACCCGTCCGCCCAGGCCGACCTGATGGACATCATTTACGGCGATATCAAGAGCGGCCGGCGGGCCGATATGGCCAAGTTCGGCGCCGTGGTGCGCAGTTTGCAGCGCCAGGGCTGCACCCGGGTGATTTTGGGCTGCACCGAGCTGTCCCTCATCAAGCGGGACGAACACCTGGACGCTTTTTACATCGACTCCATGGAGGTGCTGGCCAGGAACGCCATTGAGACGTTCGGCCGCACGGCCATCGGCTTTGAGGAGGAATGAGACGCAATGTGCGGATTTATCGGCTTTACCGGGATGATCGACTCCCGCCAGACGGTGCTGAGCGCCATGATGGACCGTATTGTCCACCGCGGCCCGGACATGGGCGGCCAATACATCGACGACGGCGTGGCCCTGGGCTTTCGGCGGCTGAGCATCCTGGACCTGTCCGGCGCGGGCGCCCAGCCCATGAAAAGCGCCGACGGCCGGGTGGTAGTGGTGTTCAACGGCGAGATCTATAATTTTATGGAGCTGCGCAAAGAGCTGGAGGAAAAAGGCCACACCTTCCACTGCAACGCCGACACCGAAGTGCTGGTGCACGGCTACGAGGAGTGGGGCACGGACCTGGTGTACCGGCTGCGGGGCATGTACGCCTTCGTCATCTGGGACACCGTCAGCCGGCGGCTGTTCGGCGCGCGGGACATCTTCGGCATCAAGCCCTTTTACTACTACCCCGTTCCCGGGGAAAAGGGCCTTTTGTTCGGCAGCGAGATCAAGTGTTTTCTGGAGCATCCGCTGTTTGAAAAGGCCGTAAACGAAAAGGCCCTGCGGCCCTACCTGACGCTGCAGTACTCGGCCACGGAGGAGACCTTTTTCAAGGGCGTGTACAAGCTGCCCGCGGCCCATTACTTCACCTACCAGCACGGCAAGATGGAAACCCGCCGCTACTGGGACTGCGCCTTTGAACCCCGGGAGACGGATTTCGACGCCTGCGCCGACCGCCTGGACGCCGCCGTGCATGAGAGCGTGGCCGCCCACCGCATTGCCGACGTAAAGGTGGGCGCTTTCCTGTCCGGCGGGGTGGATTCCAGCTACATCACCGCCTGCCTTGCGCCCGACAACACCTTCAGCGTGGGCTTTGATTACCACAAGTTCAACGAGACCAACTACGCCGCCGAGCTGAGCGACAAGCTGGGAGTGAAAAACTACCGCCGGCTGCTGACGGCCGACGAGTGCTTTGCGGCCTTCCCGGACATTCAGTACCACATGGACGAGCCGCAGTCCAATCCCTCCAGCGTGCCGCTGTGGTTTTTGGCCAAACTGGCCCGGGAGCATGTGACGGTGGTGCTGTCCGGCGAAGGGGCGGACGAGATCTTCGCCGGGTACGAATGGTACGCCGACACCCCCGCCATGGCGAAGTTCAAGGCCCGGGTACCCCTCGCGGTGCGCCGCGCCCTGGCCGGCGCCGCCAAAAAGCTGCCCTACTTCAAGGGCAAGCACTTCCTGTTAAAGTGTGCCGAGCGCCCCGAGGACTGGTTTTTGGGCCAGGCGCTTGTGTTCGAGCCCGAGGAGGCCGAAAGCCTTTTGCAGCCGGCCTACCGGAACGGCCCGGCCCCGGGGCAGCTGGCGGCGCCCTTCTACGCGCGGGTGAAGGGCCAGGACGAAGTGACGAAAAAGCAGTACCTGGACATGAACCTGTGGCTGCCCGGGGACATTCTGCTGAAGGCGGACAAAATGTGCATGGCCCACAGCCTGGAGCTGCGGGTGCCCTTCCTGGACAAACGGGTGATGACCTTTGCCCAGGGCGTACCCACGGCCTTCCGCATCCGCGGCGGCGAAACCAAGGCCGTGCTGCGCCGCGCCGCCAACAAAACCCTGCCCGACGAATGGGCCAACCGCCCCAAAAAGGGCTTTCCCGTCCCCATCCGCTACTGGCTGCGGGACCAGAAATACTACGACATCGTGAAAAGCTATTTCACCAGCGATTATGCGGCTGTCTTTTTTGACACCGCCGCGCTGATGGAGCTGCTGGACGACCACTTTGCCGGCAAAGCCGCCAACCAGCGCAAGATCTGGACCGTTTTTACCTTCCTGGTCTGGTACAAGCGCTTCTTCATCGACGAGAAGTGACGCTTCGCGCTTCCCGGCGCCCTGCGGGCCGGGAAGCGGCGCCGCGCCCTGCTTTTCCGGCCGCTTCAAACACTTTTGCCTTTGTAAAAATCTCTGTCAGGGGGAAACCGAATGGAACGCAAAACTTTTTACATCACAACGCCCATCTACTACCCCAGCGCCAAGCTGCACATCGGCCACAGCTACACCACGGTGATCTGCGACGCCATTGCCCGTTACAAGCGCATGCAGGGGTACGACGTGATGTACCTCACCGGCACCGATGAACACGGCCAGAAGATCCAGGACAAGGCCGCCGAGGCCGGCGTGAGCCCCAAAGAATACGTGGACGGTATCGTGGAGGGGCCCGGCGGCGTGAAGGACCTGTGGAAGCTGATGGACATCAGCTACGACCGGTTCATCCGCACCACCGACAGCTATCACATCGAGAGCTGCCAGAAGATCTTCACCCAGCTGTACGAGCAGGGCGATATCTACAAAAGCGTGTACAAGGGCCACTACTGCAAGCCCTGCGAGAGCTTTTGGACGGACAGCCAGCTGAAAGACGGCAAGTGCCCGGACTGCGGCCGGGAGGTGTACGAGGCCGAGGAAGAAGCCTACTTCTTCAGGACCGGCAAATACGCCGACCGCCTGCTGAAGCTGTACGAGGACGTGCCCGACTTCATCCAGCCGGAAAGCCGCAAAAACGAGATGATCGCCTTCATCAAGCAGGGCCTGCAGGACACCTGCGTGTCCCGCACCACCGTGCCCTGGGGCATTCCCGTCCCCTTTGACCCCAAGCACACCATGTATGTGTGGGTGGACGCTTTGTCCAACTACATCACGGCCCTGGGCTACGGCAACAGCGCCTATCACGACTATGACAGGTACTGGCCCGCGGACATCCACATGGTGGGCAAGGAGATCCTGCGCTTCCACACCATTTTGTGGCCCGCCATGCTGATGGCCCTGGACCTGCCGCTGCCCCGGCGGGTGTTCGGCCACGGCTGGCTGCTTTTGGACGGCGGCAAGATGAGCAAATCCAAAGGCAATGTGGTGGACCCGGTGGTGCTGTGCAGCCGCTACGGCACCGACGCCGTGCGCTACTTCCTTTTGCGGGAGATCCCCTTCGGCAACGACGGCAACTTCTCCAACGAAGCCCTGATCGCCCGCATCAACAGCGATCTGGCCAACGATCTGGGCAACCTGCTCAGCCGCACGGTGAGCATGGTGGAAAAGTACTTCGCCGGCACCCTGCCCGGGCCTGAAGGCCGCACGGCGGGTGATTACGACGACGAGCTGCGGGCCGTAATGGCCGCCATGCCCGGAAACACCACCCGGGCCATGGACAGCCTGCAGGTGTCCGGCGCCCTGGCGGAGATCTTCAAGGGCATCCAGCGGGCCAACAAGTACATCGATGAGACGGCCCCCTGGGTGCTGGCGAAGGACGAAGCCAACCGCCCGCGCCTGGCTATGGTGCTGTACAATTTGTGCGAGATGCTGCGCTATGCGGCCACCCTGCTGCAGCCGTTCATGCCCGCCACGGCCCCCAAAATGGCCGCCCAGCTGGGCCTGGACACCGCCGCGCTGACTTACGACGCCCTGGAAAACGCCCCTGCCGCCTACACGGTGCACAAGAGCGAGGTGCTGTTCCCCCGCATTGACGCAGAGAAAGAGCTGGCCGAACTGCAGGCTGCCGAGGAGGCCGCCCGGGCCGCCGCGGCCCCCGCGCCCGCCCCCGCGGCCCAGGCGGAAGCCACGGCCCTGCCCATCGAGCACCGGCCGGAGATCTCCTTCGACGAATTCTGCAAGGTGGAGCAGCGGGCGGCGAAGGTGCTGGCCTGCGAGGCCATTCCCGAATCGAAAAAGCTGCTGAAGCTGACCTTGTTCGACGGCGAAAAGGAGCGCACGATCCTCTCGGGCATCGCCAAGTGGTACAAGCCCGCGGACCTGGCCGGCAAGACGGTGGTCATTGCCGCGAACCTGGCCCCCCGCCCCATGCTGAAGGGCAAGTATGTCAGCGAGGGCATGGTGCTGGCCGCCGACACCGAGGACGGCGGCTGCCGCGTGCTGTTTTTGCCCGACGAAGTAAAACCCGGCGCGCCGATTCACTGAACTGCGCCCCGGCGACTGTGCTTTCGGGTGCGGCGTGTTCGCACCCAGGCGTCCTTTTCGAAAAGGGCAAAAGGCGCAGGAGGGCCTCCGCTTAAGGCCCCCTGCGGTATACGGGAAATGTCGATCTTGAAATGAAGGGCAGCCCCCTCGCCGCGCGAAAAGCCGCAGCAGGCGCACACCCCAAGGGCGGCGCACGCTGCGCCGTGATGCGCGGCGGGCAGAACCCCGCCCGACGGAAAGCCCTTTGCCAAGCTTTCTTCGGGGAAAGCGGAGAATGCGGAGCAAGCGGACGCCCGCTTGCCGCCAAAAGGAGGCCCGCCATGTACCCTGTGCCCGCTTTGGCCACCCCACACCTGGTGCTGCGGGGCTACACGGCCGCTGACGCCCCAGCCCTGCTGGCGCTTCTGGGCGACCGTGAAGTGAACACCTTCCTGCCCATGTTCCCCCTGGATACCCTGGCCCAGGCACAGGCGTATCTAGCGGCCCTGTCGGCCCGGGACGGCTGGTTCTTCGCCGTCTGTCCCGGCGGCGGGCCTCTGGCCGGGTACGTCCACATTCAGGACACCCCCAGCCGCGACACCGGCTGGGCGCTGGCCCGCAGCCAGTGGGGCAAAGGCTACGCCACCGAGGCCGCCCGGGCCGCCATCGGCTATGTAAAGACCCGGGGCGTGCCTTTTGTCACCGCCACCCATGACGTGAACAATCCCCGCAGCGGCGCCGTGATGCGCCGGTTGGGGATGCGGTACTGCTATTCCTACCGGGAGCAGTGGCAGCCGAAGGATCTTTCCGTGGTGTTCCGCCTGTACCAGCTGGACCTGGACGGCCCCCACCCGGACTACGACGCCTACCGCCGCCAATATCCCGCCTTCACTGAAACCTTCTGAAAGGACGCACCCATGATTTTCGACACCCATGCCCACTATATGTCCCACCGGTTCGACGATCACCGCGGCGCCCTGCTGGCCGGCCTGCCCGGCCAGGGGGTGTGCGGCGTGCTGGAGTGCGCCACTCACTCAGGAGATGCTGCGAATTGTATAAAACTGGCCGAGCAATACGAATGGATCTACGCCGCCGTGGGCATTCATCCGGAGAGCCTGATTGAAGCGGATACCGCCACCGTGGCCCGCTACCACGGCGACTGGCGCGCGGAATTGGACGCCATCGAGCCCCTGCTGGCCCATCCCAAAGTGGTGGCCGTGGGGGAGATTGGCCTGGATTACCACTGGCCGGTGCCGAAAGACGAGCAGCAGGCCCTGTTTGAGGCCCAGCTGGAGCTGGCCGCGGCCCACGGCCTGCCGGTGTCCATTCACGACCGGGAGGCCCACGGCCCCATGTACGACACCCTGCGCCGCCACCGGCCCAAAGGGGTGCTGCACTGCTATTCCGGCAGCGCCGATGACGCGCTGTGGCTGACGGCCCAGGGGCTGTACCTGGGCTTCGGCGGCACACTGACCTTCAAAAACGCCCGCAAAACCGTGGAGGCCGCCGCCGTGTGCCCGCTGGACAAGCTGCTTTTGGAGACGGACTGCCCCTACATGGCCCCGGAGCCCTTCCGGGGCAAGGAGAACAACTCCGCCCTGATCCGCTATGTGGCCCAAAAGCTGGCGGACATCCGCGGCCTGCCGGCGGAAGAGATTCTGCGCATCACCGAGGAAAATGCCCGGACGCTGTTCAACGTGTAAAGGGGAAAAGCCTGCGCCAGCGCGGCAGAGGCGGCCGCCGGCCGCTGTGCGCGGGGACCTTCCGCGTTCCGGCCGCTTGGGAGGGGAGCCTTGTGAGAAAGTTTATTTGGGAGGGGAGCCTTGTGAGAAAGTTTATGCTGTCTGCCCTGCTGCTTGTATGCCTGTTCGCGTCCGCCTGTGTGCTTGGGCCTGTTCCGCCTGCGCTCTCTGCGGCGGGCGGCGGCGGATCCGGGTCCGTTTCGGCCGCGGCGCCGGAAAGCGGCACGGCCTCCACGGCCGGCAGCAGCAGCCTTCCCCCGCCGCCCATGCAGGAATTCCAGACGATCGAATGGGATGAAAGCGCGCTGCAGCGGCTTGCCGTTTCCCCGCTGCGCTTCACCGGCGTGCTGGGCGTGCGAAAGCGCTTCGAGAACGATCTGCCCGTAGTGACTGGCTTTCAATATCCTTATGTTTTCTACGAACGGATGTCCGCGCTGACAGAGGGCGCCGCCGAGGACGACCCGCCGATGTATGTGGGAAGATACGCGCTTGACACCCGGGAAGTACAGGAATTTCCCATTGACGATTTCAACGCCATCACCGATGAAGCGCGCCTGGTCATTGACGGCGGGCGCAGCGTCTATCTGTATTACGCGCCGGAACAGGGCATGAAGATCCTGCTGTTCGATTTTGACCGCGGCACGCAGCAGCTGCTTGGGTGCTATCCCGTATACAATGTATTTGCCTACGCCAAAAAGCTGTCGGAAAACGAACTGGTTTTTTTCCTGTACGAATCCGCCGGGGAGGGGACACAGCAGATCGTCCTGCACTGCAGCCTGCAGGACGGCCGGATCCGGGAGATCTACCGCGGCGCCGTCATGGATTACAGCTCGCCCCGCGAAAGCACCAGGGACATTTGGGCCATCGACACCGAAAACTGCAGCATCCACCTGCTGATGCAGCAGCTGGAAAACGGCGCCATGACCTTTTACCTGCGCACCATTGACCGGCAGGGCGCCCTCGTCAGCGAAACCCGCCTGGAGGACCTGGCTGCGTATGATTCCGCCGAAGACACCGCGGACAGCCTTGTGGTCAAAGGCGACTATGTGCTGGTTCATTTTTCCCAGTTCAACCGGGAATCCGGCAGCCGTCAGGCCCCATCGGCCATCCTGCAGCGGGCGGGCGAAAGCTATCGTCTGGTGCCTGCGGCGGCCGTCCGCATGGGAACCCTCTGCGGCCCCAAGGCCCCGGACAGCCCTTTTCTCTTTTTTGCAAACCAGGAAGACCCTCAGTCGCTTTACCTTTTGGACACGGCGGCGCAGAAAGGGTATGTCTTTTCCTTTGGGCTTGCGGGCATGGAAAGCGCCGTGGCGGATCCCGAGGGGAACCTGCTCATCACGGCGCGGGCGGGCAATGAGAGCAACTGGTACCTGCTGACGGCCGACCAGGTCGCGGCAGCCCTTTCGCAGCTTTTCCAACAGTAGTGATGCCAGCCGCCCCTTCCGCCGGGCCGCCCGCTTTCGCGGGCCGGGGGCGCAATCGGGAAAAGGGCTGGTTTTTGTGCAAAAAAAAGCAGCGCCGCAAGGCGCTGCCTTTTTTGCAGTTTTCCCGGCCTGTTGGCTACAGCCGCACATCCTGAAAGGGGCCTTTGCAAAAAGGCCCCTTTTGAAACCTCCCCAAAGGCGTCCCGCCTGCCAAGATCCGGCGAAGCGGCGCACCGGGCCCGTCAGGACAGCGGTGCGCGGGAACCCGCAGCGGGGAAACGGACGGTGATGGTGGTGCCCTGGCCCTCGGCGCTGTCCAGGCGGATGGCCGCGCCGTGCAGCTGGGCGATGTGCTTTACAATGGCCAGCCCCAGGCCGGTGCCTCCGGTTGCCTTGCTGCGGCTTTTGTCCACCCGGTAGAACCGCTCAAACACCCGGGCCTGGTGCTCTTCGGGAATACCGATGCCGTCATCGGCCACCTGCAGGGCCGGCCCCATGCCTTCGGCGGCGGGCAGGGTGCGCACCCATACATGGCCGCCGGGGCGGTTGTAGCGAATGGCGTTGTCCACCACGTTTTCACACAGCTCCACCAGCTGGGCACGGTCCCCAAAGACGGCCGGCACGTCCCGGGTTTCCGTCTCCAAGCTCACATAAGCGTTGTGGGCCATCATCTGGCGGCTTTCGGCCACCTCCCGCACCAGGCGGTTCAAATCCACCGTGGAAAACTGGGCCGGCTGGCCTTTGGCGGAATCCAGCTCCGACAGCTGCAGGATATCGCCGATCAGGCTCAGCATGCGGCCGGCCTCTTTTTTGATCTTCCCCGCAAAGGCGGGCACGTCGGCCGGCGCGGCCACCCCCGCGGCGATCAGCTCGGCATAGCCGGAAATGCTGGTAAGGGGGGTTTTCAGTTCATGGCTGACGTTGGCGGTAAACTCCCGGCGCATCTCCTCGCCGGCCTGGCGGGCCAGGCGGTCCCGCTGGATGGAGTCGGCAAAGGGGATCAGCTCCTTGTAGGGCGTGCGCTGGCGGATCTCGTCCAGGTTCTCGGCCATACGCTCGATGGGGCGCACCACCCGCCGTGTAAACAGCAGGCTGCCCGCCACCGCCAGCACCATCACTGCCAGGCAGCACAGCGCCGTGACAGGCAGCGTGGCGCTGTAAATGGCGAACATGTTCTGGGCGTCGATGGCCACGCGCATCACATTGCCGTCGCTAAGCCTCTGGGCCCGATAATAGGTGTCATAGCCCATGGTGGCGCTCTGGCGCCGGTCGGTGCCCACGCCGCCGGCCAGGGCCTGCTGCACTTCCGGGCGCGAAAGGTGGTTCTCCATCTCCTCGCCGGCCTGGTTTTCGTACAGCACCGTGCCCTGGGGGCTGATCAGCGTAATGCGCACGCCGCCGGCCCCCATGGCCTGCACGGTGTCCATATCCCCCAACTCGTAGGCGGCGGCAATATCCTGGGCCGTCAGGGCCAGGTCCGATTCCACCTGGCGGGCAAAGGCCTGGCGGAAGGTGAGCGCCAGCAGCACCGCCGTCACCAGCATGCTCAGCAGGCCCACCGCCAGCATCATCAGGCCAATGGTCTCGTTCAGGCTGGGCAGGCGGCGGCCCCGCTCACGGACGTCGGGCGCGCCGCTCACGAATTGGCCTCCTCGTCGGTGAACACAAAGCCCACCTTGCGCACGGTACGCAGCTGTTCGCCGGCCTCGCCCAGTTTCTGGCGCAGGGTGCGCACATGCATGTCCAGCGTGCGGCTTTCGCCCTCAAAATCCGTGCCCCATACCTTCTGCAGGATCTCCTCCCGGGGTACTACACGGCGGGCGTTCTTCATCAAAAGGCGCAGCAGTTCGTATTCCTTATACGTCAGTTCCACGGTCTGGCCGCCGCTGGTCACCAGGCGGCGGCTGTCATCCAGCGAAACCGCCCCGCAGTGCAGAACGCCGCCGTCGGTCAGCTTGCCGGCCTCGGTGCCGGCCCGGCGCAGCAGCGCCCGCACCCGGCTGGTGAACTCCAGCACGCCGAAAGGCTTGGCCAGGTAGTCGTCGGCACCCCCTTCCAGGCCTGCCACCACATCCAGCTCGCCGGTTTTGGCCGTCACCATCATCACCGGGATGGTGGTTCCGTAATTGCCCCGCAGCTCCCGCAGCAGGGTGATGCCGTCCTTGCCCGGCAGCATCACATCCAGAATCACCAGGCTGGGGCGGTTTTCCTCCATGGCCCGCTGAAACGCGTCCCCGTCGGAAAAGCCCTGCACCGTAAACCCTGCGCTCTTCAGGGCGTATTCCTCCAGCGTGCGGATCTCGTCATCGTCTTCAACCAAATAGATCATAGCGTACCTCCCGTGGTGTCCAATGCATATTGCTTGCGGCAGGCGGCCAGGCGGGCCGGGTAATCCCCGCCCGCGGTGCGCATGCGCTCCAGATAATCGTGGGTGTCAAAGGTGTCGGTGTCCGCCGACAGCGCTGCCGCCGCCACGTTGGAACAGTGGTCGGCCACGCGCTCGTAATTATTCACCAGGTCGGTGAGGATGAAGCCCAGCTCCAGGCTGCACTGGCCCTGTCGCAAACGCAGCACATGGCGGGCTTTGATGGCCCGCACCAGCTCGTCGATGGTCTGCTCCAGCGGCTCCACCCCGGCGGCGGCCTCCTTGGCAGCGGCGCGGGCCGGGGCGGCCGGCGCGCCGGCAATCAGCGAAAATGCCGTCACCGTACGCGTCAAAATATCCTGCACGGCCCGCTCCAGCACATCCAGGTCCCGGCGCGCCTGCGCCGAAAAAACCGCCTCTTTCTCCCGGATCTCCTGGGCACAGGCGCACAGGTTCACCGCGTGATCTCCGATGCGCTCGAAGTCGTTGACGGTGTGCAGCAGCGCCGAAACGGTGCGGCTTTCACCGATGGACAGGCTTTGACGGCCCAGCAGCAGCAGATAGGTGCCCAGGGCATCTTCCCAGCCGTCGATGCGCTCCTCGGCAGCCGATACCTCGGCGGCCAGGGCATCGTCCCAGCGGCGGGTCAGGCTCATGGCCTGCACCAGGCTTTTGCGGGCGCGGGCGGCCATGGCCCCGGCCACATCGCCCGCCCGGCGCACCGCCAGGGCGGGCTGGTTCAGCAGCCGGTTGTCCAGCAGCTGGAATCGCTCGGGCCCGGCCTCGTCAGGTACGGTAAGCACGGCCAGCTTTTCCAGCAGGCGGCCCGCTGGCAGCAGCACCGCCGCCGCCAGGGCGTTGAAGCCCGTATGGGCCAGCGCCACGCCCGCCGCCGTAGCCGGCGCACCGGTGTGGAACGCCGTGCCCACGCCGTAGAACAGCGCCAGGAACAGCGCCGCGCCCAGCAGGTTGAAATACAGGTGTACCGCCGCCGCCCGCCGGGCGTTGGCGTTGGCCCCAATGCCCGCCAGCAGCGCAGGCACGCAGCTGCCGATGTTGACGCCCATGAGCACCGGCACCGCCGCCGCCCAGGGCATGGCCCCCGTAAGGGCCAGCGCCTGCAGCACGCCCACCGCGGCCGCCGAGGACTGCAGCAGCGCCGACACCAGCGCACCCGCCAGCACCCCGGCCAGCGGGTGGGACAGAAACGCCGTCAGCACGCTGAAAGCCGGCAGCGCCGCCAGCGGGCGCAGGGCGGCGCACAAGCTGCCCATTCCGCCCAGCATCAGCGCCAGCCCCAGCAGAATTGCCCCCGCGCCGCGGCGCCGCTCGCCGCGGCAGAACAGATACAGCACCGCCCCGGCAAACGCCAGCGCCGCCCCCAGGCATGCAGGCTGCGCCAGGCGCGCCCAGAAGCCCGTGCCCTGCACCCCGGCCAAAGACAGGATCCAGGCCGTGAGGGTGGTGCCCACATTGCTGCCCAAAATGACGCCCACCGCGCCGTGCAGCCCCAGCAGGCCGCTGTTCACAAAGCCCACCACCATCACCGTAGCCGACCCCGAGGACTGGATAGCCGCCGTGACCGCCAGCCCCAGGGCAAAGCCCCGCAGCGGGTCCTCCGTCAGGCCGGCCAGCATCCGCTGAAGCCGCGGCCCGGCCTGCTTTTCCAGGGAGCGGCTCAGCAGGTCCATACCGTACAGGAACACCGCCAGCGCTCCCAGCAGCGCCAACAGATCGAACAGGTCCACGAATGTCACCCCTTCTTCGGCGCTTCGCCGGACGGCGGGCGCGCTTCAACTGTTATTGTAAAGTAAAGCGGGTAAAATGCGCCCGCGCAGCCATGTAAAATTTGTGTAAAGTTTTCCGCCGGACAGAACCCTGCGCGCAGTGCGTGCAGCCCCCGACGGAAAAAAGGGGGCTTTGGAAAGCCCCCTCTTGGAATTCCGGCCTGCCGGCCGGCGGATGCGGGCGGCCGGGCCGCCCGGCGCACCGGTCACTCCACAGGCAGCACGCTGCCCTGGTATTTGTCGGTGATCCACTGCTTCATCTCATCGCTTTTCAGCACTTCCACCAGTTTCTGGATCTCGGGCCGCTCTTCATCGCCGCTGCGCACGGCAATCACATTGGCAAACACCTGGGCGGCCTCGCCGGCGGCGTCCTCACTGGCCAGCAGCTGGTCGGCAATACCCGCGGGGATGGCATAGTTGCCGTTGATCACCGCGAAGTCCAAATCAGGCAGGCTGGCGGGCAGGTTGGCAGCTTCCATGGCCACGATCTCCACATTGTGGGGGTTCTCGGCGATGCCGTCATACTCCGAAAAGCTGATATCCTCGGCATTGCGGAAGTAATCCAGGTCAATGCCCTCCTCAAGGGTCAGCACGCCCTGGTCCTGCAGCAGCAGCAGCGCCCGGCCGCCGTTGGTGGCGTCGGCGGGAATGCCGATCTGCGCGCCGTCGGGCACATTGGACAGGTCGCTGCTTTTGCCGGCGTACACGCCCAGCGGCTCGTAGTGGATGGCCCCGGCGCTCACCAGGTCGGTGCCCTGCTCGGCGTTGAAATTGGTCAGGTAGGGCTGATGCTGGAAGTAGTTGGCGTCCAGGCTGCCCTCGGCCAGGGCGGTGTTGGGCATCACATAGTCGTCAAACTCCACAATGTCCAGGGTGATGCCCTCGGCCTCCAGCAGGGTGGCGGCCTGCTCCAGGATCTCGGCGTGGGGCGCGGGCGAGGCGCCCACCTTCAGCACGATGTTCTCCCCGCCGGCGGTGGAGGTGCTTGCAGCGGAGGAGGCGGCCGGGGTGGAAGCGGCGGGGGCGGAGGAGGCGCTGGAGGCGCCGGAGCCGCAGGCGGCGAGGCTGAGGGCCACGGCGGCGCTCAGGGCGATGGCAAAGAGTTTTTTCATGGTTGGGTTCTCCTTTTTTCACAAAGATTTTCGGCAAAACGCCGAACGGGTAAAATTTTGATGCCATGTATTCCAAACCCGCCTCTAGAAAACGGGTGGGAACCGTGGGAAGGGCCAGCCGTCAGCGGTTGCGCTTGTCGGTGCGGCGGGCCGCGGCGTCGAAGATGGTCTGGATGATGCACACCAGCAGGATGATCATCACAATGACCACGTACATCACGCTTGTCTGGTAGCGCTGGTAGCCGAAGCGGTAGGCAATGTTGCCCAGGCCCCCGGCGCCCACGCTGCCGGTGATGGCGGTGTAGCCCAGGATGGTGATGATGCAGATGGACAGCCCCCGCAGCAGGCTGGGCACGCTTTCCACCAGCAGCACCCGGGTGATGATCTGCCAGCGGGTGGCGCCCATGCACACGGCGGCCTCCAGCACGCCCTTGTCCACCTCTTCCAGGCTTTGCTCCACCATGCGGGCTACAAAGGGCGCGGCGGAGACCGACAGCGGCACCAGCGCCGCCGTGGCGCCGATGGAGGTGCCCACGATGGCCCGGGTGGCGGGGATCATGAAGAACATCAGGATGATGAACGGGATGCTGCGCAGGATGTTTACAGCCCAGCCGAACACCCAGTTGAACCGGGGGGCCGGGGCGATGGCCCCGGGCTTGGTGACGGTGAGCAGTACACCCATGGGCAGGCCCAGCACATAGGCAAAGAATGTGGCCGCGCCGGTCATATACAGTGTTTCCAGCGTGCCCTCGGCCAGCAGAAGGCCGTATTGTTCCAGAAATTCAGCCATGGTCCTCACACCTCCCGGTTCAGCAGCTGCCTGGTGACAGGGCTTTGGGGCGCGGTAAACACCGTCTCCACCGCCCCCTGCTCGGCCACGCGGCCCTCGCCGATGACGGCCACATGGCTGCAGATGGCACTGACCACCGTCAGCTCGTGGGTGATGATGAGGATGGTGACGCCCAGCTTGCGGTTGATGTCCCGCAGCAGCTTCAGCATGGATTGGGTGGTCAGCGGGTCCAGGGCGCTGGTGGGTTCATCGCACAGCAGCGTCTCGGGGCTGGTGGCCAGCGCCCGGGCGATGGCCACCCGCTGCTTCTGCCCGCCGGACAGCTGGGCCGGGTAGGCCGCGGCCTTATCCGCCAGGCCCACCAGCTCCAGCAGTTCCCGCACCCGGGCCTCCACCGCGTCCTTCTGCCAGCCCTTTTCCAGCTTCAGCGGGAAGGCCACGTTCTGGGCCACGGTTTTCTGCATCAGCAGATTGTAGCCCTGGAATACCACGCCCATTTTGCGCCGGGCCCCGCGCAGGGCCGCGCCGGACATGGCGGCGATGTCCCGGCCGTCCAGCAGCACCCTGCCGGAGGTGGGCGTCTCCAGCAGCGACAGGCAGCGCAGCAGCGTGGATTTGCCCGCGCCGGACATGCCGATGATACCGTAGATGTCCCCCGTCTGCACGGTGAGGGACACATGGTCCAGCGCGGTGACGCTCGCCTCTCCCTGGCCGAACACCTTGGTCAGTTCCTGAATTTCGATCAATCTTCTTCTCCCCTTCTCACACCGGGCCCCGGCGGGCGCGCCGCCGGCCGCGGGCCCAAAAAAAGGCCCGTCCCTGCACAACACTGCAAGGACGGGCCGCAAACGGCACGTGGTACCACCTTGGTTCGCCGGATGCTCGCGCATCGGGCCTCGGCATCTGCGCCCGCGGATGACACGGGTTACAGCGCGGCACGATAACGGGTGCACCCGTCGGAAACTGGCGCCCCGGGCCGGGAAATGGAACCGGCCTTCCCCCGCGGCTGCCTTTGCCGCAGGCGGGCGCTTCGCCACCGAGACTCAGAGGCCATGTTCGGCGCCGTTCCCTTTACCCCTTTTCACCGGCTGGGGCTCTCTGGAAAAGTTCCCGACGCGTACTCTCCTCGTCAACGTCTTTGGATAATATATCCGCATTATACGCCGCCGCCCGCCGTTTGTCAAGCCTTTTTTCGGCCGGGCGGATGCGCCGGCCGCCCGCCGCGGCCCTGCTGCGCCGCCTTTGAAGCCCGGCCCTTTGCGGCCGCGGGATGTGCGGCGCACGCATCCTGCCCTTTGCCGGGCCGGAGGGCGGCGGAGGGGCGGCTGCACCTCCCGGCGCGTTACGCCGCCGCGCAAAGGGCGCCCCCCCAAAACATGCGCGGGCCCCAAATCCCCGGCGGGCCTCACCCCTCCAGCAGGGGGATCACATCCGCCAGGGTGGGCACAATGCGCCAGGCCAGGGCGCGGATCTCATCGGTGGGCGGGTCGATATCCGGCACCATCACCGCGGCGCAGCCCGCTGCCGCGCCGGCGCGCATGCCGTTGTAGCTGTCCTCCAGCACCATGCACCGGGCCGGCTGGGCCCCCAGGGCCGCGGCCGCAGCCAGGTAAATGTCCGGCGCCGGCTTGGAACGGGCCACCTGGTCGCCGCAAACCACCGCCTCAAAGCAATCCGCCACGCCCGTCTCCCGCAGGTAGTATTCCACAATGGATCTGCTGGAGCTGCTGGCCACGGCACAGGGCAGCTGCCGGGCCCGGCAGAAGGCCAGCAGCTCCAGCAGGCCGGGCTTCAGCGGGCGCTCCTGGGCCACCCGGCGCAGCAGCCCTTCGTGCACCCGGTCGGTCAGGCGGTCGTAGGGAAAATCCGCCCCGAAGCGGGCCTGGAAGGCCGCCCGCCCGGCCGCGTGGCTGACACCCCGCAGCAGCGCCATTTCCCCCGGGCCGATGGTGATGCCAAACTGCGGTGCGGCGGCGGCGAACAGTTCGTCGGCCAGGCGTTCGGTGTCGAACATCAGGCCGTCCATATCAAACAGCAGTGCGTCAAATTTCATAGCAACCCCCTCCATGGGTGCCATCATACCACAAAACTTGATTTTCCGCCAGGGTTCTGCTAGTATCAGGGAAGAAAGCCCGGCGGCGCCTGTGGCTGCCGGGCGGCAAAACCAAAGGAGGAGATCCCATGCCTTACATTCATATCACCACCAATGTGCCCGTAAGCACCGCCGCCGGCGAGACGCTGAAGCAGCAGATGGGCCGGGCCGTCACCGCCCTGCCGGGCAAAAGCGAGCAGTGGCTGATGGTGCGGGTGGAGGACGACGCCCGCCTGTGGATGGCCGGCAGCGACGAGGCCGCCGCCATTGCGGAGGTGGGCGTGTACGGCGGCGCCGACGGGGACGCCTACGACAGCCTGACCGGACGCATCACCGACGTGCTGGAAGCTGTGCTGCACATTGACCCGTCCCGCATCTACGTCAAATACTTTGAAACCGAATATTGGGGCTGGAACGGGAGGAATTTCTGAAGCCGGCTGCGGGCAGCCCCTGCCGTACGCGTACACCGCTCCCCGATTTGCGGGGGCCGGGCACGGCATACAAAAAGCGCGGCAGCCCCGGGGCTGCCGCGCTTTTCCGTTCCGAGGGCGCAGGGGCGCAGCGCCCGCACGCCGGATGCCGCCCGCGCTTCAGCGGTTCATCTCGCTCACCGGGCCGGTGGCGTTGTGCTCTTCAATGATGCGGGCGATCTCCTTGAAATCGCTGCTGGGCAAGTCGCCGGGCACGGTGTTTTTCACGCTGGAGGTGGCGTTGCCGAACTGCATGGCCTTGCGGGGGTCGCCATACTTCAGCAGGCCGAACAGCACGCCGGCCACATAGGCATCGCCGCTGCCGATGCGGTCGATAACGTCGATGTTCTCGTAGGGGGCCTCGGTATAGAAGGCGTCCTGGGCGGCGCTGTACAGCACGCTGGTGAAGTTATGCTTGCGGGGGCTGAGCACCGTGCGCTGGGTGGTGGCCACAATCTTCACGCCGTACTCGGCGGCGTAGCTCTTCATGATATCCCGCAGCTCACCGGTTTTGCGGAACATCCGCCGGCTGGTTTCCTCGCTGACGAACAGCACGTCCACCAGGGGCAGGATCTTCTCGATGGTCTGCCGGGCCTCGTCCTCGCCCCACAAATTGGCCCTGTAGTTCACGTCGAAGCTGATCTGGGCCCCGGCGGCCTTGAAGTTCTTCAGCACCTCGATGGCCACGTCCCGGGTGCCCAGGGCCAGGCTGATGCCGCTGGTGTGGAACATCCGGGCCGAAGAATAGGCCTCCTGGGGGATGTCCGACAGCCGGATGCCGCACACCGACGCGCCGTAGCGGTCGTACACGATGGTGGGCTTGCGGGGCGCCGCGCCCATCTCGTAATAGTAAATGCCCAGGCGGGCCGTGGGGCTGTCGTCGTACACCAGGTAGTCGTCGGACACGCCCACAAAGCGGATGCGGTTTTTGATGAAGGTGCCCAGCTCGCTTTGCGGCAGGCGGCTGATGATGCCCGTGCGCAGGCCCAGCAGGGCCACGCCCGAGGCCACGTTCAGCTCGGCGCCGCCGGCGCGCTTTTCAAAGATATCGCCGTCCACAATGCGCGCATGGCGCGGCGGGGACAGGCGCAGCATAATTTCGCCGAAGGTCAAAAGGTCAAACGGTTTTTTCTCCATAGGTAAACCCCCTCTTTTCAAAACAGGGCGGGCCGGGCCCGCGTGGCACCGCCCCGGCCGGGCCGGAAACGGCAAATACTTTATTACTATACCATGCCGGCGCTCCCTTTTCAAGGAAAGCTGTGATTTATGGCAATTCCGGCCTGCCACCGCCTTTCCTGGCAGACTTTTTGATCTGCTCATGGTAAAAATAGTTCACAATGACCGGCGGAGCGTGAAAGGGCCGCTTCATGCTGTCGTCGCCCCGCACATAGTCCAGCCCGATTGCAGCGGCATAGCGTTTCAGCTCCCCGTCCAGCAGCTCCCAATAGGCGCGGTCCCCATTTTGGTAAATCTCCTGATACAGCGGCGCAAGCTGCGGATACCTTTCCCGGATGTAGTCGAGGATGACCGCTTTGTAGCTGCCCCGCAGGTTGAGGTTTTCTAGCCAGATCAGGTTGCACTGCCCCTTTGCCCGGTCGATGATGGCCTTTACATTGGTGATGCCGGGGAAGATGGGGGAGACAAAACAGGTAGTGCGGACGCCAGCGTCATAAAACGCCTTCATGGCGGCCAGCCGCCGCTCCATGCTGACGGCATTGTCCATCTCGTTTTTGAAGCCCTCATCCAGCGTGTTGACAGACCAGGAAACACGGGCGTCCGGGAATGTTTTGATCAAATCCAGATCCCGCAGCACAAGGTCGCTTTTGGTGGCGATACTGATCTTGACCCCGCTGCCCTTGAGCTGCTCCAGCAGCGCGCGGGTGCGCCCGAACACTTCTTCCTGAGGCAGGTAGGGATCGGTGACAGAGCCAATAAATAATTCTTTCCCGGCATACCGCTCCGGGCAGCGTATCTCCGGCCAGTATTTCACGTCCAGGAATGTCCCCCAGGGCTCCGGGTGGCCAGTAAACCGCTTCATGAACGAAGCGTAACAGTACCGGCAGGCATGGGTGCAGCCCAGATAGGGATTCACAGAATAGTCGCTCACTGGCAGGTTGGATTTTGTAAGCACGCTTTTTGCTTGTATTTCTCGAATAATCGGTTCCATTGCAGCATTCCTCGATTATTCGCTTATTTCCATCTGCCATAGTGCAGCTGTTTATCAAGATCGGCGGCATTTTGCTCCAGCACCGCCTCGTGCGGGTCGGCGTAGCCGATGCCGATAAAAACGGGAATCATATAGGTTGGCGGCACCTTCAATTTCGCTTTTACGATGTCATGCTCTTCATTGAGCGGTATCCGCATCGAGCACCCCAGCCCTTCTGCGGTCGCCGCCAGGAAGATGTTCTCGATCACGCACCAGATCGTGGAAAACGGATTCAGTTTGGATACATATTCGCCGTTCAGCTCCTTGCACTTGAAGACCGGGATGACCACATAGGGCGCGTTTTTGAGCATGGTATACTGCCGTGGCATCGCATAACCGTACATTTTCTGGGCAAGCGTCGTCGGGTAAGGCCGCGGCGCGTTCAGATATTTTTCGGCATCGAACCTGTCGGCGATCTTCTTTGCATATTCAAAGGCGTATTCCTTTTCCTCATCTGTTCTCAACACAATATAGCTCCAGCTGCGGTTGTGGTTTCAGGTAGGCGCCAGATTGCCCGCCTCCAAAATCCGTTTAACCGCTTCAAAATCGACCTCTTTATCCAAAAACTCCCGAACCGTCCTTCTTTTCCGGATTGCTTCATAAAGCTCCATTTATATTTCCTCCGTTTCCTGATTGACCAGCCTGGTCAGATTCTTCGTGAATGTCCGGGACAGGTCAATGAGCTGCTTTTGTTCCTCCGGCGTGAACATGGACATGGCCGCGTCCTCCGCCCAGGTAATGTGACGCACTATTTTTTCACAGCAGGCCTTTCCGGCATCAGTCATCCGGACAATTTTGTTCCTTTTGTTTTCCGGCACCTCTGTGACGGTCACACAGTTCTCGGCCAGAAGGTTCTTGATGATCAGGTTGACCGTCTGTTTGGATTGAAGCGTCCGCCGGCAGATCTCCTTTTGGGTCATGCCGCCCTTGTCGTAAAAGGCATCATAAAAAAGGACATTGACCACCAGCAGTGTTTTCAACATCATGCCGTTGCGTTTGGCATATTCATCGTAGAGAGCGAACTGTTCGTCCCGGAATTTGCAGTAGAGATGTGCGTTTTTTATCTTCCTGTGTCATGATCCACCGCCTTTGGTCTATTTATTTACGGTAAATTTCTTGACTTTATTGCAGCAATGAACCCCTTTTCCGTCAAGGCCTCACCTATTCTGTAAAAAATCAGCCCTTCCCGGCATGGGGACGGCGTCACTGTCCTTATGCTGCGATCTCCGGGATTTCCCCGGCACAGCTATAAACATTCCGCTTTCGCATATCCTCTGCCTTTTCGCTTTCCTGCCTTCGCCGAACCGAATATATCTCCTTATGAAATTACAATCTCAGGCTATGGGAACCCACGGCCTGCCCGCCGCAAGGCCGGCGGCGGAGGAGGGCGTTTTGTCAGACCCGCGCCGTTTGAACCGTCACGATTTGTCCTTGAAAAGGAAGGCGGCTTGTCGGGACAGGGGGCGCCTTTGGCGGCGGTTTGCCAAGGGCAGGCCCGCGATGTATAATCAAAGCACAAACCGCACCGGGCATGCCCCTGCCCGGGCGCCCAAAGGAGAGATGCCCATGCTGCCCCCCGCCTGCCCGCCGGTTTTTCAAAAAGACGGCTATACCCTGCGCCCGGCCGCCCCGGAGGACGCCGAAGCCTATTACCGGCAGAACTACTGCCCGCTGGACGCCGAAGCAGCCCGGCTCACCGGTGCAAAAGCTGCGTTTTCCCGGGACGAAGTGGTTCGTTTTTTCCACTTTTCAATCGACGACCCGGACCGTCGGTACTACCTGCTGCAGGCGCCCGACGGGACCATCGCCGGGGAAGGTGTGATCAATGAGATCGACTGGGCCCTGCGCAGCGCCAACCTGCGCCTGGTGATTTTCCGGCCCGCCCATCGGGGCCGGGGCCTGGGCACCTGGATGGTGCGCTGCCTGCGGGACCTGGCCTTCGAAACGCTTTCCCTGCACAGGCTGAGCCTGGACGTATTCAGCTTCAACCCACGGGCCCGGGCCGTATACGAAAAATGCGGTTTTCGGGTGGAAGGCGTTCTGCGCCATGCCGTGCAGGACGGCGGCGCATGGGCCGACGACATCCTGATGGCCATGCTGGAGGACGAATGGCGGCAGGCCAAGGCGCAGGAGGTGTAAGCCGGGCGCGCCGGCAGCCATGGCGCCGCAGCACAAAAGCCCCCCTTTGCAGGGGGGCTTTTGCGCGTTCAAACGGAAGTTTACCGGCCCATCTCCCCGGTGCGCTGCACGGCGGCCTGGACGGCGGCCATGGCCGCGCCGCGCAGGCCCCTTTCCTCCAGGGCGCGCACGCCGGCAATGGTACTGCCCCCGGGGCTGCACACGGCGTCCTTCAGCTGGCCGGGGTGCTGGCCGGTCTCCAGCACCAGGGCCGCCGCGCCCTTCACCGCGCCGGCGGCGCACTGCAGGGCCAGGGCCCGGGGCATGCCCGCGGCCACGGCGCCGTCGGCCAGGGCCTCGATGAACAGATACGCCCAGGCCGGGGTGCAGCCGGCCACCACACCGCCCAGGTCCAGCGTAGGCTCGTCGGTGTCCAGCACCCGGCCGCATCCCGCCAGCACGTCGCGGATGTCCGCCGCTGCCGGGGCGGGGGTATCGGCATCCGGCGTCACGAACACGATACCCTGGCCGATGGCGCAGGGAGTGTTGGGCATGATGCGCACCACGGGCCAGTGCTCGTCCCCGGCAAAGCCCTTCAGCTTTGCCAGGCTCACCCCGGCCGCCATGCTCACCAGCACCGGCCGGCTGCCTGCTGCGTCCCGCTGGGCCAGAATGGTGCGCACTCCCTCCACCACGCCGGCCAGCTGGTGGGGCTTCACCCCCAGGAAGATGTAATCGCAGCGGGCGGCCAGGGCCGCGGCGCTTTCGGCTACGGTACAGCCGTACTGCCGGGCCAGGGCCCTGGCTTTTTCGGCGGTGCGGTTGTACAGCATGCAGTCGGCCCCGAAGCCGCCGGCCGCCGCCGCGGCCACCAGGGCGCCGGCCATACTGCCGGTGCCGATAAATCCGTATTTGCTCATGAAAAACCCTCCTGTTGCGATTGATTTTGGGAAAATGCCCGGCGCGCGGCCGGGGCATTCCGGCTGAAGCGGAAAGGCCCGGGCGCGCAGCCCGGGCCCGGCGCGCCGGGGCAAAGCCCCTCAGCGCAGGAAATACACCACTTCATCCTCCGGCGGGCCGCCGGGGGTCACCTTGGCGTCCACCAGCCAGGGGCCTGGGCCGCCGTACACCGGATGGGGCCGCACGTCCACTTTGGCCTCCACATCCACCCAGCTGCGGTGGGGCAGGGCCGCGGCGTTATCCGCCTGGCAGATCACCCCGTAGAAGCTGATGTCCTCCACGCAGCAGGTCATACCGAAGCGGCCGGCCACAAAGCAGCCCTTGGGGGCCTTGGGCGTCTGGCACACATAGGCCTTCAGGCGCAGGGTTTTGCCCTTGTACTTGCCGGGGTTGTCCATGGCGTCCAAAAACCACACGCCGAAGTCCTCGTCGGCGATGGGGATCACGCCGGCGGTCAAATCAAAGGGCAGCTCGTCCTCGAAGTCGTCGGGCTCGATGGAGCCGTCGGTGTGCTCGAAGATGATCTGGGCCCGGCGGTTCACCATGCGCACGGCCTTGTGCAAAAAACCCTTGTCGGTAGCGGCGGTGCAGCGGTTGAACAATACCACCTCCGGGTCCCGCAGTTTGTCCACCGCCAGCTGGCGCATATTGGTCATGTAGCTTTGGAAGGTGGTGGAATCCGCCACGGTGATGATCTGGTAGAACTCCCAGTCCTTGGGCATGGCGTCGTACAGGCTCTGCAAATTCCACATGCCGTTGTACTCGATGAGCACCCGGTCGATGCGGTGGGTGCGCTGGTACTCCTTGAACAGGGAAACAGACAGGTCGCTCTCCTTTTCCACCGTCAGGAAGCGCACATTGCCCCCGGCGAATTTTTCGGGGGCGTACTCCTCCTCGCCCTCCTCGCACAGCACCATCAGCGTCTTTTCGCCGGTGTTGAAGTCCGGGTCCTCCAGGGTCTCCTGGACGAAGGATGTTTTGCCCGCGTCCAGAAAGCCCGCAAACAGGTAGACGGGAATGGCCATGGCTCAGGCCTCCTTTGCGAACAGGGCCGCCAGCTTGTCCTCGTCGAGATGGGCGCCGATGACGCACAGCCGGCCGGTGAAAGCCGCGGGGCCGGTGCGCACGTCCGCCTCGCCGGGCACGTAGTCGAAGTGGATCCAGCTGCCATCGGCGGCGGGCACGATGCCCTTGGCCCGCAGCACCTGGCCGTATGCGCCGCTGTCCAGCGCCTGCAGCTTTTCCCGGATGGCCTCGGGGGTGTACCGGTCGGGGCTCTCTTTGCCCCAGCTCTGGAACACCTCGTCGGCGTGGTGGTGATGGTGGCCGTGGTCATGATCGTGATCGTGGCCGGTGCAGGCCGCGCAGGTGCAGCCCTCGCCGTGCCCGTGCCCGTGCTCGTGATCGTGATCATGCTCATGCTCGTGGCCATGGTCATGCGCGTGCTCGTGGTCATGATCGTGGTGATGGTGGCCGTGGGCCTCGGCGGCCTCGGCGGCCAGGCGGGCCAGCTCGGCCGAGAGGGTGTCCTTGCGCTCCATCACGTCCAGCAGCTGCCGGCCGGTGAGCTGGCCCCAGGGGGTGGTGACGATGGGGGCCGTGGGGTTTTTCTCCCTCAGCAGGGCCACGGCCCTGTCCAGCTTGCCGCCGGTGACGGTGTCGGTACGGGACAGCAGGATGGCGCTGGCGTACTGGATCTGGTTGTCGTAGAACTCACCGAAGTTCTTCATATATACCTTCACCTTGCCCGCGTCGGCCACGGTGACGAAGCCCGAAAGCTCCACGTCGGCATGCAGGTCCTGCACGGCGCGGATCACATCGCTGAGCTTGCCCACGCCGGAGGGCTCGATGAGAATGCGGTCGGGGGCGTATTCATCCAGCACCTTCTGCAGGGCCTTGCCGAAGTCTCCCACCAGGCTGCAGCAAATGCAGCCGGAGTTCATCTCCGTCACCTGGATACCGGCCTCCTGCATGAAGCCGCCGTCGATGCCGATCTCGCCGAATTCGTTTTCGATCAGCACCAGCTTTTCGCCGGTGTAGGCTTTCTGGATCAGCTGCTTGATCAGCGTGGTTTTTCCCGCGCCCAGAAAACCGGAAAAAATCGTGATTTTTGTCATGGATGTCTGCCTTCTTTGCTGTGAGTTGAAATATGCGAACGGGCGGCGGGGTTCAGCCCCGGCAGCCCAGATCGTCCCAATCCTGAAAATCCTCGGCGCAGGCGATGCGCGCCGCGTCCAGCTTGCCCTCGGGGGTGCGGGGCGCCTTTGCAGGCGGAGCCTCCACCGGGTTGCGCGGCGGGGCGTCGCCCGGGGTACCGGGCGCGGCCGGCGCAGCATCGGCCGGCAGGGGCGGCGCGGGCTGTTCCCCGGCGCCGGGCGCCTGCCGGAACAGCAGGTCCGCGTCCTGGTCGTA
This sequence comes from uncultured Ruthenibacterium sp., assembly GCA_944386555.1. Lineage (GTDB taxonomy): Bacteria > Bacillota > Clostridia > Oscillospirales > Ruminococcaceae > Ruthenibacterium. Next base: position 91,888 of record CALXBN010000061.1, on the reverse strand, counting down.
CAGCACCCTCTTGCGGGGGGCCACAGCGGCGCTGCCGTAGCGGCGGGCGGCCTCCTCGGCGGCCAGCTGTTCGTCGGGGCCCTCGGCGCCGCAGGGGAACCGGCCCATGGTCTGGGTAAAGCCCGCAGCGGCCCGGCGCAGGTTTACCTCCCGGGCCAGCCACAGGCCGGCCGCGGCCAGCGCAGCCGCCGCACCGGCGGCGGCAAAGACTTTCCACACTTTCATTGCGGCGCCTCCTTCCGCTCCTGCGGGCCGTCGGCCGGGCTGAATTCTTCGGCCAGCAGGTCCATATACACCAGGCCATACAGTTTTCCCCGGCGGCGCCAGGCCTCCCGGCGCACGCCGCACTGCCGGAAGCCGGCCCGGCGGTACAGCGCCAGGGCGGCATCGTTGCCCTCCCAAGTGGTCAGCCACACGCTGTGCAGGCCCAGCGGCCCGAAGCCATAGGCCAGCAGCGCCTGCAGCGCCGCGCGCGCCAGGCCTTTGCGCCGGCAGTCCGCCTCGCCGATGAAAATGCCCAGCGCCGCGCTGGAGACCGCGTCATCCCGGCTGGCCAGTTCGCAGAAGCCCACCGGACGGCGGGAATCCTTCTCCAGGATGATGAAGCTGGGCTGGCCCTGTCGCTTTTGCAAAAAGTCCCGGGCCATGTCGGCGGTCATGTCCACGCCCTCGTCCAGGTAATTGTCCAGGATCGCCGGCTCGTGCATCCACCGGGCGTACAGCGCCGCGTCCGTCGGGGCGCAGGGACGCAGGATCACGGCGCCGCCGTCCAGGCTGCCGGCGGCGTCCTGCGCCGGCGCGCCGGCCGCTTCACCGCCCTCTTCACTGGCCTCTTCGCCGCCCAGATAGGCCAGCAGCAGCTTCAGGGTGTTCACCATGCCGTCCACATGGCTGCGCTCGTAGCCATGGCTGGCGTACACGCCCGCGCCGATCAGCCCGTGGCGCACGTCCCAGCCGGCCTTCAGGGCCGCCTCGGCATCGCTGCCGTAATGGGGGTAAACATCCACCGCGTAATCCGCTCCGGCGCGCCGGGCGGCCCGCACCAGGGCGCCGACCACCTCGTAATTGTACGGCCCGCCGGAGTCCTTGGCGCAGATGGACACCTGGCGCTCGGTGCAGGAAAGGCCGTCGCCCACACATCCCATGTCCACGCTGAGCACCTCGCTGCAGCCCGCGGGCATGGTGGCCGCGGCCCCGTGGCCCACCTCCTCGTATACGGTGATGTGGTGCCACACCGGGCGCGCGGGCGCCGGCGCGCCGTCGGCCAGGGCCCTGGCATATCCCAGAAGGATGCCCACGCTGAGCTTGTCGTCCAAAAAGCGGCTTTTGATGTAGCCGGAATCGGTAACCGCCGTGCGCGGGTCAAAGCAGACGATGTCCCCCACGGCGATCCCCAGGGCCAGCACATCCTCCCGGCCGGCCGCCGGCTCGTCGATGACCACTTCGCAGGCGTCAAAGGTGCGCTTTGTGCCGCTGTAGTCTCCGTTTACATGGATGGAGGCGTTTTTCAGCTGGAAGGTGCCGGTGTAGGTTTTCCCCGCCCGGGTGATGATGCGCACGTTTTCGGTTTCGGCGTTGCAGGCATTCATACCGCCCAGAGGCGTCAGGCGCAGCCGTCCGGAGGGCAGCACCTCGGCCACCATGGCGCCCAGGGTGTCCAGATGTGCCTCCACCAGCACGCCGTCGCCGGCGTGGGCGGCGTCGCCCGGGGCCACGGGCACCAGCACGCCGCCCTTGGGCGTCAGGCGGGCGTCGTAGCCCATGGCGCGGTAGCGGCCCAGCACATAGGCGGCCGCGTTTTTCGTGTAGCCGGTGGGGCTGTCAATGGCCAGCACCGCCCGGGTCTCCTGCAGCATAAATCGGGTCAGTTCTTGTTCGTTCATCCAATCCCCCTCTTTCGGTCAGCCGGGTGCGGCGGCGCTCAGCCGTGCTCCGCTGTGGCAATCAGGTACCGCAGCACCTGGCCCTTGGCCCCGTCGTACAGGCCCAGCTTCTCATACAGTTCCTTGTAGTAGGTGAACAGCACCGCCTTGGTTTTCACAATGCTCATCAGGTCCATTTTGGTATGGGTGATGCTGCCCTCGTTTTTCACATAGAAATACACCGGGCGGTCGCTGGCGGCGAAGGTCTGGGCGCAGCGGATGTACTCCAGGTTGAACAGGAAGTCCTCGCTCCACTCCAGCTCGCTGGAAAAGACCAGGCCGTTGTCCCGCACCAGGGAGGCCCGGTACAGCTTGTTCCACAGCACGCCGTAGTAGTAGCTGGCCGGCTCGTCCATCAGCTGCAGGGCAAACTGGGTCTTGTCCATTACGGGTCCTTCGGGCAGGAAGCCGTGCAGCGAGAAGCGGGCCCCGCCGGGCCCTTTTTCCTCCGTCACCCGGAAATAGGGAGCGATGGCCAGGTCGCACCCGGTGTGTACCGCGCGCTCCACCAGGGTCTGTGTGGCGTGGACGGGCAGGTAGTCGTCGCTGTCCACAAACTGCAGGTATTCGCCCCGGGCGGCGTCCAGGCCGTCGTTGCGCGCGGCGGAGACGCCGGCGTTTTCCTTCTCGATCACCGTGATACGCCCGTCCACCCGGGCATACATGCGGCACATTTCACCCGAAGAATCGGTACTGCCGTCGTTGATCAGAATCATCTGCAGGTTGGTGTAGCTTTGGGCCCGCACGCTTTCAATGCAGCGCGGCAGAAGGGCCGCCGCATTGTACACGGGGATCACTATCGATACAAGGGGCTGCTGTGCCATGGTCTGCCTCCTTTGGCGTCAGATGGTTTTCAGATGGTCTGCCGGTCCAGCGCCAGCGCGCCGTTCCACAGCCGGGCATAGGCGCCGTTCCGGGCCAGCAGCGCCGCGTGGGTGCCCTCTTCTTCAATGCCCTCGGGGCCCAGCACCAGAATGCGGTCCGCATTCTGGATGGTCGTCAGCCTGTGGGCGATGGTGAGGGTGGTGCGCCCTCTGGCCAGGCGGGACAGGCTTTGGCCCACCAGGTGCTCGCTCTCATTGTCCAGGGCACTGGTCGCCTCGTCCAGGATCAGAATGGGCGGATCCTTCAGGAATACCCGGGCAATGGAGATGCGCTGCTTCTGCCCGCCGGACAGCTTCACGCCCCGCTCGCCCACATAGGTGTCGTAGCCGTCGTGAAGCTTGCGGATGAAGGCGTCGGCCCCGGCCAGGGCTGCGGCGGCCAGCACCTCCTCCCGGCTGGCGCCGGGCCTGCCATAGGCGATATTTTCATACACGGTGCCGCTGAACAGGTACACATCCTGCTGCACGATGCCGATGGCACTGCGCAGGGACTGCAGCGTCACGCCCCGCACATCCTGCCCGTCAATGAGCACGCGGCCGGCGGTGGGGTCGTAAAAGCGGGGGATCAGGTTGGTCAGCGTGGTTTTTCCCCCGCCGGAGGGGCCCACCAGGGCCAGCTTTTCGCCGGCGCGGATATGCAGGTTCAAATGGTGCAGCACCCGGTTGTGGTCGTCGGGGTATTCAAAGGTAACATCCTCGAAACGGATGTCACCCCGCACGTTTTCCAGGGGTACCGCCCCCGGTTCGTCCAAAATCTCCACATCTGCGTCCATGATCTCGCAGAAGCGCTCGATGCCCGTCATGCCCCGCTGGAACTGCTCGGCAAATTCGATGATGCGCTGGATGGTCGTCAGCAGCGTGGTGACGAACAGCACATAGGCCACCATATCGCCGGGGGTGATGGCCCCGCGCATCATGAACACGCTGCCGGCCACCAGCACCACCAGGTACATCAGCCCGTCGAACAGGCGGCTGGCGGTGTGGAACAGGGCCATCCATCGATAGGTCTGGCGCTTGATGGCCAAAAACTTCCCGTTGTCCTTTTCGAACTTGCCCTTTTCCAGCTCCTCGCCGGCAAAGGCCTTTACCACCCGCTCGCCCAGAAGCGTGTCCTCCAGCCGGGCGTTGATCTCGCCGATCTGCACCCGCTGGGCCCGGAAAGTATCCCGCACATACAGGTTCAGCTTCACGCACACCGTCAGCATCACCGGGATCATCGCAAAAATGATCACCGTCAGCGGTAGGTTGATGGCCCCCAGGATCACAAACGAGGCCACGCCCTTCAGTGCGGCGATGAAAAACTCCTCCGGGCAGTGGTGGGCGAACTCGGTCACATCGAACAGGTCGTTGGTCAGCCGGCCCATGATCTGCCCCACTTTGGTGTTGGCAAAATAATTGTCCGACAGCCGCTGCAGGTGGGCAAAGGCGTCCCGGCGCATATCCGTCTCGATGTAGGCGCCCATCACATGGCCCATATTGGATTTGTAGTAATTGGCCGCCGCATCCACCAGCCGCAGCGCCAGGTAAAACAGGCCCAGCCGGGCAATATACCCCGGCGTCAGCAGCGCCAGGCTCTGGCTGGCACGGTCGGTGATGGCGCGCATCAGCATGGGCAGCACCAGTTCGCACACGGTGGTCAGGCAGGCGCACAGCAGGTCCGTGCACAGCACGCCCCTGTAACGCGCCAGATACGGCCAGAACCGCCGGGCCAGCTGGGCGGTGGTGTAATGTTTGGGTTCGCTCAAACGTTCAACTTCCTTTCCTGTTCGCTTCTGTGCGGGCCGCCGGGCCGTGCGCTCAGCCCTGGCCGTATTCGGTCAGCAGGCGCTGGCGCTCGTCCCACAGCTTCTGGGACAGATCCACATAGTACCGATGGGGGTTTTCAAAGCGCTTTACCTCGTCCCACAGCCCGTCCACCTGGGCGGCACAGTAGGCTTTCACCTGCTCCAGCGGCGGGCACTGGTACACCCGCCGACCTTCCACATAGATGGGCGTATTCAGCCGGCGGATGTCGATGTTGGTAAAGGTGCGCTTTTTCCAGGTGGCCGCCGGGTCGAACAGGGTCAGCCCGCCGGCGGCATCCACCGTTTCGTCCCACAGGGTGATGTAGTCGGCCATGGCCTTGCCGGTCTCCCGGTCGTAGATGCGGTACAGGTTTTTCCTGTGGGGGATGGTCACTTTTTCCGGCGTCTCGCTGATTTTGATCTTCGGGGTGTAGGTATCGCCGTCCCGCACGGCCACCAGCTTGTACACGCCGCCGAACACCGGGCTGGATTTGGAGGTGATCAGGTTTTCGCCGATTCCGAAGGAGTCGATCTGCGCACCCTGCACCAGCAGGTCCCGCACGATGTACTCGTCCAGGCTGTTGGATGCGGTGATGCCGCAGTCGGCATAGCCGGCTGCGTCCAGCATGCGGCGCACCTTTTTCGAGAGGTAGGCGATGTCGCCGGAGTCGATGCGCACGCCTTTGGGCCGCCTGCCCAAGGGTTTCAGCACCTCGTCAAACACGCGGATGGCGTTGGGCACACCGCTTTTCAGCACGTTATAGGTATCCACCAGAAGCGTGCAGTTGTCGGGGTAACGGCGGGCATACGCGGCAAAGGCCTCGTATTCGGTGGGGAACATCTGCACCCAGCTGTGGGCCATGGTGCCCAGGGCGGGCACGCCGTACTGGCGGTCGGCCAGCACGCAGGCGGTGCCGACGACGCCGCCGATGTACGCGGCCCGGGCGCCCAGCACCGCACCGTCGTAGCCCTGGGCCCGGCGGCTGCCGAATTCCATCACCGGCCGGCCCGCCGCCGCGCGCACGATGCGGTTGGTTTTGGTGCAGATCAGGCTTTGATGGTTGAAGGTGACCAGCAGCACCGTCTCGATGAGCTGGGCCTCGATAGCCGGGCCCTCCACCGTGACGATGGGCTCGTTGGGGAAGATGGGCGTGCCCTCGGGGATAGCCCACACGTTGCAGTGGAAGCGGAAATGGCGCAGGTAATCCAAAAACCGCTCGGAAAAGCAGCCCTTGCCGCGCAGATATTCAATATCCTCCTCGGTGAAGTGCAGATTGTCGATCACTTCGCAGAACTGCTCCAGCCCTGCGGTGATGGCAAAACCGCCGCCGTCGGGCACGGTGCGGAAAAACATGTCGAATACGCCGACCTTGTCGGTGTAGCCCTCTTCAAAATAACCGCCGGCCATGGTCATCTCGTAAAAGTCCATCAGCAGCGTCAGGTTGCGTTCCGCGTAAATCCCTTTCATCATTGTCACGATCCTTTATTTGTTGTGCGTTTGCGGTATATGCTTTCGGCTGCGCCGCAGCCGGAAAGTCCCGGTGGAACGGGCCGGCGCCTCAGCGCCGGCGGCGGGCGGCGCGCCGGTGCAGCGCGAAGGCGATCAGGGCATAGCCCAGAATAAACAGCGCCGTAAGCACCAGAACCACCCGGAAGTACAGGCTGCCCAGGAAATCCGCCGCCCGGCCGAAGGCATACAGGGCCAGGTTGCGCTCCACATCCGTGCCCGCCAAAAGGTCCACCGTACCCAGGGTTTCGCCCTGCAGCACCAGCGTCACCGTGCCGATCACATCCCCGGCCGCCACGGGCGCCGCCACGGATTCGGGCACGTCGAACACATATTCCAGCCGGTAGTCCCCGTCATTGGGCAGGATGGTTTTCAAGTCGTCGGCAGGGTACAGCGCCAGGGTGTCCGTCTCGCTGGAATACTCCACCTTCACCTCGTTGATAGGCTGGGATGTATCCAGAGAGGGCTGCACGGTGAAGCTGTCGAAGATCCAGTCGTACAGGTTGGCCGTGTCGTGGAAGCTCAGGGCGTAGCCGTCCTCGGCTGCGTCCCAGGGGCAGCCCAGCACCACGCCGATGAAGCTCTCCCCCGCATCGTTCACCGCGGCCGACACGAAGTTGCGCCCGGCAGCGTAGGTGCTGCCGGTTTTGATGCCCTTGATATAGCTGCGGTACACCGACGCGCCGGGGTCCATCATACGGTTGCTGCTTTGGATATAGTAGGCGGCGTCGGGGTTCTGCTCGGGATACTCGGCGTGGTTGTGCTTGGAATGCTCGGTAAAGGGCATCCAGTACAGCCGGGTGCCGCACACGGTGCGGAAGATGTCGAACTGCCAGCAGGCCTGGGCGATGAGGGCCAGGTCGTGGGCGGTGGAATAATTTCCCTCGTCCATATCAATGAGGCCGTTGGTGGAGGCAAAGTGGGTGTTGGTACACCCCAGTTCGGCAGCCCGGGCGTTCATCATGGCGTAGAAGTTGTCCAGGTTCCCGCCGGACAGATAAAAGCCCACGGCTTCGGCGGCCTCGTTGGCGCTGGGCAGCATCATGGCGTACAGCATGTCGATGGCCCGCACGCTTTCGCCCGGCTGGATGTCGGCGGTGGAGGAATCGGCATTGGTGATGGGCGGCACGAACAGCTGGCGCTCTGCGGTGATGTAGGTCCCCTCCAGGTCCGGCACGTTCTCCATCAGCAGCAGGGCCGTCATCAGCTTGGTCAGGCTGGCCACGCTGCGGGCGGTGTCGGCATCCTGCTCGTACACCACCAGGCCCGTATCCAGGTTCACAATGTACGCTGCGGCGGCCGTCACCTGCACGTCTTCGGGCAGCGCAAAGCCCGCGGCCAGGGCCGGCGCGGCGCGGCCCAGCACCATTACCAGAAGAAAAAAGCAGGCGGCAAGTTTTTTCATGGTGCATTTCCTCGCAAAACATGGTAAAATGGTTTCGGTAACACATTTTGCCCGTCCGGGCCTCCGGCGCCCGCCCGGCGCGGTGTATACTCGCATTTAGTATAGCAGGTTTCACAGAAAAAGCCAATGTTTTTCGTCGTTTTTACCCAAAACAAAAGGAGGAATCCCCATGGAGATCCAACGTCACGGCGGCAACGGCCGCCGCAGCCTGTGTGTGAGCTACGGCGGGCTGGTATACACCAGCGGCATCACTTCCACCGACCTTTCCGGCGATATCACCGCCCAGACCCAGGACGTACTGCGCCAGCTGGACGCGCTGCTGGCGCGCCGGGGCATTGATAAGTCCCGGGTGCTGAGCGCCACGGTGACCCTGGCCGACATGGCCGATTACGGCGACTTCAACGCCGTGTGGGACACCTGGGTGGTGGACGGCTTTGAACCCGCCCGCGCCGTCACCCAGGGCCGCCTGGCCGTGCCGGAATACCGGGTGAAGATTGCCCTGGTGGCCGCTCTGTAAGCGCCGCCCGGCCTGTGCCCTCCCATTCGCATATCCCCGCGCAAGGCGCGGCGGCCGCAGGGCCGCCGCGCCTTTTTCTGCCCGGGGCCGGCACAGCCATGCACAAAACGGCGCCGGCGCGCATGTACTGGGGTATCGGTGCGGCGGGGCGGCGCCCGGCCGGCCAAACAGAAAGGGGCGGGGGCCATGGCGGTGCTGCAGGCGCAGGGCCTGGGCGTGACATACCAGGCGGAAAACGGGGAGGTGCGCGCCTTCCGGGACATCAGCTTCTCGGTGGAGGCCGGGCAGTTCATCAGCATCGTGGGCCCGTCGGGCTGCGGCAAATCCACGCTGCTCAGCGCGCTGGCCGGGCTGCTGGCGCCCACCACGGGGCAGGTGCTGGTAATGGGAAAGCCGGCCGCGGGCATCTCGCCCCACATCGGCTACATGCTGCAGCGGGACGCCCTGCTGGAATGGCGTACCATCTGGCAGAACGTACTGTTCGGCCTGGAGGTGCGCGGCCAGGTGAACGACGAGACCCGCACCCGGGCCCGCCGCCTGCTGGACAGCTACGGCCTGGGGGGCTTCGCGGACAAATACCCCCGGCAGCTGTCCGGCGGCATGCGCCAGCGCGCGTCGCTGATCCGCACCCTGGCGGCGGGGCCGGATATCCTGCTGCTGGACGAGGCGTTCAGCGCACTGGACTACCAGACCCGCCTGCAGGTGACCGAGGATGTATACGCCATTTTGAAGCGGGAGGGCGCTACCGCCCTGATGGTGACCCACGACATCCCCGAGGCCATCAGCATGGCCGACCGGGTGCTGATCCTCTCTGCCCGGCCCGGCCGCTTGCGGGAGGACCTGCCCATCGCCTTCCCGGGGCTTGGGCGGCGCACGCCGCTGTCCTGCCGCAGCCATCCCGCGTTCCAAACCTATTTTGACCACATCTGGAAGGAGCTGAAGCGCGATGCATGACCCCCAAGCCAGCCGCGCCACCCGGCCCGGGGGCCCGGCGGCGCTTTCCCCGGCGCGGCAGGCCTACCTGCGGGCCCGCCGCCGGCGCAAAGCCCTGGTGCTGTGCTGCCAGCTGGGTTTCCTGCTGGCTTTTTTCGCCGCCTGGGAACTGTCGGCCCGGGCCGGCCTGCTGGACAGCTTCATTTTCAGCCAGCCCAGCCGCATTGCCGCCACCCTGGGCAGCCTGGCGCAGAACCGGCTGCCCATGCACCTGGCCGTCACCCTGTACGAAACGCTCACCGGCTTTGTGCTGGGCGCAGGGCTGGGGCTGGGCGTCAGCGTGGCGCTGTGGTGGAGCCCCTTTGTGGCCCGCGTGGCCGAACCGTACCTGGTGGTGCTGAACAGCCTGCCCAAAATTGCCCTGGGGCCGGTGATCATCATCATCGCCGGGGCGGGCACCGGGGCCATCATCTTCATGGCCCTGGCCATCAGCCTGATTGTAACGGTGCTGGAGATGCTGGCGGGCTTCCGCCATACCGACCCCCAGCTGATCACCATGGCCCGCACCTTCGGCGCCACCCGCCGCCAGCTGCTGTGCAAGGTGGTGCTGCCGGCCAATATGGGCACGCTGTTCAATTCGCTGAAGATCAACATCGGCCTGTCGCTGGTGGGCGTCATTGCCGGCGAGTTCCTGGTCAGCAAGGCGGGGCTGGGGTATTTGATCGTCTACGGCGGCCAGGTGTTCCAGCTGGACCTGGTGATGGCCAGCGTGCTGATCCTGGCCGTGGTGGCGGCGCTGATGTACCAGGCCGTCAGCCTGCTGCAGCGGGCGGCGGCCCGGCGCTTTGGCGGGCGGTAGCCATCGCCGGGCCTTTGGCCCGGAGCAGATATGCGCGGGGCCGCCCGGGCCCCGCCGGTGGGAATACAAGGAAAGGGTGATGGCAATGACCAATTGGAAGCGCCTGGCGGCGCTGGCCGCCTGCGGCGCGCTGGCGGCGGGGCTGCTGGCCGGCTGCGGCCGGCAGGACAGCCGGCTGCAGACGGTGCGCCTGTGCGAGGTGACCCACTCCATTTTCTATGCGCCCCAGTATGTGGCCATGGAACTGGGCTACTTCGAGGAAGAGGGCCTGGCGGTGGAGCTGTCCAACGGCGGCGGCGCAGACAAAGTGATGAGCGCCGTGCTCTCGGACAACATCGACATCGGCTTTTCGGGCCCGGAGGCGTGCATCTATGTGTATAACGAGGGCCAGGAGGACTATCCCCGGGTGTTCGCCCAGGTCACCCGACGGGACGGCAGCCTGCTGGTGGCGCGCCAGCCGGACGAGGACTTCTCCTGGGATAAGCTGAAGGGCACCCACGTGCTGCCCGGGCGCAAGGGCGGCGTGCCCTACATGGCCTTCGAGTACGCCCTGCGCCGCAACGGCATTGACCCGCAGACCGACCTCTACCTGGATCATTCCATCCAGTTCGACAACATGGCCGGCGCCTTCCTGGGCGGCACGGGGGATTATGTGACATTGTTCGAGCCCACGGCCTCTTCCCTGCAGGCCGAAGGGCGGGGGTACATCGTGGCCGCCGTGGGCGATGCCGCCGGGGAGATCCCCTATACCGCTTACTACGCCAAGCAGAGCTACATGGACGCCCATCCGGATGTGATCCAGAAATTTACCAACGCGCTGTACCGCGCCCAGCAGTGGGTAGACGCCCACACCGCAGCCGAGGTGGCCCGGGTGGTGGCGCCCCAGTTTGCCGACACCGACCCCGCGCTGCTGGAAAGCGCCGTGCAGAGCTACAAGGACATCGGCGCCTACTGCACCGCCCCCGCCATGAGCGAGGAGAGCTTTTCCCGCCTGCAGGAGGTGATGACCCAGGCCGGCGAGCTGGAGCAGACGGCCCCCTTCGCCGACGTGGTGGACAATACATTCGCCGAAAACGCCCAAAACGGCGGCTGAAAACGGCGAAACGAAGCGGCGCGGCGCCCCGGAATGGGGCGCCGCGCCGCTTGGCGTGCCGGGCGGGTGCCCGGGCCTTATTCGCCCCAGCCCGCGGCCCGCAGCAGGCGGGCCACATCCGTGGCCGTGGCGGCCAGATCCTGCCGGCACCGGGTGCGCAGCACGGAAAAATCCCGGGCGATGCGGTTGATGCTGAACACCGCGCTGACACCCTGGGCATATGCCGGGGCCAGGTCGCCGTCCACATCACCGCACAGGGCCACCACCGGCACACCGGCCTCTCTGGCGCGCCGGGCCACGCCCACCACCACCTTGCCCCGCAGGGACTGGCTGTCCAGCCGGCCCTCGCCTGTCACCACCAGGTCCGCCGTCTGCAGCAGGCTGTCAAAGCCCACGGTGTCCAGCACCGTATCGATGCCCGGCTGCAGTTTGGCGCCCAGCATAGCCGCCAGGCCCGCGCCCATGCCCCCGGCCGCACCGCCGCCGGGCAGCTCCAGCACATCGGCGCCCAGGTCCCGCCGCCACACCTGCGCCAGGTGGCGCAGCCCGTCGTCCAGCACGCGCACCTGGGCGGCATCCGCCCCTTTCTGCGGGCCGAACACCGCCGCCGCGCCCTGGGCCCCGCACAGAGGATTGTCGATGTCGCACATGCCCACGATCTCCACGCCCTGCAGCGCCGGCAGCAGGCCCGAGACATCCACCCGCGCCACCCGGCCCAGGGTGCCGCCGGCGGGTACGAAGGCCCTGCCCGATTCGTCGAAAAAGCGCACACCCAGCGCCGCCGCCAGGCCGCAGGCGCCATCGTTGGTGGCGCTGCCGCCCAGGCCCACAATCAGCTTCCTTGCGCCCCGGCCCACGGCATGGGCAACCAGCTGCCCCACGCCGTAAGTGGTGGCCCGCAGCACATCCAGGCGGCCTTCCGCCAGGGGCAGGCCCGCAGCAGCAGCCGTTTCCACCGCCGCCGCGCCCCCGGGCAGCAGGCCGTAGCCGGCCTGCACCGGCTCGCCGAAGGGGCCGGACACCGTCAGCGTCACTTTTTCGCCGCCCACCGCCTGCAGGAAGGCGTCCACGCTGCCCTCGCCCCCGTCGGCCACCGGCACGCGCATCACCCGGGCGCCCAGCTCCCGGGCGAAGGCCTCGCCCGCAATGGCGCACACCTCCGCGCTGGACATGGTTCCCTTGAAGGAATCGGGGATCAAAACGATCTGTTTCATGGCTATGCTCCTCTCTCTGCCTGTGCCTGCCGCCGCACAAAAGCGCCGGCGGCGCCGTTTTTCCCCATTATACCCTGCCGGGGCGCGGCTGCGCAAGGCGCAAACGGGCGCCGGCGTTCACGCCAGCGAATCCAGCCGGCGCAGGTCATAGGGGGTGGGCTGGTAGACGTAGTAATTCAGCCAGTTGGAAAACAGCAGGTTGGCGTGGGCACGCCAGCGGTGCACCACCTCGGCGGCGGGGTCGTCGTTCTCAAAATAGTGGGCCGGCGGCGCAATGGGCAGGCCCCTGGCCGTGTCCCGCAGGTACTCGTCCCGCAGGGTATACTTGTCGTACTCCATGTGGCCGAAGATAAAGATCTGCCGGCCGTTTTCCGTGGTCAGCAAATGCAGGCCGGCCTCGCCGCTTTCGGCCAGCACCCGCAGCGCCGGCTGGGCGGCAATGGCCGCCGGGCTGCTTTGGGTGTGGCGGGAATGGGGCGCCCAGAACACCTCGTCGAAGCCGTGCACCAGCGGGTTGCGCGGCCGGGTGACCCTGTGGGGGAATACCCCGAACACCTTGGCGGGCATCACCTGCTTGGGGATGCCGTAGTGATAGTACAGCCCCGCCTGGGCCCCCCAGCAGATATGCATGGTGGAGTAGACATGGGTTTTGGAATAGGCGAAGATGCGGCACAGCTCGTCCCAGTAGTCCACCTGCTCGAAGTCCATCATCTCCACCGGCGCGCCGGTGATGATCATGCCGTCGAAGCGCCGATGGGCGATCTGGCCGAAGGTTTTGTAAAAAGCCGCCAGATGGGCCCCAGGCACATGGGTGCTGGCGTGGGTGCCCATGTGCAGCAGGCTCAGCTCCACCTGCAGGGGGGTGTTGGCCAGCATGCGGGCAATCTGGTTCTCGGTGGCGATCTTCGTGGGCATCAGGTTCACCAGCAGGATCCGCAGCGGGCGGATATCCTGGCTCATGGCGCGGGCCTTGTGCATTACAAAGACGTTTTCCTCCTCCAGCGCTTTATAGGCGGGCAGGGTTTTGGGGATGATCAGGGGCATGGCTGTGCAGACCTCGCTTTGCCGAAAGATGGTTCTATTTTACATGATGGCCGCCCGCTTTTCAACCGGGCCCGGCCGGCCGGGCGCCCGCGGGGGGCCGCCGGGCGCACATGCCTTTACTTTTCCCCCGTTTTCTGCTATCCTATACCCCGAAGCAAATTGTGCAATATGATGAATTTTAAAGGAGTTTTTTATGCTAACTGTCAACGATGTCAGCCTGCAGTTCCAGGGCAGCACCCTGTATCAGCATGTGGACCTGGTGTTCAACCCCGGCTGCTGCTACGGCATCATCGGGGCCAACGGCGCGGGTAAATCCACGTTGCTGCGCATCCTCTCCGGCCAGCTGGAACCCACCACCGGCACGGTGTCCATAGGTGCGGACGACCGCATGAGCGTGCTGGAGCAGGACCACTACAAGTACGGCGACGAGCCCGTGATGGATGTGGTGATCATGGGCAGCCCCCGGCTGTACGCCGTGATGAAGGAAAAGGACGCCCTGTACGCCAAGGAGGATTTCACCGAGGCCGACGGCCAGCGCGCCGGAGACCTGGAGGCCGAATTTGCCGAACTGGGCGGCTGGGAAGCCGAGGCCGAAGCCGCCCGCCTGCTGAACGGCCTGGGGGTGCCCGAGGCGCTGCACACCGCCCGCATGAGCGCCCTGGACGGCCGGCAGAAGGTAAAGGTGCTGCTGGCCAAGGCCCTGTTCGGCAACCCGTCCATCATCCTGCTGGACGAGCCCACCAACGGCCTGGACATCGACAGCGTCACCTGGCTGGAGGAGTTCTTGATGGACTACTACGGCACCATCATCGTGGTCAGCCATGACCGCCACTTCCTCAACGCCGTGTGCACCCACACCGTGGATATCGACTACAACCAGGTGAAGCTGTACGCGGGCAACTACGATTTCTGGTACGAATCCAGCCGGCTGATGCAGCAGCTGATCCGCAACCAGAACAAGAAAAAAGAGGAGAAGATCAAGGAGCTGCAGAGCTTCATCCAGCGCTTCTCCGCCAACAAATCCAAGTCCCGCCAGGCCACCAGCCGCAAGAAGGTGCTGGAGTCCATCCAGATCGAGCAGATGCCCGCCTCCTCCCGGCGCTACCCCTATGTGGCCTTCGAGCCCGAGCGGGAGGCCGGCAAGGACATTTTGTTTGTAACGGGCCTGAGCAAAACCGTGGACGGCGTGAAAGTGCTGGACGACGTGACCTTCACCGCCAACAAGGGCGACAAGATCGCCTTTGTCGGCGAGAACGAGGCCGGCGTGACGGCCCTGTTCAAAATTCTGGCCGGGGAAATGGAGCCCGACGCGGGCAGCTTCAAATGGGGCGTTTCCACCAGCCAGAGCTATTTCCCCCAGGACAACGCCCCCTTCTTCGAAGGCTTTGAGGGCAATTTGATCGACTGGCTGCGCCAGTACAGCCCCGACCCCGCCGAGACCTTCCTGCGGGGCTTTCTGGGGCGGATGCTCTTTTCCGGCGACGAGGTGTACAAGCCCGCCTCGGTGCTGTCCGGCGGCGAAAAGGTGCGCTGCATGCTCAGCCGCATGATGATGGGCCACGCCAACGTGCTGATGCTGGACCAGCCCACCAACCACCTGGACATGGAGAGCATCCAGGCGCTGTCCAACGGGCTGGCGGCCTTCAGGGGGAACATCCTGTTCTCCTCCCACGACCACCAGTTCATCGACGAGATCGCCAACCGGGTGATCGAGCTGCCCCTGGGCCGCCCCGGCTGCCTGGACCGGGCCGGCTCCTTCGAGGAGTTCCTGGCCTGGAAAAAGGAGCGCGGCCTGTGAGCGCCGGCGCGCCCCCGGCCCGGGATTTTGCGGACGTCCGCCCGGAAAGCCCCTGGCTGCAGGCGGGCCGCCCGCCCATCCGCCTGCTGGGGCTGGATTTGGACGGCACGGTGTTCAACAGCGAAAAGCGCATCACCCCGGCCACCCTGGCGGCCATCCGCCGGGCCATCGCCGCCGGCTGCCAGGTGCTGCCCGTCACCGGACGCATCCTGGCGGGCCTGCCGGCCCAGTTCACCGCCGTTCCCGGTGTGGCATGGGCCGTTACGGCCAACGGCGCGGCCATTGTGCGCCTGGCCGACGGCCAGGTGGTGCACGCGGTCTATCTGGACAGGGCCGCCGCCCTGGATGCAGCGGCGCTGTGCCTTTCCTGCGATGCCATGGTGGATGTGTATACCGGGGGCCTGGCCGTCACCCAGGCCGACCGCTTCGCCAGGCTGGAGGAATTTGCCAGCCCGGAGATGGTGCCCTACTTTCGTGCCAGCCGCACCGTGACGGCGGACCTGCCGGCCTACGTGCGCGCCGGCGGCGCGGGCATCGAGAAAGTGACGGCTCTGTTCACAAGCGAGCAACAGCGCCAGGAGGCCATGGCCCGGCTGGAAGCGGACGGGCGGTATCTGGTGACCAGCAGCCTTCCCAACAACCTGGAGGTGAACGCCCGGGGCATCAACAAGGGCAAGGGCCTGCTGCTGCTGGCGAAAATGCTGGGCATCCCCCCGGCGCAGACCATGGCCATCGGCGATTCCTCCAACGATTTGCCCATGCTGCAGGCTGCGGGGCTGTCCGTAGCCATGGGCAACGCCACCGCTCAGGCCAAAGCCGCCGCCCACGCCCTTACCGCCGACAACGACCATGACGGCGTGGCCCTGGCCATCGAGCGCTATGTGCTGGAGCCGCCCGGCCGGCCGTGAGGCCGCGGCCCCCGGCGCCGGCAGCCCGAAAAGAAGAAAAACCGCCCCGCGGCGCACCGGTGGTTCGGTGCGCCGCGGGGCGGTTTTCTCTGCCCTTTCGCGGGGGAGGCGTTGCTTATTTGCCGGGCGCACCGGCACGGGGCAGGCGCACGGTAAAGGCGCTGCCGTGGCCCGGGCTGCTGGCCGCCGTGACGGCACCGCCGTGCAGGGCGGTGATTTTCCGCACCAGGGCCAGGCCCAGGCCGTTGCCCTCGGTTTTGCGGCTGGTATCGCCCTGGTAAAACTGCTCGAACATGTGGGCCCGGGTCTGTTCATCCATGCCAGGGCCCTGGTCGGTGACGGTGACGGCCACCTCCCCGGGGCTGTCCAGCAGCGTCACCGATACCGTACCGCCCTGGGGCGAAAACTTCACCGCGTTGTCCAGCAGGTTCACCCACACCTGGGCCAGCAGGTCCCGGCTGCCGACGAAGGGCTGCGCGCCGCCCTCGGGCAGGCACACGTCCAGGTGCACCGTCCGGCGGCCGGCCCATTTCTGCTGCACCTGCATGGCGCACAGGCGCAGCTGTTCATCCAGGGCGAAGGGGGCGGCATCCGTCAGGATGGCCTGGGCCTCCACCCGGGACAGGGCCAGCACGCTGTTGGCCAGGTCTGCCAGGCGGCGGCTCTCGCCGCTGATGATGGAAAGATACTCCCGCCGCTCGGCGGCGGGCATATCCTCGTCGGCCAGCAGCAGGTCGGCAAAGCCGCCCAGTGCGGTGATGGGGGTTTTGAATTCGTGGGAGAAATTGTTGATGAAGTCCTTGCGCAGCAGCTCGGTGCTGCCCAGCTCGGCGGCGGCGGCGTTGAAAGCGGCGGCGAAGGCCCGCAGTTCCAGCGGGCGCATCCAGCCCTCCACGGCCATGCGCACGGAAAAATCCCCGCCGGCCAGGCGCTCCATGGCGGCCACCATACTGCGCACGGGCTTTAAGATCACCAGGCGGATCATCACCACCATGCTGATGCCGATGAGAATGGCGATGATGTACACCAGTACCGCCACCGCCTCCGGCCGCAGAAAGGCCGCCCACTCCAGCAGCCCCAGGCTGTCGCCGGCCCACACCGCCAGCGCCGCCGCCAGCAGCACCGCCGCAATGATCAAAAACAGGTTCACCGTCAGCAGCACCGTCAAATTCACGGTGAACAGCAGGCTTTTCAGCTCATTCAGTTTCCTGCGCATGGTCCTCCGCCTTTCGCACCGCCCGGTAGCCCAGGCCCCGCACCGTCTGGATTTCGAACTCCGGCCAATCCCAGAACCGTGTGCGCAGGCGGTTGATGTGCACATTCACCGTGTGTTCGTCGCTGTCGGAATCCAGGCCCCATATTTCGTCCAGCAGCTGCAGGCGGGTGAAGGTGCGCTCGGGGTAGGCCAGCAGCTTGTACAAAAGGCAGAACTCCTTGGGCGGCAGGGCCAGCGCCTCGTGGCCCCGGCGCACGGAGCGGGTGTCGTAGTCCAGCACCACGTCCCCCAGGGTGATGCGCCGCTCGTCCACAATGCGGGCCCGGCGCAGCAGGGCCTTGATGCGCAGCAGCATCTCCTGGTTGTCGATGGGCTTTGTGATGTAGTCGTCGGTGCCCACCAGAAAGCCCCGGTGCTTATCTTCGGGCAGGGCCCGGGCCGTCACCATCAGAATGGGCAGGCTGCTGCCCGCCTCCCGGATGGCCTTTGTCAGGGCGAAGCCGTCCAGGCGGGGCATCATCACATCGCACAAAAGCAGGTCCACCTGGTACCGGTCCAGCTTGTCCAGGGCGTCCTGGCCGTCCACGGCGCTGACGGGCTCGTACCCGGCCCGGCGCAGCAGCGCGCAGAACAGCCTGTTGGTACTGGCGTCGTCCTCCGCCACCAGAATTTTGAACATGGCGCATCTCCTCTCTGTCCCGCCGGGCGGCGGGGCCGGCCTCTTCTTTATCAGAATCATATTACCAGAAAATCAACAAAAGATAAACGCCCCTGTTGACCCTGTGTTGACCCGGATGCCCTACAATGGGCACCGTTGAACGAAGCCGCCCCGGCGGCCATATCCCCAACCAGCCCACAGCCAACAGGAGGAAACCCATATGAACCGCGAACAAACCATTCCCACCGCCGAAACCCCTGCCGCCGAAGATAGCGGCAGCACCCTGTACCTGGTGACGGGCGCCGCCGGGTTCCTGGGGGGCACCGTGTGCCGCCGGCTGGTGGCCCTGGGCCGCCGGGTGCGGGCCTTTGTGCTGCCCGGCGACAAGGCCGGGCAGTACCTGCCCGCCGGGGCCGAAATCTGCGAGGGAGACCTGACCGACCTTTCCTCCCTGCACCGCTTTTTTGAGGCCGCACCCGGCACAAAGCTGAACGTCATCCACTGCGCGTCCATCGTCACCGTGGACCCGGGCTACAGCCGGAAGGTGATGGACGTGAACGTGGGCGGCACGAAAAACCTGATCGACTGCTGCCTGGAAGCCCCGGGGTTTTCAAAGCTGGTGTACGTCAGCTCCACCGGTGCCATCCCCGAACTGCCCAAAGGCCGGCCCATCACCGAGGTGGATCATTTTGACCCCGAGCGCGACCCCGAACACGTGCGCGGCTGCTACAGCCAAAGCAAAGCCCTGGCCACCCAGGCGGTGCTGGACGCCGTGCACGGGCGCGGCCTGAACGCCTGCGTGGTGCACCCTTCGGGCATTATGGGCCCTGAAGATTACGCCGTGGGCGAGACCACCCGCACCATGATCCAAATAATCAACGGCCAGATGCCCCTGGGCATCGACGGCACCTTCAATTTGTGCGACGTGCGGGACCTGGCCGCCGGCTGCATCGCCGCCGTGGAGCGGGGGCGCCGGGGCGAGTGCTACATCCTGGGCAATCAGGCCGTGCGCTTCAAAGATTTCGCCCGTCTGGTGGCCGAGGAATCCGGCTGCAGGGCCCCGGGGCTGTTTTTGCCCTGCAGCCTGGCCGGCGCGGTGGCCGGCATCGCCGAGCGCCAGGCAAAAAAAAGCGGCAAAAAGCCCCTGCTGACCACCTTCTCCATCTACAACCTGGCCCGCAACAACGACTTCGATTCCTCCAAAGCCCGCCGGGAGCTGGGCTACCGCACCCGCAGCTACCGCGAGACCCTGCACGACGAGATCGCCTGGCTGCGCCAGACGGGCAAAATTGCCGCCGGGGCGTAAGCCGGCCGGCCAACAGACAAGGGAGCAGTGACCATGGAACCGAAAAACAGCGCGCCCGCCGCCGGGGCCCAGGCGCCGGAACCCGGCGGCGGGGAACGCAGCGGAACTCAAGGAGAAAAGCCGGTGTGCGTGATCACCGGCGGCAGCAGCGGCATGGGCCTGGCCACGGCGCGCCGGATGGCCCAAAACGGCTGGCGCCTGGTGCTGGCCGCCCGCCGCCCGGAGAAGCTGGCCGACGCCGTACAGGCCCTGGCCGAAGGGGGCGGCCGGGCCGAGGCCTTCCCCTGCGACGTGGCCGACTGGGCCAGCGTGCAGCGCCTGGCGGATTTCGCCGCGGGCCGCGGCACGGTGCAGGCGGTGCTGCACATCGCCGGCATGAGCCCCCACATGGGCGGCGCCGAGGCCATTGTGCGGGGCAACGCCCTGGGCACGGTGCACATCCACGACGCCTTCTGCCCGGTGATCGCCCCGGGCGGCTGCCTGGTGGATACGTCCTCCATGTCGGCTTATCTGGCGCCGAAATTCATCATGCCCCAAAAGGCCTTCCGCCTGGCGGGCACCGACCGGGCGGCCTTTCTGAAAAAAATGATGGCACGGGTGAACCTGCTGCCCAAAAGCGCGCGCCCCGGCGCGGCCTATGCCATCAGCAAATATTTCGTCATCTGGTACGCCCGGCACGAGGCCGCCCGCTTCGGCGCGCGGGGCGTGCGGGTGCTGTCGGTGACGCCGGGCACGTTCGAAACGCCCATGGGCCAGCTGGAAAAGGACGAGGCCGGGGCCTACCTGTCATACAACGCCATCCCCCGGCCGGGGCGGCCGGAGGAAATCGCCGCGCTGTTCGCTGCCGTGTGCAGCCCGGAGATTGGCTACCTCACCGGCACCGACATCCTGTGCGACGGCGGCTGTGTGGCCGGCCGCCGGTAAAACCCGCCCGGCGGATGCGCCTGCAGCCTGCGCGGGGCCAACGCAAAAAGGGGGCTTTTCAGAAAAGCCCCCTTTTTTTGCGCAGTATTTGCGGCGGCAGCTTCAAGCCGCGCCCGCACCGGGCCTTTGCCGGACGCCCGGCTCAGTCCTCCAGCTTCACCACCAGATGCTCGATGGCGGTGTGGCGGTGCATATAGATGACGTGCAGGTTGCCGTCGGGGCCCTTGCACATGGCGGGCTGGCATTTGTTGCCCGGCGCGGGGGCCAGCTCCAGCACATTGTGCCAGGTGCGCCCCTCGTCGGTGCTGGCGGCCAGGGTCAGCGGGCTGCGCTCGTGCCAGTCGGACACGGGCGTATCGTTGTAAGCCATCAGGATGGTGCGCTCGTCCCAGCTGATCACATCAATCTTGGATTCGTTGTTCAAAATGCCCGCCGGGCGCGGCTGGGTCCAGGTGCGCCCGCCGTCGCGGCTTTCGGCGGTGTAGCTGGGAAGGGCGCCGATGCCCGCGCCCCAGCCCGTGCTGCCCGGGCAGGTGCGGGTGAACAGGCGGATCACCCCGTCCGGGCGCAGGCACAGCGCCGGTTCGCGGATCAGGTTGCCGTCGTCTGCCGCCAGGATGGGGCCTTTTTCCCAGGTTTCGCCGTCGTCGCGGGAGATATAGATGCGCACCGCGCCGAAGTACTTGTCCGGCAGCTCGCTGGAGGTGGAAGCCAGCACGATGGTGCCGTCGGCCAGCAGCACGCTGTCGTTGCTGGCGTGGCCGCTTTGGATGCCCGCGGGCCGCGCCGGCTGCCAGGTGACGCCGCCGTCGCAGCTTTTGCGCTGCCACAGCTCGTCCCTGCCGTTGCACCAGGTGGCGAAGTTCACCTCGGTGTCCAGGAATTTTGCAAACAGCAGGATGATTTCGCCCTTTCTGTTTTTGATGAACACGGGGTCGTGGCAGCAATAGCGGATATCGCAGCCCACGGCGTCGGGGCTGCTCCAGGCACCGGCGCCCGGCGCCAGCACGGAGACCCAGTCCTTGGCGTCCCGGCCCATGGGGTCGCCGTTCCACTGCAAAAAGCCGCCGTTCCAAACGGCCACCAGGTTGCCGTTGGGGGCCATGGTCAGGCTGGGCATATGGTAGCACTGGCGCTCGTCGAACCATTCCACTACCCATTTGCGGTCAATGATTGTCCCTTTCATACGCTCTGTCCTTCCTTCTCTTTTTCTTGTGCGGCCTGCCCGGGCGCGCCCCAGCAGATAAGGGCGCCCTCCAGCGCCGGCAGGGCCAGCGGCGGTTCCAGCCGGCCGTCGGGGCCTACCGCTGCCGGCCGGGGGCCTTCTTCGGGCCGGGCGCTGCACAGCACCGTCACCGGCCCGGCGGGCGCGCCGGCCAGGCGGATATCCCTGACGCCGTCCAGCGCGCCGTTTACCAGGTACAGGGCCAAGGCCCCCTCTGCCCCCTCAAAGGCGTAGGCGGCCAGGTAGGGCCCGCCCTGGGCCAGAGGCGCGGCAAAGCCAGCGTCCGCCAGCATCCCGTGCAGCACCTGGGCACGCATGTGGCTCAGCAGCATGGGCGGAATGGCCAGCGGCCCCTCGAAATGGCCGAAGGGATACACCAGCACCCGGCCTTCCACCACCGCCTGGGCCGGGGCCCGGCGGCGGCGGAAGGAATCGTAGAAGGCGGTGCGCACCTCCACCTGTGCGCCGGGCAGATAGGTGATGTGCGCCGCATCGGCGGCGGAGATCACCGCCGATGCCCGGGCACGGGGCCGGCCGGTGTAAACGCGCCCGTCCTCAGCCTGTTCGAAGGTGTATTCGCCCTCGTTCTGGGTCATCCAGCGCAGGCTTTCCATGCCCGCCAGGTGCCCCAGGCCCATCTGGCACAGGGTGTCGGCGGCATCGCCCGTCAGAAGCACAACGTTGTTTCGGAACAGCGCCTCCAGGGTTCGGGCGTCCCAGTTGCGCAAAGCCTGGCCGCTGGCGGCGGCCACCTGGCCGCGCAGGGCGGCGGGGCTGCTGCAGTAGGCGAAAGGCACGCCCATGGCCCCCAGCAGCCCGGCCCAGAACACCTCCTGGGGGTACAGTTCCTCCATGTGCCGGCCGGCGGCGGTGTGCAGGTGGTAGGAGGCATCGGGGCTGTACAGCACCTGCACGCCCAGCCGCCGGCCCGCCAGCCGGCCTGTGGATACGGCGGCGTTCAGGAACGGCTTCACCTGGCGCAGCATATCCTGGTAGCCGTCCTGCCAGACGATGCCGTTGCCGTTGAGGTCGTACAGGTCGATGGTGATGCCCGCGGGGGCCAGCGCCAGGCTGCTGATGAGCTGGAACCGTGTGAACCGGCGGGACTTGGCGTACAGGGAGAAGGGGTAGTTCTCCAGTTCCGGATACACCTGGGTGTCCGCAGGCAGCATGGCCCGGGTCAGCATGGATACCATGTGGAAGCCCTGCAGATAGGCCCCGGGGGCCTGTTCCTGGTAGCCGGGCAGGTGGATGCGGTCCACCGGGGCCGCGCCGGCGGCCAGGGCGTTCACCAGGGCGGGCCAGTCCCGCCCTTCGGCACAGTGCACATGGGGCGCCGAGCTCATCAGCCCCACCCGGGCCGCGGCGGAAACAGCCCGCACCGCGCCGCCGATGGCCCGGGCGGCGCACAGCATGGTCTCCCGGCTCACATCCAGCCAGATCTTCCGGTAGGGGTGGGGCGGCCCGGGCTGCAGCACCCCCCGGATGAATTCCTCCCGCGTCAGCCGCTTGCCGGCCCGGGCGCTGTACAGGCGCATGTGCTCCTCGCAAAAGCATCCGCCCCAGGCCAGGGGCTCGTGGTTGTGCAGGCGGAAGTCGTCCTCCACCCACAAAATGGAGGGCTCCAGCGCGGCGTAGCGGGCGTACAGGGCGGCGATGTAGGCCTGCCAGGTTTCACACAGCGGGCATACGCACAGGCGCGCCGCCCGGCCGTTCACATCCACCATGGGCCGGAACGGCTGGCTTTCGGGCAGGACCTTGCCCAGGTCGGCGTGCATCACGCTGTGCCACTGGTTTACCGATACGCTGACGCCCAGCGGCGCCAGGGCCTGCTGCACCCGGCGCACCAGGTCCACATACACGTCCTGCTCCGCCGCCTCCATGTGGCCGGTGTTCAGCTCTTCCACATTGGCGAACACCGCCACGTCGTCCACGTCTGCACACTGCACATACTCCCGCAGGGCGGCAATCTCCGCCTCGTCGTTGAAGCCCGGGTCGCAGCAGAAGCGGAAAATATAGGCGAAGGGGTCCCACCCCTGTTCAGAGGGGCGGCAAGGGCGGCGCCGGTTCATGTCCTCTCTCCTTTCAGCGGTGTGATGGGAAAGCCGTAGAAGCTGAGCATGGGCAGGCGCATGCAGTCGCAGGGGATGCAGGGGCCGGGGTTCATGCGCCAGGCCCCGTGCAGCACCGCACCGGGGCCCAGGGGCCGGGGAAAGGTGAGGGTGACAGTGTCCGTTCCGTCGGCATAGGCCACGGGGTGCACCAGGCCCTGGGCGTCTTCGGCGTCGAAGGGCAGCAGCGGGGCGGGCACGCCGAAGCTGTTCACCCAGTTGTAAACGGGGCGGAGGGTCAGCACCACTGTGTCCGGGGCCGTCTGCACGGCGCCGGCGGGTTCGGGGGCCTGCCAGTCCGCCTCTTTGCGGCCGTACAGCAGCGCCAGGGCCGCCCGGGCGCAGCGCTCGCCCACCACCAGGTTGCCCTGGGCGGCATTGTGGATGAAATCGTAGAGGGCCAGGTCCGCCGAAGGCACCACGCACACGCCGGGGATCTCCCGCGCCGCCTGGCGCTGGGCCTGGCGCACCAGGCCCCACTGGCGGTCCAGCGCGTCGGTGGGGCCCTCCATGCAGCGGTTGATCTGTACGGTGATGAAGGGCAGGTCCGGCTGGGCCAGCTTCCCGCGCAGCGCCTGCACAAAGGCGGCAAAGCGCGCCAGATACGTTTCGGCGCTGTTTTCGTAGCCCTCGGCCTCGCCCTGCACCCACAGCACCGCTTTGGGGTGCAGGTTATAATCGGCCAGCATGGCCAGCAGGTTGTCCGTCAGCGCGCCGTTCTCCGCCGGGTTCCACCAGCGCAGCGGCGCGCCGCCGTAGGCCGCCGGCACCAGGCCGATGGGATAGCCCAGCGCGCGGTGCAGCAGCTTGGCAAAGTGCAGCCAGGGGCTGTGGCCGGGGTTGTGGTTTTCATAATTGCCCACATGCACCGCACCGGTGGTCTCGCCCAGGGGGTGGGTGGCCAGGTCCCACACGCCGCTGGGGCGCAGCACATGCACCGCCAGACAGGGTTCGTCGCTCACCGGGCCCTTGGCCCGGCCGGCGGCGTTGCTTTGGCCGGCAATGACAAACACATCCCCCACGCCGATGTTGTGCACCATGTCCCCCCGGGTGCAGGACAGGCCGTCCCAGCCCTCGTAGTCCATATAGGTCTCGATGCGATAGGGCCCGCCGGCGGGCACCGCCGGAAAACATACCCGCCAGCGGCCTGGCGCGGGGATCTCACAGGCCGTCCAGGGGATCACCGATTCGCCGGTGCTCTCCAGGGCCACCCGGGCCTTTACGACGGCCGGCGCATCGGGCACCGCAGAAAAGGCCAGCGGCAGCTCCTGGGACAGGCGGACCAGATGGTATTCCCCCTCCAGGCAGATGGGCGCGGTGCCGTCCGGCCCCTGCTGGAAGATCTGCCAGGGCACCGCCCCGTTTGTAATGGTAACGCCGTAATTCATAGCGCTCGCTCCTTCCGGTAACCGGCCATGGGCCGGGATATGATGCCCCAGCGGGGCAAGGGGTTCAGCCGTACCAGTCGCCCTGGGCCATGGGCTGCACGCCGTCCAGGGCCCGGGGCGCGTGGACGCTGGCGATCCAGCGCCAGCCCTCCGGCGTCCGGTGCACCACGCCGCAGGCCGCCAGGCGCGCCAGGGCCGCCGCAGGCAGGGCCGCGGGCGGCCCGCTTTGGCCCAGCGCCCCCTGCAGCAGGGCCGCAGCGCCGGGATAATCGGCCAGGAATGCCGGCGAGAGATACAAAACGCCGCCGGCGAAATAGGCATCGTAAGGGTATTCGCACGCGCGCCGGGGCGTCAGGGCCAGTACGGTCATCAGCGGGCTGCCG
Organism: uncultured Ruthenibacterium sp.; assembly: GCA_944386555.1. GTDB lineage: Bacteria > Bacillota > Clostridia > Oscillospirales > Ruminococcaceae > Ruthenibacterium. The sequence continues at coordinate 66,809 of CALXBN010000061.1, read as the reverse complement.
CAGGCCCGGGCGTCGGGCGCGCCGGGGAACACCGCGTCGGCGTTGTAGGCCAGGTGGATGTCCCCCACGCCGTCGAACCACGGTGCCCGGCCTACCGCGGCGCCGTCCGCGCCGGTGACGGCCTGCACCCTGTACGGCGCGCTGTCCTGGGGGGTGGTGTTCACCGTGCCGTCCGCCCGCCAGTAGGGGGTGAACCGGAACTCCACGGGGCGGCCTGCCAGGGGGCGGCCGCCGCTGCGCAGCACGGCCCGGAACGCATTGCGGTATCCGCCGCCTTCGGCCAGGCGCTGCAGTGAAAGGGCGGTGGGGGCGGGCAGGGCCCCGGCGCAGTCCATCTCCATGCGCCAGCACACAATGGTGGGTGTACCCTGGCCGAAGGCCGTGTCGCCCCCCACATGGCCCGCCAGCAGCAGCGCGCCGTCCGGCAGGGCTGTCAGCACCGGCTGGTACAGCGGCTGGGCGCCGGAAGGCGGAGCCACCGGCACCCAGTTGGCCCCTTCATCGTTGGAAATCGACAGGCACCGGTTGCGCCGGTAGCCCACCAGGCAGCCCTGGCGGGCATCCCAGGCGATGGTCTCGGGCACAAAGCCGCCCTGGGGGTCGGCCGCCGGGTCGGCAGGGGCGCCCTGGCCGATGGGCAGCAGCGGGCCGTTCACCCACCCGCCGCCGGCGGCGGGAGAGACGATCTGCCGGCCCGCCGGCGTGCCCTGCACGTCCCCCGCCACAAACAGCAGCCGCCCTCCCGGCAGGGGCGCCACATCGTATTCGTGGGCGCCGATGCCGGGCAGGATATAGTGGGGGCCGTCGAAATGCACGCCGTCCCCGCTGATCATGAAAAACGTTTGGATCTTGCCGGTATACGTTTCGCCGGGCAGCTGGGTATTGCGGGTGGGCCGGGGCAGCCCAGGGCCCCAGGGCGTGCCGTACAGGCTGGCCAGCAGGATCACCCGCCCGTCGGGCAAGCGGCGCACCCGCCACAGGTAGGGCGCACAGCCCTCCAGCAGGCGCGCCGCCTCGGTAAAGGTATTGCCGCCGTCGGTGCTTTGGCGCACGGCAATGAAATCGCACCAGCCGGTGCCTGCGGCGTTTCGCCGGGGCACATCGTAGCTCACGATGCGCCCGTTTGCAAAACCCGCACCGCACAGGCCCCCCTGGGCGCGGGGGCAGCGCCCGGTCCGGGTGAAGTGCACGCCGTCCGCCGTGCGCAGGTACACCCGCCAGGGGCGCTGGCGGGCGTCCCCGGCCTCCACCGAGCAGTAGGACACCGGCACGCCGGCGGCCTCGGCGTACTCCAGTTTGGGAGGGGTAAAGGCCGGGTCCGGCTCGGGGGTGATCTCGTCAAAACTGACGCCCACCGTGCCGTCCTCGTACGTGAACACACCGGCCCAGGCCACAAAGCCCGGCTGACGGGCCGGGCGGTAGGCCACGGTCTGGGTAAAGCCGCCCTGATAAGGGATTGCCTGCTGTCTCCAGGCGTCCATGGGGATACCTCCTTTCGGCGCGGGGCCGGCCCGCGCAGGTCAGCCCGGCGCCGCGGCTGCCTCGTCCAGCTGGGCGGCGCGCTTGACGCCGATGAGGGCGCTGACCACCCCGGGCTGGCGCAGCGCCCAGCGCAGGGCATACTGGGTCATGGTGACCCCCTCGGCTGCGGCGCCGGCGGCACAGGCGTCGATGGCATTGTACACTTCGTCGGTAAAGGGCTTCATCCAATCGGGCTTTTCCGCCAGGCGGCTGCCCGCGGGGGCCGCCTGGCCCCGGCGGTATTTGCCGGTAAGCATGCCCCCCTGCAGGATCTGATAGGGCACCACGCCGATGCCTTCGGCCGCGCACAGGGGCAGCAGGTCCGCCAGGGCGGCGGTGTTCACCATGCTCAAAGGCGGCTGGCAGGCGCAGGGGCCGGGCACGTTTTCCTCCTTCGCGGCGTCCAGCAGGGCCCGCAGCTGCGCGGCCGAGTAATTGCTGACGCCCCAGGCGCGGATGGTGCCGGCCCGCAGTTCCTCGCCCATGGCCCGGGCAATCAGCGCCGGCGGGGTGTCCGGGTCGTACCGGTGCAGGTAGTAAAGATCCACATAGTCGGTGCCCAGGCGCGCCAGGCTGCGGCGCAGCTGGGTGCGGATGGCAGCGGGGCTGGTGTTCTCATCCTCGGGGGCGGCGCCCACTTTCATCCCCACTTTGGTGGCAACAACCCATTCGTGCCGCCGGCCTTTCACGGCTTTTCCCACGATCTCCTCGGCCACGCCGCCGGCGCTGCCCGCAGTGCGGTTGTATCCCTCGTACATATTGGCGGTATCAATGAAGTTGATGCCGCACACATCCATCGCGCGGTGCACCAGGGCAACGGCGTCGGCTTCGGCCACGGGGCTGCCGAAGGTCATGGTGCCCAGGCACACCTTGCTCACATTCAGCTGTGTGCCGGGAAAATTTGCGTATTGCATGGCGCTTTCCTCTTTCTGCCCGCGCCGTGCGCGGGCGGTTCGTTTCTATTTTACAGCGTTTGGGCCGCGGCCTCAAGGGCCGACAGCCTGGCCAGCAGGTCCTCCCGCACATTGGCGGGCACCTTGCCCGGGTTCCAGGAGGACGGCCGGCGGAAGCACCGCCCGGCGTAGCCTTTGGCCCGCATCAGTTCCTCGAAGGTGTCCAGGATGCCGTACTCCCAGCCGATGGACAGGAAATCGTTGAAAGCCCGCATCGCGCCCAGCACCTCGCCGGCACGGCCGGCCCGCACCCGGGCGTACACCTTCACATACAGCGCGGGCAGCAGGTTCATCCAGGTGCCGATGCTGCCGTCGGCGCCGTACAGAAGGCCGGGCACCAGCAGCTCGTCGAAACCGGAGTAAACGACTTTGTCCGGATAGGCCCGCGCCAGGCTGTGCAGCAGGTTCAGGTTCCAGTCGCTCACTTTGATGCCCGCCACACCGGGCAGCTCCATCAGCCCCCGCAGCTGGGAAAGGCCCGCCGTCATGCCCGTGACGCCGGGGATGTAGTACACGATCACCGGCACACCGGGGCACGCAGCGGCAATGGCCCGGTAGTAATCGGCCACCTGGGGCCAGTCTTTTTTCGGGGGGATGCTGGCCACGGCATCGGCCCCCAGCTGCGCCGCATGGGCCGCCAGGGCGGCGGCGGTGCGCTGGTCCGTCTGGCCCACATGCACAATGGCCAGCCGGCCCGCGGCCTTCTGCCGGGGCACCAGGTACGCGGCCACGGCCCTGCGCTCCTCGGCCGTCAAATTGGCGCCGTCGCCGGTGCCGCCGCAGATGTACAGCCCCGCCACACCGCTTTGGGCCAGCCGGGCCTCATTGGCCCGCAAAGCGGGCCAGTCGATGGCGTCCTCCTCGGTACAGGGGGTGACGATGGGCGCCACCGGCCCGCAGAATTTTGTCTTGTCAAAGGTTTGTTCCGCCATGGCATTTTGCCTCCCTTGCACAACGGCAAGCGCCCGGCCGCGCGGGCGGGTGTTCCCTCTCGCACGGCCGGGCCCCGCCGGTGTGTTGTTCTGTCGCCGGGCACGGCCCGGGTTTATTTGCGCAAGTCCTCTACCGCGCCGATCAGCCCCTCGCACATGATGCGCATGCTCTCGTCGTCAATGCCGCACCACCAGGGGAAGGAGAAGCTGTTGTCCCACCACTTCTCCAGCACGGGGCAGTCGTGGGCGCCGCAGCCTTTTTTCTGGAACAGCGGGTAGCGGTACAGCGGATAGTACTGCACAATGGCCCGCACGCCGTACTTGGCCGTCAGCAGGTCCAGCAGGTCGTCCCGGGTCTTGCCGTACCGGCTGCCGTCGTAGTGCATGATGTACTGGTGCACCACATAGCGCCCGCCCGGCACGATCTTGGGGAAGGTGATCTCCGGCACGTCCTTGAGCCATTCGCGGATGCGCCGGTCCTGCTCGATGAGGATCTCGTTGTTGGCGATGACGCTTTTGAGCTGCTCGCTGCCCAGGGCGCACTGGGCTTCGCCGATGCAGAAGTTCTGGGGCCAGCGGTCCTCCAGGAACTCGTCCACATTGCTCATGGCGGGCACCCAGTAGCGCGCCCGCTCGCCCTGGAACGCGCACAGGCCGTTGTGGCGGATGCCGGGCACCTGATGGGCGATCTGGTCGTCGCTGCACACGAACATGCCGCCTTCGCCCAGGGTTGTCATGGTTTTCGCGGCGTGGAAGCTGAAGCAGCCGAAATCGCCGAAGGTGCCCACGTGCCGGCCGTCCACGCGGCAGTCCAGGGCCTGGGCGCAGTCCTCCACCACTTTGATGCCGTGGCGGTGGGCAATCTCCACAATGCGCTTGATGTCGCAGGGGATGCCCAGCAGATGCACGGGCACCACGGCCTTGGTCTTGGGGGTGATCTTGCGCTCGAAGTCATCGGGGTCGATGGTCCAGGTTTCCGGGTTGATATCCGCCCATACGATCTTGGCGCCCAGGTCCCCGAAGGGAATGGCCGAAGCGCAGTAGGTGTAGGCGGGCACGATGACCTCGTCGCCGGGGTGGATGTGGCAGAAGATGGCCGCCAGCTTCAGGGCATTGGTGCAGTTGTTCACGCCGAAGGCGTATTTGGCGCCCACAAATTCGGCAAAATCCTTTTCAAACTGCTCCAGGTATTTGCCCTGGGTCTGCCCTTCGGCGTTGCGCATCACGTCCACCACCGCCTGGATCTCGGCCTCGGTGTAGGGGTGCTGCATCTGAGGGAAAATGACCTTGTAACCCTCCACCTTGCCGCGGCCGGAGGGATCGCTGAGTTTGTTCTGTGCCATGGGTGTTGAACCTCCTTGTGATTGTTTTATCCATTTTTTACGATGTGTGATTCGCATCTATTCCATAAAAAACCCACCGCCGCGTAATCGGTTGCGGCGGCGGGCTGAAGGCGAAGGGATCAGCTTCCGTAGGTCTCGCGGGCTGTGGCGATGGCTTCATTCACCATGGTCTCCAGCTCGGCTGCGCCGTTGCGCTCGTATTCGGCCTGGTACTCGGCCCAGCCGGTTTCAATGTCCATCTGGCCGCCGATCATCTGGGTCAGATACTCGTTGGTGATATCGCACAGCTTGGTGCGGATCTCGCTGGCCTCGGTGGGCAGGGCAATCATGTTGTAGTAGGCGGGCAGCTGGGTAACGCAGCTGTCAGTAAAGCCGTCCAGCACGCCCTGGGCATAGTCCACCAGCGCTTTGTCCTGCTCGCTCAGCCATTCGCTGCTCCAGTCGGTGGGGTTGGAAACGGCCGTCCACCAGTCGTTGTCGGTGAAGTTCACCTGGTACTCGGTGCCGCTGAACATGCAGGTAAACCAGGTATATTTGCAGCGCCCGTCGCCGTAGCCGTAGGCGGCGTTGATAGGATCCCAGTAGTCGGCGCCCTGGTCGGCGCGGAAGGCGTAATCGGTGGTGTTGAAGATCAGGTCCTGGCCTTCCTGGCTGGCGATAAACTCCACCAGGTCCAGCACGCGGTCGGGGTATTCGCAGGTGGTGGGGATGAAGTAATGGTAGCCCACCCAGGTGCCGGTGGTATAGGTCTGGGCATAGCTGCCGTCGCTGGTGGGCGCCGTGCCCAGCGTCAGATCGTCGGGCTGGGCGTCGGAATTGGTGGCGGCCCAGGCGGTGTTGTAGAAGTCTTTGTACTGGGTGGCATAGCCGAAGCCGAAGTTGGCGCTGGCCAGGCGTCCGGCGCCGAAGTCGGCATAGGCGTCATCGAAGTCGCCCTTCACGCCGATACCGCTGTCCAGCGCGCCGGCCTCATACATCTGGTGCAGCTGCTCCACCACGGCCTTGCTCTCTTCGCTGGTGGTGGCCAGGGTCCAGTGTTCGGTGTCGGTACCCAGCTCGCCGGAAAGCACAAAGCCGTCCCAGGCGTCGGTCTTGGGGGGCATGATGGTGGTGCCCTGGGGCGAGGCGATGGTGCGGTCGATCTCGGTCCAGTTGGTCAGCTTGTCGTTGCGGGGCCACCAGCCCACATAGCCGGCCTGGGCGCAGGCCTCGGTGTAGGCAATGAATTCCTCCACCGTGGCGGGCACCTCGCCGCCGTTCACCTCGTCCAGAATGGCCGTGTTGTAGGCCGGCACGCCGGCATAGCTGGGCTGTGCAAAGGCAGAGATCGAGTAGATGGCATAGGCGGCGTTCTCGTCCCCTGTATACAGCTTGTTGTACATTTTGTACTCGTCGCTGTTCATGATCTTATACAGGGTGGGATAGCGCTCGGGCTCGGCGTTGACGATCTCGGACAGGTTGGTCACCAGGCCCTCTTCCACCCAGCTGGTCAGCTTGTCGGTCTCGCCGAAGGTCTGCAGCAGCTCGGCGGCGCCGCCGGTGTACAGCTCGTTCTGCATGCGGTCCACAAAACCCTCGCTGCCGGTATCGTATTCCAGCTCGATGTTCACCGCATCCTCAATGGCTTTTTTGATGGGGTCATTCTCCATGCCCTCCACATCGTCCATGTTGTTGCCGAACTGGGTGAAGCGGATGTGCACGGTTTCGCGGTCTGCGTTGGTAGCGGCGCCGGCGGTGCTGCCGGAGGCCGCGGCCGAACCCGCGCCGGAGCTGGACGAACCGCCGCAGCTGGCCAGCAGGGCGGCGGCCATAGCCAGGGCCGCCACAGCCGATACCGCGCGTTTGAACTTGCTTGTCATAGTGGATCTCCTCCTTTATTGCATCAAATTTTCTCTTCCATTTCAGCGGCACGCGCCGCAGGGGGGCCAGGTCATGTCACTCCTTCACGGCGCCCAGGGTGATGCCGCTGGTGAAGTGCTTTTGCAGGAACGGGTACACGCACATAATGGGCAGCATGGCGCAGATGATGGTGGCCATGCGCAGGGCCATGGGCGGCGGCAGCTCCAGCCCCAGGCCCACCGCGCCGTTGCGCACGGTGTTCATCAGGGATTTGTCCGTCAGCATGCGCCGCAGGATCCACGCAAAGGGCTGCAGGTTGGTTTTGTTGGAGATGAACATCATGTAGTTGTAGTAATCGTTCCAGTTGATCACCGCGATAAACAGCGTCACCGCCGCAACCATGGGCCGGGACACCGGCAGCACGATCTTGAAAAACACGCCCACATCGGTGCAGCCGTCCAGCCTGGCCGCTTCCTCCAGGTCTTTGGGCACCGAATAGGTAAAGTAGTTGCGCATGATGATAAAATAAGTGATGTTCAGCGCGCCGGGGATCACCATCACCCAGTAGCTGCGCAGCAGGTGCAAATCCTGATACAGGATATACTGGGGGATCAGCCCGCCGGTAAAGAACAGGTTGAACACCACCAGGGCGTTGATCACCTTCATGCCGCGCACATGGCTTTTGCTGACGGCGTAGGCCATGGTGGAGGTGACCAGCACCGACAGCACCGTGGCCAGCACCGTTTTGCTGACGCTGATCCACAGGCTGTTCAAAAAGCTGCGGGTGTTGAAAATGGAGATGTAGTACTGGAAGTCCACCCCGCGGGGCCACAGCATCAGCCCGCCCTTGATATACTCGTCATACGGGGTGATGGACGCCACGAACACATACCACATGGGATACACGCACACCAGCGCGAACAGGATGCAGAACGCATACACAAAAATGTCGTAAAAGTTGAAGCCGAACCGCGACAGCATGGAACGGCGGTATTTTACTTGCCCGGAATTTTTCACGGCACCGTTCCCCCTTTCAGAAAATGCCCTGCACGTCCAGCTTTTCGATGAACTTGTTGGCCACCAGCACGATCACCAGGCCCATCACGTTCAGCACCAGGTTCACCGCAGTGGACAGCTCGAAGTCCGTTCCGCCGCCCAGGCCGATGCGGTAGATGTAGGTGGACAGCACATCGCCTGTGGACAGCACATAGTTGGAGTACAGGTTGTACACCTGGTCGAAGTTGGAGATGAACAGGCCCGACAGCTCCAGGATCAGCATCACGGCCACGCTGGGCAGAATGCGCGGCAGCGTGATGTGCAGCATCATATCCTTGCGGTTGGCCCCGTCGATGGCCGCCGATTCGTACAGCGTAGGGTCGATGCCGGCGATGGCGGCAAAATACACGATGGCCGAATAGCCCGCCGTTTTAATAATGTTGGTGATGGTCAGGATGGAGCGGAACATGGCCGGCTCCTTCAAAAAATCGATGGGTTCAAAGCCCAGGCCGGCAATCACCTGGTTCACCACGCCGCCCATATCAGCCGCGCTGGGGTACTCCAGAAACACCTGCACCAGGCCCGCGAAAATGACCCAGGAGAGGAAGTAGGGCAGGTACACACAGGTCTGCACCATGCTTTTCACCCGGCGCATCTTCATCTCGTTCACCAGCAGCGCCAGCAGGATGTTGAACGTAAAGCCGAACGCCAGCTTGTAAACGTTGATCAGCACCGTGTTCTTGAATGCGCGGATGAAGCTGGGGTCCGCCAGCATCTCCCGGAAATGCTCCAGCCCCACCCAGGGGCTGCCCCACACGCCCAGGCGGGGGCTGTAGTCCTTAAACGCCAGCTGTATGCCGTACATGGTGCCGTAGTTGAACACGATCATACAGATCAGCCCGGGCAGCACCAACATATAGATAAACCAGTACTTGCGCAGATAAACGGCCAGCCGCCGCAGCCACGAAGGCTTTCCGGCCGGCCGTACAGCTGCCTGCCTCGGCATATAACATCCCCGCCCTTCCAAATTATTAGTAATTTATTTTCACATTTTTAGTTAAAATTTCAATTCGGACTCTTGACTTCCCCTGCTCCGTGTGGCACAATAGTAGTGAAAATCCGGCTTGCAAATACACTATAACAGCATTTTCTAAACGCGTCAAGGCTTTTTCCCTCCAAAAATAGTGGTTTCTGTTTAGTAAATTTGCACAATAAAAATACTAATATTTAAGTTATTAGCGGCGTGCGCCGGCGAGGCCTGCTGTATATGTATGCCCAGCCCCCGGGCCGGATGCAGCGCCGCCGTGACGGGAGGTCATTTTGTGAAACGAATCGGATTTATCGGCTATGGGCTGCGCAGCGCCACCATGATGCGGGCATTCCGGGCGGTCGAGGCGGATTTCACCGTGGCCGCCGCAGCGGACCCCTCGCCGGCGTATCTGGACAAGGAGCCGGCGGACGCCTATTTTTCCCACACACACCGCTATGCCGATGCCGGCGAAATGCTGGACGGCGAAGCGCTGGACGGGGTGTTCATCGGCACCCGGTGCGGCCTGCACACCCAGTATGCCTGCCAGGTGCTGGCGGCAGGCCTGCCGCTGTTTCTGGAAAAGCCCGTGTGCATCAGCTGGGAACAGTACCGCCAGCTGAAGGCCGCCGGCGCCGGGCGGGAGCACACGGTGCTGGTCAGCTTCCCGCTGCGGCTGTCGCCCATTGTGCGCCGGTGCCGGCAGATCGTGGCCAGCGGCGCGCTGGGGCAGCTGACCATGGTGCAGGCGGTGAACAATGTGCCCTACGGCAGCGTGTATTATCACAGCTGGTACCGGGACCCCGCCCTCACAGGCGGCCTGTTTCTGCAGAAGGCCACCCATGACATCGACTACATCTGCTGCCTGACCGGCCAGCACCCGGTGAGCGTGGCCGCCAAAACCAATAAGATGTATTATAAAGGCAGCCAGCCCGCCGGCCTCTCCTGCCCGGCATGCCCCCGGCGGCGCACCTGCCCCGAAAGCGATTACAGCGTGCGCACACGCTTCAAAGAGGATGTACAGGGCACCGGCTGCTGCTTTGCCGCCGATACCGGCAACGAGGACGGCGCCTGCGCCGTGTTCACCTGCGCCGATGGGCTGCTGATCAGCTACAGCCAGAGCTTTGTGGTGAAAAAGAACGCCGGCCGGCGCGGCGCACGGCTGATCGGAACCGAGGGGGCCCTGGAATTCGATTTTTACACCGGGCAGATCCGGATCGACGATTACCGCAGCCCCCGCACCGTCACCGAGCAGTACACCGAACCCTTTACCCAGCACTTCGGCGGCGACGAGGCCCTGGCGCGGGCTTTTGAGGAGCTGCTGGCGGGCCGGCGCCCCGGGGCGGACCTTTCCGACGGGCTGGCCAGCGCAGCGGCGTGCCTGGCCGCCAGGGACGCCGCCGCTGCCGGGCACTTCGTAGACATCGCCTATTGAGACAGGAGGTTTTGCCATGCTGGTAAATTTACAGGAGATCCTGGCCGACACCCGCGAAAAGCACTACGCCGTGGGCCTGTTCAACTGCGTGACGCTGGAGATGACCAAAGGCATCCTGGCCGCCGCCGAGGAACTGCGCGCGCCGGTGATCATCGGCCCGGCGGAAAGCCTGCTGCCCGGCGCATCCCTGGCCGAGTACGCCGACATGATGCTGGGCATGGCCCGGCGCGCCCGTGTACCCGTGGCCCTGCATTTTGACCACGGCTTTTCCCCCGAACTGGTGGAGCAGGCCATCGCCCTGGGATTTTCCTCGGTGATGTACGACTGCAGCATGCTGCCCTTTGCGGAAAACCTGCGGCGCACCCGGGCCATGGCCGCCAGGGCCCACGCCGCGGGCTGCTCGCTGGAGGCGGAGATCGGGCACGTGGGGTCCAACGGGTCGGCCGAGGAGGCCGTGGCCCGCACCGTGTACACGGACCCCGGCGACGCGGTGCGCTTCGCCGCCGAAAGCGGCTGCGACGCCCTGGCCGTGGCCATCGGCACCGCCCACGGCGTATACACCACGCCCCCGGTGCTCAGCCTGGACGCCCTGAGGGCCATTGCCGCCGCCTGCCCCACGCCCCTTGTCCTTCACGGCGGCAGCGGCCTGTCCGACGCGGACTTCCGCGCCTGTGTGGCCGGCGGCATCTCCAAAATCAACATTTTCACCCATAACAACCTGGCCGCTGCCCGGGCCGCCCATGCCCGTTTCACGCAAAGCACCGGCGCTTTCGAACTGATGCCCATTATCACCGAGGCCGTCAAGGCCGAGACCATGCACCACATGCGGGTCTTTGGCTGCGACGGGAAAGCATGAGCGCCCCCGCTGCCGGCAGGGCGTGCATCGCCGCGCTGGACGTGGGCACCACTGCGGTGAAGGCCTGCCTGTTCACCCCCGGCCTGAAGCTGCTGGCCTGCAGCGTGCAGGAGTATGCCCTGCACACCCAAAACGGCCGCGTGGAGGCCGACGGGGACGTTTACCTGGCTGCCGCGGCCCGGGGCATGGCCGCGGCCCTGGCGGCGGCGCCCGGCTGGCGGCCGGCCGCTTTGGGCCTGGCCACCCAGGGCGAGACCCTGGCCCCGGTGGATGCCGACGGCTGGCCGCTGCGGCCCTTCCTGGTGTGGCTGGACGGCCGGGCCCAGGCCCAGGCCGGGCAGCTGGCCCGGGCACTGCCGGGTCAGGCGTTTTACCAGGCCACCGGCCTGCCGGAGATCACCGGTGCGCTGCCCCTGGCCAAGGCCCTGTGGCTGCGCCGGGAAGAGCCGGAAACCTTTGCCCGGGCCGAAAAGATCCTGCTGCTGGAGGACTGGCTGCTGTACTGGCTGACGGGCCGTTTCGTGGCCGAGCCCTCCCTGCACACCTCGTCCGGGTGGTTCCATCTGGGCCGGGACGGCTGGTGGGACGAAGCCCTGGACGCCGCGGGCCTGCCTGCAGACAAGCTGCCGCAGCTGATCGGCTGCGGGGCCGTGGCCGGGCCGCTGCTGGCCGGGCCCGCATCGGCGCTGGGGCTGCCCGCGGGCATCCCCGTGTGCGCCGGCGCCATGGCCCAGGCCGCCGCCGCCCTGGCCGCCGGATGCACCGAACCCGGCGCCGTCACCGAGACCACGGGCACCGCCCTGGTGGCCGCCGCCTGCACCGATGCCCCGGTGTTCGCCGGACCGCAGGCGCATCACGTCACCATTTACCGCCACGCTTTGCCGGGCAAATTCCTCTACCTTCCCATCGGCAATACCGCAGGCATGGCCCTGCGGTGGTTCCGGGACCAGTTCTGCCCGGACCTGCCCGCCGGCGGCGCAGGCTACGCCGCCCTGGACGCCCTGGCCGCCGCCGTGCCCCCCGGGTGCGGCGGGCTGGTGTTCCTGCCTTTCCTGGCCGGCAGCGTGGACCCGGACACCTGCCCCGAAGCCCGGGCCGCTTTCTTCGGCGCCGGCCTGTCCACCGGGCGGGCCCACTTTGCCCGGGCCGTGCTGGAATCGGTTGCCTTCCTGCTGCGGGACTTCTTTGCCCTGCTGGAAGATCTGGGCTGTCCGGTGCGGCAGGTGCGCTCGCTGGGCGGAGGCGCCTCCAGCGCGCTGTGGATGCAGATCAAGGCCGACGTGTGCGCCCGGCCCTTCACCGTGCCCGGCTGCGCCGAAGCCACGGCCATGGGTGCGGCGCTGCTGGCGGGCTGGGGCACGGGGCTGATCGCCCCGGGGCAGCTGCCCGAAAGCGGCCAGGCCGCCCGGTACGCCCCGGGCCCCGCTGCCGGCGCCTATGAAGACGCCTACCGGCTGTACAAGGCGCTGTATGCGGCGGTAAGGCCCCTGTTCCGCCCCTGAGGGCCCACCGCTTTTCCAAAAACCGAGACTGTCCCGCGCCGCGGCCGCTGCGCCTGTGCAGGGCCCTGCCGCCGGGCTGAAAAAGGAGGATGCACCATGGAAAACACCAAACCCCGCCTGGGCGTGCTGGCGCTGATGCTGGAGGGCTACGAGCCGCTGTTCCCGGGCATCACCCGCCGCCAGACGGATTATGTCAGCCGCCTGCTGGAGCGTCTTTCCGGCGCCGCCAGCTTCACCTTCCCCGGCCCGGCGGTGAACGCCGCCCAGATGGACCGGCTGGTGGCCCGGTTCAACGCCGAGGGGCAGGACGGCATCCTGATCCTGCTGCTCAGCTACGCCCAGGGGCAGTACCTGGCCCACGCCCTGCAGCACAACCACCTGCCCCTGGCCCTGGCCCTGGTGCAGCCCGATGAGACGGCCACCCCGGCCTTCGGCGAGCTGGAGCTGACGGTGAACCAGGCCATCCACGGCAGCCAGGACTGCGCCAACGCCCTGGCCAGGGCCCGCATCCCCTGCGCTTACTACGCCGGGCCCAAGGAGGGCGGCGGCCTGGCCGCCTTTGTGGCGGATTTTGCCGCCGCCGCGGCCACCCGCACCGCGCTGCGCTCCATGCGCATCGGCGTCATCGGCCGGCTGGCGGGCATGGGCGACGTGGTGACGGATGATTTGGCCGTGTACCGCCAGCTGGGCGCGGAATTCGTGTACGATTCCATCGGCACGGTGCAAAAGCACTGCGCCGCCGTGTCCGGGGAGGACATTGCCCGGCGCATGGCCTATGAGCGCACCGTGTTCGACATCGACCCCGCCATGCCCGAAGCCCGCCACGCCGAGGCCGTGCGCATGTACCTGGGGCTGAAAGCCTACCTGGAGGCCGGCGGCTACGCGGGCTACACCGCCCATTTCGAGGAGTTCGGCGCCGACGGCCGCTTCTCCCAGCTGCCGCTGCTGGCGGCCTCGAACCTGATGGCCGACGGCTACGGCTATGCCGCCGAGGGCGACGCCACCGCCGCGCTGTGGATGGCCGCCATGACGCGCCTGTGCGGCCCGTGCGATTTCAGCGAGATGTACATGATGGACTTTGCCCGCGGCGCCATCCTGCTGTGCCACGCCGGCGAGGGCAACTGGGCCCTGTGCCGGCCGGACAAAAAGCCTTTCCTGATGGACCGGGTGTTCCTGGAGGGCGGGCTTTCCAACCCGCCCACGCCCATCTTCACCCCCGCCCCCGGCCCGGCCGCAGTGATGAGCCTGGCCTACCTGGACGGCGGTTTCCGCCTGGTGTACGCCGGCGGGCGCATCCTGGACGACTGCAGCCTGGCCGCCTGCGATATGCCCTACCTGTTCTTTGCGCCGGACAGCGGCGTACAGCCCTGCGTAACAGCCTGGCTGAACGCCGGCGGCACCCACCACGAGGTGATCGTGCCCGGCGACCGGGAGCACCGCATCCGTTTGCTGTGCCGTATGCTGGGCATTGAATTTACCGCCGTATAACCCCTTCCGTCAAACCCGAAACCCATTTGAAAAGGAGCGTTGCGCCATGATTGAAACCATCCGCCGTTCTTTGGCCGACCTGCTGGGTGAGGAATACCTGGCCGCCGTGTGCGCGGCCCGGGCCGCCCTCACCGGCCGGCCCATCGGGGAATTTGAGGCCATTGCCCGCCAGGCGGTGGACTTCTACCCCGCCCCCTTCGCCCATCGCCAGGAGGCCCTGATGGCCCGGGTGGGCCAGCAGGTCGTTCCGCCTTTCGCCGACAGCCTGGACGGCGCGCCCACCGGCTCATACCGGGCGGCCCAGCACAGCGCCGCCGCGCCCCTGGGGGGGCTGGGCGCCTTCCGCGTGGGCGAGGACGGCCGCCTGTACTTCGCCGGAAAAAGCGAACACTACCACATCCCCCTGGGCCACGGCTTCCCCGGCTACAGCCTTATCGAAAATGCCAAGGCCCTGGGCATCCCCAACGCCACCCACAACAATACCAGGGGCTACATCACCCGCCTTTTGGAGCGCCGGCTCATCGCCGCTGCCAACGGCCTGGCCCCTGACGACCCCGCCCTGGAAGAAGTGCTGGCGGCCAAAAAGCCCGGCGTGCTGAGCTGCGTGATCAACCTGGAGACCGGCTCGCTGGCGGTGGAGGCTGCGCTGAAGATGATGCTGGCCCGGTTCTATGAGATCGACGGCAAACCCTGCCCGTACCGGGGCAGGATCCCGGTGTTCCTGGTGATTGCCGACAACGCCGGCGGCCCCGCGGGCAACTACCACGGCACCACCGTCATTGCCCAGACCCTGCGGGGCCTGTGGCCGGACTTCGCCCGCAAAGCCGGCGACGCGGGCCTGTACAAGGTGGTGGGCGTGCCCATCAACGACGCCGGCGCCTTCCGGGCAGCCATCGAGACCTGGAACCGGGGCCCGTACAAAACCGCCGGCTTCTGCCACGAGATCATTTTGATGAACTACGGCGGCATTGTGCTGACAAAAGAGTACCTGCAGGCGGCTTACGCGGCCTGCCGCGCCAGCGACACGCCGGTGCTGTGCGACGAGATCCAGTCCTGCGCATGGTACGACGGGCTGTTTTTGTTCCGCAAATACGGCCTTGCACCGGATTTCGTCTCCGCAGGCAAGGGCTTCCCCGGGGGGTGCTATCCCGCCAGCCGCCTGCTGGCCAGCGGCGCCTTCGACAGCCTGACCCAGTTCGGCGCCCTGGTGACCAACGGCCAGGAAGAATTGGCCAGCCTTGCCTATCTGGTCACCATGGAATTCCTGGCGGCCAACGGCCCCGCCATGGAAGCCGTGGGCCGGCACTACCACGCGGGGGCCGCGGCCCTGGCCGCCCGGCACCCGGCAGTGTGCGCCGGCGTGGAGGGGGACGGCCACATGACGGCCCTGAGCTTTGCCGATGTGGCCCACGCGGCGGCCTTCTGCCAGGCCATGAACCGGCGGTGCGTGGACATCAGCGCCCAAACCTATAAGCCCAACTGCCCGCCGGTGGCGCTGACCAAGCTTCCGCTGATCACCAGCGAGGCCATGGCCGACCGCCTGCTGGCCCTGTTTGAGGAAGAGCTGCAGCGGCTGGAAAAGGAGGCGGGCGCATGAAGGATACCGTGCAGTTCGGCGTCATCGGCTGCGGGCTGATGGGCCGGGAATTTGCCAGCGCCTCCATGCGCTGGCTGCACCTGGCCGGGGACATCCCCCGGCCGGTGATCGTGGCGGCCTGCGACCTGAACGAGGCCAACCGCCGCTGGTTTGAACGGGTGCCGGAGTGCCGGCACTTCTATGCCGATTACCGCGAGCTGCTGGCCGACCCGGACGTGGAGGCCGTGTACTGCGCGGTGCCCCATCACCTTCACGGCCGGGTGTACGCCGACATCATCCGCGCGGGCAAGCACCTGCTGGGGGAAAAGCCCTTCGGCATGGACCTGGCTGCCTGCCGGCAGATCCTGGACGCCATGGCCGGGCACCCCGGTGTATTCGTGCGCTGCGCCAGCGAGTTCCCCTTCTACCCGGCGGTGCAGCAGATGGTGCGCTGGTACCGCCAGGGGGCCTTCGGGCAGATCATCGAGGCCCGCTTTGCCATCAAGCACTCCTCGGACATGGATTTGAACAAGCCCATCAACTGGAAGCGCCAGCGGGCCGCCAACGGCGACTACGGCTGCATGGGGGACCTGGGCATCCACACCCAGCACCTGCCCTTCCGGCTGGGGCTGCACCCTGTGGCGGTAAGCGCCCAGCTGGCCAACCTGGTAAAGGCCCGCCCCGGCCCCGACGGCGCCCCGGTGCCCTGTGAAACCTGGGACAACGCCCTGCTGCTGTGCCAGGGGGAAAGCGCCGCCGGCGACCGCTTCCCCATGACTTTTGAGATGAAGCGCATGGCCCCGGGCTGTACCAACACCGTGGAGTACGAGATCGACGGGCTGCAGATGTCGGCCCGGTTTACCACCGACGACCCCAACGCCGTGTATTATACCCAGGCCGTGGGCCGCGAACAGGCCTGGGCCCGGCTGGTAGTGGGGCAAAAAACGCTGTACCCGGTGATCACCGGCGGTATTTTCGAATTCGGCTTCTCCGATTCCCTTCTGCAGATGTTTGCCGCCTTCGTCAGCGAGCTGCGGGGCCTGCCCTGCGAATTCGGCTGCTTCACCCCGGCCGAAGCCCTGGAGAGCCACCGCCTGCTCACCGGCGCCCTGCGCGCCTTCGAACAGCAGCGCGTCGTGCCCCTGGCAGACGTTTAGCGCCCGGCGCAGCCGCCCGCCCTGCCCCTTTGGCAGCGGCGGGCCCGCCGGCACGCGGCCGTCCCGAACCGGGCGGCCGCGCTTTTTTGCGCCGGGCCCCGGCCCGCCCCAACAGAAAAAGCGCAGGCCTGGCCTGCGCTTTTTCCGTGGAGGAGAGAAAAAGATTCCGGCGCGGGCGGCGGCCGGCCGTCTGCCGGCCCTGCCGCGCCGCTGCGCAATCGGATGGATCAGTTCACCACATTCTGTTTGCTGCCCTGCACCCATGCCCGCAGGTTTTCCACCGCCACGTCCATCAGGCGCTGGCGGCTCTCCCGGGGGGCCCAGGCGATATGGGGTGTGACGATACAGTTGGGCGCCGCCAGCAGCGGGCAGTCGGGCCTGGCGGGCTCGGTGCACAGCACGTCCACCGCCGCGCCGCCCAGCTTGCCGGCGGCCAGGGCCGCCGCAAGGTCGGCCTCGTTCACCAGCGGGCCCCGGGCGGTGTTGATCAAAAACGCCCCGTCCTTCATTTTGGCGATGGTGTCCGCCCGGATGATCTCTTTTGTGTCGGGCAGCAGCGGGCAATGCAGGCTCACCGCGTCGGCCCGGGCCAGCAGGGTGTCCAGGTCCACCAGGCGGGCGGTGTCGTCCCCGGCGGCGTGGGTATCGCAGGCCAGCACCTCCATGCCGAAGGCCGCCGCCAGCCGCGCCGCGGCCCGGCCGATGCGCCCGTAGCCGATGACGCCGAAGGTCTTGCCCGCCAGCTCCACCAGCGGATAATTCCAGAAGCAGAAGTCCGGGCAGGCGGCCCAGGCGCCTTCGCGGACGCTGCGGCTGTGCTCGCCCACATGGTGGCACAGCTCCAGCAGCAGGGCCATGGCGTACTGGGCCACGGCGGCCGTGCCGTAGGTGGGCACGTTGCA
This sequence comes from uncultured Ruthenibacterium sp., assembly GCA_944386555.1. GTDB lineage: Bacteria > Bacillota > Clostridia > Oscillospirales > Ruminococcaceae > Ruthenibacterium. The sequence continues at coordinate 49,282 of CALXBN010000061.1, read as the reverse complement.
CACATCCACGCCGGCGGCCCGGGCTGCGGCGGTGTCCACCACGTTGTACCCGGTGGCCAGCACGCCGATGTACTGCAGCTCCGGCGCCAGGGCGGCCAGGGTGCGGGCCGTCAGGGGCGTCTTGTTCACCAGCACCGCCTGGGCGCCCTTGGCCCTGCGAAGGATCTCCCCGTCGCCGTCCGCATAGGCGGTGCGGTCGTACACGGTCACATCCCCCAGCGCCTCAAAGCCCTGCCAGCTCAAATCGCCGGGGTTTTCGGTATAGCCGTCCAAAATCACGATTTTCATGCCTGGCCCTCCTTCAGCTGGGCGATGCCCGTGGCCCCCAGTGTCAGCAGGCCGGCGTCGCTGTTCCACATATTCATCTGCATGCCGCGGCCCAGCCAGGGCTTCAGGGGCCCGGCCTTGCCGAAGTGCACGCCGCTCCATTTGCCCCGGGCGGCAGCCGCGGCAATCACCTTTTCAAAGGCCGCCGTCACGGCGGGGTCATCGAACTGGTCCAGGATTCCGAAGTCCTGGGTCATGTCGTTGGGGCCGATGAGCGCCGCGTCGATTCCCTCCACATCCAGAATCTCCTCGATATGCTCCACCCCGGCCCGGGATTCGATCTGGCACAGCAGAAGGGTCTCGTCGTTGGCCCGGGCCATGTAGGCCGGGCCGTCCACCTTCCGGAAATCGGTGTGCGGGCGTGACAAAGACACCCCCCGGTGGCCCAGGGGCGCATACTTGGCACAATCCACCAGCGTCCGGGCCTGCCCGGCCGATTCGGTGCCCGGCAGCAGCAGGCCCGCCGCGCCCATTTCCATGAATTTCAGCACATGCTCCCGGCGCAGCTCCGGAATGCGCACCAGCACCGGGAAGCCGATGCCCCGGCCCTCGGCGATGATATTGGCAACCTCCCTGGTGGTGAAGGCGCCGTGCTCGCAGTCCACCATGCAGAAATCGAACCCGCTGTTCTGCAGCAGCCGGGCAATATCCGGGCTGGCAAAGGTGGTAACCATGGTGCCCAGCACCTGCCGGCCCGCCCGCAGGCGCTGTTTCAAATCGTTGAACATTGCAAACCGCTCCTTTTTTCTGTGGTTTCATTTCCGTTTCCCGGGCGCCGGCCCGCCGCAGCCTGCTCAGGGCAGCTGCTCCAGGGCCGCCAGCTCCACCCGGCACGCGCCCGAGGCCATCAGCGCTTCCACTTCGCTGCGGGCCGGCAGGGCCATGCCGATGGCCCCTTTGTGCCGGATGACCAGCGTGCCCGCGCAGTTGCAGAAGCAGGCCAGCCGGTCCAGGGGCATCTCTTCCCGCAGGCCCACGCACAGGGCGGCGGCAAAGGTGTCGCCTGCGCCGGTGGGGTCCACGGCCGGCTCGTCGATGCCCGCCGCCACGGCTACCTGGCCGTCCCGGCTGATCACCGCACCGTCCTTGTCCCGGCTGATGGCCACCACCCGGGGGCCCATGGCGTGCAGCGCCCGCAGCACGTCGCCCACGGTGCGCTTGCCGGTGATGGCCTGCCCTTCGGCCAGGGTGGGCTTGATCACGTCCGCATGCTCCAGCGCCCAGTCCAGCCGGCGGCGCGCCTCGCCGTCGGCACTCAGCTCCCGGCGGATATTGGGGTCAAAGGACACCAGTACCCCGGCGTCCCGGGCCACCTCCACCAGGCGCCGGCAGGCCCCGGCCATCTGGGGCGTCAGCTCCAGCAGCATGCCGGGGAAGTGCACCGCGAAGGCGCTGCGGATGTACGCCTCGTCCAGGTCGTCGGCGCACAGGGTGCTGCCCACGGAATTCTTGCGGTAATACTGGTAGTTGCGCCCCTCGGGCAGGTACTCCAAAAAGGCCAGCCCCAGCTGGCCGCTGGCCGATTCCACCAGACGGCTGAGGTCCACCCCCTGGCTGCGCAAGGTGGAAACCACCATGCGGGACAGGCTGTCGCGGCCCACCTTGCCGATAAACGCCCCGCAGCCGCCCAGCAGCGCCGCCGCGCAGGCAAAAATACCCGCCGAGCCGCTGGCCGTTTTGATCACCGGGCCCTCCTGGTCGATGCGCATGCCTTCCTTGCCGGGGATCAGGTCCACCAGCAGCTCGCCCAGGGCCAAAATGCACCCTTTCTGCCGCAGCCTCGCATCTTGAACTGTCTCCATCCGGTTCACCGCCTTTTTACTGGCGCCCTTTTTGAAAGGGCTTATTTATTAGTAATATTATCTCAATATAAATAATGCCTTTAACTACAGCATACCATGCAAAATGCCCGCTGTCAACAACAAAGCGCCCCGCTTTTCTGCCAAATAATTCACCTGAAATTTGGTGATTTTGTTTGACAACCGGCCGTTTTTCCCGTATAATATTAGCAGAATTATTATTAAAGGAGCTGTCAGCGATGAAGAGGCCCACCTCGCAGGATGTGGCCGCCCTGGCGGGCGTATCTCAAGCCACCGTCTCCCTGATTCTGAACAACAGTGAAAAGATCTCTTTTTCCAATGCCACCCGCGAGCGGGTGCTGGCGGCAGCCCGGCAGCTGAACTACCTGCCGCCCCGCCGCAAAAAGCAGCCCGCCAAAAAGACCAGCCGCATGATCCTGGTGCTGACGCCCACGCTGACCAACCAGTATTACGCCGAGCTGATCCAGGCGGTGGAGGACTATGCCGATTCTTTGGGCTACCGGGTCATCGTGTGCAACACCTTCCGCAAGCCGGATCTGGAAAAATTCTACCTGGATACCTTCCTGGGCAGCCATGTGGACGGCGTCATCTACACGTTCCTGCCCAGCTTCCCGCATTTGATCGAGCAGATCAACGCCACCTGCCCGGTGGTGATCATCGGCGAAAAGCAGGACGACCTGGCCATCTGCTCCATCGAGCTGAGCAATGTGGCCGCCGGCGCCATGCTGGCCGAGCACCTGTACCAGCTGGGCCACCGGCGGCTGGCTTTCCTCTCCACGCCTTTCAACCAGCTGACCCTGGCCCGCGGCCAGCGGCTGGAGGGCATCCGCAAGCAGCTGGAAAACCACGGGCTGTCCGGTGCGCTGGAGGTGGTGGTGGAGCGCCAGACGGCCGAGGCCGACACCCAGGGCGACGGCATGCCCTACGAGTACACCGTGGGCCGCCGGCTGACCCGGGAGCTGCTGCGCCAGGGCACCGGCGCCACGGCGCTGATCGCCGTGAACGACATGACGGCCCTGGGCATTCTCAACGAGCTGCAGGCCCAGGGCTGCCGGGTGCCCCGGGATTATTCGGTGTGCGGGTTTGACAACATCTTCTCCGCCGCCGTCACCACCCCGCCGCTGACAACCATTGACCATCATCTGCACACGCGCTGCCGCTCGGCGGTGGATATGGTGGTGCAGCACAGCCAGCCCGACGCCCAGGACCAGACGCCTGCCGTGCACAAGATCGAATACACGCCCCAGCTGATCGTCCGCGGCTCCACCGGCCCGGCCCCGGCGCGGGTGTAGCGCCAGCCCGCAGGAACAGCAAAGCGCCCCGGCGCGGGAAATCCCGCGCCGGGGCGCTTTGTTTGAACCGGGCCGCAGCGGCCGCCTTGTCCGAAAGAGGCGGCGCCTGCCCTATTTCCGCTGTTTCAGGTGGAACCTGTTGCCCTCGGCGTCCTGCTTGTCGTAGCTGCAGCTGACGCCGATGATGCCCCCCAGGATGACGGCGGTGCCCACGATCTCCACAGGCTGGAAGGTCTCGTGCAGCAAAAACACGCCGGAGAGGATGCCCACCACCGTGCTGAGGGTACAGGTGGAGGCATACACCGCGAAGGGCAGGTTGGCCGAGGCGTAGGTCATCAGCAAAAAAGCGCACACGCACGAGCCGATGCCCATGTACAGCACGGCGATGGCAAAGTCCGGCCGCAGCAGGCCCTGGAAGTAGGCGGACAGGGGCGCGCGCATCATGTGCTCGCCCAGAGACACCGCGGTGAAGGCCGCCGCGCCCATGCCGGTGGTGAGGTAGATGATCTCGAAGGAGGAGAACACCGCCGAGGCCCGGCGCACCAGCACCCGGCTGATGGACACGGCGATCATGGTGGCGAAGATCAGCACAAAGCCCAGGGTGGTCATGCCCGTCCGGGCAGGGTCCGCCAGGGTTGTCACGAACACGCCGGCCACCGTTACCACCACGAACAGCAGCTGGCGGCGGGTGGGGTATTCATGGTTGATCAGCGCCGAAAACACCAGCATGATCACCGGCAGCAGGCTGTTGTACATGGCGATCTGGCTGGTGGGGGCGTAGGTGGTGGAGGTTGTCTCCAGCACCTGGCTGATCAGGGGGTTGAACAGCCCGCACAGCAGGATCATCCCCACCGGGCGGGCGCGGTAGCGCACCTTTTTCAGCCCCAGCGCCAGCAGCAGGCTCATCACCAGAAAGCCCAGGGTAAAGCGGAAGGACAAAAACTTCACCGTGTTCTCGTTTACCACCGCCATGCCCATGCGCATGAACAGATAAGCGAAGCCGAACAGCACCTGGCTGGCCAGATTGGCCAGCAGGGGCAGATATTGTTTGAATCCTGTTTTCATTCCCGTTTCCATCCCGCGCTCATCCCCGCACGATCCCCTGCCCGTTTTCCAGCGGATGGTGGCAGGCCACATAGTGGGTGCTGCCCGGCGCGCAGGGCCGGAACTGGGGCGCCGTTTTCCGGCACTCTTCGGTGGCATAGGGGCACCGGGGGTGGAAGTAGCAGCCGGAGGGCGGGTTCATGGCGTTGGGGATGTCCCCCTGCAAAAACTCCCGCCGGCCCTCCTCCGGGCGCAGGGTGGGGTCCGGGATGGGCACGGCCTCGAACAGGCCCTGGGTATAGGGGTGCATGGGGCGTTCGAACAGCTCGTCCTTATCGGCCAGCTCCATCACCTTGCCCAGGTACATCACCGCCACCTTGCTGCTGACGTGCTTGACGGTGGGCAGGCCGTGGGCGATGAAAATGTAGGTGAGGTTGAACTGCTTTTGCAGGTCGTACAGGAGGTTCAGGATCTGCGCCTGGATGGACACGTCCAGTGCAGAGACGGGCTCGTCGCAGATGATCAGCTTGGGCCGCAGGGCCAGGGCCCGGGCAATGCCGATGCGCTGGCGCTGGCCGCCGGAAAATTCGTGGGGGAAGCGGCTGGCGTAGCTGGCGTCCAGGCCCACCACCTTCATCAGGCCCATCACCCGGTCGGTCAGCTCCTGGCCGCGGGCCGCCTTGTGCACCCGCAGGGGCTCGGCGATGATGTCGAACACCCGCATGCGCGGGTCCAGCGAGGAGAAGGGGTCCTGGAAGATCATCTGGATATCGGGGCGCACGGCGGCCAGCTGGCGCTTTGTCATCCTGGCCAGGTCCTGCCCTTCGAACAGCACCTGGCCGCCGGTGGGTTCCAGCAGGCGGATGATGGTGTTGCCCAGGGTGGATTTGCCGCAGCCCGATTCGCCCACCACGCCCAGGGTCTCGCCCTGCTTCAGGGTAAAGCTCACATCGTCCACGGCCCGCAGCACGCCGCCCTTTTCGCCCAGCTTGCCGCCCACCTTGAAGTACTTTTTCAGGCCGCGCACCTCCAGCAGGTACTCACTGCTCGCCATGGCCTTCACCTCCCAATTCGTTCCAGCGGATGCACCGCACCTTGCGCCCGGGCAGCACCTCGGCCAGGGGCGGTTCTTTGTCGCGGCAGGCAGCCGTGGCAAAAGGGCACCGGGGGTTGAACCGGCAGCCGGCGGGCATATCCGCCAGGCTGGGCACGGTGCCCTCAATGGTGTCCAGCTTTTCCTCGCTCTGGTGCACCTTGATGGTGCTGTTCATCAGCCCGCGGGTGTAAGGGTGCAGGGGCCGGCGGAACAAATCATACACGCTGGCCTCCTCCACCACCTGGCCGGCGTACATCACCAGCACATAGTCGGCCACCTCGGCCACCACGCCCAGATCGTGGGTGATCAGCATGATGGCGGTGTCGTACTGCTTCATCAGCTGCTTCATCAAATACAGGATCTGCGCCTGGATGGTCACGTCCAGCGCGGTGGTGGGCTCGTCTGCAATCAGCAGGCTGGGGCGGTTGGCCAGGGCGATGGCGATCATCACCCGCTGGCGCATGCCGCCGGACAGGGCGTTGGGGTATTCTTTCATCACATGCTCCGGCCGGGGGATCTCCACGTGCTTGAGCATCTCCACCGCCCGCTCCCAGGCCTGCTTTTTTGTCACCTGGTTGTGCAGGCGGATGGTCTCCGTCAGCTGGTAGCCGATGGTGAACAGGGGGTTCAGGCTGGTCAGGGGCTCCTGGAAGATCATGGCCATCTCTTTGCCGCGCATCTCCCGCAGCTCCCGCCTGGACAGCTTCGTCAGTTCCTTGCCGCCCAGCAGCAGGTGGTTTGCCTGCACGGTGATGTTCTTGGGCGTCAGGCCCATGATGGACAGGCTGGTCATACTTTTGCCGCAGCCCGATTCGCCCACGATGCCCAGCAGTTCGCCTTTGCGCACCTGGAAGGACACGTCGCGCACGGGCTGCAGCACCCGGTCCTCGGTTTTAATATAGGTATTCAGATGGTCTACTTCCAGCAGCACCTCTTTGCGCTGCGTCTGTTGCTGCATTTCCATAGCGGCGCCTCCTCACTGCAGGCCCTGGTTGTACGGGTCCAGCAGGTCCCGCAGCCAGTTGCCCAGGAACATGATGCCCAGCACGGTCAGCGTCAGGGCGATGCCGGGCATGGTGGCCACCCACCAGTTGGTGGCCAGGTAGTTGCGCCCTGTGCTGAGCATGCCGCCCCAGGAGATGTTGGGCGGGTTGATGCCCAGGCCCAAAAAGCTCAGGCTGCTTTCCGCCAGGATGCTGGTGGCCACCGCCAGGGTGGACACCACAATGAAGGAGGAAAACACATTGGGCAGGATGTGCCGCAGGATGATGGTGCGGTCCGGCGTGCCGATGGTGATGGCCGCCTTGACAAACTCCCGCTCCTTCAGGCTGAGCACCTCGCTGCGGATCAGCCGTGCGTAGGTGATCCATCCGGTGATGCCGATGACTACGATCAGCGTCGTCACACTGCCGCCGCTGACCACGCTGACGGCCACCAGGGCCAGCAGCGTGCGGGGAATGGCGTGGAAGGCGTCGGTAATGCGCATGATGATGGCGTCCAGAATGCCGCCGTAGTAGCCGGCCAGCAGGCCGAACAGCGTGCCGATAAAGCCCGCCACCACCACGCTGCACACGCCGATGAGCATGCTGATGCGCGCGCCGTACACGATGCGGCTGAAGATATCGTGCCCCAGGTTGTCGGTGCCCAGCAGGTAGCGCATGTCGCCGCCCTCCATGAAAGCCGGAGGCTTGAGCATATCCACCGGGTTGATGGCGTTGGGGTCATACGGGGCGATCCAGGGCGCAAAGACGGCGAACACCAGCACCACCGTCACGATGACAAAGCCGATCAGGCCCGTTTTGCTGCGCCACAGCATCCGCAGCCACCGGGGTGCGCGGTGGCGCTTGGGGCCGGCCGCCGCGGCGGCGGCCAGGCTGCTTTTGTCGTTCTTTTTCACGCAGGCCAACCTCCTTTTATGAATAGCGGATGCGCGGGTCGATCAGGCAGTACACAATGTCCGCCAGCAGGTTGGCCACCAGCGTGATCACCGCGATCAGGAGAATGCACACCTGCACCACGCTCATATCCTGGTTGTTGATGGCCTGGATGAGGAACTGGCCCAGGCCCGGCCAGGCGAACACCGTCTCGGTGATCAGCGAACCGCCAATCAGGCTGGGGATCTCCAGCGCCACCACAGTGACCACCGGCACCAGCGCGTTCTTGAAGGCGTGGATGCACACCACGCCCGCCTCCCGCAGGCCCTTGCTGCGGGCGGTGCGGATGTAATCCTCGTGCATGATGGCCAGCATATTGGAGCGGATCAGCGGGATGATCTGGGACGCCGCCTGGATGGCCAGCGTCACCGCCGGCAGCACCAGATGGGCCGGCGTGCCCGAGCCGGACACCGGCAGCACGTTCAGTTCCACCGCAAACAGCAGGATCAGCAGAATGCCCACCCAGAAGTTGGGCATGGCCCGCCCCAGCACCGAAATGCCGCTGACGGCCAGGTCCAGCGGGGAGTTGGCGAACATGGCGCTGAGGATGCCCAGGGGGATGGCCAGCACAATGGCCAGCAGCAAAGCCGTGCCCGCCAGCTGCACCGACGCCGGGATGCGCTGCAGCGCCAGCTCTACCGCCGGCTGGTTGTACCGGTAGCTTTCGCCGAAATTCCCGGTGACCGCGTCGCCCAAAAAGTCCAGGTACTGTACATACAGCGGCCGGTTCAGCCCCAGGGCTTCCCGCAGGGCCTGGCGGTCCGCCTCGGTGGCGTCCAGGGGCAGCATGTTCACCGTGGGGTCGCCCGCCACGTTCACCAGCAGGAACACCACCAGTGTGATGATCAGCAGCACCGGGATCATCTGCAGCACACGCTTTACCAAATATCTTGCCATCACATTCACCTCTTGCAAAGCAAAGGCCCGCAGGCTGGCGCCTGCGGACCTGCCTTAAATTCCGTCCTGTCCCGCCGCGGCGGGGGCAAGGCCTGGGGCCCTTACTGGGCCAGCGTCACTTCATCGGGCATGATGTTGGTGTCCATGCGCGGGGTCAGCGTCACACGGTCGCTGACGCCGAACACGGCGTTCATCTGGGCGATCTGAATGAAGGGACGGTCCTCCGCCAGGATCTGCTGCATCTGCTGCTCCATCTCGGTGCGGGCCGTTTCATCCATCTCCACCCGGGCACTGTTGTACAAATCGGTCAGCTCGTCGTTGAAATAGTCGGTCTGGCCCTCGGCGCGGGCGGGGTCGGCGTTGTTGCCCAGGGCATACAGGCCGTCATACTGGCCGTCGGACAGGCCGATCAGCAGCAGGTCTTTGTTTTCCTTGCCGGTGAACATATTGCTCAGCACGGTGCCGTCCACCAGCTCCAGGTTCACGGTGACGCCCACCGCCTCAAAGTAAGCGGCGATCATCTGGGCCATCTCGGCGTCCATCAGGTAGCGGCCGTTGGGGCTGGTGAGGGTGATCTCCAGCGGCTGGCCGCCCTCGCCGTAGCCGGCCTCGGCCAGCAGCTCCATGGCGCGCTCGGGGTCATACAGGTTGGCGTTCTCGCTGCCGTACAGGCTCTCGTCAAAGCCGGGCACGGAGCTGGCCACACGGGTGCGGGTGGGCACGCCGGCGCCCTGCAGCAGTGTGTCGCAGATGGCGTCCTTGTCAATGGCCAGTTCCAGCGCCTCGCGCACCAGCGGGTCGCTGGTGGCGTAGCCGTCGGTGCAGCGCACCACCAGCAGCATCACGCGGCTGGTCTCGCCGTACACCAGGCTGGTGCCGGAGCCCTCGGCACCCACGCGCTCCCACTCGTTCACGGGCACATTGTAGATCACGTCCACGCCGCCGGCCAGCAGCTCGGACACACGGGTGCTGCTCTCGGGGATGACGCGGTAGGTCACCTGGTCCCAGGTGGCGGGCTCGCCGTAATAATCGGGGTTGGGCACGATGGTGTAGTGGTCGTCGGGCACCCACTCCACCAGGTTGTAGGCGCCGGAGGTGACGGGGCTTTCAATGTAGCCGTCGATGCCGTTCTCCTCCATGAAGTCCTTGGGCATGATGGTGCTGCTGGCCATGGCCAGCAGGGTGGGCAGGTCGGGCCGGGCGCCGTCGGTGGTCACCTTCACGGTGTAATCATCCACCACTTCGGTGCCGGTGATGGCCTTCAAATAAGTATAGCCCACCAGGGCGCTGTCCTGGCTGACGCGGTCGTAAGAATACTTCACGTCATCGGCGGTCAGATCCTCGCCGTTGTTGAATTTGACGCCCTCGCGGATGTGGAAGGTCCACTCGGTGTCGGAGTCCTGGGTGTATTCGGTGCACAGGTCGTTCACCAGGTTGAATTCCAGGTCACGGGTGAACATGGTACTGGCAATGCTGGAGAACAGGTCCTGGCAGTTGGTCTGGTTCTGGTCGTGGGGGTCCAGCGTCACAATGTCGCTGGCCGCGCCGATGGTGAGGGTCTTGTCGTCGGCGGCTTTGCCGGACACGGCCGCCGCGCTGCCGGAGGCGGGCGCCGCCGAAGAGGACGAGCCGCCGCAGGCGCTGAGCGCCATGGCGCAGGCCATGACCACAGCCATCACAAGGGCCAATTTCTTTTTCATCGCAAACACTCCTTTTCTTTTCCTCCCGCAAAGCGGGCCCCGGGCCCGCCCCTCCACGCCGCGGCCGGGCCGGGCATGTTTAGCAGTTGAACAACAGTTTACATGGGCGGGCAACATTTGTCAACACTTTTGCGCTTCACCCTGTTAAACTTTGTATGTTTATTCAACTGCCTGCCGCCGCCACCGCCCCCCTTTCGTCAGAATTCACAAAAAGGACATCCTTTTTTCACCATTCCGCCCCGCCCGCCGCCGCCCAAAAAAGAAGATGCGGCAGCGCCCCAAAGAGGGCTCTGCCGCAAAATGGCCGTATTCCGTGCGCTCAGTCCGGGGCGGGGGAATTTTCCTTCCGGCCGTACTGGGGCACCAGGTTGTCCCACTGCAGGTCCGCCCGGGCGCGCAGCACATCGGTATAGCAGGCCGTCACCCGGTAGAAGGTTTCCATATCCGCCTTGGTACATCCCCGGGCCTGCAGTTCCTCCAGCATCTGCCGGTGGTAGCGCTCCTCCACACGCTCCATGCGGGCGTTCAGGTCCATGCCTTTCACCGTGGGGTACAGCAGCAGGGCGCGGTCATTGCCCTCGGCGCGCACGCGGCAGATGAACCCTTTCTGCTCCAGCTTTTTCAGCAGCTGGCTCAGCGCGCCCCGGGTACGGCTCCACTTCTTGCACAGCTGGGCCGCCGTGACGCCCGGGTGCACGGCAATCTCCGCCACGGTGCTGGCCTCGGTCATGGTCAGGGTCAGGCCGGGCTCATACTCCCGGGGAATGGTTGCCATGGCGCTGAGCACCGTGACAAAATCATACATCATACCGGGCTTATGGGCGGCATGGTACAGCTGTTCTTCGGCCGCATGGCGCACGGCCGGTCGGTTCGACTCCAAAATAGGCGCCCTCCTCTCTCTTTTTTTGCTTCACACGCATCCATTATACGGGCCGCCGGGGGCGCCTGTCAAATTTTTTCCGGCCGATGTATGAATAATCATTGACGAAATATTCGCATCGTGTTATGATGTCATCAAATTTGCAAACGGTTTAGCCGCAAAACAATAGCGGCAGACAAGGAGGCCAATCATGACGGATCTGAAGGAATTGTACGACTATGTAGACGCCCACGCCCAGGAGTACATCGAGCTGCTGCAGAAATTCTGCCGCCAGCCCAGCATCTCGGCCCAGAATGTGGGCATGCGGGAGATGGTGGACCTGATCAGGCAGGAGATGGGCGCCATCGGCGTGACGCCGGACGTGGTGGAGACCAGCGGCAACCCCATTTTGTACGCGGAGATCCCCGGCAGGAACCAAGACCGCACCCTGTCGTTCTACAACCACTACGACGTGCAGCCTGTGGAACCGCTGGAGGAGTGGCACAGCGACCCCTTCGCCGCCGAGATCCGGGACGGCAAACTGTATGCCCGCGGCGCCACCGACAACAAGGGCAGCCTGCTCAGCCGCCTGTGCGCGGTGAAAGCCTTTCAGGCGGTGTACGGCCAGCTGCCGCTGAACGTGAAATTCATCTACGAAGGCGAGGAGGAGATCGGCAGCGTGCACCTGTCGGAGTTCGCCCAAAAATACCCCGAGCGGCTGAAAACCGACGGCTTTGCCTGGGAGGGCGGCTCCAAGCAGCTGAACGGCCCGCTGGAAGTGTGCTTCGGCGTAAAGGGCCTGCTGTTCATCGAACTGCGCTGCCGCACCGCCAACAGCGACCTGCACTCCAGCAATGCGGCCATTGTGAAAAACCCCGCCTGGCGGCTGGTGCACGCCCTGGCCACCATGAAGGACGAACGGGACCATATCACCATCGACGGTTTCTACGACAACGTGAAAGCGCCCACCGAGTACGAGATGCACTGCCTGGAGACCCTGCAGTTCAAAGAGGAGGAGACCAAGCAGCGCATGGGCCTGGACGGCTTTGTGAACGGCCTGACGGGCATTCCCCTGCTGAAAAAGTTCTACTACGAGCCCACCGCCAACATTGCGGGCTTTAAGGCCGGCTACCTGGGCGAGGGCGCCAAAACCGTGGAACCCGGCAGCGCCGTGGTGAAAATGGACCTGCGCCTGGTGCCCGACCAGACCCCTGAGGAGATCCTGGAAAAAGTGCGCGCCCATCTGGACAAACGCGGCTTCACCGACATCGAGGTTGTGCGCCTGTCCGGCGAGCCGCCCTTCCGGGCCAACCCCGAGTGCCTGTTCGCCAAGACGGTGGTGAAGTGCGTGAAGCCCGTGTATGGCATGGACCCTGAAGTGTTCGTGAGCAGCAGCGGCACCACCGCCATGTACCAGTTCTGCCACGCGGCCAACCTGGACGCAGTGATGTTCGGCGCGGGCAACGATGCCTCCAACATCCACGCCCCCAATGAGAACATCATCCTGGAGGATTACATCAACGCCATCAAGATGGCCGCCACCGTCATGGCCGAGTTCGCCGTGGCCAAGGAGGAGGACGCCTGAGAGGCCGATAAGCGTTTCAATGCGCAAAGCAAAAGGGGGCTTTTTCAAGAAAAGCCCCCTTTCGATTTCCCCCCAATGCGTTCCATTCGGGCCGCAATGGCAACCGGCAGCGGCAAAACCGCAGTGCACCCCCGCATCCGCGCGGCCGCAACAGGGCTGCGGGCCAAAGGCGGCTTGCCGCTGCCGTGTGACACGCGGCGCGCAGGGCCCCGCCCGGCCCGCCCGGATGAAAAAGAAAAACCCGGTGTTTGCACACCGGGTTTTCTTTTGGCTCCCCCTGTTGGGCTCGAACCAACGACCCTGCGGTTAACAGCCGCATGCTCTGCCAACTGAGCTAAGGAGGAATATCTGCCGCATTTGCGACGATATATATTATAGCACGCCGGGCGGGAATGTCAAGGGGTTTTTGCGGAATTTTTGTATGGCGCAGCCGGCCCCGGCGGCCCTGCCCCGGAACCCGCTGCGGCCGGCCTCCCCGCCGCTGGCCCGGCTCAGCCGCCCATCAGCCGGGCCAGCGGGGCAATCACCGCCTGTAAATCGGCCAGGGCCTGGTTCAGGCTGTCGATGTCCAGGGCCTCCAGCGTCCGGGACACCTGGTCCAGCCCGCCGCGCACCGACGCCTCCAGGGCGTTCCAATCCACGGCGGTCAGCCGCTGCAGGCCGTCCAGCGCCGCCAAAGCCCGGGGCACCAGCACCGCCGCGCTGACGGCCGCCACCACCAGCACCCCCACACAGGCCGCGGCGCAGATGCGCAGGCACAGCAGCTTCTGCTTTTCATAGCGTTCATCTTTTTCATAGCGTTCATCCACGGTTGCACCCTCCTTTTGCCTGCGGCGCACAGCCGCCGCTGCGGCCGCCTTTGCCGCTATTATACAGCACCGCCGCGCCCAGTTCCAGCCTTTTTTGTCCAAAAGGCCGCCCCGGGGCAAAATTTGAAAATTCCCCTTGACAAACCCGGTGAAAGCGCCTATAATAATTAAGCACGCTGAAAGTGCGCAGGGCGGTATGCCGCCTGTTCATATCGCGGGGTGGAGCAGTCCGGTAGCTCGTTGGGCTCATAACCCAAAGGTCGTCAGTTCAAATCTGGCCCCCGCAACCATTAATTCTTAGAACCGTTTTTAATGTACTCTGTATGTTAAAAACGGTTCTTTCTTTTTGCTCGTGTGGCAGAACGTCGATGCGTTCGATCAGCAGGCGCATGGCGGCCTGGTCGGGGTGGGTGCTCAGCTGTTGAAGCCAGGAGCGGATCACCTGATGGGTGATATCCTTTGGCGGCTTCACCTGCTCCAGGGTTGCGATATCTTCTTTGACCTGCTGCAGTTTGAGGCCCAGGTCCGCCAGAACGTCGGGCGGAAGCACGCCTGACGACATATTTGCCACCAGCGCATCGTACTGGGCGCGTTTGTCCCGGATTTTTGCTGCCAGGGTTCGGCGGAAATCTGCCGCGCGGTCTTTCTGGCCGGCCCGGTACAGCTGCAGGGCCGCGACAACTTCGCGCTGGGTTTCCTCCGTCAGCAGCCCGCGAAGGTACCGCCGCGCGGCATCCTCCACGTCATCCATGCGAACCGAGGGCGCCCCGCAGTGTGCCGAGCATCTGAACCACCGGTATTCATGGCCTTTGCGCCGCGAAGTGGCTCCGTGCATCTTTGCACCGCAACTGCAGTACACCAGCCCGCTGCACAAATAGTCTGCGTGACGGCCCACATGCTTGCGAGCTCTCATGATCTTCTGCACCTCCAGAAACTGCTCCTTTGTGATAATGGCCGGGATCGCCCCTTCGATGCGGATGGCCTCAGCCTTTTCCCTTCTCGCTTCCCGCTTCGCCTGCTGGGTGGGGGTGTACAAATACGTCCCGGTGTATTTTTCATTGCGAAGCATCTCATACACCTGCGGATATTTGATCGGCCGTCCCCGCTTGCCAGTGAGGCCGGCGGCCGAAATTTCCTTCAGCACGGTCGAAAAGCCCTCACCCTTCTGGGCTGCGTCGAAGATGCGGCGGACGAAGCCGGCCTCCAGCGGGTTGATCTGATAGTGCTGGTCGACAATATCGTACCCAAAAGGCGGCACGTCGCCTGTGTGCAGCGCCTGCAGGGCCGTCTCCTTCAGGCCCTTGCGCGTCTCCTCGGCCAGGTTGTCGATGTAGTATTCCGACATGCTCCACACCAGCGCCCGCATGATTTTGCCCTCTGGGCCGTGGCCGAAGTTTTGGGCTGTTGCCACCAGCTCCACGCCCCAGGCCTGCAGCCGTGACGCCAGGTTGACGTGCTCGCCCAGGTTCCGGGCGATGCGGTCGTATTTGTGAATCAGGATGACCGAGAACCGGCCGCGCTGGGCGTCCTTCAGCAGGCGGGCATACTGCCGGCGCTGGGCCGTTTTGGACCCCTTGCCGCTGACGGCTTCGTCGGCGTACACCTCCACCACCTCCAGCCCGTGTGCGGCCGCGTACTCGCGGCAGGCGCGCACCTGGGCGTCGATGCTGTCCTCTGTTTGCTTGTCGGACGAATAGCGGGCATAAATCGCCGCGAATTGCATAAAAAAGCCTCCTTCGGGATGCAAACATGGCATTGCCAAGCCCCACCCGAACGAGGTATAATAACAGGTGGTGAGCCGTTTATCCTCTTTCGGGTAAGCTGTTCTTTCGAGGCCCCGGTGTTCCAGCACCGGGGCCTTTTTTTTTGTTTTGTTGCGTTATTGCGCCAGCGCGGCCAGCAGCTCCTCCAGCCAGGCCGGGCGGTACCGGCCCACGGGCAGCAGCTCGCCGTTGCGGTACTCGGCCACCAGCACAAAGCCGTTGTTGTTGTCGAAGAACTTGGCCTCGTCGCAGTAGGGCAGCACCTTGGCCACGTCCCCGGCGCGGTGGGCGTAGCGCTTCTCCACGTCCGCCCGGGGAATGTTGTGGCCGCCCTTGGCCACCCGGTTGCGGATGCGCGCCAGGGCCTCCTCCACGCCGTCCAGGCCCACGTAGTACAGCCGCACATAGTACCCGGCCTCCTTGGCCCGGCGGGCCAGCCGCCTGGGGTACCCGCCGGAGAGGGTGGTCTCCTGGGTGAGATTCACGCCGTCGGCCAGGGCCTGCTCGATGCGGGCCACGGCCAGCTTGCCGCCCTCGTATTCGTCGCCGCCCACCTCGGCGGTGATGCGGTCGGGGTCCACAATCAGGCCCAGGTCTGTGCGCTCGGCCTTCAGGCTGCCAGTCAGGCTGCTTTTGCCGGCGCCGTTCACCCCGCCGATCAAGGTATAAATTTTCATGAGGTTCCCTCCCCTGCCCCGCCTTGCGCGGGGCTTTTTTCATCATTCCATTGCAAGATGGCGGCGCCCGCGCGCCCGGTCACTGGTCGTCCCGATCCTTATTGTGCAGGTTCAGCTCGGCGCGAATCTTCATCAAGGCCCGGATGTCTGCCAGATCGACCTCGGTCAGATGGTCCTTGACATTGTTATAAAAGGCCATCAGCTCGTCATCGGGGGAAAACCTGCCCGGATGGCCTGCACTGTGGCCATACGTGCCCGGTTTTTCCTTCGGGCCCGGGTCGTTGATCTCGTCCAGGATCTTCTGATTGTCCAGGCGGAACCACGGTTCATTTACATTTCCAACCAGATAGTCCACCGTGACGTGAAAGTGCTCTGCAATCCGCTGCAGCACATCCATTTTGGGAATCCGGTTTAGATTTTTCCACGTTGACACGGAGGATTTGCTAATCCCCAGCTCCAGTGCGACGGCGGTGGGCGATTTGCCCTCCTCCTTGCACAGCGATCGATATCGTTCATAAAACATAGTGCATCACCCGTAAACTTTGTGCAATCTGACAAAGTTCATAAAAATAAACTTTTGGGGTTGCAAAGTTTACGAATGTGTACTATACTAAAGATGCTGGTTCACAAAAGAAAACTTTGCTCCTCAAATTCACACATAGAGTATAGCACAACAGTTTACTTTTGTAAACACTTTTATGCGGAAAGGAGGCTTCGCCCATGTCCATATCCTGGCAGGCCGAAGTTTGGGCCACCATGAAAGACCACGCCATCACCCGCGGCGAGCTGGCCCGCGTGCTGGGCCTGACGCCCGAGTACGTCAGCGCCGTGCTGAACAAGAAGCGCTGTCCCGCAAAGGCCGAGCAGCGTTTCCGCGCGGCGCTGGCCGGTTTGATCCTCGAAAAGAATCAAGACGGAAAGGAGTGACCCCTCATGGCCCCTGGCCTGTGCCATGTGCCGCTGTCCGCCACCATCGCGGTGGAGGCGGGGCGGGCCCGCGTGGAGGACGCCGTTTATTTCGACCTCCCCGCGCGGCTGATCGCCCGCTATCTTGCGGATTCGGCACTTTTACCCGATATACAAGAGGCCGCCCAGGGCGCTGCAGACGCCCTGGACGGCACAGGCGGAAGATGAGTTGAGCAAACCGTACTTCCGCCTCCATCCTATCACAAATGGAGGGACTTTACAAGATGACAACGTTGACAGAACTGTGCCGCGTGCTGGCCGCCTGCGTGTTCAGCTTCGGCCTGGGCGCGGCCATCACCGCGGTCGGATTTTTGACCGACCGCTTCGCTGCCCGGAAGGAGGTGCGCCGCCGTGACCGCCATCGTACTTGACCCCTGCCGCCCGCCGCTGGTGCAGACGGTTGGCGACACCCAGCAGGCGCTGGACGGGCTGTGCGGCGGGCCCACGGCCATGCTGCGCTTTTCCACCGACAAGGCCGCCCTGCTGTACCTGCCCGACGGCCAGGCCCGGGGGCTGGCGAAAAACCGCTGCTACCGGGGCCGATGGTACTACGGCCGCTGCCTGATTGTGGGCTTCGCAGGCCAGGCCTTCCGCAGCCTGACGGCCGAGCAGGCGGCCCGCTATCGCCAGAAGTTCGCCGGCGCCCAGGTGCCCTACGAGGAAGTGAGGTGGCCGGCGTGGTGAGCAAAAAAGATCTCGATATCCAGCTGGTCTACGACGAGCGCTCCGCGCTGTATTTGCTGTACGTCGGCGGCACATTCTGGAGCATATACAAAAACCGCCGGGAAGCCGAACGGGCAATCGCGGCGCTGGCTGAAGGGAGGGCGGCCGAGTGAGCACTTACAGAGACCCGGCCACCGGGCGGCTGTACCGCGTGGGACCGCAGCCGTACAAGGGCTGCTACTGGGTGTACTACCTTGACCCCAAGAGCAGCGCCATCTGGAAAAAATGCACGCCGCCGGGCTTGCATGCCGGCAACGCGACCACCGAAGGCGAAGAGGAGTACCTGCGGGGCAATGCGCAGCGGAATGGCTGGGCGCTGGTGGCAAAGGCGTGCGAAGCATGCCCATGCCCTGCGTGCGAGGCCCAGTACTGCCCGCAGGCGGGATGCGATGGAAGCGACAAGGGATACGGCTGCATTGCGCCGGACGAAGATTGCCCGTCCCGCCCCTCCCACGTACCGCCGAGCACAGAGCCGCCCGAGGATCTTGCCCCCATTGACCCCTCAAGCCTTCCCACCTTTGACTACAGCGGGCTGGACGAGCAGACGGTGGCAGACCTGCACCTGGCCGAGCGCGAGTACACAAACGGACGCAAGCTGGTAGAAGTCGGCTTGCGCCGCATGGCCGACGGCGTGGCCATCGCCCACGATGCACTGTGCGCATCCGATGCGACAAAATGTCGCAACGGTGACGGAACCTTCTTCTCGCCCGAAAAGACCTTCGGCCGCTGGTGTGACAGCGTAGGGCTGAACCGCAAGGCGGCCGAGCGGCTGCTGCAGGTCGCAAGGCTGTTCGAGAATAGTACGCCCCGTGAAGAGAAGGTCCTGGCAGAACTGGGCCCCTCCCTGCTGTACGCCGCCGCCAAGCCGTCGGCCCCGCCTGCGCTGGTGCAGGCCGTGAAGAACGGCGACATCACCACCCACAAGGAATACCAGGCCCTGCTGGCCCGGTACAACGCCGAGAAGGCCGCGCGGGAAAATGCCGAACAGGCGCGGGAGGAATCCCGCCGGATGGCGGGCGTCATCGCGGGCCAGCGCGACGAGGAGCGCCGCCGGGCCGACGAGGCCGAGCGGCAGCGGGACGGCACCCGGGACGCCCTGGCCGCGGCCAAGTTGCGGGGCGACAAGCTGGCCGCCGAGAACGACGCCCTGCGGGCCGCACCCATTGAGGCCCAGGCCGTGGACGAGGACGAAGTGAACCGCCGCGCCCAAGCCCGCGCCGACGCGCTGACCGCGCCGCTGCGCGCGGAACTCGACGCCCTGCGCGCAGCCCAACCGGCCGGCTTCGAGCAGGCCGAGCAGGCCATCCGGGACGCCTACGACAGCGCGATCTACACCGGCCGCGTGATTGAAAGCGCATGGCGCTCGCTGGGCCCGCTGCTGCCCCGCATGGATGCGGGCCGCCGCACCCACGCCCTGGACAGGCTGAGAGACATATTTCTGAACATTCAAGGAGAGATCGAGGCATGGAAAGCGTGAAAATCATCGGCCTGGAGGCCGAAAACGTCAAGCGCATCAAGGCCGTGCGCATCACCCCCGCCCCCACGGGGCTGACGGTGATCGGCGGCGACAACAACCAGGGCAAAACCAGCGTGCTGGACGCCATCGCCTGGGCCCTGGGCGGAGAGAAATACCGCCCGGCCGCCGCCGCCCGGGCGGGCGCCGTGGCGCCGCCCCACCTGCGGGTGGAGCTGTCCAACGGGCTGGTGGCCGAGCGCAAGGGCAAAAACAGCGCCCTCACCGTCACCGACCCCACCGGCCGGCGGGGCGGCCAGCAGATC
The DNA here is from genome assembly GCA_944386555.1 of uncultured Ruthenibacterium sp. Taxonomy (GTDB): domain Bacteria; phylum Bacillota; class Clostridia; order Oscillospirales; family Ruminococcaceae; genus Ruthenibacterium. The sequence goes on along the minus strand of CALXBN010000061.1, from coordinate 30,011 downwards.
CTGAACGAATTTGTGGAGCAGCTGGCCCTGGACCTGCCCCGCTTTTTGAACGCCAGCGACAAGGAGAAGGCCGACACGCTGCTGCGCATCATCGGCGTGGGCGACCGGCTGGCCCTGCTGGACCGGGAGATCCAAACCCTGTATGACAAGCGCACAGCCGTCGGCCAGATCGCCAGCCAGAAACAGCACTACGTGGACGAGCTGCAGAGCTATCCCGAGGCCCCGGACGAACCGGTGAGCCCGTCGGAGCTGATCCGCCGCCAGCAGGACATCCTGGCCCGCAACGGGGAAAACCAACGCAAGCGCCTGCATCTGGCCCAGCTGGAGGAGAAAGAACAGCAGTTGGGCCGGCGCGTGCGGGAGCTTGCGCAGGAGCTGGAACTGGCGGAGCATCAGCTGGCCGCCGTGCAGCAGGATGTGCAGGACGCCCGCAAATCCGCCGCCGGCCTGCAGGACGAGAGCACCGCCGCACTGGAGGCCGCCCTGGCCGACGTGGAGGAGGTAAACCGCAAGGTGCGCGCCAACCTGGACAAAGAGCGCGCCGCCGACGAGGCCCGGGCCTATGCAGACCAGTACGCCCAGATGACCGTGGAGCTGGACGCGCTGCGGGACCGGCGCACCGCCCTGCTGAACGGGGCCAACCTGCCCCTGCCCGGCCTGTCGGTGGAGAACGGCGCCCTGACCTATCAGGGCCGGCGCTGGAGCGACTGCTCGGGCAGCGACCAGCTGCGCATCGCCACCGCCATTGTGCGAAAGCTGACCCCTCAGTGCGGCTTTGTGCTGCTGGACAAGCTGGAGCAGATGGACCTTGCCACCCTGCGCGATTTTGCCCGGTGGCTGGAGGGCGAGGGCCTGCAGGCCATCGCCACCCGGGTGAGCAAGGGCGGCGAGTGCCAGATCATCATTGAGGACGGGCGCGTGGCGGGCGCCGAGGCGGCGGACGAGGCCGCCGGCCCCGCAGCCCCGGCCGCCGCCGGCGCGCCCGCGCCGCGCAAATGGACGAAAGGAGCGTTCTGACATGGCATACACCGTGACACACGGCCCCGTCCACACCCCCTTGAAGGTAGTGCTGTACGGGCCCGAGGGCATTGGAAAAAGCACCTTTGCGAGTAAGTTCCCCGCACCGGTGTTCATCGACACCGAGGGCGGCACCAAGAAGCTGAACGTGGCCCGCCTGCCCACGCCCACCAGCTGGGCCATGCTGCTGGACGAGGTGGCCGAGGTGCGAAAGGGCGCGGTGCCCTGCGGCACCCTGGTGCTGGACACCGCCGACTGGGCCGAGCGCCTGTGCATCCGCGCCGTGTGCGACCGCGCGGGGAAGGCCGGCATCGAGGACTTCGGCTACGGCAAGGGCTACACCTATGTGAAAGAGGAGTTTGCCCGGCTGCTGGACGCCCTGGAGGAGGTGGTGGACAGCGGGCCCAACGTGGTGGTGACCGCCCACGCACAGATCGTGAAGTTCGAGCAGCCCGACGAGATGGGCGCCTACGACCGCTGGCAGCTGAAGGTCTCCAAACAGGTGGCGCCCCTTTTGCGTGAGTGGTGCGACATGCTGCTGTTCGCCAACTACAAAACCGTGGTGGTGAAGGACGGCGCCGGCCCGAACGCCAAGGCCAAGGCCCAGGGGGGCCGCCGGGTGCTGTACACCACCCACCACCCCTGCTGGGACGCCAAGAACCGGGACGGCCTGCCCGACGAGCTGCCCCTGGACTACAGCGCCATCGCCCCGGTGGTTCCCGTGCCCGGCGCCGCCGGCCAGGCAACGCCGCCCCCGCCGGCCCAGCCGCCCCGGCAGACCCCCGAACAGATGGGCTTTGTGCCGGAGCCGGGCCCCGCGCCCTTCCCCGATGCACCGGCGCCCGACACACCCGAGAACGCAGCGGCGCCGGCGGAACCCGCGGAACCGCCCGGCACCGCCGGTGCCCTGCACGCCGACCTGGCCGCCCGCCTGGCCGAAGCCAGGATTCCAAAGACCCTGGCCCAGCTGATGCTGGCCTCCGGCGTGGAGCCGGACGAGGTGCAGGCGGTGGTGGCCCAGCGGGGCTACTTCCCCGCCGACATGCCCGTGGCCGACTACCCGGCCGACTTTGTGGACGGCTGCCTGGTGGCCGCCTGGCAGCAGGTGCAGCAGATGATTTACGACAGACGCAGCGAAACGCTGGACGACTTGCCCTTTTGAATGAGGAGGAATCATGATGACAAACTACGAGATGAACACCGAGGGCCGCGCCTTCGGCTGGGACGAAGAGATCCGCAACGACGGGCCGGACTATGTGCTGCTGCCCGCGGGGGAATACCCCTTTGAGATCGTCAAGTTTGAGCGCAGCCGCTACCCCGGCGGGCCCAAGCTGCCCCCCTGCGCCATGGCCGTGCTGACGGTGCGCATCGACGGCGGCGACAAGGGCCAGGCCCTGCTGACCGACCGGCTGTACCTGCACACCCGCACCGAGGGCATGCTGTGCGCCTTCTTCGAGAGCATCGGCCAGCGCGCCCACGGCCAGGCGCTGGTGCCCCGCTGGAACGAGGTGACCGGCAGCCGGGGCCTGTGTCGCGTGGGCGTGCGGGAGTACACAACCAAGGACGGCAGCGTGCGCAGCGTGAACGAGATCACCCGCTACCTGCCCCAGCCCGCGCCCACCGCGGCCCCCGCCAAGGGCTGGACCCAGGGGGCCTTCTGATGGCCCCCCTGGCACTGCGCCCCTATCAGCAAGCCGCCCGCGCCGCCGTCCACGCACAGTGGGACGGCGGCGCGCGGCGCACGCTGCTGGTGCTGCCCACGGGCACGGGCAAAACGATTGTGTTCGCGGCCATCGCCGAGGACCAGGTGCGCGCCGGCGGCCGGGTGCTGATCCTGGCCCACCGGGGCGAATTGCTGGAGCAGGCCGCCGACAAACTGCGCCGGGCCACGGGCCTTGCCAGCGCCGTGGAAAAGGCCGGCGAGAGCTGCCTGGGCCGCTGGGAGCGGGTGGTGGTGGGCAGCGTGCAGAGCCTGCAGCGCCCCGCCCGCCTGGACAAATTCCCCGCCGACTACTTCTCCACCGTCATTGTGGACGAGGCCCACCACGCCGTTACCGACGGCTACCGCCGGGTGCTGGAGCACTTCCCGGGCGCCGCGGTGCTGGGCGTCACCGCCACGCCGGACCGGGGCGACATGCGCGGCCTGGGCGAGGTGTTCGACACCCTGGCCTACGAGTACACCCTGCCCCAGGCCATCCGGGAGGGGTATCTGTGCAAGATCCTGGCTCAGACCATTCCCCTGCAGCTGGACATCTCCGGCGTCGCCATGAGCGGCGGCGACTGGGCCGTACAGGGGCTGGGCGACGCCCTGGAGCCGTACCTCGAGCAGATCGCCGGCGAGATGGCCCACTACTGCCGGGGCCGGCGCACCGTGGTGTTCCTGCCCCTGGTGAAAACCAGCCGGACGTTCCGGGACATCCTGTGCGAGCACGGGTTTTCCGCCGCCGAGGTGCACGGCGAGAGTGCGGACCGCGCCGAGGTCCTGGCGGACTTCGCCGCCGGCCGGTACGACGTGCTGTGCAACAGCATGCTGCTGACCGAGGGCTGGGACTGCCCGGCCGTGGACTGCGTGGTGGTGCTGCGGCCCACCAAGGTGCGCAGCCTGTACAGCCAGATGGTGGGCCGGGGCACCCGCCTGTGCCCGGAAACCGGCAAGAAGGACTTGCTGCTGATGGACTTTCTGTGGCACACCGCCCGCCACGAGCTGTGCCACCCGGCGGACCTGGTGTGCGACAGCCGCGCGGTGGCCCAGAAGATGACGGAAAAACTGGCCGCCGCCGGATGCCCGGAGGAGATTGAGGCGGCCGCCCGGCAGGCCAGCGCGGATGTGGTGGCCCAGCGGGAGGCGGCCCTGGCCAAGCAGCTGGCCCAGATGCGCACGCGCAAGCGCCGCCTGGTGGACCCGCTGCAGTACGAGATGAGCATCGGGGCCCAGGATCTGGCGGACTACGTGCCGGCCTTCGGCTGGGAGCTGGCCCCGCCCAGCGACGGGCAGGTGCAGGCCCTGGAGAAGTGGGGCATTCTGCCCGACGCCATTGAGAGCGCCGGCAAGGCGTCCCTGCTGCTGGACCGACTGGCCAAGCGCCGGGACGCGGGCCTGGCCACGCCCAAACAGATCCGCTTTCTGGAACAGAAGGGCTTTGTGCATGTGGGCACCTGGCGCTTTGAGGACGCCAGCCACATGATCACCCGCATCTCGGCCAGCGGCTGGCGCGTGCCCCGGGGCGTTGACCCCGCGGCCTACACGCCCCCCGCCGCCGAAGCGCCAACGGAAGAGAGGTGAGGACCCACGGAACACACGCAAAGCGAACTGCTGGAGGCTCTGCAGGCCATTTCCCCCGCGGCCCTGGCCTACGACGAGTGGCTGGCCGTGGGCATGGCCCTGCAAAGCGCGGGCCTGTCCTGCGACGTATGGGAGCACTGGAGCCGGGGCGACCCGGCCCGCTACCACCCGGGCGAGTGCGCCCGCAAGTGGGCCGGCTTTCACGGCGGCCAGGATGGGGGCATCACGGCGGCCAGCCTCTTCAAGCTGGCCTACGACAGCGGCTGGGCGGGCCCGGCTGGCCACGGGCTGGGCTGGGGGGACGCCATTGCGGTGCGGGATGCCCCCGGCCCCGACGAGTCCGGCCGGGTGGTGGACCCCCGCTGGCTGGACGTGCCGGAGCTGTCCATCCCCGGCCCGGACGCCCCCTGGGACCCGGCCGCGCAGCTGGCCGACTACCTTCGGGCCCTGTTCGAGGCCGGCGACTACGTGGCCTATGTGACCGAGAGCTTCCTCGACAAGGACCGGCCCCGCCCCACCCGGGGCTGCTGGGACCGCACCGCCGGCCAGCTGCTGGCCGAGCTGGAGACCTGCGGCGGAGACCTGGGCCGCGTGCTGGGAGACTATGACCCCGACGTGGGCGCCTGGATCTGCATCAACCCCGTGGACGGCCAGGGCCGACGGGACGCCAACATCACGGAATACCGCTACGCCCTGGTGGAATCCGACGAGCAGGACCTGGCCCGCCAGGCGGCCATTCTGCGGGGCATGGAGCTGCCCCTGGCCGCCCTGGTGTACTCCGGCGGCAAAAGCCTGCACGCCATTGTGCGGGTGGACGCGCCGGACTACGCCGAGTACCGCAAGCGGGTGGACTACCTGTACGCCGTCTGCAAGAAAAACGGCCTGGCCATCGACCAGCAGAACCGCAACCCCAGCCGCCTGTCCCGGATGCCGGGGGTGCTGCGCGCCGGCCAGAAGCAGTATCTGCTGGAGACCGGCACCGGCAAAAGCTGCTGGGACGAGTGGGTGGACTGGATCGACGGCGCCACCGACGAGCTGCCCGACACCGAGCTTCTGGCCGACAGCTGGGACGACATGCCCCCGCTGGCCCCGCCGCTGATCGACGGCGTGCTGCGCCAGGGCCACAAAATGCTGCTGGCCGGGCCCAGCAAGGCCGGCAAAAGCTTCGCCCTCATCCAGCTGTGCATCGCCATCGCCGAGGGCCGGCCCTGGCTGGGGCGCTTTGCCTGCGCCCAGGGCAAGGTGCTGTACATCAACCTGGAGCTGGACCGCGCCTCCTGCCTGCACCGGTTCAAGGACGTGTACGCCGCCCTGGGTTTCGAGCCGGCGGGCATCCGCAACATCGAGCTGTGGAACCTGCGCGGGGCCAGCGTCCCCATGGACCAGCTGGCGCCCAAGCTCATCCGCCGCGCGGCCAAGAAGCACTACATCGCCGTGGTGATCGACCCCATCTACAAGGTGATCACCGGCGACGAGAACTCCGCGGACCAGATGGCCCGCTTCTGCAACCAGTTCGACCTGGTGTGCCGGGCCCTGGGGTGCGCGGTGATCTACTGTCATCACCACTCGAAGGGCGCCCAGGGCGGAAAGCGCAGCATGGACCGCGCCTCCGGCTCCGGCGTGTTCGCCCGGGACCCGGACGCCATGCTGGACATGACCGAGCTGCCCGTCACCGAGGCCATCCGCGCCCAGCTGGAAAAACGCGCGGCGTGCGAAGCCTGCCTGGCGCTGCTGGAAAAGCGCGGCCACGCCGACGCCCCGGGCCCGGATGACCGCTTCAGCAAAGCCCGGCTGATGGACATCTGCCGGGAGCATCTGGGCCTGGCAGACCTGCGCGCCCTGGACGCGGACATCGCCAAGCGCGCAAAAGACGTCGCCGGGCGCACCGCCTGGCGCATCGAGGGCACCCTGCGGGAATTCGAGCGCTTTGCCCCGGTGAACCTGTGGTTCTGCTATCCGGTGCACCGGCCGGACAACGGCCTGCTGGAGGACCTGCAGCCCGAAACGGACTACCGGGCCCTGGGGGCCCGGGGCGCGGCCAAGCGCTGGGGAGACCGGGACAAAGTGGACAAGGCCAAGGAAAAGCAGCTGTCCACCGCCTTCGAGGCCTGCACCATGGACGGGGAGGTGACCATCTACGCCATGGCCGAGTATCTGGACCTGAAGCCTGCCACGGTGAAAAAGCGCCTGCGGGCCGACGGCGGGTACTGGATCGACGGCGAGAAGGTGGGCCGCAAGGAGCCCGGCAGCGGCGGCTGACGCGGCCGGCCACGCCTGTACAATTCGTTCAATTTCTCTTTACGGTTCGTATATTTTTGGCAAAATGGCCGCTATCGCAAAGGCCGTGCACGACGCCGATTTTTGCAAAATAGCCGCTATGACCGCTATTTTTTGCATGCAAAATAGCCTTATATATATAAGCAAACATGCGTTTGTGTTTGGGTGTCCCCGGTGTGGGGGCCTGCAGCCGCCCCCACACCCGGGGAACCCCCTCCCAAACACGGGCGCCAAAAAAAGAAAGGAGAATCCCGCCATGCAATTTTTCCTGCCCATGATCCCGCCCACGGCGACCCACCAGAACAAGCAGCTGCACGCCTACCTGAAGGACGGCCGCCCCCGGGCCGTGCTGCACGACAGCGCCGGGCTGCGCGCGGCCCGGGCCAAGCTGCACGCCCACCTGGCGCCCCACCGGCCCGCCGCGCCGCTGAAAGGCCCTGTGCGGCTGGCCGTCAAGTGGCTGTTCCCCCTGGCCGGCGGCCACGCCGACGGGGAGTGGAAAACCACCCGCCCCGACACCGACAACCTGCAGAAGGCCCTGAAGGACACAATGACCGCCCTGGGCTTCTGGGCCGACGACGCCCAAGTGGCCAGCGAGCTGTGCGAAAAGTTCTGGGCCGCCGCCCCAGGCATCTGGGTGTACCTGGAGGCGCTCTCGTGAGGGCGCTGGTGTTTGCGGGGCTGCCGGCCGCCCGGCCGGGCTGCCGGGTGTGGGGGCAGGGCGGCGGAAACGGCCGGCACGAAGGGAGGTGATGACGATGGACTGGAAGAAAGAGGCCGCCAACGATCTGGCCCAGCACCAGCGGCGCAAGGCGGCGCTGGAGAGCCTGGCCGGGGAGATTGCCGCGCTGCAGGCGAAGGTGTACGGCACCCGCAGCCCGGCGGCCGACGCGGTGTCCGTGCAGGGCGGAAGCTCCACCGGCGAGGAGCGGCTGATCAGCGCGCTGGACGAGCTGCAGCGCAAGCGCGAGGCCTACCGCCTGGCCCGCCGCCAGGTGGCCGCCGTGGAGCGGGGGCTGGCCACGCTGACGGACGTGCAGCGGGACGTGCTGACCCGCTTTTACATCTGCCGCGCACCGGGCCACGTGCAGGCCCTGGCCGAGGCCTGGGGCATGGAGCAAAGCCAGGTGTACCGCACCAAGGACGCCGCCCTGCGGGCCTTCACCCTGGCGCGGTACGGCGTGGTGGAGGTGTAAGTATCTTCCGCGGAGCGCAATTACTTGACATTGACGTAGAAATCTGCATATAATAAGATTGCAACTGAATCGTAGTTGCAGTATGCAGGAAGGATGTGGGGGCGTGGGAGGAAGAATTGATAAACTGAAAGCGCGCATATTGAGTAGGCCAAGAGACTTCACGCTTCAGGAAGCCGACCAGCTCTTTACTCACTTTGGTTATGTGCGGTATAACCAAGGAAAAACATCCGGATCAAGAATCGCATACTATAACCCTCAAACGAAGGCTATTTTCAGGACACACGCACCACATCCGGGAGATGAATTGAAACTGTATGCAGTAGATGACATGATTAAGCATCTGAGAGAGAAGGGGCTATTATGAGCAACGTATTGAAGTACAAAGGTTATGCAGCGACGATTGAATACAGTACAGAAGATCGCCTTTTGGTTGGAAGGATCCACGGATTATCGGATACGCTGTCTTTTGCCTGCGAATCTGCAGATGAAGTGGAACCGCAGTTTCACGCCCTGATTGATGATTACTTGGAAATGTGCAAAGACATTGGGAAAGAACCCGAGCGCCAGTTCTCTGGAAGCTTCAATGTCCGCGTAACACCAGATTTGCACAAAAAGGCTTATTATGCAGCGATGGACGATGGGATCAGCCTAAATGAGTGGATCAACAAGGCAGTGGAAGATGAACTGGTAAGACAACCTGAGTTCATCCCTTCAACCATGAGCATTCCTGTCCAGGTGTTTTCCAGCGTAGTTTCTAATCCCCAGTCAAAAGACCAACTGCTTGCAACAAAAAGTTTGCCTTTTCCGGAAACAAACCCTTACAACTTTGCAATCAGTTAACGAAGGAGTGAGACGATGAAATTGAATGACGCATTTTCTGAAGCTTCTATTGTGCTGATCGGTATTAATTTTAGCAATCAACTGGACATGACTGTTGGACAGCACTTAAACCTCAACATTAAGGACCGGCTTGGAAATTATTCGATCAAACCAAACGTCAAAAATAAAACCAATATTTTCCTTGCGACACTCAGCAGAGAACTCATTTCAAAAGATGAAAACTATAGCATTAAAATCACATACCAGATTCAGGCTCATATAAAAAGCGATGTAGATTCATTGGATTTTGACCAGCTTGTAAGAACTGTCGAGGAAAACAAAGCGCAGTTTGTTTCGTTTGCGCCGAACGATATGTCCCTCCTGATCGCCTCGATTATGAAGTGGTCGTCGATGATTCCGCTCATCACACCGCCACAGCTGATAGACGATGATGACACCGCAAAATAAAGAGATTCGGCGGAAGGGAAGCAATTTTCTTCCGCTTTTTCTGTCCGGTGGAAAAGTTGGGAAAAAGAGGGGAAGTTTTTTCCCGTTTTCTGTGGTATACTGTTAATGTGGAATTTTGCGAAGGGCTGCCCCGCCGGGGCGGCCCTTTCGTTATGGTGGGCCGACAGGAGGTGACGCCGTTGGCGCGGCCGCTGAAATACAAAACCGCAGCGCAGCTGCAGCAGGCCATCGACGCCTACTTCGAGGAATGCGCCGGCACGCCCCTGCTGGACGGGGAGGGCAAGGCCGTCACCGACAAATACGGCGCGCCGGTGATTGTGGACGCCCACCCGCCCACGGTGACGGGCCTGGCGCTGGCGCTGGGGTTTACCGGGCGAAAGCAGCTGCTGGACTATCAGGGCCGAAAGGCATTTTGTAACACGATAACGCGCGCGAAGGCCCGGTGCGAGGAATACGCCGAGCGCCGCCTGTACGACCGGGACGGCGCGCGGGGCGCCCAGTTCAGCCTGGAGCACAACTTCCGCTGGCTGGAGCAAAGCCGCGCGGCCGAAGAGCAGCCGCCGGAGGACCCGCTGAGCCGGGCGCTGCGGGAATATGCGGAGGGGCAGTATGGCAATCAGTGACAAGCAGCTGCGGATTTTGTCCTTCCCCTACTCCCCCTACACGGCGCTGATCTGCGACGGGGCCATCCGAACGGGCAAAACCAGCCTGATGACGGTGGCTTTTGTGGACTGGGCCATGGAGAATTTTTCCGGGCAGACCTTCGGCATATGCGGCAAAACGGTGGATTCCGCCGTGAAGAACATCATCCAGCCCTACCGCCTGATGGCCCACGGGCGGCGCAAGGGGTACGAAATGGCCTGGCGCCGGACGGACAAGACCCTGGAGGTGCGCAAGGGCGCGCGGGTGAACCGCTTCGAGGTGTTCGGCGGCAAGGACGAGAGCAGCTACATGCTGATCCAGGGGCGCACGCTGGCGGGCGTGCTGCTGGACGAGGTTCCCCTGATGCCCGAGAGCTTTTTCAACCAGGCCCTGGCCCGGTGCAGCGTGGACGGGGCGCGGTTCTGGTTCTCCTCGAACCCGGCCAGCCCCATGCACTGGTACTACCGGGAGTGGATCCGCCAGCCGGAAAAGCACAACGCGCTGTACATTCACTTTGACCTGGCGGACAACCCCGCTTTGAGCGACGAGACCCGGGCGCGGTACGAGAGCCAGTACAGCGGCGTGTTTTACGAGCGGTACATCCTGGGCCGGTGGGTGGTGGCCCAGGGGCTGGTATACGAAGGCTTCGCGCAGTGGCATCCGGTGGTGGATACAGACACATCCACCCTGGCGGGCCGCTTTTTTCTTTCCGTCGACTACGGAACGCACAACCCCTGCGCCATGCAGCTGTGGTGCGTGGCAAACGGGCGGGCGCTGCTGGTGGACGAGGCGTACTACGACAGCCGGGAGGCCGGCGCCCAGCGCACCGACGAGGAGCACTACGCGGCGCTGGAAAAGCTGGCGGCGGGGCGGTACATCCAAGCGGTGATCGTGGACCCGTCGGCGGCCAGCTTCATCGAGACCATCCGACGCCACGGGCGCTTTGTTGTGCGCGGGGCGGAAAACGCGGTGGTGCCGGGCATCAACGTGTGCGCCGGCCTGATGCAGTGCGGGCGGCTGAAAATCCACGCACGGTGCGAAAACACCATCCGGGAGGCCGGGCTGTACCGATGGGACGACAAAAAGACAGAGGACGCGGTGGTGAAGGAGTACGACCACGCGATGGATGCCATGCGGTACTTCGCCGCGACGGTGCTGTGCCGGGAATTCCGCTGGGTGCCATGGAGGGAATGAATGTTTGACAGAATGCTGCAATGGCTGCGGCAGACGGTGCTGCGGCTGTTTGGCCAGGGCGATACGGCCCTGACCATTTCCCCTGTGATGCAGGGGCTGATTGCAAAGTGGGCGGCCATGTACGGCGGCGACGAGGGCAAGGACGGCTGCGGCCTGGGACTGGCCCAGTTCGTGGCCGGGGAATTCGCGCGCCTGGTGACGCTGGAAAGCGAGATCCGCCTGGAGGGCGCCCGGGGGGAATGGATGGACGCGCAGCTGCCCGCCTTCCGCCGGGGGCTGCGGGCCGCGGTGGAATACGCCTGCGCCCTGGGCGGGGCGGTGTTCCGGCCCTATGTGTCCGGCGACGGGATTCAGGTGGACGTGGTGACGGCGGACTGCTTTTTCCCCATTGCCTTCGATTCCGCCGGGCGGCTGACGGGGGCCATCTTTGTGCAGCAGATCACCCGGGGCGGGACGATCTTCACAAGGCTGGAACAGCATATCTACGAAAACGGCGCCGAGACGGTGAAGAACAAGGCATTTTCCAGCAGCACCAGCGCGTCCCTGGGCGGGCAGGTGCCCCTGGCCAGCGTGCCCGAGTGGGCTGACATTGCGCCGGAGGCCGCCATTGAGGGGCTTGACCGGCCCCTGTTCGCCTACTTCAAAATCCCCCTGGCGAACAACCGGGACAAGGCAAGCCCCCTGGGCATTTCCGTATTTGCCAACGCCGAGCAGAGCATCCGCCAGGCCAACGCCCAGTACGGGCGGCTGCTGTGGGAGTACGACGGCGGGCAGCTGGCCATCGACGTGGACGAGGCGGCCATCCGCACCAACCTGGACGGGACGCCGGTGATGGACGAGCGCGGCCAGCGGCTGTACCGCCGGGGGCTGAACATGACGGGCAACCTGTATCAGGCCTTCGCACCGGCGCTGCGGGATTCCAGCTACCGGGCCGGGCTGAACGATATCTTCCGGCGCATCGAGATGCAGTGCAGCCTGTCTTTCGGGACCATCAGCGACCCGCAGGCCGTGGAAAAGACGGCCACCGAGGTGCGCATGGCCAAGCAGCGCAGCTATGCGGCGGTGTGCGATATCCAATCCGCCTTGCAGTACGCCCTGGACGACCTGTTTTATGCCATGGACAAGCTGGCCCAGCTGTACGGCCTGGGCCCCGCCGGCCAATGGCAGGCCACCTACGTGTGGCACGACAGCGTGCTGACCGACGAGGAGACCGCCCGCGCCGTGGACAAGGACGACGCCCTGAACGGGTTCATCCCCAAATGGCGGTACAACGTGGACTGGCGCGGCATGACCGAGGAGGAGGCCCGGGCCGCCGTAGAGGAGGCCGCCGGCGAGGGCAGCGGCGACGTGCTGACCTTCGGCGGGAACGGCTGATGCTGGGGCCGGACGATTTGGACCGCCTGCCCGACGCCGCGGTGAAGCTGTGGCAGCAGGTGGAGGACGACATCCTGCGGGACATTGCCCGGCGCATCGGCAAGATGGGCGAAGTAACCGCCACCGCCGCCTGGCAGGCCTGGCGGTACGAGCAGGTGCGCGCGGCGCGAAAGGACGTGACGGCCCTGCTGGCGCGTTACAGCGGCAAGAGCCGGGCGGAGATCCGCCGCATCTTGCTGGCGGCCGGGGAAACGGCGCTGGCCGCCGACGATGCGGTGTACCGCGCGGCGGGCCTTTCCCCTGCCCCCGCCGCCGAAAGCCGGACGCTGAACAACCTGCTGAACGCGGGATACCGGCAGACCCTGGGCACCTGGCAGAACCTGACGGCCACCACCGCGGCCACGGTGACCGGCGCGTTCGAGCGCGCACTGGACCGCGCCTGGCTGCAGACGGCCAGCGGGGCGTTCGATTATAAAACGGCGATCAGGCGCGCGGTGGACTGGCTGGCCGACGATATGAAATACATCACCTACCCTTCCGGCCACAAGGACACCCTGGAGGTGGCCGTGCGCCGCTGTGTGCTGACCGGCGCAAACCAGACGGCGGCAAAATTGCAGACAGCGCGCATGGATGAGATGGGCTGCAGCTTTGTGGAGGTGACCGCCCACGCCGGCGCGCGGCCCGAACACGCCGTGTGGCAGGGCAAGGTGTTCCACCGGGGCGGGGCCGTCACCTACCGGGGCCGGCGGTACGAGGATTTTGAGGCGGCCACCGGCTACGGAACCGGGCCCGGGCTGTGCGGGTGGAACTGCCGGCACAGCTTCTACCCGTTCTATCCGGGGATTTCCAGGCCGAACTACAGCCAAAGGCAGCTGGCGGACATGGACGCCCGGGACGTGGCATACGCCGGAAAGGAATACACCCGGTATGAGATCAGCCAGATGCAGCGTGCGCTGGAGCGCAGGGTGCGCACGGCCAAGCGCCGATACCTGGCCGAGGACGCCGCCGGCGTAGACAGCACCCAGGCGGCCGCCCGGCTGCGGGATGCACGGCGGCAGCTGAACGCCTTTGTGAAAGAGACCGGCGGGCGCAGCGATTCGGCCCGCACGTCCGTAGCCGGGTTCGGGCGCAGCCAGGCGGGCCGGGCGTCGGCGCTTGCCAGGGCGCAGGAATCTTTGTATAATGAGAGAAAACGCGAAGCGCTTGACGTGATCCGTTCCGGAGACACCCCGAAAACGCTGAACATGGGCAACCAACGCAAGCACATCCGGGAGGAGGGCCGCGACCTCGGAAACCGCAGTTTTCTGTACGGCACACTGGAAGATGCGCAAAAGTTGGTTGATCAGTACAGCGGCACGGGAGAGCCAAAACTGGACGGAAAAGGAAACTGGGTTCACAAGGAGCATGTGACCATAGACCGTGTGATCGGGGAAGTGGTGGACCCTGACACCGGAGAAGCCACACCGACCCACCGTTTTGCGATCCATTACGGGAAACGCGGCACTCATATCGTACCGGCAAAGGAGGATGAGAATAAATGACGCTGAAAGAAGCCCATGGCAAAAACGTCCGTATCACACTGAAAGATGGATCTGTTTTTGAGGGGCACGCCTACGACTACACTTCCGCCCTGGACAACGAGCCTGACCCGGAAAGCATCACCATCGACAGCATCGAGCTGTTCGCGCCGGAGATTGAGAAGATTGAGCTGATGAAATAACCGCGCAGCAAAACCCAATACGAACCACGATGCGCCGCACCGTGGTTTTTTTATGCCTGCATCCGGCCGCATGAGGCCGGGGCGGGCCATTTTTATGCAAATTTGCCCCGGGCAGGGCGTAAAACTGCGGCCGGCGCACGGGATGCGACCCCGTACAAAAGCGTAGCGCGGAAAGGAGAACCATGAAACGTGAAGATCTGGCTGCCCTGGGGCTGGGCGAAGATGTAGTGGACAAGGTGATGGCCCTGCACGGCGCCGACATTGAGGCGCTGAAGCGGGACAAAGCCACCCTGACCGCCGAGCGGGACGCCGCGCGCACCCAGCTGGGCGAGGCAAACGGCAAGCTGGAGGGCTACGACCCGGACTGGAAGGCCAAGGCCGCCCAGGCCCAGGCAGACGCCCAGGCCCAGGTGGAAAAGCTGCAGCGTTCCTACGCCGCAAAGGAGCAGACAGCGGCGCTGCAGTTCACCAGCGAGAGCGCCCGCAAGGCCTTTGCCGCCGAGCTGGAGGCCAAGGCCCTGCCCCTGCAGGACGGCAAGCTGCTGGGGTTCGACGACTTTGTGAAGCAGTACCGGGAGAGCGACCCCGCTGCATTCGCCAGCGGCGAGAAACCGCCCAGATTTTCAGACACCGCCACGGGCAGACCCGCGGCGGGCACACCGAAAGACCTGGCCAACGCAGCCATCCGCGCGCTGGCCGGGCACAGCGATTAAAAGGAGGCAATTATGGCAAATGCAATCGACCGGATGCAGGCAGAGGCCCTCATCCAGACCCAAATCCTCAACACCATTTTCCAGGACGCGCCAAAGAGCAGCGTGGTGATGCAGCTGGGCCGCCGGCTGCCCAACATGACCAGTAAGCAGACCAAGATCCCCGTTCTGGACATGCTGCCCCTGGCCTACTGGGTGAACGGCGACACCGGCTACAAGCAGACCAGCGCCCAGGCCTGGGACGGCGTATACCTGACCGCCGGCGAGCTGGCGGTGATCGTGCCCATCCCCGAGGCGGTGGTGGCCGACGCCAGCTTTGACATCATCGGCCAGGTGACCCCCCGCGTCAACGAGGCCATCGGCATGATGGTGGACCAGGCGGTGATCTTCGGCGTGAACCGCCCGGTGGAATGGCAGAACGACCTTGTGACAGCCGCGCGCCAGGCCGGCAACAACGTGTCCGGCGGTATCACCTACGACAGCCTGCTGGGGGCCGACGGCCTGTTCAGCAAGGTGGAGCAGGCCGGCTACACCGTGGACGGCGTGGTGGCTTCCATGCACAGCCGCGGCGCACTGCGCGGCATCAAGGACGATGTGAACCGTCCCATTTTCGTGAGCGACATGCAGGGCGCCACCCGCTACGCGCTGGACGGCGCGCCGCTGTACTTCCCCGAGAACGGCAGCTTTGACACCAGCGTGGTCCAGATGGTGGCCGGCAACTGGAACCAGCTGGTGTGGAGCATCCGCCAGGACATCACCACCAAGATCCTGACCGAGGGCGTGATCCAGGACCCCACCACCAAGGACATTGTGTACAACCTGGCCCAGCAGGACATGGTGGCCCTGCGCGTGGTGCTGCGCATGGGCTGGGCGCTGCCCAACCCCGCCACCCGCCTGAACCCCGACCGCACCAACGTGCCCTTCGCCTACATCGAGGCGGCCACGCCCGTGACCACCTACGCGGCCACCTTCACCGTGCAGAACAACGGCGGCACCGCCGTGGAGGGCGCCCGGGTGAACGTGAACGGCAGCGTGCTGAAAACCAACGCCAGCGGCCAGGCGGTGTTCAACCTGCGCAACGGCACCTACCCCTACACCGTGAAGGCCGCCGGCTACCGCACCATGACCGGCGAAGTGACCGTGAACGGCGCCGCTGCGCCTGTGACGGTGAAGTTCCCCGCAACGGAATAAGGAGGCGCCGCAATGGATATTCTGGACGCGCTGAAGGCGCTGTACAACAAGATCACCGGCAAAACGGCCACCAGCGCGGATATCGCGTCGGTGATTGCCGAGCTGGCGGAGAACTGGCCCGAAGCGGGCGGCGAGGGCTGAGAGGAGGGCGCGCCATGTATGCAGACTACGCCTATTACACGGGCGTTTACGGCGGAACCGCCGTGCCGGAGGGCGCATGGCCCCGGGTGAGCGCCCAGGCCGATGCGTACATTGACCGGCTCACCTTCGGGCGGCTGCATCATGGCTGGCCCGTGACCGACGCCGTGAAGATGGCCTGCTGCGCCGTGGCTGACGCGGTGCAGGCCCTGCCGGCCGCCTCCATCCAGGCGGCCGCCGGCGGGGTGAAATCTTTCAGCAACGACGGATACAGCGAGACCTACGGAACGGCTGCGGAGATCGCGGCCGGACGGGACGGGGCGCTGGCGGACGCGGCGGGTGTTTACCTGCCGGCGTCCGACCCGCTGCGCTATGCGGGATTCTATTGCCGGGGAGGCGGGTGCCCATGCTGAAGGCAGTGGAGCTGGTGACGGTGATTCACCACACCTGCGAGAACGGGCAGGATGCCTACACCTGCTACCCCGTGAACGGGGCCAGCTGGCAGTGGCAGAACCGCGTGGAAGTGGACAACGGCCTGCGATTTTCCCGGGTGCTGAAATGCCGCATTCCGAAGGAGAACGCGCCGGACGGCCTGGTTGTAACCCCCGGGGACAAGGTGCTGCGGGGCGCAAAGGAAACCTGCACGGGCGCGGAGTTCGCGTCCCTGGCGCGCCATTATGAGGCCGCCACGGTGCTGGACGCCCGGGAGAATTTCTTTGGCCTGTGCCCGCACTATTTTCTGCAGGGGGAATAGCCATGGCAAATCCGCTGCTGACCATCCATACCCCGCGGGGCGCGGTGATTCAGGAGCAGACCAGAACCGGGAAAGTGCGCATCCGCATCGAGTGGGCCGGGGACTTCGGTCCCCGGTGGACGGCGGCCCTGCAGGGCGTGCAGGCGCGCTTTGACGAAGAGGTGCTGCGCATCACCGAGCCCTACGTGCCCATGTACACCGGCATGCTGCGCACGTCGGCAAAGCTGGCCAGCAGCATCGGGGACGGGCAGCTGGAATGGGCCACGCCCTACGCGGCGGCCCAGTACTACGGCACGAAGGACAGCCGGCCCTACTCCGCCCAGGCCGGCGGCCACTGGGGCGAGCGAATGAAGGCGGACAACCTTTCCTATCTGGCCAACTTTGTGAAAAAGCAGGTGAAAAACAGTGATTGATGAAATTCGCAGCTGGCTGCGCACCTGCCCGCTGATCGACCAGAACGACCGGTTCAACGTGAATTACCTGGCCGCCGAGCCCATGGCGTTCAGCATTGAGGAGACGCCCAACAGCCCGGTGCTGCGCCGGTATCTGGACGGCAGCACCGTGCGGGCCAAGGCCTGGGTGCTGGCGGCCGTGCAGGATTACAGCCCCGATACCCTGGCACAGATTGCGAACAGCGGGTTTTGGGAGGATTTCACCGGATGGGTGGAACGGCAGAACCGCGCGCGGAATTTTCCCGCCATGCCGGAGGGCTGCACGGCCCAGCGCATTGAAGTGACGACCACCCACTACCTGTACCTGGCCCAGGCCAATACCGCGCGCTATCAGGTGCAGATGCAGCTGACCTATTTTCAGAGAGGAGCGAAAGAATGACCGTAAAAGAACTGATGGCCGGCCGCACGCTGAATGCGGAATTTGCCGGCATCATGACCAATGACGACTTTGTGCTGGCGATCCAGACGGATGCCGAGCAGACCACGCCGGAGGATTACACAGTGGTGCAGGGCGGGTTCACCAGCCACGCGGCGTCCATCAACAGCGAGACCCAGGACAGCCAGTACATCCGCACCGGCCAGATGACCACCCGCACCAACGCCCAGCGGCAGTTCAGCCTGACGGGCGACCGGATGTGCGCCGACGACGCCCAGGAATTCCTGCTGAGCCAGCCGATGCTGTACGGAACCGGCCAGGCGGTGGTGGTGCCGTATGTGTACTTCAACATCTTCACCGGCAAAGGCGAACGCGGCAGCGTGACCGTGAACGTGACCGAGGACCAGGGCGGCGACGCTGGCGAAAACGCCACCTTCGCCATTGACCTGATGGGCACCGCGATCCCCGCGGAATACACCTACACCCAGGAATAAGGAGGGAGCGCCGTGGAGATTTTGGGGCAAGAATTCGCCTTTTCCTTCACCGACGTGGACGACCTTGCGCGGTACGAGGCGGCCCGGGAAAAGCTGGCCGCCGTGGATACCCAGACCGGCGCCCCCGCCCAGATCATCCGGCGGGAGTGCGCTGGCATCCGGGATTTTGTAACCGATCTTTTCGGGGAGGGCGCCTATGAAAGCCTGTGCAGCAACCCCAGCGACTATAAACGGAACCTGGAAATCCTGTTTGCGGTGGGTGACGCATACCAGGCCGCCGCCGCCGAGATGGAAAAGATGCAGGCAAACATGAAAAAGCGGCTGGCCAAGTATACCGTTGGCAGCCGGCGCACATGAATCCCCTGCTGGACGATTTCCCCGCCGCGCTGTGCGGCGTGCCCATCGACACGGACTACCGGCGCATGGTGCAGTTTGAGCTGCTGATGCAGGATGCATCCATCCCGGCAGGCGTGAAGCTGCCCGCCGCCATGGCGCTTGTATACACACAGCCCGTCCCGAACCTCGCCGAGGCGTGGGACGGGCTGCTGTGGTATTACGCCGGCGGGCAGGCGGCGTCCGGCGGAAAGGGCAAGGCCGGGCGGCGGGTGTACGACTTCGACGCGGACGGAGAGCGGATTTACACCTCCTTCTGGCAGGCATACCGCATCGACCTGCAGAAAACGCCCCTGCACTGGTTCGCCTTCCGGCTGCTGCTGTTCAGCCTGCCGCAGGACACGCCCCAGGGTGCCGTGATGTACTACCGCAGCCTGGACGCAGCCAAGGCCAAGGGCGAAGAGCGCCGGCGCATTCTGAAGATGCAGAGCCTGTATGGCCTGGACAAGGGCGAGCACCTGTCCAAGGCCCAGCGGGAGGCCGCCTGGCTGGCGAAAATGGAGCAGCGGCGGAGGGAAGTGGAAGAACAGATGAAACGGGGTGAATCGAATGCCAAGCGCTGATTTCCATATCCGGGGCGACACATCCCTGGACGCCGGCGGGTTTGAGAGCGGTGTGTCGAAGCTGGGCAGCCTGGCCGCAAAGGGATTTTCCGTCATCGGCGCGGCCATCGGCACGGCCACGGCGGCCCTGGGCACGGCGGCGGTGGCGTCCGTCAAGCTGGCCAGCGACCTGACCGAGGTGCAGAACGTAGTTGACACCACCTTCGGGGACAACGCCGGGGCCGTCAACGAGTGGGCCGCGAACGCAGCCGAGGCCTTCGGCATGAGCGAGCTGCAGGCCAAGCAGTTCAACGGCACCATGGGCGCCATGCTGAAGAGCATGGGCCTGGCCGACGACGAAGTGCTGAACATGAGCACCAGCATGGTGGGCTTGGCGGGCGATTTCGCCAGCTTTTACAACCTGGACCACCAGGAGGCCTTCGACAAGATCCGCGCCGGCATTTCCGGCGAGACCGAGCCGCTGAAGCAGCTGGGCATCAACATGAGCGTGGCCAACCTGGAGGCCTACGCCCTGAGCCAGGGCATCACCAAGAGCTACAACAGCATGACCCAGGCCGAGCAGGCCACCCTGCGCTACAACTACCTGATGAGCACCACGGCGGACGCCCAGGGGGACTTTGCCAAGACAAGCGGCAGCCTGGCCAACCAGCTGCGCATCGCCCAGCTGCAGGTGCAGAACCTGGGCGCGGCCATCGGCGAGGCGCTGCTGCCCATGGCCACCCAGATGGTGGGCGTGGGTGTGGACATGCTGGGCAAGCTGACCGAAGGGTTTCAGCAGGGCGGCGTGGAGGGCCTGCTGGCTGCGGCGCAGGACGTTATCACGCAGCTGACCACCAGCCTGGCCCAGGCGGCGCCGCAGCTGATCGAGACAGCCGTTTCCCTGCTGTCCGCCATCGCACAGGGGATTACCGGCGCACTGCCGGCCCTGGCGGGCGCTGCGCTGCAGATCGTGGGATATCTGGCGCAGACCATCCTGGAGCATGTGCCGCAGCTTTTGGAAAGCGGCCTTGCCATGCTGCAGACGCTGCTGCAGGGGATTCTGGATGCGCTGCCGGAGATTGCGGGCACTGCGCTGCAGGTGATTTCTCAATTTGTGGGAGACCTTGCAGCAAGGCTGCCGGATATTCTGAACCAGGGCGGCGAGATCCTGCGGTCCCTTCTGGAGGGCGTGGGAAGCGCCCTTCCCGAGATCGCCGGAACCGTTGCGCAGGTGATCGGGGAATTTATCCAATACGTTGTCACCAATTTGCCGGACATCATTGGCGCGGGCTTTGACCTGCTGGTGAGCTTTATCGAGGGCATTTTTGAAGCCCTGCCGGAGCTGGGCACAGCCGCCGAAAATATCGTGAGCACCATTTGGGACAAGGTGACAAGCATCGACTGGCTGCAGCTGGGCAAGGACATCATCAACGGCATTCTGAACGGCGTCATGGCTGTGGGCGACGCGCTGATCGACGGGATCGTGAACCTGTGCAGCGGCGCGCTGCAGCGCGTGAAGGATTTCTTCGGCATCAGCAGCCCGTCCCGGGTGATGCGGGACGAGGTGGGCAAAATGCTGCCCGAGGGCATGGCCCTGGGCATTGAGGCCGATACAAGCAAGGTGCGGCAGGCCATGCAGGCCATGGCCCGCAGCGGCTACGACGCCGTGCAGGCCAGCCAGTTCGGCGCGCCGCGCATGGCGCTGCAGCCGGCGCTGGCCGGCGGCGTCACCAACAGCACCAGCATCGTGCAGTATATCACGCAGTACAACGCGGTGACCATCGACGCGAAGAACGTGAAGGACTTCAACGACGTGGTGGCGGTGTTCCAGAACCACGAGAAAGTGGTGCGCCAGGGATACACGAGGAGGTGAGGGTTTGGCAAGCTATACTTTTGACAGCACAAAAAACACCGGATGGGGCCTGAATGCTATGCGCGGCGCCGGTGTCAATGTACAGGCCGGAGGTATGGGCGGCGCCGTGGAGGATGGGCTTGCCTTCTTTGGGTTCGGCGGGCTGACGGACGCACAGGGGCTGAAGCTGAACAGCATCACAAAGCTTCGGCTGAACGTCACGGTTGTGGATACGCCGGGCCCCTCCATGTGCCTGGGCGCGTGGGCGATCAATGGGAACTGGAACGACCAGGAATTCAACTGGGACAGCATTCCTGTAAACCGCAGCGCGGCGTCCTATCTCAGTGAAAACCTGAACGACGGGCAGTCCCCCAAGTGGATCGAGCTTACGGGGTTCGGCGAGGATTTCATCGAGCGGATCGGGCGCTACGGCCTCTGTATTTACGCAAACGCGAACGGGACGACGCCCGGCGTATACCGGGCCCAGTTCTGCACCGAAGATTTTGACACGCCGGGATATGCGCCGCAGCTGACCTGCGACATGGAGGCCGTCCCCCTGTCCATCACCAGCATGTACCCCAGCAACAACGCGGCATACCTGGCGGGCGAGACCGTGCGGCTTTCCTGGAGCGCAGGGGCCAGCGAGCCGGCGGGCGGGCTGGTGTTCGGCACGGCCCGGGCGCAGAGCTACCAGGTGCGCTACCGCAAGCGGGGCGCGGGCAGCTACAGCACTGCCAACGTCGGCACGGCCACAAGCTACAGCCTGTCCACCGGGCAGTGGGCCAGCGGAGACACCATCGAGTGGCAGGTGGTGGCCACTGCCACCAACGGCGCGGTGACGGAGAGCAGCTGGCAGACCATCAGCCTGAAGGCGGCCAGCATCTCCATCACGGACCTGTTCCCCAATTCCAGCAGCAGCATCTACGCGG
Organism: uncultured Ruthenibacterium sp.; assembly: GCA_944386555.1. Lineage (GTDB taxonomy): Bacteria > Bacillota > Clostridia > Oscillospirales > Ruminococcaceae > Ruthenibacterium. Next base: position 8,190 of record CALXBN010000061.1, on the reverse strand, counting down.
GCATCGGCTTCACGGCCACGTGGAACGCCACCTTCAGCGTGCCCAGCGGCACCAGCGGCAGCAGCTACCAGGCCAGCGCCGTGGTGCGGGTGCGCGCGGCGGGCAGCGCCGACGCCACCGAGTACCAGGTGAGCGGCAGCCGGGAATCCTGCGCCATTCCAGCCCTGACGGAAGGCAGCTGGCAGTGGCAGGTGGAGGTGACCGACAACCACGGCACCAGCCGGGCCAGCAGCTGGCAGAGCTTTACCGCCAAGGCCCTGGCCATCGGCGCCACCGACCTGTACCCCGACGCCGACGGCCGGGTGCCCAGCCGGGTTGCCAACGAATTCTCCTGGCGGGTGGTGATCAGCGACGACCCGGAGTACGAGAACATCCGCCAGCAGAGTGCCATTTTCCGCTGGCGGCAGACGGGGCAAAGCCAGACCCACGAGGTGAACCTGGGTACCCAGAACCGGTACACCGTGCCGGCGGGGACGTTCCCGGGCAAGAGCAGCATCGACTGGCAGGTGACGGTGGTGGCCAACACCGGCATCCAGACCACCACGGACTGGGTGACCGTGCCCACGTCCGACGCTTTGAGCCGGCCGGTGTGCGTGGCCCCCGTGGGCACCCGGGTGACGGACGAAAACGGCATCACCTTCACCTGGCAGAACGTCATTGCCACCAACACGCCCCAGCAGGCGTGGGAGCTGTCCACCAGCGAGGACGCCGGCGCGCACTGGGTGACCCAGGGCACGGCCAACAACGCCGCCGCCAGCTTCACCCTGGCCGCCGGTACGCTGACCCAGCCGTCCATCCAGTGGCGTGTGCGCACCAAGAACACCGACGGCGAATGGGGCCAGTACAGCCAGGTGGCCACCTTCATTTTGAACCGCGCCGCGGCGGCCCCCAGCATTTCCGCCACCGATTCCCGCCCCCTGACGGTGATTGAGTGGCAGAGCGACGAGCAGGAGGCCTACCGGGTGCAGATCGACGACTACGATACCGGGTGGGTGATTTCCACCGAGGGGCGCTACTTCCACCCCTGCATCCTGGCGGACGGCCCCCACACGGTGAAGGTGCAGATCATGAACAGCACGGGCAACGCGTCGGCGGAGGTGTCCATCACCATCGTGACCCGGAACGTGCCCGGCGAAACAAAGCCCCAGCTGAGCCTGACGGAAAAGGACGGGTACATCCTGCTGAGCTGGCCCGCCGTGGCCGGGCAGGCCTACGTGGTGCGGGACGGCGTGGCCATCGCCCGGGCCGACGACAGCTACATCGACTACAAGACCATCGGCGCGCACCGGTACCTGGTGCGGGTGGTGAGCGACCGGTACTACACCGACAGCGACCCGCTGGTGGGCATTACCCGGGTGCGGGACGCCCTGCTGGGCCCGCTGGACGCCATGGACTGGGTGAAGCTGGCCGTGCGCCGGGGCGGGTTCCCCGGGCACACCAAGGCCGTGACGGGCCAGAGCGAGTACCGCCACTACTACGGCCGGCGGGGCGCGGTGAAGTACACCGCCGGCTTTGTGGACACGTCCCATGAAATCGGCTACACCCTGCAGGACCCGGCGGAGATCGCCAAGGTGGAGAGCTGGGTGACCAGCGACGTGATCTACAAGGACTGCCGGGGGCGGCTTGCCATCGGCGGGCTGGACGAGGTGAGCGAGGATTTGTACCAGCGGGCGGATCTTGACTTCACCATCACCGAATTTGCGTTCACGGAGGCGGTGCCCTATGCCGAAAGTTAGCTGCCGGTACGTGGTGGTGCGCGGGGGCATCCCCCTGCTGGAGCTGGCGGGCACCGACGGGGCCGCCGTCTCCTTCCAGGGGGACGCGGACATCAAGATGACCTTTTCCGGGACGTTTGACAACATCCCGGATGAGGTGAATTTTTTGACCGACCGGCTGGCGGTGTACGAGGCCATCGACGGCGTGGAGTATCCCCTGGGGGTGTATGTGATCACCACGCCCACGGTGGAAAAAAGCGGCAGCCTGCGGCAGTACCAGCTGACGGGGTACGACCTGACCTACCTGGCCCAGCTGAGCAAGGTGGAGGAGCGGCCCTACTACGCCCAGGGCACGCTGTACACCACGGTGATCCGCAACCTGCTGATTGAAAGCGGGATTGCGGACATTGAGCTGGAGGCCAATGACGCCACCCTGCTGACCGACCGGCAGGACTGGGAGCCGGGCACCGACCGCATGGCCATCGTCAACGACCTGCTGAGCGAGATCAACTACCGCACGGTGTACATGGACCTGGACGGCATTGTGCGGGCCAAGCCCTGGACGCCGCCCACCCTGGGCAGCGTGCGCCACAGCTACCTGACAAGCGACGCCAGCATCCTGCTGCCCGGCGCCACCCTGGGCCGGGACACCTTTTCCCTGGCCAATGTGTTCATCCGGGAGGTGGACAACCCCGACCTGGGCGAAACCCTGCGGGCCGTGGCGGAAAACACGGACGCGGCCTCCCCCATCAGCATCCAGAACCGCAATATGCGGGTGGTGGACTATGAGAAGATTGACAACGTGGCCAGCCAGGCCGAGCTGCAGAGTATGGTGGACAACCTGCGGCTGAAGAGCTACTACAGCACCGAGACGGTAAGTTTCGAGACCGGCCCCGCCCCCACCCACGGCGCGTGGGATGTGGTGCGATTGCAGCACGGGGCGGACACGGGCATTTTTGAGGAAACGGCGTGGAGCCTGACCCTGGGCTACGCCGGCACCATGACCCACGAAGGGAGGCGGGCGACATGGCTATAAAAGACCCCTTCCTGGTGGAGGAGGAAAACCTGCCGGCCACCAGCGAGCCGCCCGCCCTGGCCATTGTGGGCAGCGTGGACTACGAGAACGGCGTGACGCTGATCTTCCCCGGGGCCCAGGGCGAGAGCGCCAAGTACTACAAGTGCAACGCCACCGTGAAGCTGGCCCCGGGCCAGCGGGTGCGGATCGAGAAAATCAGCGGCAGCTTTGTGGCGGCCTACCCCATCGGCACGCCAGCCCGGGAGATTGTGGCGGACAGCGCCGACGCCATTGCCGGGTACACCGTGGCCACGGATTCCGAGGGGGCCCTGATCTTCCGGGACGCGGACGCCACCCAGGTGCCCGTGGCCCTGGCGGCCCTGGCAAACGAGGCCACCCATGCCCTGGAGGCCGACACGGCCCAGGACGCCGTGACCCTGGGCGGCAAGGAGGAAGCCGACCTGGAGGTGGCGCGGGCGGCGGAAGCCGACACGGCGGAGAACGCCGAGCTGCTGAACAACAAGGCAGAGAGCGAGCTGAACGTGGCCAGCGCGCAGACGGCAGCCAGCGCGAATTTGGCATCCGCCGTGCGCGCCTACACCCGGGCCGGCGGCCATTATGTGGAGCTGCGGCAGGCCGGTTCGTCCGGGGACAACCTGGTGGGGCTGATCGGCGACAACGACACCACCAACAAAACCTTCGTGATGATGGACCCGGCGGCGCCCAGCTGCAGCTTCTACGGCACCCTGCACGAGCTGAGCAGCCGGCGAAAAAAGAAGAACATCCGCACCCTTTCCGGCCGGCAGGCAGAAAAGCTGCTGGCGCTGCGCCCCACCCGGTACGACTACCGCAAGGGCGCGGCCAACCGCATGGGCCTGATCGCCGAGGATGTGGCGGCCATTTTCCCCGGGGTGAGCGACGGCCAAACCGTGGAGTACACCCAGCTGATCGCCCCGATGATCCGCCTTTTGCAGATACAGCAGCAGCGCCTGGCCGCGCTGGAAGAAAAATTGACAGAAATGGAGGCAGCCAATGGCAGAACTAAACCTGACGTTCGGCAATAAGTGGCTGAACACCGACCCGCTGACGGGCAAGTTCACCGCCGGCGAGCAGAACGTGGACGTGTGGCACATCACCGGCCCGCGGATGTACGGCGAGCTGGATCTGTCCGCCCTGACCTGGGCCATGGTGGGCGCGACGGAACACGACACCATTGCCAGCGACGAAATGCAGTTTTCCACCGATGGGGACAGCATCACCTTCGTGTGGAATGTTTCCGCCGAGATGACCGCCCTGCCGGGCAAATTGAGCCTGCACATGGTGGGCACCCAGGGGGAGACCGAGGTGATCAAGATCGCCTCCAACGGCACCATCGTGCGCCCGTCCCTGGCCGGGGCCTTCGCGCCCCAGCTGCCCCTTGCGGACGCGGCGCTGAACCAGATCATCGCCAACGCATCCAGCGCCGCCCAGAGCGCACAGGCCGCCCAGCAGGCGGCCGGGCAGGCCCAGGAGGCGGCGGACGCGGCCACCCAGGCGGCCGGCAGCATCGGCGACGCGGTGGAGCAGGCCCAGACTGCGGCCCAGCAAGCCCAGGCGTCCCAGACGGCGGCGGCTGAAAGTGCCGGGCAGGCGGCGGCCAGCGCGGGCCAGGCCCAAAGCGCGGCCACCCAGGCGGCGGGCAGCACCCAGGCCGCCCAGGGCTCGGCCACGGCAGCCCAGGAGAGTGCAGCGGCGGCAGCCGGCAGCGCCACAGCGGCGGCTGGGAGCGCCGCATCCGCCCAGAACGACGCCCAGGCTGCCCAGAGCGCCGCCACGGCGGCCCAGCAGGCCCAGCAGGCCGCGCAGACTGCGGCGAGTAACGCGGGCACCAGCGAGACAAACGCCGCCCAAAGCGCGAGCCAGGCGGCCCAGAGCGCGGCAGACGCAAAGGACGAAGCCAACCGGGCCGAGGGGTACGCCGGGCAGCTGGGCACCGCCGTGAGCGACAAGGGCGTGTTCGACACCAGCGCCGCGCTGATTGCCGCCTACCCCAACGGCACGGGGACGGAAGGGTGGTATGCGTCCGTCACAGAGACAGGCACCATCTGGAACTACACCGGCGGGACCTGGGCCGACACGGGCACGGCCATCGGCAATAATTACGAGGCCGCCACCAACAAGCCCAGCATCAACGGCGTGGAGCTGAGCGGCAACAAGACCAGCGCGGATTTGGGTCTGCAGCCGGCGGGGGACTACGCTGCATCTGCTGACCTGGCTGCAAAAGCCAACAAGCCCGCCAGCCCCACCGCCGGGAACCTGGCGGCCCTGGACGGGGACGGGAATCTGGCGGACGCAGGCACCTCGGCGGCGGCCCTGCAGCAGGCCACGGCGGCCAAGGCGGACAAGGTAGCCGGGGCCACGGCGGGGAACTTCGCCGGGCTGGACGCAAACGGCAACCTGACCGACAGCGGGAGCAAGGCGGCCGACTTCGCCACGCCGGCCCAGCTGAAAGCCAAGGCGAACAGGGCCCCCAACCCCACGGCGGGGCACATTGCCACCCTGGACGCCCAGGGCAACCCTGTGGACAGCGGCAAGACGCTGGAGGACGTGACGCCGGCGGATTACGACGATGTGCTGAAAGCCACCGGCGGCGGAACGGTATCTGTGGCGGACAGCATCGCCGCGGCTGGTCCTTACACTATCGAGATGGATGAAGAAGCAGAAGAAATCCCTGTTGCCGCAAACGAAGTGAGCTACAGCAACACGGGCTCTGGGCTGGCGGCGACCAATGTGCAGGATGCGATTGATGAGCTTGAGAATCAAGTTAAAAATTCCGTAGCGTCCGCACCGAATATTGTTGAACAGATACTTAATTCAGATAAAACCCACGGTATGCCTTTTGCGGGGCCTGGAAATATACCGACCAGCCCGCCTAATAGAGTAAAGTGTGGCTTTTTGGTTAATGGGTATAGCGGACAAAATGGCGTTTGCATTAGGTTAAAAAATGCAACGTTTAACGGCTATGTTGCTCCAACTCCTGCGAACGCTATCTATGATGTTGGTTCTCAATCTCAAATTTCTTCATCATTTTCTGTTGAATATGACCCTGGTTCTTACACCTATATTATTTTCACATTCGATGAGGCTTTAACAGAGAAGAAGTGGCTTTTGGTTTCGCTCGATTTTATGCCAACTATTGTATAAGGAGGTGAACCCAAATGTCCATCAAAGTAAACGGCAAAATTGTAGCAGGACGCGGACCTGCTGGCAAAGATGGCATGAGCCCCTATCAGGCTGCGGTATCTGCCGGGTATACGGGCACGGAAGCAGAGCTCAACGAAGCGCTTGCGGGTTTGCCTGACACGGCAGCCAAGGCCGATGCGGCCATGCCAAAGAGCGGCGGCACCTTCACGGGGAACGCGGCAGCCTCCGGCAAGACAAGCCTTGCCACCGTGGGCATGGTGAACTGCATCGCGGTGACGGACATCAGCCAGGCCCCGGCGGATTTGCCCAACGGCACGCTGGTGGCGGTGTATGAGGGGGCGTGAGTATGGCGGCAACTGGCGATATTGCTATTGGCGACATCCTGAACATTCCCATGGCGGACGGCTCCATCCGTACCGGGATTGTAGTGAACCAGGGGATTCCCAGCAATTCTTCCCTGTACGATGCCAGCTGCGACGGGACGTGGATTTTGTTTAAGGACATCTACTCCATGCGGGAGTTCGACAGTACGAACAACGACTACAAGAACTCCGACATCCATTCCTACCTGAACGGCACCTTCCTGAACCTGTTCGATAACGACATCAGGAACGCAATCAAGCAGGTCAAGATTCCGTATCAGAACGGCACTGGTTCTGGAGGCGCGGTAGCGTCCGGCGCAAACGGCCTGAGCTGCAAAATCTTCCTGCTGTCCGGTTACGAACTGGGCTGGACCACCAGTGATAGCTCGTATTTCCCTCGTGACGGCGCAAAGCTCTCGTACTTCAGTTCTGGTACAGGCAGCGCTGCTAATAACAAGCGCATCGCCGATTATAACGGCAGCGCCACCCACTGGTGGCTCCGCTCCCCGTACACCCGCAACACCGACGACGTCTGGCTCGTCTACTCCAATGGTGGCTACACCCACTGGCACTACGTCAACACTTGTGGGGTTCGGCCCGCCTTCGTCCTCCCACCCGACCTGCCCGTCAAGCAGAACGCAGACGGCAGTTTCAGCATCACCGACAAGAAGCCTTTCTATATAACCGCGGGCGGCGAAAACGTGGAAGTGTCGCCCTACATCCAAGCGGGCGGCGAGCTGCTAGCCTGCGACATCACAGTGAGTAATTGAAAAGGAGCGTGACCCTATGAAAGTGAAATTCCCCGACGGCACCGAGCTGGCGCTGGCGTCGCTGCCACGCCGGACAAGCCTGTGGATGAGCGGAGCGAAGCGGTGGAAAATGGAATTCCCCTTCCCCGAGGCCGACCTGGACGCTGTGTACGCCCACATGGCCGGCGGCGATTTGCAGACGCTGGACGGCGACGGCGCGGTGCTGAACACCTACGAGCGGTACACCCTGAGCCCCGAGGTGCTGGTGAAAAACGGACAAGCCACCCTGGCCCTGGTGCAGGACGACTTCGCCGAGGTGCAGGAGGCCCAGGCACAGGCCCAGGCCGCCGCGGAGGCCAAGGCCCAGGCCGAGGCCCAGGCCGCCGCCGCAAACACGGCCCTGGCCTACGCGGTGGGCGAGAGCCAGGCCCCCGGCGAGGGCGAGGCGGCGGACAAGGCCGCGGCGTTCCGCACCGGGCTGGGCAGCCTGCTGACCACCGCACAGGTGCAGGGCGAGGCGGCCCTGGTGTTCCCCGCGGCCTTCCCCTGGTGGGCGGCGGGCAAGGTGTACCCGGCGGCCACGGTGCTTCGCTATACCTACACCCAGTGGGGCACCCAGCTGGTGCAGACCATTCGGGAGGTGGACACGGCGACCCACCCGGACTGGACGCCCGAGGCGGCCCCCAGCGAGTACAAGGCCTACCACGGCACCGGCAAGGAGACGGCCCAGCCCTACATGATGCGCGACGCCCAGGATGTGTACATGGCCGGCGAGTGGTGCATCTTCCAGGGGCATTACTGGAGCTGCAAGGCGGACAACACCACCTGGAGCCCCGAAGAGTACCCGCAGAACTGGCAGGATGAGGGGGCGGTTGCATGATTTTCGACGGACGCGTGCGCGTGCGCTACGGCTACAGCCGGTGGGGATGGACCCGGGGCGGCGGCAAGACCTGGCACGGCGGCAGCGACGAAGAGGGCCTGGACAGCACTACCATCCGAATGCCCGGCTACAACGGCAAGGCCATTTCCGGCAAAGTGGTCACCGCCCGCAAAGTGGACAGGGCCACCGGCAACCCCACCTGGGAGTGGGGCTGGTACGTGTGTGTGCAGCTGGACGCCAACCAGACGCCCGACGCGGTGAACTACCTGTATTTCTGCCACAACGC
>CALXBN010000060.1 GCA_944386555.1 uncultured Ruthenibacterium sp. | reverse complement strand
TCAGCCAGCGGCACCAGTCGGCATAGCCCTTTTCATCGGGGTCTCGGCCCAGGGCCACCTGGTAGCAGCGCACCACAAAGCCCTCCAGGCCCTCGGCGGGCCACTCGGGCGTGGGGTCGGGTTCCGGTTCCACGGGGGTCTCCACGGTCACGGTGCAGGCGGCGGTGTTGCCGTACCAGCTCTCGGCGGTGATGACTGCCTCGCCGTCGGCCACGGCGGTAACGTTGCCCGCCTCGTCCACGGTGGCCACGGATTCATCGGAGCTTGTCCAGAACACCACTTTGTAGTCCGCGTTGGCGGGCTTTACGGTGGCCGTCAGCTTCGCCGTCTCGCCCGGGGCCAGGGTCAGTTGGGTTTTGTCCAGGGTGATGCCGGTGTCAGGTACGGGGGCGGGCACTTCCACCACGTCGCCGCTGCCATCCACTTTGCCGTCCAAATCGGCGCCGGGCTGGACGGTGATGGTACCCTCGTTGTCAACGGTGCCTTTGTTTTCAACAGTACCGGTGACGTTCAGGTTGACGCCATTCTCCACGGTCAAAGTGACGTTCTCACCAATGGTGGCGTCGCCCAGGTCGGTGTCGTTGATGACGGTGATGGTGACTTCTTCGGTTGCCGCCGCATTATCCGCCAAAGCCTGGGCCAGCGTCTCGTAGTACATATCGCCGACACGGGCTTTGGCCTGAGTGGAAATGCTGCTCGTCGCACCAACGGTAAACGGCGTGGTGTCGTCGGTGGTTTTCATGATGGCGTCAGATCCAGCCAGAAAGCCACTTACATCACTGCTATAGGAACCGCCGGTGGGCGCAATCCTTTCGGGCGCATTTATGGAATTACCGTTTTCATCAATCACAGAAATTGCTTGTACCGTTTCATCTGCTTGCACAGAACCGCTTTGGATTGACACATGTGCGCTGGCATTATCATAATAGCCGCTCTGAATATCAATAGCAATACCATAGCTGCCAGAAATCACCTTGGAGTCACCGACTCTTCCGGCATCCGTACCAGTTGCAATTACTTCGCCCCCGCTCATATTTAAGGTACCGCCGCGCATCAGCACACCAACGCCGCCATCTGCATAGATGGTACCACCTTTAATATTCAATGTACCTTCCTGCGGATGATAAATTCCGCAAGCAATATAATGCGGTGACACAATATGGCCAATTAATGTGCCGCCATTAATGGTCATTATTGTTTTTCCTCTGAATGTGCTGGAACTGTTGCTTCCATTGCCCCCAACGACGGCATTATCTTCTGCAAAAAGTACGCCGCCGTTTACTTCAAGTTCTGCACCGCGCCCCTGCGCACTGGCTGCGAACTCCCTCGCACGGATATAACCGCCATTAACAGTGACTTTTGAAGCTTTCGGGTCTGTATCGCTTGCATCTTCCGGATTGCAATTTCCTTCTGCGTAAACGCCAATATTACCAGTGGATTCGACCATACCACTCTCAAGTATTACTTGGCCGCCTTCTGTTGCAAGCACCGTTGTTCCGCTATATGTAATTTTTCCGCCGCTATATTTGACAGATTCATAATCTGCACTAATTACTGGAGCCTTCGCAGTTGAATCCTGAATCGTCAAAACGCCGGAACAATTAATCTGCCCTGTCAACGTATGCCCATTCAAATCCAGCGTAATGGCTTTACTAATGGTCAAGCCGCCAGTTGTACTGATATCGTAATCAGCCTCCAACGTAAGCACTCCATCAGCTGCCGTATTATTCACTAATTCTTGCAAAGTTGCGGCGTCTTCAACAGGCGTTTCGTCTGCATTTGCCATCGCCGGCGTTTCCACGGTGCCTTCGGCTGCCGGGGCTGTTTCCACCGGGGCGGCTTCCAGGGCGGCCGGGGCCAGGGGTACGGGCTCGGCCAGGGCAGGGGTCGCCAAAGAGAGCGCCAGGCACAAGGCCAGGCACAGGGCCAATCCTTTTTTCATAGATACTTCCTCCTTTTGTTTTCTGCACGCAAAAAAGGCCAGGGCATACCCGTTCAGGCATACCTTGGCCTTTGTGCGTTTTGTTGGGTGTTTCTTAGCGGACGCCCCCCCCCGTTTCCAATTCTTGCCAATCTCAACATAGCGGAGGACCTCCTTCCTAAGCACTGTTTTAAGTGTAGCACACACCCTCGCTTTTCACAAGGGGCAATCGGGGACTTTTGTCTCATTTGGGCGGATTTTTGTGCAAATTTGCCCGTTTTTCGCCCGGGCGAAGGCCCCGGTTCAACGGGCGGCGTCCTTCAGGGCTTCGGCGGCGGCGCGCTGCACCATAGCGGCCAGCTGGGCCACTGAATCGTACTTTTGCGTGGGCCATAAGTACCGCACAAAACGCACGGGCACGCTTTCGCCATAGATATCGCCTTCGTAGCCGGGGATGAAGGTTTCACAGGTAACAAGGCCGGAATCGTCCACGGTGGGGCGGGTGCCCAGGCCCGTGGCGGCAGGGCGCCACTGCCCATCCAGCAGCACCCGGGTGACATACACCCCCTGGCGGGGCACCAGCATGCCCGGCGGGTAGCTTTGATTGATCGTGGGGAAGCCCAGGGTGCGGCCCAGGCCCTTGCCGTGTGCCACGGGGAATTCCTCGCCGTAGGGCGCGCCCAGCAGGGTTTCGGCCAGGGGGATGTCCCCCGCGGCCAGGGCCGCCCGGATGCGGGTGCTGCTGACGGGCGCGCCGCCCAAACAATAGGTGGGCACAATGTGGGCCTGGATGCCATACTCCGCGCACAAAGCGCCCAGCAGGGCGGCGTCCCCGGCCTTGCGGGCGCCGAAGGTGAAATCCTGCCCGCAGAACACCTGGCGGACATCCAGCCGGGAGACCAGGATGTCGGCGACAAACTGCCGGGGACTCAGGGCGCTGAACGCCTCGAAGGGCGGGCACAGCACCTGCTGCACCCCCAGGCTGCGGATGCGCCGCAGCTTTTCGGCAGGGGTGAGGATGGCCTTGCCCTTGCCCGCGCCGCCGTGGGGCAGCGTGAACGTAAAGGCTGCGGGCACAAGGCCCGCCGCCCGGGCAGCGTTCACCGCCGCGCCCAGCACGGCCCGGTGGCCCAGATGGACGCCGTCGAAATAACCAAGGGCTGCGGCTGTGGACATGGCGGGTTCCTCCTCTTTTCTTGCAGTTGGGTGAAAAGCCGTCTGCGGAACGGCGCGGCCGGGACGTTCTCAGGTAGCGGGGCGCTCCACAAACAGCTTTTCTGCGCGCAGAGCCCCCTGTTCCAGGCGCCCCACGCCCAAAAACCCGCCGGCGGCGGCGCGGATGCGCACCCGGCGGTTGGCGCAGGCACAGCCGGCGTTGTACACGGGCGCGCCGTTCAGCAGGCGGGCCGCGCCGGCTTCATCCACGGTCACGGCGGGCAGGCCGGTGAAAACCGTCTCCACCCCCAGCAGCAGTTCCTCCAAGCGGCCGGCGTTTCGGGCCGCCTGGATCTCGTCCAGGCTGTGGGCGTCCTCCTCGGTAAAAATGCCCGCAGCGGTGCGCCGCAGGGCAGCCATGGTGGCGGGAACACCCAGGGCGCGGCCGATGTCCTCGATGAGCACCCGCACATAAGTGCCCTTGCCGCAGTGCACATGCAGAGCGTAATCGGTCCCGTTCAAACGGCCGGCCAGTTCCAGGCCGTGAATGACCACCGGCCGCGGGGCGCGCTGCACCTGCAGGCCGGCGCGGGCGGCCTTGTACAGGGGCCGGCCGTTCACCTTCACCGCCGAGTACATGGGCGGCGTCTGCAGCCCTTCTCCCAGAAAGGCGGGCAGGGCCGCGGCCACGGCGGCTTCGTCCAGGCCGGCGGGCAGAGGGGCCTGTTCCAGCACGGCGCCGGTTATATCGCCGGTATCCGTGCGCAGGCCCAGGCGCATCACCGCCTGGTACACTTTGTCGTGGCGGGGCTGCAGGTCCACCGCTTTGGCTGCCTGGCCGATGAACACCGGCAGCACGCCGGTGGCCATCGGGTCCAATGTGCCGGAGTGGCCGATCCTGCGCGTTTGGCAAATGCCCCGCAGTTTGGCAACGACGTCAAAGCTGGTAAAGCCCGCGGGTTTATCGACAATCAGGATCCCTTGCATAGCACCTTTTCCACCTCGTCCAGCAGGGCCTGGCGGGCGTTCTCCTGGCTGCCCAGGATCTCGCACCCGGCGGCCTGGGCATGGCCGCCGCCGCCCAGGCGCCTGCAGATATCGCTGGCGCTGACACCGGGCACCGTGCGCACACTGACCTTGTAGCTGCCGGTGGGCTGCTGGCGCATGGTAACGCCCACCTTGACGCCTTCAATGGCGCGGGGAATGCCGGTGATGCCCTCCAGGTCGGTGCCGTCGGCACCGGCATCGGCGATTTGTTCCTTGGTGAGGCACACCAGGGCGCACTGGCCGCCGAAGTAATACTGCAGGCTTTCCAGGGCCTTGCGCTCAATGGCCAGGCGGCTTTTGGATTTGCTTTCAAACAGCACCGCATTCAGCCGCACGATATCGGCACCGGCCTCGATCAGGCTGGCGGCCACCTGATGGGTGCGGGCCGTGGTGTTGGCGAACTTGAAGCATCCGGTATCGGTAGAGACGCCGGTGTACAGGCATGCGGCCACCGTGGGGGTGATCTCGGCGTTCATGGTGCGCAGCAGCTCGTAGATGATCTCGGCTGTGGCGGCGGCGCTGCCGTCCAGCAGCATGGCGTCGGCATAGCCGGAATTGGAGGGGTGATGGTCGATACACAGATCCACCCGGTCGGCATAGGGTTTGACAGCGTCGCCGAACAGCTGGATGCCTGCCACATCGATGGCCACCACATACTTGGGGTCGAACTGGCCGGTAAACAGGCCCAGCTGCATATAATCATACCGGGGGGGGATGGGGTCGGCGCACAGCACGGCCACGGTTTTGCCGATGGCCGCCAGAGCGTGGTACAGCGCACCGGCGCTGCCCAAAGTGTCGCCGTCCGGGTTTTTGTGGCACAGCAGCAGGATGTTCTCCGCCCGCAGCAGGCGGGCCATCACCGCAGCCAGGTCTAATACTTCACTCATGGTCTTCCCTCTTCCTGCGTTCAGTGCGGCGAAAAGCTCACGGCCGGCCGTCGGGGCCCTCGGCCTTGTGCAGGCCTGCCAGCAGCTGATTGATGTGCCCGGCATAGCGGGCGCTGTCATCGGCCAGAAAACGGTATTCGGGCGTTTTACGGATGTGCATGCGCCCTGCGATCTCGCTGCGCACATGGCCCGCAGCCCGGTTCAGGGCGGCCACGGCCTTTTCGGTGGCGTCCTCGGCGCCCAGCACACTGATATGCACCTTGGCGCTGGACAGATCCGGTGCAACTTCCACCCGGGTGACAGTGAGCATGCCGCCCTGCAGGGCCGGGTCCTTCATGGCGCCGATGACGGCGATCAGCTCCCGTTTCATATCCGAGGCCAGGCGGCCCATATTCTTACCTTGGGGCATAGCAACCTCCTTCGTTTTGCTGCGGCGCGCAAAGCGCCGCCGTATGCAGGCCCCTGCGGGGGCCTGCTGCAGTTTGGGCCGGGGTCAGTCGCGATATTCTTCCATGATGAAGCATTCGAAGATGTCTCCCTCCTTGATGTCGGAGAACTTCTTCAGGCCCACGCCGCATTCGTACCCCTGGGCCACTTCCTTCACGTCGTCCTTGAAGCGGCGCAGGCTGTCGATCTCGTCCTCGGTGATGACAATACCGTCCCGCACCAGGCGCAGCTTGGCCGAGCGGGTGATCTTTCCCTCCAGCACATAGCAGCCGGCGATGGTGCCCGCGCTGGAGATCTTGAACACGCTGCGCACTTCGGCGCGGCCCAGCTCCACCTCGCGGTACTTGGGCGCCAGCATGCCCTTCATGGCATCGGTCACATCGTTGATGGCGTCGTAGATCACGCGGTACATGCGCATCTCCACTTCCGCCTGGGCGGCCTCTTCCTTGGCCACGGTATCCGGGCGCACGTTGAAGCCGATGATGATGGCGTTGCCGGCGTTGGCCAGCATCACGTCCGATTTGTTGATGGCGCCCACGCCCGCATGGATCACGCGCACGCGCACCTCTTCGTTGCTCAGCTTTTCCAGGCTCTGCTTGATGGCCTCGGCGCTGCCCTGCACGTCCGCCTTCACGATGATGGCCAGCTCTTTGCGCTCGCCTTCGGCGATCTGGCTGAACAGATTGTCCAGCGTCACCTTCTTGTAGCTGGCAAACTGCTGCTCCTTCTGCGCGGCGGCGCGCTGGTCGGCCAGTTCCCGGGCCAGCTTTTCGTCCTCCACCGCATCGAACAGGTCGCCGGCTGCGGGCACTTCCGTCAGGCCGGTGATCTCCACCGGCATGCTGGGGCCGGCGTCTTTCAGCGTGCGGCCCTGGTCGTCACGCATCACGCGCACACGGCCCACAGCCGTGCCGGCGATGACGATATCACCCTGGTGCAGCGTGCCGTTCTGCACCAGCACCGTGGCCACGGGGCCCTGGCCCTTGTCCAAGCGGGCCTCGATGACGGCGCCCTTGGCCCGGCGGCGGGGGTTGGCCCGCAGTTCCTTCACTTCCGCCACCAGGCTGATGTTCTCCAGCAGGTCCTGGATGCCCATGCCGGTGACGGCGGAGACCGGCACGCAGATCACGTCGCCGCCCCATTCCTCGGGCACCAGTTCGTACTGGGTCAGCTGTTCTTTCACCAGCTCGGGGTTGGCGGTGGGTTTATCCATTTTGTTGATGGCCACAATGATGGACACGCCTGCGGCCTTGGCGTGGTTGATGGACTCCACCGTCTGGGGCATGATGCCGTCGTCGGCAGCCACCACCAGCACGGCAATGTCGGTAAGGTTGGCGCCGCGGGCGCGCATGGCGGTGAACGCCTCGTGGCCCGGGGTGTCCAGGAAGGTGATGGGCTTGCCGTTTACCTGCACCTGATAGGCGCCGATGTGCTGGGTGATGCCGCCCGCCTCGCCGGAGACCACATTGGCGTGGCGGATATAGTCCAGCAGAGAGGTCTTGCCGTGGTCCACATGGCCCATGACCACCACCACCGGGGCCCGGGGGACCAGGTCCTCGGGCTTATCCTCGGCGGTGTCGATGAGTCTCTCCTCGATGGTGACGATGACCTCGTGCTCCACCTTGCACCCCATCTCCTCGGCGATGATGGCGGCGGTGTCGAAGTCGATGACGTCGGACAGGGAGGCCATGACCCCGTTCTTGATGAGGGTCTTGACCACCTCGGCCCCGGTCTTCTTCATCCGGGAGGCCAGCTCGCCCACCGAGATCTCGTCGGGGATGAGCACCTTCACCGGGGCCTTCTTGGCGATCTCCAGCTGGAGCCGGCGCATCCGGTCCTGCTCCTCCTGGCGGCGCTTGTT
>CALXBN010000059.1 GCA_944386555.1 uncultured Ruthenibacterium sp. | reverse complement strand
CATACGAACACCCCCTGTATAGGTTTATTGTCCTACACAGGGGGCGTTTTGTCTATTGTCCGTTTTTACTGGTTCGGTTCAACCTTCGGGGGCTTTTGTGCTGGAAGATAGAGAAGCGGAGTTCACTTTTTGATTTTGTTCAGAACGTCGTTCAGATAGAATTTTGCCTGGGGCGGCACGCGCTTGCCGGCCATCTTCAGCACATCCTCCAGGCGCATGGCCTTGATCATGCCCATCATGGCCTGCATGCTCTTCATGGCTGCGCCGCCGGCCATTTTGCCCATCAGCTCGTTCAGAACCTTGGCGGCCTCTTCGTTGGCCAAGATATCGCCGATTCTATCCCGGATGGAGAGATACCCTTCCCGGAACTCCAGCTTCAGCTCGTTGCCCAAATCGTCGAACCAGTTGCCGGCTGTGCCGTCGTCTACCTCCTGAGGCAGCACATAGCTTTCGTTGGGCTGGGCTACGCCGTGCAGGGTGATGGAATCCTCCAGCCCATCGGCCCGGGCGGTCACGGTGTTGGGCCCGTCCGCAAGGGGCACGTCCCGGAACACTGCAGCGTGGTCGGTTACCGTCTGGGTGCCCACCTCCCGGCCGTTCACCAGCAGCGTTACGCTGGGGCGGTTGGTATACACGGTCACATCCCGCTGGCCGGGGGCGCGGTCGGCAAAGCGGGCACCGCACACATGCACCATGGGTTCGGGGTTCCAGTAGGCCTTGTAAATATAGAAGGCTTCTTTCCTGGTCTTGCGGTCATAGGTCACAAGGCCTTTGTTGTTGCGGCCCTTGCAGCCGCCCTCGTCCCGGGCATCGGCGGCAAAATCGAACATATTCCAGCAATGGGTGGCCCACAGGTAGGGGCGCGCAGCAAAGGCCTTCAGCATCTCATGGTGGTAATGGGCCTGGTATTCTTCGGTGTAGTCATGGTTTTCCGGCTTGGCGGAATGCCAGGTGAGGATGGCCTCAGCGCCGTATTCGGAAATGCCCAGGGGGCGGTCAGGGTTTTTGCGGTGGAATTCGTCCATCCAGGGGCCGTTCTGATCCACATCGCCCACATACCAGCCGTAGTAGTTGTTATAGCTCTGCACATCGGTGATGTACACGTGCTCGGAATCCATGGGTACCATGGACAGCTGGGCCATGGTGGTCAGGCGGCTGGGATCCAGTTTCTTGGCCAGGGCGTTCAGTTCGCACAGGTTGCGGTACAGCGCTTCGCTCTCGCCGCCGATGGTGATCTCGTTGGAAATGCCCCAGAAGCAGATGGACGGATGGTTGTAGTTCTGGGCGATCAATTCGGTCATCTGGCTCAGGGTGTTCTCCCGGGCGTCCGGGCCCTCCCGGAACAGGCTGATGAAGGGGATCTCCGCCCACAGCACCAGGCCGGCGCGGTCACACAGGTCGTAGAAGTGCCGTGCATGCTGGTAATGGGCCAGCCGGATGGTGGTGGCACCCACCTCCAGAATCAGCCTTACATCTTCTTCGTGGTCCGCATCGCTGATGGCCCAGCCTTTGTCCAGGCGGTCCTGGTGGCGGGCCACGCCGCGCAGAGGATAGCTTTTGCCGTTGAGGAAGAAGCCGCGCTCCGGGTCCACGTGGAAGCCGCGGAAGCCGAAGACTGCATCCACTTCGTCGCAGGCTGTGCCGTTTTGTTCCAGCGTCAGCCGGGCGGTATAGCAATAGGGGTCCGGCCGGCCGTTCCACAGATGGGGGTTTTCCACATCCAGCACCAGCACGGTGTGCGCCTGGGCAGGGGCGCCGGCCTGGGCCACGGTGTTGCCGGCGGCGTCCAGAATGGCACATGTCACGGTGCAGCCTGCGGCGTTTACCGGGAAAGCGTCCACCCGCACCTTGCCCGCAGCATGGGGCGTTATGAACACGCCCTGCGTGCCGTGCTTCATCAAGTCAAAGTGGATGGGCTCGGCCTCAATAAAAGTCACGTCCCGGTACAGCCCGCCAAAGAAGGTAAAATCCGCCTGTTGGGGGTACACATCGCACTCGCTGTTGTCCACGGTTACTTCCAGCAGGTTATCGGCGCCCTTCATCACGTCGGTCAGCTCGAAACGGAAAGTGGAAAAGCCGCCCTTGTGGGTACCCAGTTCCACGCCGTTGCAGCGCACGGAAGCCACATGGTTGGCGCCTTCGAATTGAATGAACTGGCGTTTGCCGGCGGTAGGGGCGGGCAGTGCGATCTGATAAGTGGCTGCGCCGCGCCAATAATCGCCGCCGCCATCCTGGCCGTCCAGGGCATTCCAGGTGTGTGGCAGGGCCACGGGGGCAAAAGCCTCTCCGGGTTTGGCAAACAGGGCTTGTTTCAATACGGTTTCAGTCCTCAAAAGGATCCCTTCCTTTCTGGCGGGGCCTGCAGGCCCCTGTGATATCTGCCCGTAATGGGCGGGCAAACCGATGCTTTTATCATACCGGAAGCGGCTGCAGGCCGGTGAGGAAATGTTTTGCGTGAACAAAAAAATCTTTGGGATTTGTGCCTGTATCCAAAAATTATTCCGGCCCGGCGGAAAATGTGGTATACTGTTTACGGAGGACGGCCCATCCGCCGCCAAAAGGAGTGACTGCCTATGACAACCGAAAAGCTGCGCTGCCGCCTGGCTCCTTTTGCCGAGCTGGTGCAAACCCTGTGGGATACCTATTTTTATCATTTGGATCGCCGGTTGACGTTCAGCGATTATGCCAGCCCGGATTTGCTGCCGGCAGGTATCCAGCAGGCGGTAGGGGAAATTCTGCTCTCGGGCAAACTGTTCGAGTGTGAGGAAGGCTTTTGTTATGAGATCGCCACTTCCTACGGGCTGTGCGTGGCGGCGGTGCAGCTGCCGGCATTGGACGGATTTGCGGTGATCGGCCCTTATCTGCCCGAACAGCAGGCCCCCGGCACCATCGAAGCATTGCTCACGCGCAACGGGATCCCTCTGTCAAAAGGGGATGAGTACCGCGCCTATTACCATGCGGCACCTGTGCTGGAACAGGACGCTCCCCGGGCACTGCTGAACGCGCTGGTGTCCGGGCTGTACGGTGTCACCCTGTCCCGGACGGTGCGCACGCTGGAGGTGAGCCGGGAAAGCCCGCCCCCTTGTCCGGTGGTGGAGGAGGATGCCGCCCAAATGCGCGCGGAGATGCTGGAGCGGCGCTACGCCATGGAGAACCGCTTTCTGCAGCGGGTGGCCAAAGGGGATTACACCGTGCTCAGCGACGCTATGCAGCCCATCCGGTTCGACCGTGTGCCCGGCCGGCTGCGCAACGAAAAGAATATGGCCATTGTGCTGAATACCCTGCTGCGCAAGGCCCTGGAACAGGTGCAGGTGCACCCGTATTATCTGGACGCCATCTCCACCCGCTGGGCCCGGCGCATCGAGGCCGCCGCCCGCCCAGGGGAGATCGACGCGCTGCGCCGGGACATGGTGCGGGACTACTGCCACCAGGCCCGCAAGCACAGCCTGGTGGGCTACACGCCCAATGTGCGCGCCATGCTCAACTATGTCCAGTTCAACCTGGCCGACCCCGAGCTCTCCCTTCACGCCATCGCCCAGAAGCTGGGGGTCAACGCCAGCTACCTCAGCCAGCAGTTCAACCGGGAGGTGGGCAAAAGCCTGCCCGAGTACATCGCCACCTGCCGGGTGGCCGAGGCCAAGAAGCTGCTGCGCAGCAGCACCGGCCTGCCGGTGGGCCAGGTGGCCGCCGCCGTGGGCTTTTCCGATGTGAATTACTTCGCCAAGGTGTTCAAAAAGCACACCGGCCAAACCCCCACAGCCTTCCGCGCAGGACAGTAGGGAAAAATTGTTGATATAATAATTTAATCAATAAGGATGTAATAGCGGTGAATCAAACCAGTGGAAAGCGTGCGCTTCGTCGGATCCTTGCCGGCCTGGGGATGGTGCTTGTCCTCATCGGCCTGCTGTGGGCGCTGTTCGCCAGTCTGCCCAGCCGGGAAGGGCGGGCGTATGTGGAGCTTGTGAAGTCACAAACCTATCAGACTTACCGGAAAATCGAACGGATCGCCCTCTGGGACGGCGGCGCGGAAATCGCCCTGGTGGGCAGCGCCGCCATCACGCTGACGCAGGACACGCTGTACACGGAAGAGGGCAAGACGATCCCCGTGGCCGACCTGGCGCCGGGCAACATGCTGCGCGTCAGTGGTGAAGCCCCCAACGTTGTGTACTTCGGCGCCGACACCCTCCGGCAGCCCGTTTACCTCACCTATGCCGCCGACGCGATGCCCACATCTCAAACCCTGATCGCCGGCCCGGATGAGACGATCAACATCACCCCATAACCCACCCCGCGCCCGCCTCTAGCCAGGCGGGCGCGGTTTGTGGTATAATAGCCGCATAACGGCTGTATTCGCGGGCCTTCGCGGCGTTTCTCGCCGCCCGCCGTCAGCCGGAAAAGAAGCCCGTGCTCCCATTCGCGCGCTGCGCCGATGGTTCAGCAGCACCGAAACGAGCGAAACGGAGGATTTCCCTTGGCCTATCATTTCATCGCGCCCTGCCATTTCGGAACAGAGAGCGCCGCCGCCTTTGATTTCAAGCGCATCGGCGCCCAGAACGTCGCCGTCACCGACGGCCGCGTCAGCTTTGAGGGAGACGCCGACATCCTGGCCGCGGCCAATTTGTACAGCCGCTGCGCCGAGCGCATCCTGCTGCTGCTGGCCCGCCGGACGGTGCGCACCTTCGACGAACTGTTCGACGCCGTGTCCGCCGTGCCTTGGGAGCAGTTCATCCCCGCAAACGGCGCCTTCCCCGTGAAGGGGTCATCCCTGTCCAGCCAGCTGTCCAGCGTGCCCGCCTGCCAGAGCATTGTGAAAAAAGCCGTGGTGGAGCGCCTCAAGCGCGGCCACAGGGTACAGGTGCTGCCCGAGGACAGCGGGGAATACCGGGTGCGCTTTTCCATCCGCAAAAACGTGGCCGAGATCATGCTGGACACCTCCGGCGAGGGCCTGCACAAGCGGGGCTACCGCCGCCGTGCCACCCTGGCGCCCATCAAGGAGACCCTGGCAGCCGCCATGGTGGACCTGGGCCGCATTTATCCGGACACCCGGGCAGAGGATCTCTTCTGCGGCAGCGGCACATTGCTGATCGAGGCGGCCATGAAGGCCGCCAACATAGCCCCGGGCCTGCACCGGCGCTTCGCCGCCGAGCACTACGCCTTTGTGCCCGCCGCGGCCTGGCAGCGCGCCCGCCAGCGTGCCCTGGACGAGATCCGGCGCGACTGCGCCTTCGAGGGTGTGGGCAGCGACATTGATCCCGCCGCCGTGGCCCTGGCCGAGGCCAACGCCCAAAAGGCCGGGGTGGGGCATCTGTGCCGGTTTTCCCAGGGGGATGTGGCCGATTTCACCCCCGAAAGCCGCAGCCTGGTGTTCACCAATCCCCCCTATGGCGAGCGCCTGGGGGACCTGGCCGGCGCAGCCGCCCTGGAAAAAACCCTGGGCCGGCGCCTGGCACAGCATCCGGTGCGGGGGGCCTACATCATCACCGCCGACGCCCAGTTCGAGCAGAACTTCGGTCAAAAGGCCCGCCGGCGGCGCAAGCTGTACAACGGCATGATCCCATGCCAGGTTTATATGTATTTTTGATCGGATGCAGGAACAGCTGCCCGGCCAAGACACAAAGGAGAGATCAGTATGGCTAAATATTGTACCCACTGCGGCGCGCCCCTGCCTGAGGGCGCCCAAACCTGTCCGGACTGCGGCCATCCCGTAGAGGACTGGGCCCCGGTAGCCGGGCAGCGGCCGGATGATGCCCCGGCAGAGCAGCACCCGGCCGCAGCGGAAGAAATGCCGCAGCCTGGGGCGGCTTCTCCGGCCGGGTCGCAGCAGCCGGCCGCTGCGGCGGAAGATGCGCCGGCGGACGGCGGGCGCCGGGTTCCGCAGGAAAACCCGCAGCCCGCGGCCTTTGCCGGACAGCCGGCTGCGCCGGAACCTGCGGGCAGGCGCCCGGAAGAGGCCGGCCCGCAGCCGGCTTACGTCCGGGGCGGTACGCCCGGGGAGGCTGGGATGCCGGGGCAGAGCCCTGCCGGCGGCCCGGCTTACGCCGGCGGCGGAGAACGCCCCTATGGCCCGGCTTACGCCGGCGGGCCCCGATACCAGCCGGTGGGCGGCCCTTACGGGCCGGGGGTGCCGGCCCCCTTTGCCGACGGCACACCGCTCACTCTGGGCAGCGCGCTGCCCATGCTGGTGGTATCCATCATTCCCGTGGCCGGATGGATTGTGCTGCTGATCTGGGCGTTTGGCAGCAGCGAAAGCCAGTCCCGCCGGAACCTGGCCCGTGCGCTTCTGATTTTCAAGCTGATCCAGCTGGTGCTGGGTATCCTGGCGTTCAATGTGCTTCTGGAAGGTCTCAGTGCCCTGGCGGAAATGTTCTTCGGCTACGGTTACTACTATTACTGAGTGTGCCGGCAAAAGGCGGAGAAAGGGGAGAAGCCTGTGCAACAGCCGGATATTGACGGCGGGCGCCCGTTTGACTGGAGCCGCACCGCGGCGGATTATGCCCGTTACCGGGATATTTACCCGCCGGCGTTTTACAGCTGTCTGCGAACCCACGGCGTGGGGCTGCCCGGCCAGCGGGTGCTGGACATCGGCACCGGCACCGGAGTAGTGCCCCGCGCGCTGTGCGCCGAAGGGGCGCGCTTTACCGGTGTGGACCCCGCGCCCGGCCAGATCGGCCAGGCCCGCCGCCTGGCGGCCGAGCAGGGGATGGACATCGCCTTTCACTGTGTGCCCGCCGAAGAGATGGACTTCCCCGATGCGTCCTTCGACGCTGCCATCGCCTGCCAGTGCTATTTCTACCTGGACCATGTCCGCCTGGCGCCGCTGCTGCACCGCCTGCTGCGCCCCGGCGGCCTGTTTGTCATCACCTACATGGCCTGGCTGCCGGCTGAGGATGCCGTGGCCGCTGCCAGCGAGGCACTGGCCCTGCGCTATAACCCCGCCTGGACAGGCGGCGGCGAGGTGCGCCGCCCCATCCCGGTGCCTGATGCCTACGGCGGTTTGTTCCGCCAGGAGGCTGCCGACCTGTTCGACGTGGAGGTGCCCTTTACCCGGGAGAGCTGGAACGGCCGCATGAAAGCCTGCCGGGGCGTGGGGGCTGCCCTGCCGCCGGAACAGGTGGCGGCGTTTGAAACCGAACATTTGGCTCTGCTGGCGAATATCGCCCCGCCGCAGTTTACGGTGCTGCACTATGTGGCAGCAGCTGTGCTTCGCCGTATAGACGGTACATCCTGAGAGACAGGAGCTTGGGGCCGGCAGGCGGTTTCCCGCCAAAGGCGCGGCGGCGCAAGCCGGTACGGGCCGGATCTGTATGCAAAAAGCGCGGCGATCCATGAAGGGTCGCCGCGCTTTTTGCGTATTCACTTGGGCCCACACGCTGCGGCACAAAACCGCAGCGTGCCGCCGGCCAGGGCTGTCACCGGCGCAGGATCCGATCCAGCGGCAGGCCTTTGGCCAGTTCGTCGATCAATTTGTCCAGCCGGCGGATCTCCCGCTCCAGCGGGTCGGCGATGGTTTCCACCTGAACACCGCACACCTTGCCGGTGATTTGTGTCCGGGCAGGGTGCAGCGCCGGCGCGCCGGTGAAAAAGTCCCCGTAGGACAGGCCGGTCCGGGCCAGACGCGCCAGGTCCGCTGGGGTATAGCCGGTCATCCAGCAGATGACGGCGTCCGCCTCTTCCCGGGTGCGCCCCTTTCGCAAAGCTTTATTGACCAAAAGGGGGTAGATTTTACCGAAGGGCATTTGCCCAACAGGCTGCGCCATAGCCGCGCCCCTTTACTGCATCAGCTTGCATACCAGGTTGGCGTAGGCCACGGGGTCCTCCAAAGGCAGGCCCTCAATCAGCAATGCCTGGTCGTACAGCAGCTCGGTGTAATCGGACAGCTTCTCTTTGTCGTCTGCGTTGAACACGGCCTCCAGGGCCTTGAACACCGGGTGCTCGCCGTTCACTTCCAGTACTTTGCGGCTATGCACTTTTTCCTCCTGGGCAGGCATGCTGTTCAGCACCTTTTCCATCTCAATGGACAGCGCCCCCTGACTGGTCAGGCATACGGGATGGCCCTTCAGGCTCCGGGTCATCTGCACGGCGGCTACTTTGTCGCCCAGGGCTTCCTTCATGGCGTCAAACAGGGCTTTGTGCTCTTCGTTCTGCTGCTTCAGCGCTTCTTTCTCTTCGTCGCTCTCCAGGCCCAAGTCGTCGCCGCCGATGTTGCGGAACTCCTTGTCGGAGTAGGTGCGCATCATCTGCAGGGCAAATTCGTCCACATCGTCCGTCAGGAACAGCACGTCGTATCCCTTGTCCAGCACGCGTTCGGCGGTGGGCAGCTTGCCCAGGCGCTCGGTGCTGTCGCCGGCGGCGTAGTAGATGTACTTCTGCCCCTCGGCCATGGCATCTACATACTCTTTCAGGCTGATCAGTTTGTCCTGCTTTGCGCTGTGGAACAAAAGCAGATCCTGCAATACATCCTTGTGGGCGCCGAAGTCGGCGTAGCAGCCCACTTTCAGCTGCAGTCCAAAGGCCTTGAAGAACGCATCATACTTTTCGCGGTCGTTTTTCATCCAGGAAGCCAGCTCGTTTTTGATTTTCCGCTCCAGTGTGCTGCGGATCAGCCGCAGCTGGCTGTCGTGCTGCAGCATCTCACGGCTGATGTTCAGGCTCAAATCCTGGCTGTCCACCAGGCCCTTCACGAAGCTGAAGTAGTCAGGCAGCAAATCGGCGCATTTGTCCATAATCAATACACCGCTGGCATACAGCTGCAGGCCCTTTTCATATTCTTTTGTATAATAGTTATAGGGTGCATGGCTGGGGATGAACAGCAGCGCCGTGTAAGTGGCGGTGCCTTCGGTTTTGGATTGGATCACCCTGGCCGGCGCCTCCCAATCGCCGAATTTCTTCTGGTAGAAGTCGGCGTACTCCTGGTCGGAAACCTTCTTTTTATCCCGCTTCCAGATAGGCACCATGCTGTTCAGCGTCTCGTCCTCGGTGTAATCCTCATACTCCGGTGTTTTGTAGTGCCCTTCGGCGTCCTTGTCGGTCCCCTCGATCATCCGGCTCTTCTGGCGCATCATCTTGATAGGCCAGCGGATATAATCGGAATACTTTTTCACAATGCCCACCAGACGGTTCTCATCCAGGAACTCGCTGTAATGCTCCTCACCTTCATCCTCTTTCACCACCAGGATCACATCGGTGCCTGCGGTATTCTTCTCGCAGGGGGTGATGGTGTAGCCCTCAGCGCCTTTGGATTCCCACTGCCAGGCCTCGCTGCTGCCGTAGGCGCGGCTGATCACCGTCACCTTGGCGGCCACCATAAAAGCCGAGTAGAAGCCCACGCCGAACTGGCCGATGATATCCACCTTGGCGTTGTCGGCGTTTTCCTGCTTGAAGCCCAAGCTGCCGCTGTGGGCAATGGTGCCCAGGTTTTTCTCCAGCTCATCCTTGGTCATGCCGATGCCGTTGTCGGATACGGTGATGGTGCGCGCATCCTTGTCCAGGGAAAGGCGGATGCAGAAATCCTTCTTTTTCAGCGTCACGCTGTCGTCGGTCAGGCTGCGGAAGTACAGCTTGTCAACCGCATCGCTGGCGTTGCTGATCAGTTCCCGCAGAAAAATTTCCTTATGGGTATAAATGCTGTTGATCATCAGATCAAGGAGCCGTTTGGACTCCGCTTTGAATTGTTTTGTCGCCATGGTCCGGCGCCTCCCAAATCGTGTTTTAGCACTCTTGTATAATGAGTGCTAATTCAGTATACATCTTTTTGCGGCCGAGCGCAAGGCCCTCGGCCGGTTTTCCTGCAAAAATTTCACATTTGCCGGGCGCCCCGCACCTGCAGGCGGCGGGAAATGGGCGCAGATACTTGCGCCCGGAGCGCTTTTGCTGTAAAATATAAGAAATTATATGCAGGCGGCGGCTATTGGGAAGCCTGCCGCCGTGAGCCCACAACCACAGAAAAGGCGGTGTTGTTTGTGCCCAAAGAGGATTTGTTTGAAAATCCTGACAATCAGGCAAATACCCCCACCGGCGCTGGCCGGAACACGGAATGGGAAGACGCGTTTGCAGGTATGCAGAAGCTGGATCTGTTTGAAGATGATACCCCCGCCGTACCCGACGCCCCTGCGGCATCCGGTGCGGCAGATACAGGATTGTTCGAAAAGGCCGCCCCGGCTGCCCAGGGGCCCGCGGCCGCGCAGGCCCCTGAAACCGTACAGGAAAGCGCTTCACGGCGGGAGGAAGAGATCGGCGCGGCGGTTTTTCAAAGCCTGTTCGCGGGGGAATTGGAAGACGAGGACGACGATGTCCCGGCAGCGCCGGTGAATACGGCGCACGCCCAGGCGGATGTGCAGCTGCCTGCCGGCGGCGCTGCCAGCCAGCCGGTATCCCAGGCTGTCAGTCTGGATGGGCTGGAGGCGCTGGAAGATTTGGATGTGAAGCCTCTGGCCGATGCGCCGGCGGGCCTGTTTGAAGATACTGCCCCGGCACAGCCGGAACCGCCGTCGGCACAGCCGGCGGTTCCTCCGGCACCGATGGCTGTTACAGCTGTTACATTTGATGATAGCCCGCAAGAGGGGGCGGCCGAGGCATCCCAGGCCCCGGCCCAGGCGGCCAGTGTGCCGGTATTCGGTTCGCCTTCAGCCGGGCCGGCGCCTTCGGAGGCAGCACCGGCCGTGATGCCCAATCCCGTGCCGCGGCGCTCCGGTGCGCCCAAGCCCATCGACTGGCATGTGGATATGCTGTCCCGGATCGAATCCGCCCGCAGGCAGCGGGCGGCCGCCCAGCCGCAGCCCGCTCCCGCCGCATCACAGCAGCCGGCGGATGTTCCGCCGCAGCCCGCCGCACCGGCTGCCTCTGATTTGGATGCGGAGCCCGCGTGGAAGCCCATTTTGGAAAGCGCCATGATGAACACCATGCCCGCGGGACCGGAGGATGGCGAGGCGACCAAAGTGTTTACGCCGCCGGCCCCCCGTCCGGACGGGGAGCAGCCGGCCGCTGAGGTGCCGGCAGTGCAGTTTGACACTGCCGCGCTGGATTTGGATGAGACGGGCGCCTTTGAGGCGCCGGCCGGAACACAGGACCGGGCGGCCCAGACGGATGCGCCTGTATCCCATGCGGACATCGCCTCCAATATTGCGGCGGCTTTCGGTGATGACGACGACGATTTCGATGCTACCATCAGCGGCTTGGATTTGTCCCAGTATCCCGATACCAACGAAATGGAACAGCAGGCCCAGGGCAAGGACCTGTTTGACGGCGATCTGTTTGACGCCGACCCGGAAGAGGATGAACCTGCCCCTGCGCCCAAACCCAAACGCACCCGCGCCGTACAGGATTATCCCGGCCGGGGCGGCAATGGCGGCGCCGGCAAAAAGACGGGTATTTTCGTCGTGGCGGCCCTTGTGGTTCTGGCGCTTTTGGTGGCGGTATACTTCCTGTTCTTCCAGAAAGGGGATCAGCCGGATCCTTCCGTCACGGTACCTGAGGCATCCTCTTCGGTGCCGGCGGCTTCCGGGTCCGTCTCCGGTCTGCCGGCCGACAGCACTTCCGCGCCTGATTCCGCCAGCACGCCTGCGCAGCCGGCGGCGACCATCCCGCGGGACGAGTGGTATATGCGCCTGGTGAACCGGGACCAAGTGATGACCCGGGAAGAGTGTGACGCCATTGCCACCACCGATGTAGGCGGTGTGCCGGTGGACAGCCGCGCCGCCGATGCCTTTAACCAGCTGATCGATGCGGCGTCCCAGGCGGGGTATACCCTCACGATGCGGGTGGGCTACCGCACGTATGCAACCCAGGAGGCCAATTACACCAATGGTTATACCGACTGCCCTGCCGGCGCGTCGGAACACAACCTGGGCCTGGCTGCCGACATCTTCAGCAGCTCGGTGTCGGATTATGACGATGCGGCATACCGCGCCAGCGCGGAATACCAGTGGCTGGTGGACAATGCCGCCAATTACGGCTTTATTGAGCGCTATCCGGCCGGCACCCGTGACATCACCGGTTTCGACCCGGAACCCTGGCACTGGCGCTATGTGGGTGCGGAACAGGCCCAGCTGATCAAAGCCAGCGGCCTGACGCTGGAACAGTATCTGGCGCAGTGAGTTTCGTGCGCTGTGCAAAACGGGCAGGCCCTTCGTGGGGCCTGCCCGTCTCTGCATCCGGCGTCAGTGTCGCTGTTTTGTCATATAACTGTAAGTATCTTGCTTAAAATGAACACTAAAAGCAATATTAATAAATTTGCCGTGTGCAAAATGACGAAAAAACGTCCTCAATATTGACTTTTTTCACAAATATGGTATCATCCCAATAGACTGGTATGAATTGCCAATGCGATGAAAGCAATCCGTCTGACTGAAAGAGGAGAGTATCATGACCAAAAAAATCGTTTCCAATACCTGTTTTGCCATCGCCTCCAAAGACGGCCGCGTTTTGGAAGTGGCCGATTTTAACGCCGAATCCGGTGCACTGGTGCAGCTGTGGGCCGATGCCGGCGCCGACAGCCAGCGCTGGGTGGCCGTGGAAGTGGCCGAGGGTATCTATAAGCTGGAAAACAAGCTGTCCGGCAAGGTGCTGGATGTTATTGCCTCCGGGACAGAGAACGGTGCCTGGGTACATCAGTGGGACTACCTGGGCAAGGATAACCAGCTGTGGGAACTGGTGCCTGCCAAGCGCGGCTATTACAAGATCAAATCCCGCCTGTCCGGCAAAGTGCTGGACATTGTGGATATGAACAGCGAGAACGGCGCCCATGTACAGATTTGGGAGGATGTGGACGGTGACAACCAGCTGTGGAAGCTGGTGGAGCAGAAAGCCCCGAAGAAAGCTCCGGCCAAAAAGGCCGCCGCGCCCAAGGCCGAAAAGAAGCCCGCTGCGGCGAAAACTGCTAAAAAGGCCGGCGGCAAGTCCGTTGCGGAAAAAGCGGCCGAGGTGCTGGACGGCCTGAAGAAAGCGGCAGCCCCCGCGAAAAAGGCAGCGGCCAAGAAAGCGGCCCCCGCCCCCAAAGCGGCCGAGGAGAAAACGGTGGCCGCCGTGGCCCGCAAAGCGGCCCAGAAAGCGGAGCCCAAGGCTGAGGCAAAGCCCGCCGCCAAGGCTGCGCCCAAAAAGTAAAAAGCACTGGCTAGGCGCCCGCAGGCAACTGCGGGCGCTTTGCATTGCAGGAAATTGTGCGGATCTGCTGCTTTTTGGGCGAAAGCACCGCAAGTGAACCGCTTCCCGGCGAATGGGGGAGCAGTGAAGTTGAAATGACACAGCCCTCGTTATATAATAAAAAGCATCAGCGCATAAAGGCTGCGGCCTTTTCCAGCGCAGGGCGGCGCCTTTTGGCCTGCCGCAGGCCGGCTGCGGCGCTTTTCCGTGCCGTCTGCGGCCCGGAAACCGCAGCGCCTTTTGCACCCTGATGCCAGCCTATCACGGGACGGAGGGATGATGATGGAGACGACCGTTGTGATTCCGGCGTACGAGCCGGATGACCGTCTGCAGGGGTATGTACAGGCGCTGTATGGCGCCGGATTCGCGGAGATTGTAGTGGTGGACGACGGCAGCGGCCCCGCTTACGGCCCGGTGTTCGATGCCGTGCGCGCCGTCGCTGGCTGCGTGGTCTTGTCCTACGGGGAAAACCGGGGCAAGGGCGCGGCGCTGAAAACGGGGTTCCGTTATCTGCTGGAGCAGGCCCGCCGTGCCGGCCGGCCGGCACCGGGCGCCGTGACGGCGGACTGTGACGGCCAGCATACGGTAGAGGACGTGCTGGCCGTGTGCCGCGCCATGGAAAAAGCGCCCGGGGCATTGACGCTGGGCTGCCGGAACTTTGGCCCGGGCACGCCGCAGCGCAGTGCCATGGGCAACCGGGTGGTCAGCGGCGCAATGCGCCTTCTGTATGGAATTGACCTGAAAGACACACAGACGGGCCTGCGCGGCATTCCGGGCCCGCTGCTGGAGCAGGTGGCTGGTTTGCCGGGTCAGCGGTATGAATATGAACTGAACATGCTGATCTGGGCACGTCAGCAGGTGATCCCTTATCAAGTGGTGCCAATCCGCACGGTCTATTTTGAGAACAATGCCGGCAGCCATTACCGCACGGTGGTCGATTCCATCCCCATTGTGATGCGCCTTTTGTCGGGTGTGGTGCAGTATGGCGCGGCGGCGGGCCTGTCGGCCGTGGTGGACGTGTTCCTTTACTGCATCCTGGTGAAACTGGCTTTCCAGAACCTCTCCCTGGGGCTGCGGGTGCTGGCTGCGGCAGCCATTGCACGGGCCGTATCCTCGGTATTTAATTACGCGTGCAACCGCCGCCTGCCCACGGCCCAGAACAGGGCGGTGGCCGGCACGCTGTGGAAATACTACTGCCTGTGGGCGGTGCAGCTGGCCGCCAGTATCGGCATGACCTGGGCCCTGTGCGCGCTGACCGCTATGGACGAGATGCCCGCCAAGCTGCTGGTGGATCTGCTGCTGGCGGTGCTCAGCTATCAGGTGCAGCTGCACTGGGTGTTTGCGGCGCCCGCAGCCGGCGCGCCGGCACCCCGGCCCGGCCTGCCGGCCTGGGATGGCTTCGGGCATCTGGCCAAACGAGTGGTGTCGGTTGTATTGGGGCATTGGACGTACAGAGAAGAAGAGCGCCTGCCCGATGGCCCCCGGGTGTATGTAGTGCACCACCAGAACCTGTACGGCCCCGTCCGTGCGGCGGCATTCCTGCCGCAGGATGTGCATGTGTGGGCGCTGTCTGTGTTTACCGAGCGCCAGGCCTGCTTTCAGCAGTATTACAGCTACACCTTTACCCAGCGCTTCGGCTGGCCGCGGCCCCTGGCCTTTCTGGCCTCCGGGGCTTTGAGCCTGTTGGTCCCGCGGCTGATGCACGGCATCGGCGCGGTGGCTGTCCACAGGGGCGGGCCGGAGATCCGCGAGACCATGCGCCAGTCGGCCGCGCTGCTGGAACAGGGGGAGAGCCTGGCCATCTGCCCGGATGTAGCCTATTCCGACAGCGGCGCCGCCATGGGCCAGACGTACAATGGGTTCCTGATGCTGGAAAAGTATTGCTTTGCCCGTACGGGGCAGCATGTGGCCTTTGTGCCGCTGCACTGCAGTCCGTCCCAAAAGGCGCTGGTTGCAGGCCGGCCTGTGTACTGTGTGGGCGGAGACGGCCGGCCTGCAGTGGACAAAAAGGCCCGCCAGTCTGCTGCCGAAGCCCTGCGGGCCGAGCACAACCGCCTGGCAGCCCGGTGCGGGGATCTGGCGCCCCAGGCCGCAGGCGATGCCCCCCAAAACCCGGCCGCCGCGGCCGGCTGAGGGGCCGGCAGGTACGGCCAGGATAAAACCAAAAAGGCAGGTGTGCCCTCCGGGGCCGCCCGAACAAGGAAAGCCCGGCGTGGGTCCCCCACGCCGGGCTTTTTACCGCTCCCCCAAACCGTCCGGGCCGGTCACCCGAACGGTTTGGCGCAGAAAGGGGCGCCGTGCAATCTTGCGGAAATCTTTCGTTTTTATGCGAAAACCGCCGGTGCGCTGCTTCGTCTTATGGGTAAAAGGATGAACCTGTGAGAAGGAGCTGAGCCCATGAAACACATCGAGAAGCGCCCTGCCGGCGGATGGCCCGCCGCCGCCCCGGACAGAGGCCTGACCTGTGCCGAAGCCGCCCGGCGGGCCGCCGCCGGATGTGCCAATACGCCGCCCCAGGGGCTGAGCAAAAGCGCGGCGCGCATTGTAGCCGACAACCTGTTCACACCTTTCAATTTTCTGTTCTGTGCCCTGGGGGCCTGCCTGGCCGCCGTAGGTGCCTGGAGCGATCTGCTGTTTCTGGGTGTCATCGCCCTGAATACCCTCATCGGCATTGTGCAGGAACTGCGTGTGAAACGGGCGCTGGAGAAAGTGCAGGTGCTGCAAGCTGCGCCGGTGCGCACAGTGCGGGACGGCGGCGAGGTGCTGCTGGATGCCGCCATGCTGGTAGAGGGGGACATCATACGCCTGGCGGCCGGGAACCAGGTGCCGGCGGACTGTGAAATCTGCGGTGGCGCACCGGAGGTGAACGAAGCGCTGCTGACAGGCGAAGCCGATGCCGTGGCCAAGGGCCCGGGAGAAAGCCTGCTGTCGGGCAGTTTCATCGCCGCGGGCAGCTGTACGGCGCGGCTGGTGCGGGTAGGGGAGGCATGCTATGCAGCGCGCCTGGCCCGGGAGGCCCGGGTGCACAAAAAACACCAGTCGGAGATGATGCGCAGCCTGGACAAGCTGGTAAAAGCCATCGGCCTGTGCCTGGTACCCCTGGGGCTGGCCATGTTTTTCCGTCAGCTGACGGTACTGCACACCGGGCTGCACTATGCGGTCACCAGCACGGTGGCGGCAGTGGTGGGCATGGTGCCCGAGGGGCTGTACCTGCTTACCAGCGTGGCGCTGGCGGTGGGGGTGCTCACCCTGGCGCGCAGGCGCACGCTGGTGCGGGAGCTTTCCTGCATCGAGAGCTTGGCCCGGGTGGATGTGCTGTGCCTGGATAAAACCGGCACGCTGACAACCGGCCGAATGGCCCTGGCCGGGATGCTGCCGGCCGAAGAAACGGGCGAAGAAGCGCTGCGGGCTGCGGGGGCGGCATTTATCGCCGCCGGAGACCCTGCCGCGGATAACGCCACGGCCGCCGCCCTGCGGGCGGGCCTGGGCGGCCGGCAGGCGGGCGGGCCGGTTTTTTCCGCCGGGGGCGGGCAGGTGCCCTTCTCCTCCGCGCGCAAGTTCACCGCCCGCCAGGCCGCCGATGGGGCCTGGTATGTGCTGGGCGCCCCGGAATTCGTGCTGGGCGCGGGCCATCCGGCGCTGGAGGCACTGGCCGGCCCTCTGGCTCGGGGCCTGCGGGCCCTGGCTCTGGCCCGGTGCGCTGTCCGCCCCGAGGGCCCTGCCCGGAACCCGCAGCTGCTGGGCTTTTTCCTGCTGGAGGACACCCTGCGCCCCGATGCGGCTCAAACCTTGGCTTTCTTTCGCAGCCAGGGCGTACAGGTAAAGGTGATCAGCGGCGACAGCGCCGCCGCCGTCAGCCAGATCGCCCGGCGGGCCGGTGTGCCCAACGCCCACCTGGCCATAGACGGCACCGCCCTGCAGGGGGAAGAGGCCCTGTGCCGGGCCGCGGAGCAGTACACAGTATTCGGCCGCATGACGCCCGGCCAAAAGCGTATTTTGGTACATGCGCTGCAGGAAAAGGGCCATACCGTGGCCATGACCGGCGATGGCGTCAACGATGTGCTGGCCCTCAAGGATGCCGACTGCTCCATCGCCATGGCTGCCGGCAGCGAAGCCGCCCGCCAGGTGGCCCAGCTGGTGCTGCTGGACAATGACTTTTCCGCAATGCCCCGCATCGTGGCCGAGGGCCGTCGGGTCATCAACAACATCCAGCGGGCCGCATCGCTGTTCCTGGTGAAGAACATTTATTCTTTTCTCACCGCCCTGTGCCTGCTGTTCATTGCCATGCCATATCCTTTCCAGCCGCTGCAGGTGTCTCTGTTCAGCTTTTTCTGCATCGGCGCGCCGGCGTTTTTCCTCACCTTCGAGCCGGTGTATGAAAAGGCCCGCGGCCGCTTTCTGCCCAAAGTGCTGCTGGCTGCGGCCCCGGGCGGCCTTGCCTGCACCGTCTGCATTCTGGCGGGCATGGACGTGGCGGCGCACCTGGGGTTGAGTACGGCACAGTTGTGCACGGTATGTGTGCTGTCGGTTGCTTATACCGGTTTGCTGGGTCTGGCCACCGTGTGCCGCCCCTTCACGCCCCTGCGGGGAACGGTGCTGGCCGTTACGGCAGCGGCTTATGCCCTCACGCTGCTGATAGCCGGCCCGTGGCTGGGCCTGGTGGGGCTGCCCGGCGCCGCCTGGGGGGCGCTGGCAGGTATTTTGGCATTGGGCACGGCAGCTTTCTGGCTTCTGTGCCGGCTGTGCAGTTTCTCGGTCCGGCGTGTGCGCCGCATGCGGGCCGCCGCCAGGCGGTAACCGGAACCCTGCAGAATATTTTATTTTTTTCGCCCCGAAAGGCCGATTTTCATCGGCCTTTCATCTTTTTATTCTAAAATTCGGATAGAAGGGGTACGGCGGTTTCGGATATGCGCTGCCGCAGCCCCTTTGTAACCTGACGCGGTTCTGCTATAATAAAAGAAAACAGCCCAATGCAATATGGCAAGGAGGAAGATCCCATGCGCATTTTGGTGGTGGAAGATGAACCTGCGCTGAACGCGCTGCTGACAAAACAGCTGAAAAGTGCCCATTACAGTGTGGACTGCTGTGCCGACGGGCTGGATGCACAGGATTATCTGCGGGGGGCTGAGTATGATGCAATTGTGCTGGATATCATGCTGCCCGGGCAAAGCGGCCTTGCGCTGCTGCGGGGTATGCGCACAGCAGGGGACAAAACCCCCGTGCTGCTTCTGACGGCCCGGGACAGTGTAGAGGACCGGGTGGCCGGTCTGGACACCGGTGCGGACGATTACCTGGTGAAGCCCTTTGCCCTGGATGAACTGCTGGCCCGGCTGCGGGTGCTGCTGCGCCGGGCGGCGGGCAGCGTCAGCGACGTGTTCTCCGTGGCAGACCTGACGGTGGACTGCGCTGCCCGCACTGTCTTTCGGGCAGGGCGGGCCGTGTCGCTTTCCAGCCGGGAGTTTGACATTCTGGAGTATCTGGTGCGCAACGCCGGCGTGGTGCTCAGCCGTGATAAGATCGGCCGCCACATTTGGAATTACGATTACGAGGGCGGTTCCAACGTGGTGGATGTGTACATCCGCTATCTGCGCAAGAAATTGGACGACGGCTTTTCCCCCAAGCTGATCCACACCGTGCGCGGGGCCGGCTATGTGCTGCGGGAGGAAGGATGAAGCGCCTGTCCATCCAGCTGAAAGTGACGCTGTGGTTCACCCTGCTGATGGTAGGGCTGGGCTGCATGGCAATGGCTGTTCTGCTGTATGCGGGCGGGCAGACGGCCCAGGGGGAAATTCAAAGCCTGATGATGCGCATGGCGGACACCGGCAGCCGGGAGATGGACGGCGAGGACGGGCTGCTGGAGATCGACGATGATCTGGAATATTTCAGGGACGGGGTATACCTGTCCGTTTACGATACGGCGGGCCTGCCGCGGTACGGCGCGGTGCCCCGCCAGTTCGACAACTCCGTCCCGTTTGCCGACGGGCAGATGCGCACCGCCGCCGGCGCCGACGGCCAGCACTGGTATGTCTATGATACGCGGGTGACCGTGACAGGCTTCGGCGATGTATGGCTGCGGACGGTGGCTGCCGCCGGCCAGGTGGATTCCACCATCGCCTCCCTGGTGCGCCTGGCACTGGTAGCGCTGCCGTTTTATGTGCTGGCTTCGGCCCTCAGCGGCTATTTTGTCACCAAACGGGCCCTGGGCCCGGTGCGGCGCATCACCCAGACAGCCCGGGAGATCGGCCGCGGGGATGATTTGTCCCGGCGCATTGATCTGGGGCCCGGCAGGGATGAAGTACACACCCTGGCGGCCGAGTTCGACGCCATGTTTGCCCGGCTGGAAGAGGCGTTTGAGGGGGAAAAGCAGTTTACCAGCGACGCCTCCCACGAGCTGCGCACCCCCACGGCGGTGATCCTCAGCCAGTGCGAGGACGCCCTGGAGAACGCCGCCACCCTGGATGAGGCCAAGGACGCCCTGCGCACCGTGGAGGGCCAGGCCCAAAAGATGGCGGCGCTGATCAGCCAGCTGCTGACCCTGGCCCGCACCGACCCTGCCCGCCGCAAACTGCACCTGGAGCCGGTGGATCTGTCAGGCCTGGCAGCGGCCGTGGCCGAGCAGATGGAGGAAGCGGCCGGTGCCCGGCAGATCACGCTGACGGCGGATATCCGCCCGGGGCTGACGGTACGGGGGGATGAAACCATGCTGATGCGCCTGCTGATCAACCTGCTGGACAATGCCGTAAAATACGGCCGTCCCGGAGGCCGGGTCCGGCTGACGCTGACGGCTTCGGCGGACGGGCGGAAGGTGTGCGGCAGTGTGGAAGATGACGGCGTGGGCATTGCGCCCGAGCAGCTGCCGCTGGTATGGAAACGCTTTTGGCAGGCAGACCCTGCACGCAGCGGCGAAGGCGCGGGCCTGGGCCTGGCCATGGTGCAGTGGATTGCCGCGGCCCACGGTGGGACCGTGCACGCGGAAAGCGTGCCGGGCACCGGCAGTGCGTTTTCATTTGTGCTGCCGGTGGACGGACCCGGCGGCGAAGATCTTGAAGGAAAGGAGGAAACATGATGCTGTACTTCATCAGCGGCCTGCTGAACCTGGCGGCATCACTGCTGTGCCTGTGGCTGGCCCTGGGGCCGCTGAACAACATCCTGTGGATGCTGCCCGCCCTGGCATTTTGGGTGGTGGGCTTTCTGTGCGCGGTCAAGGCGCGCAAAGGGTAACGCCGGCAGAAAACCGGAAATTCGGAAAACGGGCTTCCTTCTCATAATCTTTTAATTTTCCTTTGCTATACTGAACGCAGCAAACGGGGAAACACCCCGGAGAACTCAGCAGACAGGCCGCCTTTGCAGGATGCACGGCCGCTCAGATAGAAAGAGAGGAAGAACCCAATGATCAAACGCATGATGCTCACCCTGTCCGCCCTTACCCTCAGCCTGGCCCTTCTGGCGGGATGCAATGTCACGGTACCGGTCAACGCCTCCACTGCCGGCGGGGCCGCCGCCAGCGCGCCCGCGGATCCCGCCGAACCGGACGGAGCTGTGAAGAGCGGGCCTGTGCCCGAGGCCCCTGCGGCCCAAAGTACGGCTTCGGCTGCTTCCGGTGAGGCTGCGGCCCCGG
The DNA here is from genome assembly GCA_944386555.1 of uncultured Ruthenibacterium sp. Classification (GTDB taxonomy): domain Bacteria; phylum Bacillota; class Clostridia; order Oscillospirales; family Ruminococcaceae; genus Ruthenibacterium. The sequence goes on along the minus strand of CALXBN010000059.1, from coordinate 32,303 downwards.
TGGCTTCCCCCTCCAGCACCGTCTCAGCCGGCATTGCCGGCAGTTCCGACGGCGGCCAGTACATCGGCGAGGAGGCGGCCAAGGCCGTCGCCCTGGAGAATGCCGGCCTGAACGAAGCGGACATCCAGTGGCTGCACACGCACTTGGATTACGACGACGGACGCGCCGTATACGATGTGGAATTTTACGCCGGCAGCGAAGAGTACGACTATGAGATCGACGCTGTCACCGGCGAGGTCTTGTCCATGGACCGGGATGCTGAGTACCACCCGGCCCAGAACGGTGCCGGCCAGAGTGCCCAGGCGGGCCAGGGCGGCGTCATCGGCGAAGAGGAGGCCCGGGCCGCGGCCCTGGCCCACGCGGGCCTGGCCGAAACGGATGTAACTTTCGTGCGCAGCCACCTGGATTATGACGATGGCCGCCAGGTGTACGATGTGGAGTTTTATGCCGGCGGCGCCGAGTATGATTATGAGATCGATGCGGAAACCGGTGCAGTGCTGAGCTTTGACGCCGACGCCGAATACTATGCCCCTGCGGCCGGACAGAACGGAAACGGCGGGGGAGCGGGTGGCGCCATCACTGCCGATCAGGCCAAAGCAGCTGCCCTGGCTCACGCCGGCGTGCAGGAAGCCGATGCCGCCCGCATGCAGGTGGAGCTGGACAGGGACGACGGCCGCACGGTGTACGATGTGGAGTGGCGCATCGGCCGCACCGAGTACAGTTATGAGATCAGCGCCGCCGACGGCAGCGTGATCAGCTATGAGGTGGACGCCGACTGACGGCGGCATCTGCCTGATCAAAACGGAAAAACTGCAAAAAGCGCGGCAATCCTGTGTGGATTGCCGCGCTTTTGCGCGCATTGCAGGGGCCGGCTTTCAGTGCAGGTTGGGCCGGTCCTGGTCGCCGTCGGCCTTGAACAGCAAAAAGCCGTCCGGATGGCTGGTAAAGTAGTAGTATTCCGTGTTTTCGTACAGGGGCGGGGTCAGATAGTTGGGAATGATATTGGCGCAGTCTGCCGGGCGCGGGGAAAAGCCTGCGGCAGCCATCACTGCCGGGTCAATGCCCGCACAGTAGCAGTCGGCATATTCGGCGCCGGTTTGCGCCATCAGCCGGGCAATGCCCGGGCCGAAGAGGGAGAACCGTGCAGGTTCGCCCACATAGTCTACCACCCGCAGCACGGCCGTACCGTTTACAGGCACAGTGCGGGTCACCAGCAGTGCGCCGTCCAGATGCCACACATCGTAGCGCTGCAGGGGATAACGGAAATATCGCCGTGTCAGATACCACAGGTCTTTGGCGGGCGTCACCCCTGACGGGGCACGGTACACTCGGCCCAGTTCGGCTTCATCGGCCACCGGCACAAGGGACGGGCCATCGCCCACAGGCAGAATGATCTTCTGGGCTACCCGGGCCACCTGGTAGGAATCCCGGTCTGCCAGGCGGTAATAGTGAGGCAGGCGGGCGGCGGTGTAGCCCAGAAAGGTATAGAACACCATGGTCTCGGGGCGGATGTTGTTACAGGCCAACGTGCGGGCACCCGCCAGCCCGGGCAGTGCGGCCATCAGCTCCAGTCCGGCACCGTTGCAGCCTTTTTTGGCGCACCAGATGGACACCCAAATATCCGGGGCCGGCGCACGGTTGGCCCGGATGTATCCGGCCACGGCGGCCAGGGCCTCCCCCTGGAAGGCCAGGGCAAACTGCAAAGATCCGTCCTCGGCCATATAGTAATGGCGGAACCATTCCTCCCGGTGGATCAGGGGGTGGGGCGAACCCCAGTTTTCGTCCAGAAACGCCGTCAGCAGGCCCCGTTCATCGGGCCGGGCCAGGCGGCAGCTTACAGGCGCTTTCTTTTGGCGGGAAGCACTCACAGGGCGGCACCTCCTGTAATGGGCAGCGTCACGCCGGTGATGAACCGGGCCTCCTCGCTCAGCAAAAAGGCCATGGCGGGCACCACGTCCTCCACCCGGGCATTGCGCTTCATGGGATTGGCCTGAGCGCTCATCTGCACGATCAGGTCACTGGTATCGGCCAGGAATTTTGTTTCCATCATGTAAGGTGCTACGCAGTTCACGGTCACGCCGCTGGCGGCGTAGTCCGCCGCCAGGCTTTTGGCCAGGCCGCCCAGGGCGCTTTTGGCGGTGATGTAAGCCGCGGTGTTTTTCGGCGGGAACCCCAGCAGATAGCTGGTCAGCATGAACAGCACCCGGCCGTATTTGGCCTTGGCCATGGCCGGCACAAAGGCCTTGCACAGGGCGATGGCGCTGCGCACCTGCAAGTTGAAGTCCAGCATGAAACGGTCCTCGTCGAAATTCCTGAACTTGGTGTTCACCACACGCAGCGCCGGCAGATGCACAAAATGGGTGGGCGCACCGTGAAGGCGCTGCATCAGCTGGATGAAAGTGGTCACGTTGTCCGGGTCGGCCAGGTTCACGTCGTAGGTATGAATAGCCCCCGGGTACTCGGCGGCCAGCGGGGCCAGCTGTGCCAGGTCTCCGCAGCCCTGGGCAATGAAAATGTCGCCGGGCCGGTACAGCCGGCGGATCAGCGCGCAGCCCACGTCGCTGGTGGCGCCGGTGATCAGATACACGTTCTCCATGAAAAACACTCCTTTCCCCGAAGGGGACGTTGCGGCATAGGATGGGCGGGCATCAAACAAAAAGGCGGGCGGCTTACCGGGCCAGCCCCGCCTTGTACACGCCCCGGGTCACTTTCGTGCCGGCGGCGTTGGTGATGGCGAATTTCACCGTCACTTCCCGGAAAGTGTCGTTCACCTCGCTCACCTTGCCGGACACCGTCAGCACATCGCCGATGAACACGGGCTTTGCGAACTTGCACTCCACGCTGTGCAGCAGGCAGTGCTCGCCCGGCAGGTATACTCCCGCCAGAGTGGATACCAAGCTGGCGCCCAGCATGCCGTATGCCACCCGGCCGGGGTATCCCCGGGCCGCGGCGGCCTCGGCGTCCATGTGAATGGGGCTGCTGTCGCCTGTCAGTCGGTAAAACAGGGCCATGTCCTCTTCGGTGACGGTATGGGTGAACCGGGCCTCCATGCCCGGGGCCAGCTGGGCCAGGGTGTAGTGGTTCATGGCGGCGTCCTCAGCCCTTCAGGCGCACAATCAGGTCGGCCATATCGCCCACGTTTTCCAAATCCCGCACGTCGTCCAGGGTGAACTTCACGCCGAACTGCTTTTCCATGGCCGTCAGCAGGTTGATCTGCTCCAGGCTGTCCCAGTCCTCAATGTCCTCGGCGGTGGTCTGTCGGGTGATCACCAGGCTGTCGTCATCGAAATTCTCCCGAAAAATGGCCTGGATCTGCTCCATCAATTCATGCTGTTCCACTTGCGTTTCCTCCTGTCCTGCTTTAAGCCTGTGCGTCCCGGGTGTCCTCCACGTGGATCACGCCGCATAAGGGGCGGTAGTCCCCGGGGATGTCGAAGGCGTAATGGCGTGTGCCGTCGGCATCCTCGCCGGTCATTACAAACCCGATTGTAGCATAAAAATCTTTGACAAACAAGTTTTTCGCCGTGGGAATATAGCATCCGGTGATGCGCCGCACGCCCCGTGCCAGGCACAGGGCCACCAGCCGGTCAAACAAAGCCTTTTCCAAATCCCGCTTGAACACCCGGCAGCTCATTACCCACAGCCGGATGTCTGCCGTTTCGCCCGCTGTTTGGGCAATCAGCGCCGTGGTGATGCCGTTGTCGCCGAACTTGTCGGACAGACCGGCGTACAGGGTCAGGCAGGCGGGGTCGGCCGCGCAGGCGGCCACCTCGCCGGCGGTATAGCGGCGGGTGGTTAAGTTGAACTGGTTGGTCTTGTTGATCAGCTGGGTAATGCGCTCCAGATGTTCTTCGTCAAAGGGGCCCATCCGGGCGGTCATCTCCAGGCTTTTCAGATAATCCTGGTAGTTGCCGAAAGAGGCCTGTGCCTGGGCGCGCCGGGCGTTCTGACGATACATCTCGCTGCGGCGCCGGTCATCTTCTGACAGTGCCGTGGCCTCGAACCAGCCGCCCCGGTCCAGCGCGCGCAGGAAGGTCTCGGGTGCCTCCAGTTCGGGCACGGCCACACCGGGAAGCTCCCGGTGCACCAGCTCCCGCTCGGCGGGGTTGTCGTCCAAAAATACGAAGGCATCCGGCAGGATGTTCAGCTCCTGCGCCATATCGGCGATATTCTGCGGCTTGGGCTGCCAATTGGCCTTGAAGGCCACAAAGTCGTCAGCTTTCAGCGGGCTGTCGGCCCGGGCGAAGCCCTCTTTGGCGATGGCCTCCTCGTTTTTGCTGCACACGCACAGCAGCACGCCCATCTGGGACAGCTGTTTCAGATACAGCTGCAGGTCGGTGTGGGCGCGCCCGGCGGGGCTCTCCTGGCCCAGCTGGATGCCTTCGGGCCCGTCGTCGCCGATGACGCCGCCCCACAGCGTATTGTCCAGATCACAGGCCACGGCCTTGCGGTTTTTGCCCAGCAGGCTTTTGATGATGGCGGCCACGCTGCGGCACAGTGCGGGCACACACTCCAAAGCCATGGCATAATGGTAGGCGTACCACATCTGGGGGGAATGCCAGCGGTCCAGCCCCTGCAGGGCGGCCAGCCAGCAGATGTCGTTCACATACAGCCCCTTGTGGCTCTGGGCGAAAGCGGCCAGCTGTTCGTTCATGCGCCGGCCGAAGCGCACCCGCCCCCGCACGTCCGTCCCGTCCAGGTTGCCCATCAGGCGCACATCGGGATCTTCGAAGTTGTTTTGAATCACCGGGCAGCCGAAGGCCAGGGCAGCCTGCCACAGAGCCTGCCAGCGGGCAGCCTCGGCGGCGAACTTCTCCTCGGCTGCGGCGGGGCTGTCTGCCGGCTCGGGCAGGCCGCACAGGTTGCGGCCGGTGGTGTGGATGTAGATAAAATCCGGCCCGAAACTTCGCAGTGTGCCGTCATCGTACACCAGATTTTCATAATACAGGCCGTATCCGCCCTCCCAGAAGGTGGGGCGGATGCCTGCATCCAGCAGGAACAATTCCAGGATATTCTTTACCTCGCCCACGGTGGAACCGCCCACAATGGCAATTTTTTTGTCGATCAGCCCGTCCTGCTGCAATAATTCCCGGCGGATGCGGCGTTTTCTTTGTAGAATGGCGGATGCGTCCAGCGGATATTCCAATGCCTGCACGGCGTCAAGCCTCCCAGCGCGGGGCGCGGCCCCGGTTTTTATTTTATTATACACAATTGTACCGGGGAACACAAATCTTTCCGCCGCTCGCCGCCATTCAACATTTTTCACAGCTTTTTTATTGCAAACGGGGAGGGGATACGCTATAATAATCCTATCTGTTTATCAGTATGCCGCACTGTAAAAGGAGCGTTTTATGAAGTTCACTTTTGCCCACAATAATCTCAACGTGCTGGATTTGGAAAAGAGCTTGGCTTTTTACAAAGAGGCTCTGGGCCTTGCCGAGGCCCGGCGCAAAGAGACAGACGCCTTTACGCTGGTGTATCTGTCGGACGGCGTTACGCCCCATCAGCTGGAGCTGACCTGGCTGAAAGACCGCACGGCACCCTATGACCTGGGAGATAATGAGATCCACCTGGCCTTTAAGGTGGATGACTATGCCGCTGCCCACGAAAAACATGCGGCTATGGGCTGTATCTGCTATGAAAACCCGGCCATGGGCATTTACTTTATCTCTGACCCCGACGGATATTGGCTGGAGATCGTGCCCATGCGATGAATGCGGCACCCTGTGCGCTGCCTACTTTATGAAATGGATTTGGAGGGAACGACCATTAAAAACACGAACCATTCCGGCGGCACCGGCCGCACCGGCGGCCAGGGCGCACCGGCGCCCCGCGGGAAAAACGGCCGCAAGCAGCGCGGCCTGCCTGCGCGCATTTTCTTTGGCTTTCTGCGCTTTGTGGCGGTGATGATGTGCGTGTGCATCATGATCGGCAGCGTGGCCGGCGTGCTGCTCAGCGTTTACCTGGTGCGGGAGACGGAAAACGACGATACCCTGCTGGATCTGGACAATCTGCAGCTGGCCTACACCAGTATCGTTTATTATAAAGATTACAACGAGAATGGCCAGGAGATCTGGCTGGAATATCAGAAGCTGGACACCTCCAGCGAAAACCGCATTTGGACAACCATCAACTACTCTCCGGACGTGGATCCCAGCGGCATCAGCAAAAACCTGCAGAACGCCTTTGTGGCCATTGAGGACCAGGAGTTCTGGACGGGCCACGGCGTCAACTTCCGGCGCACGGTATTCGCAGCCCTGAACGAGATCGCCTACGCCCTCACCGGCAGCTACCTGCGGGGCAACCAGCAGGGCGCGTCCACCATCCACCAGCAGCTGATCAAAAACATCACCGGAGAGGATGAAAGTTCCGGCATCAAGGGCTACCTGCGTAAACTCAAGGAGATCTTCCGCGCCATGAGCCTGGACAGCAAGTGGAGTAAAGAGACCATCCTGGAGGCTTATCTGAACACCATCGACCTCACCGGCAACATCGGCGGCGTGGAGGTAGGTGCCAACCGCTATTTCGGCAAGCATGCCGGCGACGAGATGAACATCGCCGAAGGCATTGAACCCCTCACCCTGGCCGAATGCGCCTCCATCGCGGCCATTACGCAGAACCCCACCCGCTACAGCCCTATCACCAGCCCGGCCGAGCATCTGCAGCGGCGCAACCTGGTGCTGCGCAATATGTACGAGCAGGGCTACATCGTGGACGAAAACGGCAACCCCGACCAGGCTGCCTATGAGGCCGCCCTGGCGGAACCGCTGACCCTTGTGGAAGAGCGGGCCGATGAAGAAGAGGCCCAGCAGTCCAAAAACAGCTGGTTTACCGACGCCCTGCTGGAAGAACTGACGGAAGATATCTACAACGCCAATCCCTGGAATGAAGAGGACTGGACCCGGGAAAAAGCCAGCGAGGCCATCTTTACCCGCGGCCTGCGCATCTACTCCACCGTGGTGCCCCATCTGCAGACGGAAATGGAGGACGCTTTCCTGGATACCTCGGAAAATGGCTACTGGCCGGCCTATACCATTGAGGACTGGCAGGAGCTGGATAGCGAGGGCAACCCTGTCACCGACGAGAACGGCAACGAGATCCCGCCCCGGGATATCCGAACCCAGGCGGCCGGCGTGGTCATTAATTATGACGGCGAGCTGTGCGCCGTGGTGGGCGGCCTGGGGGCTAAAACAGAGGATCGCGGCCTCAATCGTGCCATCGACTCCGTGCGCCAGGTAGGTTCCACCATGAAGGGCGTGGCCGCATACCCTCTGGCCATTGAGTACGGCTATGCCGACTGGGGCAAGACCTATCCCGACGAGGGCATTATGGAACAAACGGATACTTCCACCGGGCAAACCTATATGTGGCCCCGCAACTATGCGGGCCTGGGCACCGGCGAGATGGTCAGTGTGTACGAGGCGGTGAAGCAGTCTTTGAACACAGTGGCCGTGCGTGTGGGCCAGGCGGTGGGCCCTGACGAAATGTTCGATTTTGCCACCGACACCTTGGGCGTTACCACTTTGGATGACCCCAATGACCGCAACCTGGCCCCCATGGTGCTGGGCGCCATGACTTATGGCATGTCCCCCTATGAGCTGGCCGGCTGCTATATGATGTACGGAAACGGCGGCACATTCACCAATCTGCACTCCTACACCACCGTGGAGGATTACCAGGGCAACGTGATCCTGGAAAAGGACACCTACACCATCCAGGCCATCAGCGAAGACACCGCCTACATCATGAATCGTCTGCTGCGCGGCGTGCTGCACGATTCCGGCGGCACGGCCCGGGGCATATATCCCGAGCTGGGCGGCATGGACACCGTGGGTAAAACCGGTACCACCAACGACAACCGCGATGTGTGGTTCGTGGGCTTGACGCCTTACTATGTCAGCAGCTTCTGGTTTGGCTACGACAGAGAAATCGTGATGCAGAACTACAATCCCAACATCGGCCATCCCTCTGCCAAAGCATGGCGGGACATTATGCAGGCCGATTATGAAAAGAACGCGGATGATTATCCCCAGATCCAGTGGGAAATGCCGGACACTGTGGAACAGGCTTCTTACTGCACCATCAGCGGCGACATTCCCGCTGCAGGCTGCCCCACGGCCCAGGGCTACTATAAAACCAGCCAGGAGCGGCAGGTCTGCTCCGGTGTGCACTGAGTATGGGTTCGGCGGCCCTATTCTTCAAAAATCCATATAAAAAGCGGGCGGGCGCCTTCCGAAAGGGAGAGCGGCCCGCCCGCTTTTTGCCCCGGACAGCCCGGCCGGGTGAAGGGCCCGGCCGGGCGTATTTGAGCACAAAACAGCGGCGGAAAACAACGAATTCCGCTTCATGGAAAAACTGTCCTCTATATAAGGACAAAATTGCGCTTTTGTTGCACCCAATTTTTAGATACATTGCGAAAACTTTCAGAAAAAGCGGTGAAATGCTGCGAACTATCCAAAAAGAACTTGTTTTTGATGCATAAACATGTTATGATTAAACCATCGAAAAGAATCATCGGCTGCGCGGCCGGTTACAGAAAGCGAGGGTATCATGGAAAAGCGGTTTTTGATGGTGCAGGCAGATGTTTTGCCTGAAGTGTTTCTCCATGTGGTGAAGGCCAAAGAGCTGCTGGCCTCCGGTGGAGCGAAGAATATCTCCGCCGCGGTCAAGAAGGCCGGGCTGTCCCGCAGCGCCTTCTATAAATATAAAGACTGCATTTTCGATGCCGACAGCGGCCGCGAGATCCTCACCGTCAACGCTACCTTGCTGGATGAGACCGGCGCACTGCAGAACCTGCTGGCGGCAATCTCAGCCGCGGGCGCGTCGATTGTCACCATCAACCAGTCTGCCCCGGAAAACGGCACGGCGCAGGTGGCGGTGGCCATCCGCTCGGGCGGGATGCAGATGAGCATGGAGAAGATGCTGTCCCAGCTGCGGGCCCAGCGCACCGTGGTGGATGTGCGGCGCAGCGTTTCCTGAACGGGAGATCCGCCCTGACGGCGGGCCGGTTCGCGTGGACAACAGCAGTACATTTCCTGTCATTCTGGCAGGTGCGGCCTGGGCGGCCACCCCGTCAGGATGGCACTCTTTTTTATTCATTTTCAAAAATCTGCAAACAATTGTGCACTAGCAACAAACAATATTCGGAAGGGTGAACATTTTATGGTAAAGCTGGCGATCCTTGGGTTCGGCACAGTGGGCAGCGGCGTGCTGGAGGTAGTGCGCACCCACGGCCCCGCCCTGGCCCGCCGGGCAGGTACCGGGCTGGAAGTAGGATATGTATGCGATATTCGGGATTTCTCCGCCCGGCCCGATGCCCATCTGTTTGTCAACAACATAGACCCCATCCTTCAAGACCCGGATGTGCGGGTGGTGGTGGAGACCATCGGCGGGTTGGACCCGGCCTACTTTTATGTGAAAAGCGCTCTGGAAAGCGGGCGGCATGTGGTCACATCCAACAAGGAACTGGTGGCCGAGCGCGGTGCCGAGCTGCTGGCTGTGGCCAGGGCCCATGGGGTGTGCTTTTTGTTCGAGGCAAGTGTGGGCGGCGGTACGCCCGTCATCAAGCCTATGCACGAATGCCTGTCCGCCAATGTGATCCAGGGTGTGTGGGGCGTGGTGAACGGCACCACCAACTTCATGCTCACGGAGATGGAGCGCCGGGGCGTGGGCTTTGATGCCGCGCTGAAAACCGCACAGGCCCTGGGCTATGCCGAGACACGGGACCCTTCCGCCGATGTGGACGGCATTGACGCCCAGCGGAAAGTCGCCATTCTGGCCTCGCTGATGCTGGGCCGGCACATATACCCCGCCGATGTGCCCGCACGGGGCATCCGGGATGTGACCCCGGCCGATCTGGCGGCCGCCCGGAAAATGGGGCGGGCGGTCAAGCTGGTGGCTCGCGCCGTGTGCGGGGAGGACCCGCTGCACCCTGCCGTAGAGGTGGCCCCCATGCTGGTGCCGCGCCCGGGCCCGCTGGCCGATGTGGACGGGGTGTACAATGCGGTGATGATGCGCTGCGATATGCTGGGAGATGTGTGCTTTACCGGCCAGGGCGCCGGCCGGCTGCCTACGGCCAGTGCTGTAGCGGCCGACGCCGCCGACGCCCTGCGCCAGGGTACGGCCGTCCATGACACCCTGTGGTGGGCCGAAGCGCTGCCCCTGCCCGCAGGCGGCAGCTGGGCCGGGCAGGACGCCGCTGACTGGTATGTACGCCTGGCCGGCGGCCCGGCGCCTGCCGGCGCCCAGGCCCTGGGGGACGGTGCCTTCCTGGTGCGCAATCAGACGGAGCAGGATTTGCGCCGGGCTCTGGCCGGATGTACCGTGGCCAACTGGATGCGTTTATTGACAGAATAGGAGGCGGCTGCGTATGATAAAAGTGACCGTTCCGGCCACCAGCGCCAACCTGGGCGCCGGGTTTGACAGCTGCGGCCTGGCGCTGGGCCTTTACAATACCGCCCGCATGGCCGAGGCGGATGACGTGTTCATCTCTTCGGCGGACGGCAGCCGCATCCCCACCGGAGAGAACAATTTGGTATACCGTACCGCCAAACAGGTCTATGAACTGTGCGGCAAGCCGTTTACGGGCCTGGAGATTGTGCAGGAAAACCCCATTCCCATGGCCCGGGGCCTGGGCAGCAGCTCAGCATGTATTGCCGCGGGCATTCTGGGGGCCAACGCCCTGCTGGGCGGCCCGCTGTCCGGCACCGATGTGCTGACGCTGGCCACCAAGCTGGAAGGCCATCCGGATAACGTGGCCCCGGCGCTGATGGGTGGATTTGTGGTGTCTGCCTATGATGAGGGCCGGGTGTGGAGCCTGCGCAGGGATGTGTCGTCGGCTATCACCTTTGCGGCCTTTATCCCGGGCTATCGCCTGCTGACAAAAAAGGCCCGGGCGGCGCTGCCCCGCAAGGTAGCGCATAAAGATGCGGTGTATAACCTGTCTCGGGCGGCGCTGCTGGCCGTAGCCTTCTGTGAGGAACGGTATGATTTTTTGCCTGTGGCCACCAAGGACTGCCTGCACCAGCCCTACCGTATGCCGCTGATCCCGGGGGGCGAGGCGGTGTGCGCACTGGCCAAAAGCCTGGGGGCGCTGGCGGCGTTTATCTCCGGTGCAGGCCCTACCATTTTGGCCGTGGTGGAAACGGCCGGGGCGGACGAGTTTTTTGACCGCGCGGCCGAAGCGCTCAAGCAGAACGCCCAGCTGGCGGCCTTTGCCGTGCGCCGGCTGGAGGCCGATAACGACGGCGCGCGGGTGGAGCAGCTGGCCGATGCGTAAGCACCCGGCCAAGCGCCCGTTACGATATGAAACGAGGGAAAAGGGGAGAGGAATATGGCATTGATCGTACAAAAATTCGGGGGCACTTCGGTGCGCGACCGCGACCGCATCCTGAATGTGGCGCGTATCGTGGCCGGCACCCGTGCCCGGGGCAATGATGTGGTGGTGGTGGTTTCTGCGCAGGGGGACACCACGGACGACCTGATTGCCAAGGCAGACGAAATCACCCATGAGGCCAACAAGCGGGAGATGGACATGCTGCTTTCCTCCGGCGAGCAGATCAGCATTGCCCTGCTGGCGATGGCCCTGCAGAGCATCGGCTGCCCGGCCATCAGCCTGACAGGCTGGCAGGCCGGTTTCCGGACAGACCGTGCCTATACCCGCGCGCGCATCAAGAAACTGGAAACAGAGCGCATCGAAAGCGAACTGTCCAAGAACCGTGTGGTAGTGGTGGCGGGCTTCCAGGGTATCAACCGGTATGACGACATCACCACCCTGGGACGGGGCGGCTCCGACACCAGCGCCGTGGCCATTGCCGCAGCCCTGCATGCGGATCTGTGCCAGATCTACACCGATGTGGACGGCGTGTATACCGCCGACCCGCGCCTGGTGCCCAACGCCCGCAAGCTGCCCAGCATTACCTTCGATGAAATGCTGGAGCTGGCGACCCTGGGGGCCCAGGTGCTGAACAACCGCAGCGTGGAGCTGGCAAAAAAGTATTCGGTGAATTTGGAGGTGCGCTCGTCCCTGACGGACGTGCCCGGGACGATCGTCAAGGAGGTTGCAGACGTGGAAGGAATGCTCATCAACGGTGTGACAAAGGATGTGAAGGTAGCCGTCATCTCGATTCTGGATGTGCCGGATGTGCCCGGTGTGTCGTTCAAGGTATTCAGCCTGCTGGCTCAGCGAAAGATCAACGTGGATATTATCCTGCAGTCCATCGGACGGGAAAACAACAAGGACCTGATCTTCACCGTGGCCCTGGAAGACGCCGAGGCGGCCCGGGCCCTGCTGGAGGAAAACCTGGCCCGGTTCGGCGGCCACCGCGTCCTGGTGGATACCGATGTGGCCAAGGTCAGCATCGTGGGCGCCGGGATCCAAAGCCATCCCGGTGTGGCCGCCCGTATGTTCGAGACGCTGTATGAGAACAACATCAACATCCGCATGATTTCCTCCAGCGAGATCCGTGTTTCGGTGCTGATTGCCAAAGAGGAAGCCGACCGCGCCGTGGCGGCCATCCACAGCGAATTTTTTGACTGATCTGCCGCTGTGCGCGCGGCGCGTGCGGCCTGCGGGGCGCTTTTTGCGGAATCCCGCATCCGGCTAGATATTTTATCCGGAATGTAGTATACTAAAGGGCAGGTATGAATACCTGCCCTTTTCTGTGCCGCGGTGCGGAAGGGGCAGATGGATGAGGTGACGAATTGGATCAGCAGGAACCTTTGGCGCGCCTGCCGCAGCAGGCCGGCGCGCAGCAGGAGGCGGCCGCCTCGGCGGACACGGCGCCCCGGGAGGGCGAGGCCGCGCAGGCGGTCCGGATAGGGCGAGAAAGGGAAGAACCTGAGGTGATCCCGATGAAGGAAGAAACCCGGCGCCACCGCCCGGCCCGGGATGCGCAGGCGGGCGATGAGGAAAGAAAAAGTGCCGGGAGCCAGGGCTATGTGTTTGCAGCACTCAGCGGCCCGCCGGCCCGGCCTGCAGCACAGCACCCGACGGCGCCGCCGCAGATCCCTGCGCCGCCCCATGCCCCCGAACCGCAGCCTGCGCCGCTTGCAGCGGCACCCGGGCACGCCCGGCGCGGCAGTGCCGGGCGCGCGGCGGTGGCGGTGCTGGCGCTGGCTGCCGCCCTGGGGATCGGCTGGGCCGCCCGGGGATGGGCCCAGGGCGTGCAGGACCAGGCGGCTTCGGTGTCCCTGTCCGCCGCATCCCTGCGGCCGGAGGAGGAAAGCCCGGCCGGCCCGGCTGTTTCCGGCGCCGTGGAGGATCTGAAAGCCGACGGCCCTGCGGACCCGGATCTGTGGAGCCTGATGCTGGCCAATACGCAGCATCCGCTGCCCGACGGCTATGCGCCGCCCTCCCTCGCGGAGATGGACGGCGAGGGCCGCCAGCTGGATTCCCGCATCGCACAGGCGTTCCGGGATATGGTGGCTGCTGCCGAGGAGGACGGCTGCCATTTGGTGCTGCTCAGCGGTTACCGCAGCGAGGAACGCCAGAAAACCCTGTTTGTGCAGATGCTGGAGGATTACCGGGCCATGGGCTATTCCGAACTGGAGGCTTGGAATGCCACAAAGGGCCTGCGCAACATCCCCGGAACCAGTGAACACCAGACAGGCCTGGCCGCCGATATCGTGGCCGATGACTATTGGAGCCTGGATGAGGGTTTCGCGGAGACGGACGAGGCCCGCTGGCTGGTGGAAAATGCTGCGGATTACGGCTTCATCCTGCGTTATCCGAAGGATAAAACCCATATCACCGGCACCAGCTATGAGCCATGGCATTACCGCTATGTGGGCGTGGAGGACGCGCAGAAAATCATGTCCCGGGGCATCACTCTGGAGGAATACCTGGGGCAGGTATAACGGCTGCGGGCAGCCCGCCGGTGTGCCGGCCGAAACTGCCGGCAGCGGATCAAAAATGTATGCGGGGCATGCCCCGCGGGAAGGGAAATTGTATGGATCAACGCACATCCATTGCACCGGGCGTCTGGCTGAGCCGCCTGGATGCGGATAAATTTTGCCGCCAGCGCATTGCGATCAGCTTTCTGTGGCCGGCCCGGCGGGAGACCGCCACAGCCGAGGCACTGCTGAGCATGGTGATGGAGCGCAGTTATGCCGGCTGCCCGGACATGACGCAGCTTTCCAAGAAACTGGCCCGGCTGTACGGTGCCCAGCTCGATGTGGATATCCAGCTGCGCGGCGCAAACCGGCAGCTTACCGTGGCAGTCACCGGCATTCAGGACCGCTTCGCTCTGGACGGGGAGAACCTCAGCCGCGCATATGCCCAGCTGGCTCTGGGGGTGGCGTTCACGCCGGTGATGAACGGCGATACGCTGGATCCAGAGGCAGTGGCGATCGAGAAGGGACAGCTGCGCGAACAGATCGAAAGCGAGATCAACGACAAGCGGCTGTATTGCCTGCGCCAGGCCCGCCGCCGCCTGCTGGGGGATGCCCCGGAGGGCATCGAGCGGTGGGGTTATCTGGAGGAACTGGAGGACATCACTGCGGAGGATGTCACTGCAGCGTTCCGCCATATGGTGCGCACGGCCTGCATTGAAGTGGTGTGCGCCGGCGCGGATGCCGACGCTGTGCGGGATGCCGTGCTGCACACGCTGCAGGGTGTGCAGCGTGCGCCGGCGGCCCCGGTGCCTTTCCGCGCGGTGCCCGCCGCCGGGCCCGGCCGCTTTGCCGAGCCGCTGCCCACAGTACAGGGCAAGCTGTGCCTGCTGTTCACCGCCCCCCATGTGGCCACCGGGCAGGACCTGGCGGCCATGCGGGTGGCCGTGGCCCTGCTGGGCGGCACGGCCACCAGCCGCCTGTTCCAGAATGTGCGGGAAAAGCAGAGCCTGTGCTATTACTGCGCCGCCGGCTATGCCGTCACCATGGGCATGATGTCCATTGACAGCGGTGTGGAACATGCCAATGCCGCCGCAGCGGAGCACGCGATTCTGAAAGAGCTGGAGGCCCTGCGCACCGGCCCCATCACCGATCAGGAGCTGGCCGAGACAAAGCGCGCCCTGATCAACCAGATTGCCGCCGTGGGTGACAGCATGGCCGCCCGGGAGGCATGGTGGATGAACGAGATCCTGCTGGGCACCCTCCTCACGCCGGATCAGGTTTCTGCACAGATCAAGGCTGTTGCCGCCGACGACGTGCGTCAAGCGCTGGGGCAGTTTACCCTGGCCGTCACCTATTCCATTACCCAGGGAGGTGCCGCGGAATGAAAATCGAAGCAAACGAGGCCATTCGGCAGGCCACTGCCTTTGAAAGCTGCACGCTGGAAAACGGTCTGAAGATATTGGTGAAGCCCATGCCGGGTTTTACCGGTGTTCACGCGGTGTACGGAACCCGCTTCGGCAGCATTGACCGAAGCTTCCTTTTGGACGGCCGGCGGGTGGATGCCCCTGCGGGCACCGCGCACTTCCTGGAGCATAAGATGTTTGAGAGCGAGGAAGGTGATGCCTTCACCCTGTACGCCAAAACGGGCGCTTCGGCCAATGCCTATACCAGCTTCGATAAAACCTGCTATATTTTCTCGGCGACTTCCCGGGTGGACGAGAATCTGGATATTCTGCTGGGTTTTGTTTCCAAACCCTACTTTACCGATGCCACCGTGCAGAAAGAGCAGGGCATCATCGGCCAGGAGATCAAGATGTACGATGATTCCCCGGAATGGCGGCTGATGTTTGCGGCCCTGCAGTGCCTGTACAGCGCCCACCCCGTGCGGGAGGATATCGCCGGCAGCGTGGAAAGTATCGCCCGGATCACCCCTTCGGTGCTGTATCAGTGCACCGATGCTTTTTACCGGCCGGAGAATATGGCCCTGGCCGTGGCGGGCAATGTCACCATGGCGCAGGTTCTGGCTGCGGTGGAGCGCGCCGGCCTGCCCGCGGTGCGCAACAAGGGCAGCGTGCAGCGCCTGCAGCCCGCAGAGCCTGCCGCCGTCGCCGAACCTTGGCGGGAGTTTACCATGTCGGTGGCCAAGCCTATGCTGGCTCTGGCGTTTAAAGAGGTGCCGCCCCAGGGGGCCCGGGCCGCGCTGAAAACAGCCCTGGTGTGTGAAATGCTTGCCGGCCTTATCTGCGGCGACATGACCCCGCTGTACCGCCGCCTGTACGATGAAGGCGCCATTGCACCGGACTTCTCCGGTGAAGCCATGCTGCTGGACGGTGCGCTGAACCTGGTGTTCGGCGGTGAGACTGCGCGGCCGGAATATGTGCGCGGCCTGCTGCTGGAGGAGATTGCCCGGCTGCACCGGGAGGGTGTGGACGAAGAGTTGTTCACTTTGTGCAAAAATCAGACCTACGGCGGCATGGTGGCTGATTTGGAACATGTCACTGACGTCGCGGCGGGCCTGATCTCGTCTTATTTCCGGGGATGGACACCTGCCGATGAGCTGGCGTGTCTGGCGTCTATCACCAAACAGGATATGGACGAGGCTCTGGCCGTTATGCTGGACGAGGCGCGCAGCGCCACCGTGATCATACGGCCTGCCGCGTCCGGAAAAGAGGAACAGCCATGATCTATCACGTGTCCTTTCCGGGCCTGGGCCTGGAACTCACTGTCAACCGGGTGGCTTTCACCCTGTTCGGCATCAACATTTACTGGTATGGCGTGCTGATTGCCCTGGGGCTGATGCTGGGCCTGGCATACGCCTTTGCACATGCCCGCAGTTACGGCATCAATTCCGACCGCATGGTGGATGTGATCCTGGTAGCCACTGTGTGCGCCATCATTGGCGGGCGTGCCTTTTACGTGCTCACCGCCCCCTTTGAGTATGAAAGCCTGTGGCAGATGCTGGATATCCGCCTGGGAGGTGTGGCCATCTACGGCGCGGTCATCGGCGCCTTTTTATCCGGCGCGGTGATGTGCCGCGTGCGCAGGGTGCGGGTGCTGCCCATGTTCGACGTGGCCGCCGTGGGGTTCCTCATCGGCCAGGCCGTGGGCCGCTGGGGCAATTTTGTGAACCAGGAGGCCTTTGGCACCAATACCACTCTGCCCTGGGGCATGATCAGCGAGGGTACTACCGCCTACTTGCAGAGTGTGCAGGCCACCCTGGCTGCCCAGGGCATCGTGGTGGCCCCCAACTTGCCGGTACATCCCACCTTCCTGTACGAATCTTTGTGGTGTTTTCTGGGCTTTGTGTTGCTGTGGGCTTACCAGCGCCGGCGTAAATTCGACGGCGAGATCCTGCTGCTGTATCTGGTATGGTACGGCGCCGAGCGCTTCGTGGTGGAGGGCCTGCGCACCGACAGCCTGATGGTGGGGCCTTTCCGCATCAGCCAGCTGATCGCCGCGGCCTGTGTGATTGTGGCCGGCGGGCTGTGGCTGTATCTGCGCCGCAGGAACAAGGGCCGGCCCCTTGCCGTTGTGTGGCCGGTGCTGGATAAACGCCTGAACGGCCCGGCGTCCATTACCTGGACTTTGGGGGAAGCCACTCCTTCCGAAGAGGAATTGAAGCGCCGCACTGAAGAACTGGTGGCGGCCCAAACGGGCAGCCGGGAGGAAGCGGCGGGGCCGGCTGCGGCCGGCGCAAAGGCCCCGGAAGCGGCTGCTGCCCCGGCCTGCGGGACGGATGAACAGGCTGCCGGAACGAAAGAGGATTCCGGCGGTAGGCAGCCGCCGCAGGGCCGGGCCGGAGCAGAAAGCGGCCGGGAAAGCGAGCAATGAGAAAGGAGCGTCCATGATGAACCTGATGGAAGGCAAACCTTTGGCGGCGGCTGTCAAAGCCCGGGCGGCGGCCCGGGTGCAGGCGCTGCAGGCCCGGGGTGTGCAGCCCCGGCTGGCGGTGCTGCTGGTGGGGGACAACCCCGCCAGTGCCGTATATGTGCGGGGCAAGGAAAAGGACTGCGCCGAGTGCGGCATTGCCTCGGACGTGATCCGCCTGCCTGCAGATACCGCCCAAAGCGCCTTGCTGGCGCATATTGCCGCGCTCAATGCGGACAGCGCCGTGCATGGCATTTTGGTGCAGCTGCCCCTGCCCGCGCAGATCGATCCGGACGCTGTACTGGAGGCCATTGCCCCGGAGAAGGATGTGGACGGCTTTACGCCGGTGAACATGGGCCGCCTGCTGGCCGGCCGGCTGGATGCCTGCTTTGCCCCGTGCACGCCTGCAGGCTGCATGGAACTGCTGGCCGCAGCGGGAGTGGACCCTGCGGGCAAACAGGCTGTGGTGCTGGGCCGCTCCAATATTGTGGGCAAGCCTATGGCTGTGCTGCTGACGGCCGCCAATGCCACGGTGACGCTGTGCCATTCCAAAACCCGCGATTTGGCCGCGTTGTGCCGCCGGGCGGACATCCTGGTGGCGGCCATCGGGCGGGAGGCCTTTGTCACCGCCGATATGGTCAAGCCCGGCGCGGCCGTTGTCGACGTAGGCATCAACCGGGGCGCCGACGGCAAGCTCCACGGCGATGTGGACTTCGCCGCCGTGGCCCCGCTGGCCGGGGCCATCACCCCGGTGCCCGGGGGCGTGGGCCTGATGACCCGGGCCATGCTGATGGAAAATACGGTAAAAGCCGCTGAAATGGCCGCAAAAAAGCTTGCATAAGCCGCAAATTTGTGGTATAGTAGTAAAGCCGCATGGTCCGGGCATCGGTAAGCGCCCGCTTTTCAGGGCCGCCCTATACCAGCGAGACTGATGTAAATGAGGGTAAAACAATGTACGCAGTGATCGTCACAGGCGGGAAACAGTACCGCGTTCAGAAAGGCGACGTCATCTATGTGGAGAAGCTGGATGCCGAAGCCGAAAGCACCTACACCTTCGACCAGGTTCTGGCCGTGGGCGAGGAGGGCAGCGTGAAGTTCGGCGCGCCCACCGTGGCCGGCGCCAGTGTGTCCGGCAAGGTGCTGAAGAACGGCAAGGGCAAGAAGATCACCGTCTTCACCTATCGCGCCAAGAAAGGTTCCAAGCGCAAGATGGGCCATCGCCAGCCGTTCACGAAAGTTGAAATCACCGAGATCAACGGTTAAGTTAGGGGAGGGAAATACTCATGGCACATAAAAAAGGCGTAGGTTCTACACGAAACGGCCGCGACTCCGAGTCCAAGCGTCTGGGTGTGAAGCGCGGCGACGGCCAGTATGTTCTCGCCGGCAACATCCTCGTGCGCCAGCGCGGCACGCACATCCATCCGGGTGAGAACGTGGGCCGCGGCAGCGACGACACCCTGTTCGCCCTGGTGGACGGCCGCGTCAGCTTCGAGCGCGTCGGCCGCGACCGCAAGCAGGTCAGCATCAAGCAGTAATTCGCGTATGAAACCGGGCCGGGAACCTTCCTGCGCCCGGTTTTTTCATGTCCGGCGGCAAGGCCCCGGCGGAAAGGAACCTCTATGTTTATTGATACCGCAACCATTTTCATCAAGGCCGGCAAGGGCGGCGACGGCGCGGTGGCTTTCCACCGGGAGAAGTTCGTGGCCGCCGGCGGCCCCGACGGCGGCGACGGCGGCAAGGGCGGCGACGTGGTGTTCGTGGCCGACCCGAACCTGTCTACCCTGATGGATTTCCGCTACAAGCGCAAGTATGCCGCCCAGCCCGGGGAAAACGGCCGCGGCGGCAACTGCAGCGGTAAAAATGCGCAGGACCTGGTCATCCGCGTGCCCCGGGGCACCGTCATCCGCGACGCGGACAGCGGCCTGGTCATCGCGGATATCTCCGGCAGCGACCCCGTGGTGGTGGCCCGGGGCGGCAAGGGCGGCTGGGGCAACAAGCGCTTCGCCACCCCCACCCGCCAGATCCCCAAGTTCGCCAAGCCCGGCCTGCCCGGCGAGGAGCTCACCGTCCGCCTGGAACTGAAGCTCATCGCCGATGTGGGGCTCATCGGTTTCCCCAACGTGGGCAAGTCCACCCTTATCAGCGCCATCAGCGCCGCCAAGCCCAAAATCGCAAACTACCACTTCACCACCCTCAGCCCGGTGCTGGGCGTGGTGCAGGTGGGCCCGGAGGCCACCTTCGTGGCCGCGGACATCCCCGGCCTCATCGAGGGCGCGGCCGAGGGCGTGGGCCTGGGCCATGACTTCCTGCGCCATGTGGAGCGCTGCCGCCTGCTGCTGCACGTGGTGGACGTGTCCGGCTGCGAAGGGCGGGACCCGAAGGATGATTTCGCCAAAATCAACGCCGAGCTGGCCAATTTCTCCGCCGAGCTGGCCGCCCGGCCCCAGATCGTGCTGGGCAACAAGTGCGACATCGCCGCCGAGGAACAGGTGGCGGCGTTCCGCGCCTTCATTGAGGGCCAGGGCCTGACCTTCCTGCCCATCTCGGCGGCCACCCGCCAGGGCCTGGACGGCCTGCCCGGCCTTGTGTACCGGCGCCTGCAGGAGCTGCCCCCGGTGAAGGTGTACGAGCCCGAGTACGTCCGGCCCGACCCCGCCGCCAAAGATCCCCGGGCCTTCACCGTCCGGCGCACCGGCGAGCACGAATTCACCGTGGACGCCCCCTGGCTGGAACGCATCCTGGAGGGCAGTGATGTGGAGGACTACGAGAGCCTGCAGTACTTCCAGCGCCAGCTGTCCGATGCCGGCGTGCTGGCCCGCCTGGTGGAGCTGGGCGTCCAGGAGGACGACACCATCCACATTGGCGAATTCCAGTTCGACTATGTGTTCTGACCGCCGCCGGCCGCTGCTGCGCGGTATCATTGGAAAGGAGAATGGCTTTGCTGGAACCTGAAATGCCGCAGATCGACATCCGGGAGCTGTCCCCCCTGGCCCTGGCCTTCGTGGGGGACGGCGTATACGAGGTGCTGGTGCGCAGCCATATCGTGGGCCGCAGCCGCCTGGCCCCGGGCAAGCTGCACGCCGCCGCCGTGGAATATGTGTCCGCCCGGGCCCAGTTCGCGGCCCTGGCGGCCGTCGGCCCGCTGCTCACCGAGGCCGAACAGGCCGTGGTGCTGCGGGGGCGCAACGCCAGCAAGGCCTCGGTGGCCAAGCACGCCTCTCCGGAGGAATACCGTGCCTCCACCGCTCTGGAATGCCTGTTCGGCTGGCTGTACCTCCGGGGCGAGACCGGGCGCATCGATGCGCTGTTCGCCGCCATCTGCGAAGCCAAGGAGGCCGCCGGCGCGTGACCGACGGCCGGTGCGCGTCCGCCCCCCTCTAAAAGGTAAAAACAGAAAGGATGATTCCCATGAATCCCGAAATCCGCTTCACTGCCGCTCCCAGCCCCGGCCAGCGGGAAAAAGAGGCCGTGCGGGCCCTGGAGGCGGTGTGCAACGCCGCCGACGGCACTCAGTTCGAGACCTATCTCTCCAACCAATTCAACGCCCATCCGGAGATGGACGCCTTCTTTTTTGCCTGGCAGGAGGATGACCTGGCGGGGGTGCTGTCCCTGTACGCCGACGAGGAGGACGAGGCAGAGGTGACGGCCCTGGTGCGCCCCGATGCCCGGGGCCAGGGCCTCTTCACAGCCCTGCTGGGCCGGGCCCTCGCCGCCCTGGCCCCCTATGGAACGGAAAAGCTCACCTTCAAAACGGACGCGGCCTTTCCCGCGGGGGCTGCGCTGGCCGTCGCCTTGGGCGGGCAGCTGCGCAGCCAGGAATACCTGATGGCCGCCCGCGCCGACGGCCCCGCGCCCGCCGGCGCCGGCCTGCCGGGGCTGGAAGTGGGCCCGGCCCGGCCGGAGGAGCTGGCCGCCCTCACGGACATCGAGCAGGAGGCCTTCGGCGGCAGCCGGGACGAGGCCGCCCGTTATGTGGAGGGAACCTTTGCCGGCCAGGATCAGCTGCTGCTGGCGGCCCGGCTGGCGGGCGCGCCCGTGGGCATGGCCAGTGTGGAAACGGCGGGCCGGTGGGCCTATCTGTACGGCGTGTGCGTGGCCGCCGCCCACCGGGGCCGTGGCATCGGCACCGGCCTGCTGCGGGGGGCCCTGGCGGTGCTGCCGTCCATCACCCCCAAACGCCCGGCCCTCTCGGTGGAGGCTGACAACGCCGCCGCCCTGCGCCTGTACACCCACGCGGGCTTTGAACAGCTGGGCTGTCAGCGGTACTACACTGCCTCCGCTGCCCACTTGCGGCAAAGATGTGGGGCAGCAGCCAAAGACCACCGGTGAGGGAAAATGGCTTGAAAAATTTCTTTGTGTGCTGAAGCTCAATGGAACTGAACAGAGGAATGGTTCCAGTGACAGGTGCGAAAGCGATGCTGTTCGGAGAGCGCGGCCACCATTGATGAAAGGTCTGGCGGTATGTGCAGGGCAGGTTGTCCAGAGCGGGTTGCCGCTTGACTGCATACGGGAGGCTGAATATGAATAGCACGAACAAAAAGGGCTGGCGGTACGCAAAACGGCTTGTGTGCACGGGCTTGTGTGCAATGAGCTTTTTGCTGGGCAGATTTGTGCAAGACAACCATGGGCAAATTTCTTCTGCGGCAAAAGCGGACGGTTCAGTTGGTGTGGATGTCCGCGAGGGACCGGATGCCGTGGTGGCGATGCCGAACACGGTGGGGCTGGATTTTTATGTTTACGCATATCAGCCCGGGGCGGATACCATTGCGGTCAGTTATACGGAACGGGCCGAAAAAGCGCTGGATCTGCCGGTCTCTTTCTATGATCTTCACACGCCGAAGGGCAGGGAGGTCGCCTT
Organism: uncultured Ruthenibacterium sp.; assembly: GCA_944386555.1. GTDB lineage: Bacteria > Bacillota > Clostridia > Oscillospirales > Ruminococcaceae > Ruthenibacterium. The sequence goes on along the minus strand of CALXBN010000059.1, from coordinate 9,745 downwards.
AGAAGAATTGCAGTACGGCGATATCCTGCATGTTCAGCCGGATCCAAGCCGCTGCGAGGACGGTATGGTGCAGTTCAGGCTGCGGAAATTTTGTCCCGCAGACTCCGCCTGATTTTATGGATGCTCTATGGAATGGGTCCCTTCCCGCGCGTGTTTCGCTCCGCAAAAAAACGGCGCCTTTTTACCGCCTGCCGGGCGTTCCCGGGCCGGTGCAGTAAAAAGGTGCCGCTGCGCGTATTTTACATGAAGAACGTGACGTCTGGGCCGCTTATTTGCAGCTGGTGGTTCGGCTGCTGGTGCGGCCGTTGGTGCTGTTGGTGGTGCCGCTGGTTGTGCGGCTGGTGGTTTTGCTGGTAGTTCGGTTGGTGGTTTTGTTCATGCCGGCGTGGTTGGACGCGCGGTTCGCACTCTTGTTGTCCATGGTGTCTCACCTCCTTGTGCCCTTAGTATTTGCAGGGGCCGGCGGCAGTATGCAAATTTTTTTCGGAAGGGAGGCCGGCTATGCCGTCCGCATATTTCCGGCAGCGGGAACAGGCGCTGCTCGGGGAACGATACGATCAAGTTTATACATATAGTAAAAATATACAAAAAGGAATTACAATAAACCCCTTACGCGTCCCGCCGGGGCAGGCGGCGGCGCTGCTGGCCGCAGCGGGCATTGACGGCGTGCCCTCGCCGTTTTGCCCGGGTGCTTTCGTGCTGAAGGATCCCGCCTGGAAGCCGGGCCGTCATCCCTATCACCATGCGGGGGTGTTCTATGCCCAGGAGCCCAGCGCCGCGGCTCCGGCCGCCCTGCTGGATGTGCAGCCCGGCCAGAAAGTGCTGGACTTGTGCGCTGCGCCCGGCGGAAAGGCCAGCCAACTGGCCGGGGCGCTGGCCGGGCAGGGGATTCTGGTGGCCAATGAATATGCCCCCGGCCGCGCACGTATTCTGAAAAGTAATCTGGAGCGGATGGGTGTGGCCAATGCACTGGTGCTGAATGAAACCCCCGCCCATGTGGCGGCGGCATTTCCCGCGTATTTTGACCGCGTGCTGGTGGATGCCCCCTGCAGCGGCGAGGGAATGTTCCGCAAAGAGCCGGAAGCGGAGCGGCAGCACAGCGAGGCGCTGGTGCGCCAATGCGCTGCCCTGGGGCGGGAGATCCTGGAGGATGCGGCAGCCTGCCTGGCGCCCGGCGGGCTGATGGTTTATTCCACCTGCACGTTTGCCCCCCAGGAAGATGAAGGGCAAGTGGGCGCATTCCTGGCCCGCCATCCGGAGTTTGAGCCGGTGGATCTGCAGTGCCTGACCTTTGGCAGCCCGGGCGAACCGGCGCGCAGCCCGGACGCCCCGTTTGATGCAGCGCGCACCCGGCGCATTTATCCCTGCCATGGCGGGGAAGGGCATTTCATGGCCCTGCTGCGCAAAAAGGCGGAGGCGGGCGGCGGGGCGGCCCCGAAACCCGCCGCGCACGCCGTGCCTCCGGCACCCTGCGCCGAATTCCTTTGCCGGTATTTCCCGGTGCTGGCCGGTACGCAGGCAATACTGGCCGGCGATACGGTATATCTGCTGCCGCACGGCCTTCCCGCCTGGGGCCGCCTGCGGCTGATGCGGGCCGGTGTGGAAGCCGGAAAGCTGATAAAGGGCCGTTTCGAACCGGCGCACGGCCTGTTTATGGCATTCGGCACGGCCTGCCGGAATGCCGAGCGTTTGGCGCTGGATGACCCCCGCACTGCAGCCTGGCTGCGGGGAGAGGAGATCAGTGCCGCCACGGCTGGAAACGGCTACTGCGCAGTACTGGTGGATGGCTTTCCGCTGGGAGGCGGCAAGGTGAGCGGCGGCCGGGTCAAAAACCGGTATCCCCGAGGGCTGCGCAGCCACTGAACGGCGGGACGACCGGTGCAAACGGTTGATTTTGCCAGATATTCATGGTATAATTTATCAGTTAAGGTGTGCCTTTCCGCGGCACACAGTTTACGCAAGACGGAGGAGGATCCCCATGTCAGGGCATAGCAAATGGAACAATATCAAGCGTAAAAAGGAAAAGACCGATGCGCAGAAAGCCAAAATTTTTACCAAAGTAGGCCGTGAGATTGCAGTGGCCGTGAAAGCCGGCGGGTCGGACCCTGCGGTCAACGGCAAATTGCGGGACCTGATTGCCAAAGCCAAAAGCCTGAATGTGCCCAATGATAACATTCAGCGCATCATCAAAAAGGCTGAAGGCGGCGAGAAGGACGATTATGAAGCCATCACTTACGAGGGATATGGCCCCTCCGGCATTGCCATGATGGTGGAAACGCTGACGGACAACCGCAACCGTACGGCAGGCAACCTGCGCCATTACTTTGATAAATTCGGCGGCAATCTGGGCAACAACGGCTGTGTATCGTTCCTGTTCAGCCAGCAGGGCGTCATCGTGCTGGATGTGGAAGGCAAGGACGAGGAAACCGTTATGGAGGATGTGTTCGACGCCGGCGCCGAAGATTTTGATATGGCCGATGATGTAGCCGAAGTGACCACCAGCCCGGATGCATTCAGCGATGTGCGCCAGGCGTTGGAACAGAAGGGCTATGAGTTTATCAGCGCCGATGTGGCCATGGTGCCCAGCACCCGCACGGCTTTGGCAGACCCGGAGGATCTGAAGAAGATGGGGCTGCTGCTGGATTACCTGGAGGAAGATGATGATGTCCAGGCTGTCTGGCACAATTTGGAGAACGAAGAGGATCTGGATCGCTGAGCTTGCCCCTCAGCTTCGGATCCTGTGCGATGCGCAATGAAAAAGGGGGAGCGCCCGAATGAAACAGATCGTCTGCAGCAACTGCCTGTCCCGGGTGGATGCGTCCGCCGCATCCTGCCCGTACTGCGGGCAGAGTTTTGCCAACACCAACCCCGCCGGCGCCCTGCCGGTGAATACGCTGCTGGCAGGACGCTATACCCTGGGCAAATGCGCCGGGGTGGACGGGGAAGGCGTCATCTACCACGGGGTGGACGGCGACACCGGCGCCCGGGTGCTGGTGAAGGAGTACGTGCCATTCACCATCTGTTCGGCCCGCGCGGCCGACGGCCGGGTCATCCCCCGGGCCGGGCGGGAGGTTCTGTTCAAAACCACCCGTATGGACTTCATCGATCTGTACCAGAGCCTCAAGCAGCTGGGCGCCGTGGAAGGCCTGGTGCGCGTGCTGGATCTCATCGAGGCCAACGACACCGCCTACGCCGTGCGCGAGCCTGACGAGGGCGTCAGCCTGACGGACTATCTGGACGAGCTGCAGATCCCCCTCACCTGCGATGAGGCGCTGGATCTGCTGCAGCCCGTGGTGCGGGGCGTGGCCGCCATGCACCGGGTGGGCCTGCTGCATCGGGGTATCAGCCCGGACACCATCCGCATCACCGATCATGGGGCCAGGCTGTCCGGTTATGCTACGCTGGGCCTGCGCACCGCCGACAGCGATTTGAAAGCGGAGCTGTACGATGGTTACGCCGCTCCGGAACAGTACTCCGTGGCCGAATTTGACGGCCGCTACACCGATGTGTACAGCTTGGGCGCCGTGTTTTATTTTGCCGTCACCGGCCGCGCGCCGCTGCCGTCCAATCTGCGCAAAGCCCAGGACAATATGCCTGCCGCCCACAGCATCATGAAGCAGGTGCCTGCTTATTTCTCCACGGCAATTGCCTGCGCCATGCGCGTTGCTCCGGCCGAGCGCACGCAAACGGCAGACGAATTGCTGACGGCCCTGCAGCCTTCGGCCAAACGCCCCCGGCCTTCTCTGGGCTTTACACCAGACAAGCTGAAAATTGTCATTGCGGCGGCGGCGGTGTTCGTCGTGGTGATGGCAGTGCTGATTTTCCTGGTGCTGCGGGCCATTCCCCACGCAGCGGATGATTCTTCCCTCAGCCAGTCGGGCGGGTCGTCGGCACCATCTTCTGCATCCCTCACGGGGCAGAACAGCTCATCCTCTTCCAGCCAGGCGCTGGTGGCCGAAGAACTCACTGTGCCCGATTTCCGCAACCAGCTGTACAGCACAGTGGCCTCCAACAGCGAATACCAGCGCAATTTCCTGTTCAAAACCGAACATGAAAACAGCTCTACAGTGAAAGAAGGCTACATCATCCGGCAAAGCCCCATCGCCGGCACGGCGGTGGAACCGGGAACCGTTATTACGCTGGTGATCAGCGACGGCCCCCGCACGGCCCTGATGCCTGCGGTGGTGAACCACACGCTGGCCGATGCAAAGGCACGGCTGGATGCCCTGGAAATTCCCTACACGACAGTGCTGGTGGACAATACCGACCCCGCCAAGAACGGCTATGTCACTGGCGCCAGCGTGGAAGAAGGCGCCGTGGTAGACCTGGACAGCGGTGAACCTGTTACCCTGTATGTGGCGGCGGACGCACCGGCGTCCTCCTCTTCGTCCACATCTTCCCAGCCGTCCGTATCGGTTGGCTCGGGAAGCGGCGGCGTCACCATCCCCGGCGGCACACCGGTTATCCCCGGCGGTACCCCCGCCGCCTGAAGCCGGACACGGCACCAAACTGCCATCTATCAATAACAGTGACAGCCAATTCCCCCTGCCGTGTGCAGGGGGAATTGTTCTTTCAAAAAGAGGAAGTGGAAAGCTCTCTGACACTGTCTTCTGCTTTCCTAAAGTGTTTTGCTTGATGGTATCATGCGCCGATTGCCAAAACAAAAAGGCCCCCTTTTTTAGGGGGCCTTTTGGCATTCTGCAGAATCCCCAAAAGGAAAGCCTCCGGCCTTGCCGGGGATTGCCTGCTGTACGGTTTTCAGTCGGCGGGCTGCTCGCTGGAAAGTTCGCCGCGGCTGGCTTTTTTCAGGTAAGCATTGACAAAACCGTCCAAATCGCCGTCCATCACGGCGTTCACATTGCCGTTTTCGTAGCCGGTGCGGTGATCTTTCACCAGGGTATAGGGCATGAACACATAGCTGCGGATCTGGCTGCCCCAGGCAATTTCTTTTTGCACGCCTTTGATGTCGCTGATCTTGTCCAGATGCTCACGCTCTTTGATCTGGTACAGTTTGGCGGCCAGCATCTTCATGCACATGTCCCGGTTTTGATATTGGCTGCGCTCGGTCTGGCAGCTTACCACAATGCCTGTGGGCTCATGGATCAAACGGACGGCCGAAGAGGTTTTGTTTACCTTCTGCCCGCCTGCGCCGGAGGAACGGTATACTTCCATGCGGATGTCCTCGGGACGGATTTCCACCGTGATGGAATCATCCATTTCGGGCATCACCTCCAGGCTGGCAAAGCTGGTGTGCCGCCGCCCGGAAGAATCGAAGGGGGAAATACGCACCAGACGGTGCACGCCGTTTTCACCCCGCAAAAAGCCGTAGGCGTTGTGCCCTTCCACCAGGATGGAGGCCGATTTAATGCCGGCCTCTTCACCTTCCAGCATATCCAGCAGCTTGACATTCCATCCTTTGCGCTGGGCATAGCGGGTGTACATGCGGTACAGCATGCTCACCCAGTCCTGCGCTTCGGTGCCGCCGGCACCGGCGTGGAAGGTGAGGATGGCGTTGTTGGCGTCATATTCGCCGGTCAGCAGGGTAACAAGGCGCAGCTCTTCCACCATGCTGCCCAATTCGTCCACCGCCTGCTGAACCTCATCGCCCAACTCTTCGTCGCCGCCCTCTTCAGCCATTTCCACCAGGGTTTCGGCATCGGATAATTTCTCGGTCAGCTTGGCATACTGTTCCAAATTGCTGCGGATGCCGCTCATCTCGGCAAACACTTTGGCGGAATTTTCCGGATCATTGTAGAAAGCGGGGTCAGCGCTGCGCTGCTCCAGCTCTTCCAGCCGCAGCTTGCTGCGCTCAATGGCCAGGGCGTCGGCCAGGTCGGCCACCTCAGGGGCCAATTCCGAAAGGCGGCGCTTTACTTCGTCTAAAATTACCATAGGGTCGCGTTCCTCACTTCATGATTTGGGATGCTTTGCATGTACCACAATATTATACGCAAAAAGTGCCTGTTTGTAAAGGGTTTGCAGCCTCTGCCACTGGCGCTGCCGGCCAAAATATGGTATGATACAAACGGAAAAGGGGGCGGCAAAGTGGAACATGAGCAGTTTGTGGCCGTGCCGGGTATGACGTTCATCCTGGCGAACAAAAGTTATTCCGGCTCCCGCAAGGGGATGCGTTACAATATCCGTGTGACGGAGGAAGGTTTCGCCGCCTGTGTGTGGCCGGACCCCTGGTGCTATGAGAAAACAGCGGAGACGGAGAAAACACATGAAATCTTTCCTCGGGACGAACAGGGGCTGGAGGCTGCCCAGCGGTGGATTGAGGCACAGTATTATGCGGCCCCCGGGCGCTGGCCCGCGAAAAATTTTCTGGAAGTGTAAATTTGTGGGCGCTGCGGGGGGAAAATACGTTGAATTTTTCACATTTTCGCGGTATAGTATTTGCTAGATGAGTCTGTGCACACTGTGGTGTGCATTCTGCCCGCTCACCGCTTGCCCGGCGCAGGCGGTTTTTGTGAAGGAGCCAGTTATGATCGACTACAAGAACTGTAAGTGCAGCGTGTGCCACCAGCCGCTGGGAGAGCACGATGATATCGTCGTATGCCCTGAATGCGGTGCGCCTTATCACCGCGCCTGCTTTGAGCGGGTGGGGGCCTGCGTGTACAAGGATCGGCACGGCGCGGCGTTCAGCTTTGCCGACACTGAAGAAGGCGGCAAAAGCCGTTCGGTGGTGTGCCCATCCTGCGGGGCCCACAACGGGCCGGACAATATTTTCTGCGAGCGCTGCGGCGCGGCCCTGCGCCCGGTTCGCCGCACACAGGGGGCAGGCCCCGGGGCGGGCTATCGCCCGCCTGCGCCCGGGCCGGGTGCAGGCGGCCACGGCCCCTTCGCGGCGGCCGACCCGTTGGGCAGCTATCAGTTTGCCGCCGAGTATGACGGTATCGCCACCAAGGACTGGGCGGCCTATATCGGCCAGTCAGCCTCGTACTATCTGTATCAGTTTGACCGCATGGATGCCCGCGGCCGGAAAACCAGTGTGTGCTGGAGCGCGCTGCTGTTTGCGCCCATGTACTTCTGCTACCGGCGCATGTGGGGCTGGGGTTTTTTGGCGTTGGCTGCCAGCCTGCTGTTCAGCGTGCCCAGTTTCCTGGCGATGTTCCAGGCACTGGGGATGCCCATCGGCAATATCATCAGCCCCGCTGCCCTGAACACCCTGGGCAATGTGTGCTGGGTACTGCAGTGGGCTGTCAGCGTGGCGTTTTCCCTGTTTGCCTTTTATTTGTACCGCCGCAGCGCCGCCCGGAAAATCCTGTCCCTGCGGGACGCCAGCGCCGGCGAGGCCGAATTCCAGGCCCAGCTGCAGCGCCGCGGCGGCCCCGCCGTGTGGGGCGTGGTGCTGATGGTAGGCATCCTGTTCGCCGTCAGCATGGCCGTCACGCTGTACATCGGGCCCGATCGGCTGTTGTCGGCAACCAATTTGTTTATGACCTTGTGAGGTGACCGCTATGAAGATCCGCAAAGCCGTTATTCCCGCTGCGGGCCTGGGCACCCGTGTGCTGCCGGCAACCAAGGCCATGCCCAAAGAGATGCTGCCCATCGTGGACAAGCCGGCCATCCAGTATATCGTGGAGGAGGCTGTGGCTGCAGGAATTGAGGAGATCCTGATCATTACAGGCCGCGGCAAAGGGGTGCTGGAGGATCATTTTGACCATGCCCCCGAACTGGAGGCAGCCCTGGCCCAAAATCCGGCCAAGGCCCCGCTGCTGGCGGAGTGCCGGCGCATCGCCGAACTGGCGGATATCCACTATGTGCGCCAGAAGGAGACCAAGGGCCTGGGCCATGCCATCCTGAAGGCCCGCAGCTTTACCGGGGATGAGCCCTTTGTGGTATTGTACGGCGATGATGTCATTATGGGCGAAGACCCGGTGGCCAGCCAGCTGATCCGCGCTTACCAGCGGTTCGGAAAACCCTGTGTGGGCATCAAGCAGGTGACGGAAGAGGCCATCGCCAAATATTCCTCCCTGCAGGTGGCACCTTTGGAGGACAATCTGTACAGTGTTACCGATATGGTTGAGAAGCCTGCCCCGGGCTGCGAATTCAGCCTGTTTTCCATTTTGGGCCGGTGCCTGCTGACGCCGGAGATCTATGACATTTTGGAGCGCACCGCGCCCGGTGCCGGCGGGGAGATCCAGCTGACAGACGCCATGGCTGTAGCGGCCCGTTCCGGCGGCATGATAGGGGTGGATTTCACCGGTACGCGCTATGATATGGGCAGCAAGCTGGGCGTGATGCAGGCCCAGGTGGAGACGGCCCTGCGCCATCCCGAGATCGGGGCAGAGTTCCGCGCTTACCTGAAGGCACTGGCTGCCGGGCTGTAAGCCGCGTTGCCTTGCAGACAGAGAAAGAAAAAGCGCAGCGCCTGTTTTGCACTGGAGGGCTTGACAGAGGCTGCGCTTTTGTTATATAATAAATTGCTTGCGATGCGCAGGCAGATCCTTGCCGCCTTCACCGTAAGGCGGCCATCAGTCCAAAAGGAGGTGTACAGAAATGGCAAAGTACGAGACCATGCTGGTTACCAGCGCGACCCTGGACGAGGAGGCCACCGCTACCCTGGTGGGCAAATTCAAGTCCCTGATCGAGGCGAACGGCACCATTGATTCTGTTGATGAGTGGGGCAAGCGCCGCCTGGCCTATCCCATCAACGACGAACCGGAAGGCGTGTATACGGTGATCAATTTCACCAGCGAGCCCACCTTCCCCGCAGAGCTGGATCGTGTGTACAAAATCACCGACGGCGTGTTGCGCACCATCATTGTTGCGAAAGAGGAAGAGACAGCAAAAACGGAGGCAAAATAAATGCTGAACGTCATTTGTCTGATGGGACGCCTGGTGGCGGACCCGGAACTGCGCCATACGCCCAACGGCATTGCTACCTGCACGTTCCGCATTGCGGTGGACCGCAACTTCGCCCGGCAGGGGGAAGAGCGCAAAACCGACTTTATTGACATTGTGGCCTGGCGCCAGAGCGCCGAGTTTGTGTGCCGCTATTTCCACAAAGGCAGCCTGATCGCCGTCAACGGCAGTTTGCAGACCCGCAACTACGAAGACCGCAACGGCAACAAGCGCACTGCCTATGAAGTGGTGGCCGACAATGTTCACTTTGCGGACAGCAAGGGATCTTCCGGCGGAAACGCCGGCGGTTATGCCGGCGGCTACAGCGCACCCGCTCCTGCCGCCGCGCCCGCGTCCCGCCCCGCGGCCGAACAGCCCGTCAGTTATGCATCGGGCACGGCCGATGATTTCGCAGTGATCGACGACAATGAAGACCTGCCGTTCTGAAATCTGATAAGGAGGTAACCGTTCATGGCTTTTGAGAAAGAGCGTTCGGACGCCCGTCCTGCGGGCCGTCCCCAGCGCCGTGGCCGCAAAAAGGTCTGCAGCTTCTGTGTGGACCGCATCGACCACATTGATTATAAAGACGTGCCCCGTCTGCGCAAGTATCTGTCCGAGCGGGCGAAAATCATTCCCCGCCGCGTCACCGGTACCTGCGCTGCCCATCAGCGTGAGCTGACTGTGGCCATCAAGCGCGCCCGTCAGGTGGCGCTGCTGCCCTACGTCAGCGACTGAGTTTGGGCGATTGTCCGGAAGAGAGGCCGTGCATCCTTTGGATGCACGGCCTTTTTTGCGTTTTAGGCGCGGGGGTGCTTTATCCGCTGTGGCGAAAGGCGAAAAAACACCGGGCGGGAAGGACCCTCGCGACCCGCCGCCGTATCTTGCTGGACGTCAATGC
>CALXBN010000058.1 GCA_944386555.1 uncultured Ruthenibacterium sp. | reverse complement strand
TAGGGGGCGGCCCGTGGTAAAAGTGTGGTTGCCAGACTTTTCAGGGCTCCCTTTAGGGAGCGACCACAGGAGATAGGCCCTTATAGGGCCTGTTCAAACCACCCGTTCAACGGGTGGTTTTGATTTGCCGGGATCATCATTCCGGGACGCCGGCAGGGGCCGGTGTGCAGGGGCCGCCGGTGCGGCTGGCGCGCACCAGCATATCCAGGATTACGCAGCTGTCCATCATTTCCCGGCGCGGCAGCGGCGGCAGCGTGCCCGATGCGCGCCGGACGAAGGCCTCAAAGGAGGCGCGGAAGATATCGTCGATCCCGAAGGGGAACACGGCGGCTGTCTGGCTGCCGTACAGGATGCAGTCATAGCGGGCTACTTCGGCGAAATTCACCGTTACCGAGAAATCCGGATAGCGAAACAGACCGATCACATTGCCGTGGTTGACATCCGCCCGGACGCTCTGCACATCGGGGCCGAATACCGTGCGCAGGATTTCCGCAGTATGGGAACCGTAAAAATACAGGCCGTCGTAGGGGCCGTTGATCTCTCCGGGGAAATTGAAATGAGCGGAGAGGAAAGAGCCGTCCGCGCGCATGCGGCAAAACGCCTGGCGCACCTGCGCCAGGTCTTTGCTGTATCGGCAGGCCGAGCCGCCGTCCAGCAGCGCGCCGTGGTTGTCGGCCAGGCGGAACAGCTGTTCCACTTCACTCAGTTCGCAGGCCAGAGGCTTATCTACCCAGGTGAGCATTCCCGCCTCCAGGAAAGGGCGCGCGGCGGCCAGATGCGCGCTGCCCCGGCGCAGCACGACCATCACCGCATCTACCTGCCCCAGCAGCGCGCCGGGAGCGGCAACGATATGGGGAATTTCCGCCTGCTGCGCCACGAAAGCCGTGCGCTCCGGCGTTTCCCCCCAGATATGTGTTACGCGGGCCGGCAAGCCGCAGCCGCCCCGGCAAACGGGCAGATTGGCCAGCTTGGAAAATGCCAGCGCGTGAAAATTCTCCGCGCCCACCATGCCGATCCGAAGCATGGCGATCCCTCCTTTTTAAATGGTTACAGATTCATCGCCGCAATGGCGCATGCGCCCAGCAGAAGGCCCAATTTCCCGCGGGCAGACGGCTTTTCGTGAAAGAACAGCGCCGAACAGGCGGCCACGCCTACCACGATACTGCCCTGCACCAGGGGGAACAGGTAGCTGGCGGCGACGCGGCCGGCCAGAATGGTCAGCAATACATTGCCGCCGGCGCTGCCCAGCGCCAGCAGGACGATGGCCAGGCGGTTATCGCGCAGCAGGGCTGCGGCCTGCCGGCCGCCCGTGCGCCGCGCCGCGAAATAAGCCAGGGCGTAGCACAGGGCCGCGCCGGAAAAGCCGACCAGCATGAAGCCGAAAGCCTCACCGCCGCCGGCCGCGCGCTGCTGGGCCTTCTGCACCACGGCACTCAGGCCGTTGCACAGGAACGTCAGCAAGCAGTACAGCCCCCAGTGGGGCCGGGGATGCATCTGTCCGCCGGCTCCGCTGTTCAGCAGGTAGAAGGCCGCCAGGAACAGCGCCAGCCCCACGGCCAGGCCGGGGGAGAAGGGCTCGCCGAACCACAAAAGGCCCGCCAGCGTGGGGATAAGCATACTGGCGGAAAAATAAAACGCCGTATAGGACAGCGGCCCGGTGCTGACGGCCAGATTGTAGAACAGGATGGTCAGTGCAAAGCACAGCCCGAATCCCAGCCCGTACAGGGCGGTGGCGCCGCTGAGCATAAAGGCGGACGGCATCAGGGCTGCCCCCGCGCCCAGCCCGGCGGCGGCCAGCGCGCAGAACAGGCAGTTTACAAACAGCTTGTCCGCCAGCCCGGGGGCTTTCTGCAGCTTCATGGAAAGGCTTTGGAAAATAAACAGCGCAATGGCTGCGCAGATCAGTCCGGTATTCATGGAACGCCTCCCCGGGGTTACTGGCCGCCCGCCAGGATCTCTTCCCACAGCCGGCCGTACTGGGCGGCCGTCCGCCTGGGAGCGGCGTCCCGCACGGCCCGGGCTCGGGCGGCGGCATCGCCCAGCAGGTCGATGGCTGTCATGGCCATCAGCTTGGCGGGCACCAGATAGGCCAGGGCGGGGTCAGTCACATGGAAATCCTTGCTGTGCAGTGCGCCGGCAAACCCGCTGACGGTGGGCTGGATCACCGGCATCAGATAGGAAAGGTCGCCCATATCCGTGCTGCCGCAGAAGGGCAGGCCGCTGTCCACCCGGGCGCCGGGCATCAGCTTCTGTGCATTTTGGGCAAACAGCCGTGACATGGTTTCGTTCTGCGCCAGCGGCAGGTAGCCGGGCAGGTCCTGGATCTCCACCCGGGCGCCGATGGCCCAGGCAGCGCCCCTGGCAGCCCGGTTTACTTTCCCGTTGGCATCTTGCATGGCCTCCACATTGGCGGCGCGCACGTAGCTCTCCATGCGCACGTCGGCCGGCACGGTATTCACCAGGTCCCCGCCTTTTGTGATGATGGGGTGTACGCGCACGGCATCGCAGTCACGGAACGTTTCCCGCTGGGCGTTGATGGCCTGGATGGCCAGGGACGCGGCGTTCAGTGCGTTGATGCCCAGCCAGGGTGCGCCGCCTGCGTGGGCCTCTTTGCCGATGAAACGCAGGGTTTTGCCGATGAAGCCGCCGGCGGGGCCGTTTACCACCACATGGGCGCCGGGGGCATCCGTCTCGCTGTGCACCATCATGGCCATGTCTATGTCGTCAAAGGCACCTTCGGCGATCAGCTGCTGTTTGCCGCCCAGATAGCGCAGTTTGCCTGCCTGCTGCAGGCCGCTGCGGTAGCCGATTTGGATGTATTCCTCTGCCGGGGCGGCCAGGAAACAGAGCCGTCCGTCCAGCTGGGATGCCACGGCGCGCAGGCCGACGGCTGCGCCCAGCATGGCGGCCAGCTGGGCGTGGTGACCGCAGGCGTGCGCTGCCCCGGTAACGGGGTCGGCGCAGGGGTGCTGCGGGCTTAGCACGGCGTCCAGTTCGCCGATCACCGCCAGGCTGACACCGTCGCCCGCGGTGGGCAGCCATCCCTTTACCCCGGTGAGGGCCGGACGGGTGATCTGCACCAGCCCCAGCCTGCGGAAAGCTTCGGCTACTTTGCCGCCGGTGCGCTGTTCCTGATAGCCCGGTTCGGGGTGGCGGAAGATATCCTCGCCGAAAGCGGTCAGCTGCGGAGCGGCTGCATCGATGGCGGCGCAGGCCGCCTGCTTCAGCTGTGCGGCCGGTGTGCTCATGCCGGATGCGCCTCCTCGCGCAGGAATTGCGTCACAAAGTCGTCATCGTTCAGATCCGGGTACATGGCATACACGCGGTCGATCTCCTGCGCCTGGCCCTCACTGAGGGATTCCCGGGGATCCAGGCACCAGGTGCCCGCCATCAGGCCCTGGCGGCGCAGTACCTCATGGACGCCGGGAATGCAGCCGGCGAAATTGTGGGCCACGTCGAAGAAAGCGCCGTTGCAGTCGGTAATGGCGGCGCCCAGGGCCAGCAGGCGGGCGGGAATGCTGCGCCCGTCCTGATAGGCACGCAGTTCCTCGTACAGCTTTACCACGCTGCGGGTCCATACGGACCAATGGCCCAGCAGGCCGCCCGTAAAGCGCAGCTCTACTTCCCGGCCGTCCACGGTGAAATGGTAGGGCGTTAAAAGGTCGGCCACAATATTGTCGTCGTTTCCGGTGTACAGGGCCACTTGATCCCGCCGGGATGAGAAGGCCACGCCGCGCACCAAATCCATGGTCTGATAACGGTTGAAAGAGGCGCACTTGATGGCCACTACGCCCGGCGTGTCGGCGACGGCTTTCCAATAATCGAAGGAGAGCCGCCGCCCGCCGCAGGCCTGCTGCAGATAAAAACCGATTACCGGCAGGATCCCGGCCACGGCGCCGGTGCGCTCCACCAGTTCTTCCTCTGTGCGGTGCGCCAGGCCGCCGGGGCTCAAAAGCACGGCGTCAAAGCCCAGGCTGCGGGCCAGGGCAGCTTCGCCGCAGGCCTGCTGCGCCTCGCCGCATACGCCGGCTACCCGCACCAGGGTTTTGCCGGTGCGCGTTTCAAAGGCGTCGAATTCTTCGCTGGCCACCCGCAGGACCGGCTCGAACAGGGCAATGTCCGGCCGGCGGATGGCGAACTGGGTGGTGTGCACGGCCACGGCCACGCCGCCCACGCCGCAGGTCAGGTAATAGCGGATCAGGCGGCGCTGGCCCGCCTCATCAAAACGGCGGTTTTCGTCCAGCACCAGTGGAATGGCGGGAATCACAGTTCCGCCGTGCAGGATTTCCAGGGCTTTCGTATGGCGATCCATCTCAGTAGCTCCCCTTTCGCTCTTCAAAATGGGTGGGTTTTCCCAGGGCGCGCCCGCCGTCCAAAATCCATTGGGCCTGCCAGTGGATGAGCGTTTCCAGCGATACCCGCGGGTAGCCGAACAGATCGAACATCTTTCCGGCGTTGCTCAGGTAAGCGGTATCCGTGGGCTGGCCGGCGAAGCGGGGCTCCCGGCCCAGCAGCGCGCCCAGCTCGCGGGCGGTGCGCTCCACGCCGGCGGTTTCAGGCCCTGTTACATTCAGTTTAAAAATGTCGCTGGAGGCATGCAGCAGCAGGCGCAGCGCCGCCTCGTTGGCATCGCCCTGCCAGATGCAGTTGAAGCTGGGAGTGGCCAGCGGGATGGGCGTGTCCGTCAGGATGCTGTGGGCAATATCGTACAGCACGCCGTAGCGCAGGTCCACCGCGTAGTTCAGGCGGTAGAAAGCCACACGGGTGCCGAAAGTTCTGGCGGCATATTCAAACATACGCTCGCGGCCCAGGCAGGACATACAGTATTCCCCCACAGGGTCCAGCGGGGTATCCTCGCAGCAGCCGCCGCTGCCCACTGCCACCTTGGGGTACAGGTTGCCGCTGGAAAACACCACGATGCGGCTGTGCTGGTAGCGCTGGGCCACGCGGCTGGGCAGCCAGCAGTTCATGGCCCAGGTGGCATATTCGTTGCCGTCGGTGCCGAATTTTTTGCCCGCCATGAAGATGACGTTTTCCGCATCGGGCAGTGTTTCCAATGCGCCGGGGGCCAGCAGGTCGGCGCTTACCATTTCCACGCCGCTTTCCTGCAGCAGCTGGCACACCAGCGGGTCACTGAAGCGGGAAACGGCAATCACCCGCGCGGGGTTCCCCGCTTTGCGCAGGGCATTTTTGGCCAGCACGCACAGGGTAGGCCCCATTTTGCCGCCGGCACCCAGTACCAGAATATCGCCCTCCAGGCCGCGCAGGTCCTCCACCAGCCGGTCACTGGGCTGCGTCAGCATTTGATTCAGCTTTTCTTCCGTCCACATCTGTTGAAACACCTCTTTGTTGATTTGTCCGCGCCCGCGCCGCCGCCAAAGCCGCCCGTTGCAGCACCCTGATTATAAAGCCGGCGGCCCGGCGCTGTAAATGCGCTGAATTTAAGCATTTACGGCAGGAATAAAGCTTTTGCAAAGTGTAAATTTTGCAGGTGCTGTTTAAATTCTGTCTGTGCGCCGGCGGGGGCGCTTGGCGGCAGCGCACAGGGGCACGCTTTACTTTTTGCAGGTGGGGTTTAATTTCTGGCAATTTACGGGGCGGGGAGGGGGGTGATAAGATAAATCCAGACAGAAAACGCACCGCGCTTTGAAACCTGCCGCCGCCAGAGGCCGGGGACCGCAGGCTCCCGGAAAGCCGCCGGTTGTGATCTGAAAAGAGTTCCAACCAAAGGAGTTCAGTTACCTATGACGGTACCCTGGAAAAAAGCCGCGGCAGTACCGGCTGCAGCGCCAGCGCCGAAAAGAACCATGGCAGACCGGTTCCTGGGGGAACGGACGGCCACCGGCAAGCGGAAGAACCTGCTGCTGATCCGGAAAAATAAGGTGCTGTACCTGTTCATCCTGCCGGCGTTCCTCTATTTTTTGATTTTCGCCTATGTGCCGATGTACGGCGTGCAGATCGCCTTCAAGGACTTCATTGCAACCAAGGGCTTTTTGGATAGCCCCTGGGCCACCCCGATTTTCAAGCATTTCATCACTTTCTTCAGCTCGGTCAATTTCTGGGAGATCCTGCGCAATACCTTAGGCCTTTCCCTGTACTATCTGCTGGCCAGCTTCCCGGCGCCCATCATCCTGGCGCTGATGATCAACGAGGTGAAGAACACCAAATTCAAAAAGGCCGTGCAGAACATCACCTACATGCCGTACTTTATTTCCACGGTGGTGCTGGTGGGCATGATCGACCTGTTCTTTGCCCGCTCGGGCCTGGTGAACAACATCCTGGCACTGTTCGGCCATGAGCCGGTGATGTTCCTGATGCAGGACTCGCTGTTCAACGACCTGTATGTGTGGAGCGGCGTGTGGCAGACCACCGGCTACGGTGCGGTGATCTATATCGCGGCGCTGGCCGGCGTCTCGCCGGACCTGCACGAGGCGGCGGTGATCGACGGCGCCACCCGCTTCCAGCGCATCATCCACATCAACCTGCCGGCCATCATGCCCACCATTGTCATCATGCTGATCATGTCGGTGGGCGGCATCATGAACCTTTCCTTTGAAAAGGTGCTGCTGATGCAGACCGACAGCAACCTGATGGTGTCGGAAGTCATTTCCACCTATGTGTACAAACTGGGCATCCAGCGCGCCCAGTACAGCCTGTCTACGGCAGTGGGCCTGTTCAACAATGTGATCAACCTGATCCTGCTGGTCACGGTGAACAAGATATCTGCCAAGATCAGCGAGACATCGCTTTGGTGAGGGGGGACGGTCATGGTTATTCGTGAGACAAAGCAGGACCGGATCTTCAATTTCTTCAATGTGCTGTTCCTGATCCTCATTTTTGTGCTGTGCCTGTACCCGCTGTGGTTCATCATCATCGCTTCCATTTCCAACCCGGACCTGACCAACAGCGGCCAGGTGTGGCTGTGGCCCAAGGAGGTCAGCCTGGACGGCTACAAGGCGCTGTTCGCCGACGACAGCGTGCTGCGCGGTTACCTGAACACCATTCTGTACACGGTGGGCGGCACCTGCGTAAACCTGGCTGTCACCCTGCCGGCAGCTTATGCGCTGTCCCGCAAGGACTTTGTAGGGCGGGGCTTCTTTACCAAGATGTTCCTGTTCACCATGTTCTTCTCCGGCGGCCTGATCCCCACGTTCCTGACGGTGCGCAGCCTGGGGCTGTACAATAACCCGCTGGTGATGGTGATCCTGGGTGCCACCAGCATGACGAACATCATCATCAGCCGCACGTTCTTCCAAACCAATATCCCCGACGAACTGCGGGAGGCGGCGGAGATCGACGGGTGCTCCAATGCGCGCTTCTTCTTCCGCATTGTGCTGCCGCTGTCGGTGTCCATCGTCGCCGTGATGGCGCTGCTGTTTGCGGTTACCCACTGGAACGGCTACTTTACCGCCATGATCTATATCCGCAGCGAGGAATGGAAACCGCTGCAGATCATTATGCGCGACATCCTGATGGAGAGCGAGTTCAATGCGGAGATGCTGATGCAGGGGGGCGATACGGCCGGCGCACTGCAGCAGACCCTGCGTACCGCCGAGCAGATCAAGTATGCGCTGATCGTTGTGTCCTCCATCCCGGTAATGATTTTCTATCCCTTTGTGCAAAAGCACTTTGTGAAAGGCGTGACGGTAGGCGCCGTCAAGGGCTGAGCGCGCATTCCCCATGATACCCTGGGTGGACGCCCTGCTTGGGCGGACGCCCTGAAATAAGCAAAACAGGAGGAAATACCATGAAACTGAAACGATTGTTGTCCCTGGGCATGGCCGCCGTCATGATGGCGGGCGTGCTCACCAGCTGCGGTGGCGGCGAGGCTTCGTCTGCGGCCTCCGGCTCCGCGACGTCGGCGGAGTCCACCAATGTCAACCCGGTGGGCGAGTACCCCATTGTGAAAGAACCCATCACCTTTAAGATCATGGGCCGCAAAGATCCCGGTGCGCCGGACTGGAGCGAGCTGGAAGTGTTCAAACGCCTGTCTGAGATCACCAACATCAACTTCGAGTTTGAGATCTCCGAGAGCGGCACCTGGACCGAACAGAAGAATATTGCCCTGGTGGGCGGCGAGTACGGCGACATCATTCTGCGGGATGATCAGCAGGCTACCACCGACGAGGAAACCTACGGGCCCCAGGGCATCTTCCTGGATTTGACCGAACTGATCGACCAGTATGCGCCCAACATCAAGGCCATGATGGAGAAATACCCGGATGTCAAAGCGGCCATGACGAGCCTGGACGGCAAGATCTACGGCCTGCCCTATGTGTTCCACACCGCCACCGTACAGGGCCACACCGGCTTTTTCAGCGAGGAGTGGATGAACAACGTGGGCATTGACAAAGTGCCCGAGACCACCGACGAGCTGTATGAGATGCTGAAGGCGTTCAAAGAACAGGATGCCAACGGCAACGGCAACCCCGACGACGAGATCCCCTTTACCTGTGTGGGCCTGACCACCACGGTGCGCGACCTGCTGATCCCGGCCTTTACCGGTCTGCCCGACGGCCTGAGCTTCAACCTGGACGACGACGGCAACGTGGTGTATGCCCCCGCCACCGAGGGGTACAAGGCATTCCTGGAATATGCCAACAAGCTGTACAGCGAAGGCCTGCTGGATCCGGAATTTTCCACCCAGACCAGCCAGCAGTGGCAGGCCAAGGTGATGGCCAACCAGTGCGGCGTGTACAGCGGCAGCCCCACGTCCCTGGACCCCTCCACCACCGCCCAGCAGCTCAGCCTGCCCCCGCTGACCAGCCCCACCAATGACAAGAAAGTAGTCAAGCAGCCTTTGTACCTGTATCCGGGCCGCGCATTCATCACCGATAAATGCTCTGACCCTGTGGCCGCCATCCGCCTGCTGGATATGTTCTACGCCACCGAGGAGAACGCCGTGGAAGGTTTCTATGGCACCACGCTGTTCGCCGGCTGGGAGGGCGAGCACTGGCAGTACACCGACGACACCAAAACCGCTTACGAGTGGATTGCGCCCATCACCGGCTTCGGCGACATCAACCAGACAGTTTCTGTGAACATGGAGCTGCCCGGCCTGCTGGAGTTCGAAGCGACCCCTGTGGGCAGCCCGCTGATGGAGATGAAGTGCGAGCAGGTGAAGCTGATGCAGGAGCCCTATTACAACCTGGACAATGCATTCCCCACCAACGCCCGTTTCACTGCGGAAGAATCCGAGCGCGGCAACGTGATTGAAAACGACCTGTACAACCAGGTTGTGATGATGACCACCAAGTTCATCACCGGCGATGCGGATATTGAGAGCGGCTGGCAGGATTATCTGGACTCTCTGGAGCAGATCGGCCTGTCTGAGCTGATCGAGATCAAGGAAGCCGCCATGGAGCGCTGGAACGCCGCCGTCAACGGCTGAACGGAAAAGGTAAACTGATCCCAGAAAAAGAATCCGCAAGGGGGGCCTCCGAAGTGCCGGAGGCCCCTCCTGTGCGGAAAGGGGGAATAAGGATGGTTTATGAACTGACCCTGGCCGAACAGCTGGAGGGTGTGCGCCCGCAGCCCGGCGATGTAGCACGGGTGCTGGGCCGATGCCGCCCGGGGGATGGCCAGTGGCTGTATCGCTGGGAAGAGGGATGCACACTGCCTGCCAACGGGGGCACGGTGTGGGGCGCCGGCCCCCGGGGGCGCTGGCGCCTGAGCCATGAGGGCACCGTGGGCATGCAGGTATTCGGCGTATTTGGCCCGCAGACACCTGCAGATGATGCACTGGATGCACTGGTGCACGACCCGGAGGTGCACACGGTGCGCGTATCCACCGATGTGAACTTTACAAAACGGCACACGTTTTTCCGCAGCGGCATCACCCTGGACTTCACCGGCCACCGGGTGACGGCGGACGGGGTGGAGACGGCGGCGCACAACGACCCGTTCGGCGGCATTCTGCAGTTCTGCGGGCGCACAGGGGAATGCTGTTCGCTGACGCTGGCGCAGCCGGTGCCCGAGCAGTATGACATCCTGCCGGTTCCGGACAGCAGCCGTTTTCCGCTGTATTCCTGGTGGCGGGTATCGGTGAATAACCTGTCCGGCCGGGAGGAGAAAGAGCTGGACCATCTGCTGTGCGTCACCCAGGTGATGGATGCGGGCCATGTGCGCGTCAACTATAAGCTGGGCTGGCCGCTGGCGGCGGGGCGCGTGCTCACCTGGCAGGCCGTGGAACCCGTCGAGCAGGTGTGCATCCGCAATATGACGTTCTGGGGAAACGAGGGCGGCGAAGGGCCGGGGGCCCATCCGGTGGTGTTCCAGTATGCGGTGCGCTGCAATGTAGAGGATATCCACGCCTGGCACACCTACTGGCCGGTGATTATGCGCCGGCACAACACCGAGTACACCACCCTGCGCTGCAGCCTGGCCAACCCCACCGAGGTGGTGGTGGGCGGCACCGGCTATCTGACGCAGCAGATCCACTGTTTGTACGGCGCCGTGCGGGACTGCACCACCTCCAACGCCCGTCATCTGAACGACTTTACTTCCAGCGCCTACTGCATGGTGGAAAACTGTCACGGGGACGGCGATTTCCACGGCGCTTTTGTCACCCACGGGCAGTTTGAGCACGACCTGACGTATGTGGGAAACTCCGGACTGCTCAGCTTTGCCAACAGCGGCCCCACCTGGGGCAGCAGCGCCAAGCGCATCACCGTGGTGCGCCACACAGGCTGCTGGGCGCTGGGTTTTGCCAAAATCAGCGACCTGACGCTGCAGGATGTGGCCGTGCACAAAACGGAGAAATATCCCGACTGCGGCACGTTCCTGATGAATGCGGACGGCCTGCAGATGCGCGGGTGCACCGGGGAGAAGCTGGTGCTTACCCAGCGCAGCCGCCGCTCGAGCCGGCCGGTGGTGATCCGTGACTGCCATTTCCGCCGGGGGGTGGAGATCCGGCGTGAAGGCGACGGCGCCGTGGAACGGGACTTGGCGATCACCATGGAGAATATCACACAGGAAAAAGGGGAGACCGGATGAAATGGATACCGTAGAGATCCTAGTGACCATGCCCCGGAACGCGGTGTTCCGGACATTTTTCAGCGATGAGCGCATTGCCCAGCTGGAGCAGGTGGGCCATGTGCGCTGGAACGAGACGGGCCGGCAGTATACCGGCCAGGAGCTGGCCGACCGGATGGAGGGGGTTGAGGTCCTGATCACCGGGTGGGGGGCGCCGAAGCTGGACGAGACGGTAATGGCCCGTGCCGACAGCCTGCGCCTGGTGGCCCACACCGGCGGCTCGGTAAACGGATACGTTACCGACGCCGTGTACGACCGGGGCGTGCGGGTAGTCAGCGGCAATGAAGTGTTTGCCGAGAGCGTGGGCGAGGCGGTAGTGGCATATGCCCTGGCCAGCCTGCGGCGCATCCCTTACTACGCCACCGAATTGTCCCGGGGCAACTGGATCGGCGAATTTGACAACCGCGGCCTGCTGGACCGCAGTGTAGGGCTGGTGGGCTATGGCATGATCTCCCGCTATGTGGTGCAGATGCTGCGGCCGTTCCATTGCCCGCTGAAGGTGTTCAGCCGCCATCTCAGCGAAGAGGAAACGGCCCGCAGCCAGTTGCAGAAAGCCTCGCTGGAGGAGATCTTTGCAACCTGCGATATCGTTTCGCTGCACAGCGGCATGACGCCGGAAAACCATCACATGATCACCCGCAGCCTGCTGGAGAGCATGAAGCCCGGCGCGCTGCTGATCAATACGGCGCGGGGCGCCCTGATTGACGAGCCCGCCCTGTGCCAGGTGCTGGCCGCCCGGCCGGACCTGACGGCGGCGCTGGATGTGTATGAGACCGAACCCCTGCCGGCGGGCCATCCGCTGGAGCAGCTGCCCAACGCGCTGCTGATGCCGCATCAGGGCGGCCCCACCATCGACCGCCGCCTGGCGGTGACCCGCAGCATCATCGCGGACATTCGGCGTTTTCTGGCGGGGCAGCCTATGAGCTGTGAGATCAGCCGCGATTATGCCCGCAAGATGTCCGCCTATTGAACCAACAAATAAGCGCCCCGCGAAGGGCGCCGGGAGGTTTTACCTATGAAACGCAAAGTGACTTTGGCGCTGATCGGCGCGGGGGAACGCGGGCAGTACTGCTATGCGCCCTACGCCAAACTGCATGGCTACGAGGTGGAGTTTGTGGCAGTGGCCGACCCCCACGAAGGCCGCCGCAGCCGGTTCGCCGGGGAGTACCATATCCCGCAGGAAAATGTGTTCTGCACCGCGGAGGAGCTGCTGGCGCGCCCGAAGCTGGCCGACGCCGTGATCATTGCCACCCAGGACAACCAGCACTATGCCTACGCCTGCAGGGCCATTGAGCTGGGGTACAGCATTCTGCTGGAGAAGCCCATTTCGCCCAGCCTGGCCGAATGCCTGGATCTGCAGCGCCGCGCCGAGGAAAAGGGAACGTTCATCATGGTGTGCCACGTGATGCGCTACACCAAGTTTTACCGCAAGATCAAGCAGCTGCTGGATGCGGGGGCCATCGGCGATGTGGTGCATATCACTCACACTGAGAATGTGGGGTACTGGCACTATGCCCACAGCTATGTGCGGGGCAACTGGCACAAGACGGCCGATGCCAGCCCGATGATCCTGGCCAAATGCTGCCACGATATGGATATCCTGTCCTGGCTGCTGGGCAGCCGCTGCAAAACCGTTTCCAGCTTCGGCGACCTGCGCTACTTCCGCGCGGAAAATGCCCCGGCCGGCAGCCCGGCCCGCTGCACGGACGGCTGCCCTCACAGTGCTGTCTGCCCGTATTACGCACCGGCCCTGTATCTGTCGGACGAGACAACCTGGTCCACCGCGTTCAACGCCCTGGGGCCGGATCACAGCTATGAGGCCCGCAAAAAAGCCCTGGAGGAAGGGCCCTACGGCAAGTGTGTGTTCCACTGCGACAACGACGTGGTGGACCACCAGGTGGCCAGCCTGGTGTTTGAAAACGGCACCACGGTGGCGTTTACCATGTGCGCTTTCTCCAACGCCTGCGACCGCACCGTGAAGTTCATGGGCACCAAAGGGGAGATCCGCGCATCCATGGACAACAACGTGATCGAAGTGACCGAGTTTGGCCCGGGCCTGATGACAGGCACCACCAACGTGTACACGGTGAAGCCCGGTGCCACGGGCCATTCCGGCGGCGATGAAGGCATCATGGAGGAATTTGTGGCCATTCTTCGGGGCGAAAGGGAGAACACCAACACCATTGCCCAATCGGTGCACAGCCATGTAATGGCCTTTGCGGCGGAGGAGTCCCGCCTGTCCGGCAGGACGGTGGATGTGGCTTCCTTTGAGGAAAAAGCCCGGGCGGCCCTGTGACAGAACCTGCGGCTTGCGCCTGCCCGTCCGGCCCCGTGCCGGGCGGGCAGTATTTTCAGGAGGAGAAAACAGGAGGGGAGGAAAAACCATGCTTCACTTTGAACAGGGGCAGCCGGGCCAGGGCGAGGAGATCCTGCGCTTTGCACACCGGGCGTTTGCCACGGAGTACGACGTGGATTTCCCTGCGCTTTTGCCCAAGCTGTACGGCCCGCAAGCGGCCTGCGAAGGACAGCATCTGCTGCTGTACGACGGGGAATGCCTGGCCGGCCTGCTGGCGCTGCAGGTTCAGGATTTCCGGGCCGCCGGCTGCCTGCTGCGGACGGGGTGGATCGGCACGGTGTGCACCGCCCCGGAATATCGGGGGCAGGGGCTGCTGGCGGCCCTGATGGAACGGGCCAACCGGCTGGCCGAAGAGAGCGGCTGCGATCTGGTGATGCTGGGAGGGCAGCGCCAGCGCTACCAGCCCTTCGGATATGAGCGCGCAGGCACCCATTGGCTGTTCACGGCATCTGCCAGGAATTTGCGGGATGTGCCCCGCGCGCCGGGGCTTGCGCTGCGCCCCATGGCGCGGGAAGATGTGCCGCAGGCGCTGGCCCTGATGGAACGCCGGCCCGTGTACGCCCGGCGCAGTGCAGAGGGCTTTGTCGATGTGCTGCGCAGCTGGGGCTGCCGGCCGCTCTCCGTTTGGCAGGGACAGGTGTGGGCCGGTTATTGTGCGGCAGACAGGACGGGCCTGGTGCTGGAGCTGGCCCTGGAACGCCCGGAGCTGTGCGCCGGGGTGCTGGCCGTGCTGGCGGAGCGTCTGGACGGTGAGGTGCGCCTGATGGCGGGCCCCTGGGCCGGTGAGATCCAGCGGCAGGCGGCAGCCCTGTGCGAACAGGCGGTACTGCAGGCGGACCACAGCTACCGGGTGCTGCACTGGCCGCAGGTGGTCCGCGCGGCGCTGGCTCTGCGGGCGCTGTGCGGCCCGCCCTTGTGCGACGGCCGGCTGGAGCTGGACATTGAGGGGCAGGGAGGGTATGAGATCCAGGTGCGGGACGGCACGGCGTGCTGCCGCCCGCAGCCCCCGGCCGGAGGCGCAGCCGTGCGGCTGACACCGAACCAGGCGGTGCGCCTATTGTTCGGCCCGGACAGCGCCCTGGTGCCGGGCGCACAGGCAGCGCCGGCCGGATGGCTGCCGCTTCCGCTGTGCCTGCCCTGGGCCGACGGGATCTGAAAGGGAAAAAGAGAACGGCGCGGACACCGGTTCCCGGATGTCCGCGCCGTTTTTCCGTTTGGGAGCTGCTGGGTCAGGCGGACCCGCCGCTGTGGCGGGCGCGGTAATCTCCCGGCGTCACACCTTCGTACTTGCGGAACAGACGGATGACGCTGATTTCGTTGGCGTAGCCCAATTTGGCCGCAATTTCCCGCACGGGCAGGCTGGTATCGGCCAGCAGCCGTTTGGCATAGGCCAGCTTGCGCTTGGCGTAGTCCTTGACGTTTTCACTGCGGTACTTTTTAAAGATATTGGAGATGTACTGGGGCGTTACGTTGAACTGCGCCGACAGACTGTTCAGATCCAGCCATTCATTTTCGATGTGGCTGTCAATGAATTGCGCGATGCGGTCGGCCAGCATTTCGGTACGGCTGACGGGCTGTTGGCTGCGGAATGCAGCTGCCTGGTCGATCAGCCGGCTCAGCCGGGTGTAGGCGTGTTCAACACTGGAAGAATTGACGATGCGTTCGACCGTCTGCTGGCTGAAATCCGCCGGCTTGCCCTGGGCCAGCGCGTTGGCGTTGGCCACACGCTGGAGAAGGGAGGCCAGCTGATACAGCAACCCCCGGGCCGCCAAGGCGCTGATCTTCTTCTGTTCAAAATTGACGGAAAAAATGCGCGAAAGGAGCTCATGAGCTCCTTTGGAGTTGCTGCTGCGCAGCAACTCCAATAACTGCTGTTCGCTCTCGCCGGGGAAATAGTAATCCGCCTCGCCGTCCGCCTGTTCCGAAAACAGCATCGGTGTACAGCCGGCCTGGTAGCGGCTGGCATCCATGGCTTTGCGGGCCTCGTCGAAGCACAGCGGAAGGTTTTCCAGCCCGCGGCCGGCCAGCCCCACGCCCAAATGCAGCTCCAGCGCAAAATGTTCCATGGCAAATTGGGACAGGCGCCCTAAAATACGCACGGCATCTTCCGGAAGCCCCATGGCGCCGTCCTGGCGGGGATACAGGATGAACAGCAGCTGCTGGCCGGAAAGGTCCAGCTGCAGGCAGGAGAACGCGCTTTCCAGCAGCTCGCAGCCCACATTTTGCACCACCAGCCGCGCCAGGGGCAGGTTTTCTTCCTGCGGCGTTTCGGAATCCAGGAAAAAGGGGCTGTCGGTGTCGATTTCTGCCAGGGCGCAGACGAACTCCTCCCGGGGAAAAGTGACGCCCAGCCCCTGCAGGGCTTTGCGGGCGGCGGCAACGTCCTGCACTTGGCCCAGGATCAGCCGGTGCAGCTGGTCCCGCAGCACAACGGGCTGTTGGGCCTCCAGCAGGGAGTGCATCTCCCGGTGGGTGCGCATCTGGCCCAGCAGTGTGCGCTTGATCATATCGTATTCATTTTGCTCGGCCGGCTGGGGGAACGCTGCCGGCGCCGCCTGCAGGATCAGGTCGCTGATGTCCTTGACGGGACGGTAACTGCGCCGGGCCAGGCGGCGCACCACAATAAGCCCTACCGCCAGGTAGACCAGGAATACGGCAACCAGAAACAGCCAGGTTGTGAGGGAGTCTTTATAATAGGCGCTGGCCGGTGTGGCGACCAGGTACTGCCAGCCGGTTTCACCGGAGGTAAAACGTGTGGCTACGGCGCCGGGCAGATGCAGCTCGGTGCCTGGTTCGTCCAGCAGGGCGGGATCCAGTTCCGGTGCGTCCGTGCTGGCGTAGATCAGCTGGTTGTCATCAGTCAGGATATAAACCGGCAAGTCGGTTCCGATGTGTACCGCCTGCGCCCGGGCGAACATTTTCTCCACGTCCAGGAACACCACCAGCTGGGCGAGGGGGCTGTTTTTGCTGCTGATGGGGATCGACTGGATGTAGGGCAGCACGAGGGACTGGCTTTGTGTGTCATACAAGTACAGAGAAAGAGTCGGCAAATACGCGCGGAAATGGTAATCGGACAGGTAATCCGTTTGCAGCTGCTGCAGGGAAAGGCCGTTCAGCTGATAAATGATATTGAAAAAGCGGTCGGCCTCCATGCGGATCGAGGAGGTGATGATTTCGTCGCTGTCTGTCATGTACAAGAAGAGATCCAGCACATAATCGGCCATGGCGCCGTCGGGGGACAGCTGGCCCATCACGGTTTGGGGCGCAAACAGCTCCGGATGGCGCACATACAGGATCAGATCCTGGTTAAAAAGCCAGGTCGTCGCACAGATTCTGCACGTAGTTCAAATTGGTTTCAATGTCGCTGCAGAGGGAGGACAGCAGCACCTGCTGGGAAAGCTGGGTCTCTTTGCGCACCTGCGCCTGGATCTTGATGCCATAGACCAGGCCGCTGCTCAGCGCCAGCAGCAGGATAAAGATATAAGACAGCAGGAAAAACCTGTAAATGCTGTTGTTCCCATGCCGGATGTCTTTTCGCTCCTCGGCGCTTTCCATCGCGTACACCCTCCTAAGCGGCCGGCAGGTATCGCACGCGGGCCGCTTACATTTTCAATGGATTTATTATACCATCTCCGCATGAAATTGACAACGAATGTACGCACGCGGGCGCTGGGGTGCCGTTGGGGTTTGCGTTTTGATGCCTTTCAGGGCCCTTTTTTTGCACGCGGCGGCCGGTTCGTGTGCCTGCCCGGCAGCAGCGGCTCAAGGGGGCCGGTTTCGGCGCACGATTTAAAGGAAGATGCCGCACGTGACAGCTGTGATCGGTCCGAATCAGGATATATTTTTGTTCCTGAACAAATTTGCCGTATTTGCTGTACCTGCAAAAGAACGCCCCGCGCGGCTTCAAGGCCGCGCGGGGCGTTCTTGCCTTCCCGAGAGGCGGGCTGTTTGAACTTATGCGCCCAGCTCCGCTTTCAGTTTGGCGATCATGTCGGCGTATTCCTCATCGGTGAGGAAGGTCTTTTTGGGGTTCATCTCGAACGTGCCGCCCCACTCGAATTCGTCCTTATACTTGGGTACCAGGTGGATGTGCAGATGGTGGCCTGTGTCGCCGTAGGCGCCGTAATTTACCTTGTTGGGGTGGAATACCGCATGCACGGCGTTGGCCACTTTGCATACGTCCTCGATGTAGGCGGCGCGCTGCTCGGCCGTCAGCTCCACCAGTTCGCTCACATGCTCCTTGTGGGCTACGATTACCCGGCCGGGATGGCTCTGCTCTTTGAACAGATACACCTTGGATGTGGGCAGTTCGCAGATCTTGATGCCGAATTCAGCCACCAGGGCGCCTTCCATGCAATACGCGCAGTTTGTGTCTTTCATCGTCGTTCGCTCCTTTTCGCTTGATGTTCTTATCCCGGCGGGAGGTTCCCCGCAGGTCAGACAGGTTCGGTGCCGCTGTCGCCGGACGCCTCCGAATCCCGGAGGGCCGCTTCTTCGGCGGTGATCTCATAATCCAGGCTGACGTCTACTCCGTTTGCCTGGTTTTCCAGGGCGGCGGGCACGCCGGGGAAGAATTTGGCGATGCACTCGCCCCGGCAGTGGATGCCGTCGTAAAAGTCGGCGCTGCTTACGCCTGCAATGGCGTGGGGGTTGTAGCTGCCGTACACCGGGATGTCCAGTGCGGCGGCTACCCGGCGCACGGCAGGTTCGGTGGCCATGAAGCCGGCGTAATGGTCGGCGTTGGCTGCGGCATTGTCGTAGGCAATGGGGTGATAGGGCGTCAGGATCAGGATCACGTTGACGCCCAGGCTTTTTACGTAGGACAGGTAGGACTGGAAGATCTCCAAACGGTCGCTGTCCACCTGGGTGTAGTATTCCACAAAGGCAAAATTACTGGTTTGATACAGGGCGGCTGCATCGATGGCATCCTGGCTTTGCTCACGGAAGGCGCGGTCATACAGCAGGCTGCCGTCGTAGCGCTTCACCTCCGTCAGCTGATTGTACAGATCCCCCACAACGGGCTGGGGCCTTTTTACATCCCCCTGGGACTGCAGCAGATAGCTGATGTTGGATTGGAAATAGCTGGGGGAGTACAGGCTGGTCCACTTCAGGTTGGGGTCTTCGGCCTCATACTCCTGGGGGATGCCCAGCTTCTGGGTCAGGAATTCGGCGTACAGTTCTTTGTCGCTGCGCGCGTCCGTGGCTTCGGCACCGGTGTTGAACAGCCACGGGTCTACCCCGATAATCAGGTTTTGGGGCAGCTTTCCGGCGCGGTCAAACAGATAAAAGCTGCCCACGATATCGTAAAAATCGGCGCCGGTCAGCGCACAGTTGAAAAATTGCCCGTCTTCCAGCCCGGCCAGCCGGGTATCCAGCTGCATGATACGGGAAGAACCCAGTACGATGGTGTCGGGCACCGGGTCGAATTGATTCACCAGGATCTGCAGGATCTTGCGCTGCTGTTCGTTCAGCTGTTCGTAGCCGGTGATGTCCTGCCCGCTGAGCAGCATCTGGGCCACGCTGCGCAGGTATTGGTCACCCTGATAAATCCCCGACCGATCCACCGTGTAGTTCACATACATCATGAACACCACCAGCGGGACGAACAGAGCCAGCACAAAAATCATGCGGGCCAGGGCCCAAAGGTTTTTCCCGGCACGCCGGGCCGCCGCCGCGGCCTGCCGGGTGGGAGGAGGATCGTCGGGCCGGGAGGCGGGGGCCGGCACCTTCTGGGGCAGCGCCCCTGCGGGCCCTGGCCGGCAGGCAGGGCCCGCTTGGTCCCTGTGGTTTTCACTGTGTTCCAAAGGTACGGCCTCCCCTCAATAGTTCTGATACACAAAGCCGGAGCTTCCGAAAGCCCCGAAAAAGAGGATGAATACTGCCAGCACATAATACAGCACCAGCCGCAGCGGCCAGGGGATTCTGCGGATCAGCCGGTGTACGGGGACATCGGCGCATTCAAAGCCCTCGACCAGCACAGCCGCGAACACGGTGGCGGCGAAGGCATGGGCCGTTACGTCCAGACTGGCCATCAGCTTCACCGCCGCCGGCCAGTCGCCGAAAAATTCGCCCCAGCCGGTGAAAAAGTGGCTGAACAGATAACCGGCATCGGCCAGAGTGCCGCCGTGTACGCCCACCACGAAAAAGACAAAGCAGGCGGCAAACACCAGGTAAGTGACCACCGTTTTGCACAAGCTGCGCACGGGGGCGAAGTGGTACAGCGGGTTATAAGGTTCCATTCGGCGGCGAAAGGGGGCCGTGGCCTTGCCTATGCACAGGGCTGCGCCGTTGGCCAGGCCCCACACCACATAGGGCAGTGTGGCGCCATGCCACAGCCCGCTGACGAAAAACACTGCCATCTGGTTTGCATATTGGCGCACCTTGCCTTTGCGGTTCCCCCCCAGCGGGATATAAATATAGTCCCGCATCCAGCTTGTCAGGCTGATGTGCCAGCGGCGCCACAATTCGGTAAAGCTGCGTGCAGCCAGCGGCCGGCGGAAATTTTCCATCACCTGGATGCCCAGGGCCTGCCCGGCGCCGATGGCGATGTCGGTGGCGGCGGAAAAATCCACATACAGCTGATAGCAGAAGGCCAGGCACATGAACAGCAGCATGGGCCCGGGGTAGGTGTCGCGCGCAATGCCCACGTAGATGTTGTCCACCAGCGTGGCCAGCGTGCCCGCCAGCACCAGCTTTTTGAAAAAGCCCCACAAAATGCGGAACACGCCCCCGGCAAACTGCTCGTAATCAAAGCGGGGCGGGTCTTTGAACTGGGGCAGCAGATGGCCTGCCCGCTCGATGGGGCCGGTGAAGATGCAGGGGAAGAAGCTGACGAACAGCGCGTAGTAAAAAAAATCCCGTTCGGCGCGGCATTTGCCCCGGTATACGTCGATGATATAGCCCAGCGCCATGAAAGAGAAATAGCTGATGCCCAGAGGCTGCACCAGGTTCAGTGCCCGCAGGCCGGTGCCGAAGGCGCTGTTCAGCCCTGCGGCGGCTACGTCGTAGTATTTGAATATGAAAAAACCGCCCATGCACGCCAGCGCGCACAGGGCCACCAGCGCGCGGCGGGCCCACCGGGGCTTCAGGGCCTCCAGCGCCAGGCCGCAGCCGTAAGTCAGTACGGTAGCCCCCAGCAGCACGGCCACATAGGGGGCGTTGGCATCGTTGTACAGATAGAACAAATAGCTGCAGCACAGCAGCCACGCCGCCCGCGCCGGACGCGGTACTATATAGTATACCGCGCATGCGCCCGCCAGAAACAGCAGGAAAGGCAAGGTCAGAATGTCCATGAAGCGGCGCCTCCAGTACGGTCAGTTTTGGTCGCTTTCGCGGGGGAAAGGCGGCTGCCCGCCGCCTTCGGCGCGCAGCCGCTCTTCCAACTGGCGCACACGCTGTTCCAGCAGGGCCTGCTTCTGCGCCATGCGCTTGATTTTCTCGGCAAAGCCGGACACAATGCTGGACAGGCTGAGCAGCAGCAGCAGCATGAACCCGATGACCAGGATGAACATCAGGTTGGCCGGCTGGGCCATGCCCAGCAGGTCTGTCAGAACCAGTACGATATAAGGGAACAGCGCCAGCACCAGCAGCACCGCCGCGCTGGCCAGCCAAATGATGGCGTAACGCACTGTCAGCTTTTTGTGTTTCAGCAGCCAGAAGATCAGGCCCAGGTATCCGGTGCCGGCGGCCAGCAGGCCGATGCGCAGCACCAGGCTGATGCTGTCCCAATTCATGTGCGTTCCTCCTTTGGCGCCACATCCGGGCCGTTCAGATATTTCAGCCGGGCTTCACCCCGGCCCACCGTCAGGCGGAATACCACCAGGCTGATGCTCACCTTCACCATGTAATACACGCTTTTCAACGGATTGATGCTGGATACGCCCCCCATGCGCTCGCGCATGACCACAGGTACCTCGCCCACACGAAAGCCGCCCAGCACCGCGGAGATTATAGCCTCGGGTTCGGGGTAATCCTGGGCATAATGGTCGGCGTAATAGGCTGTCAGGGCTTTGCTGCAGGCGCGGAAGCCGCTGGTGGTGTCCAGTACCTGCACGCCGCACAGCAGGCGGATCAGAAAGCTGATGATATGGATGCCCAGCCGGCGCATGAAACTGGTTTGAAAGCCTTTTTTCTCCAGGAAACGGCTGCCCACGGCCATGTCCAGGCGCCCGTCGGCCACGGGGCGGACCACGTCGGCCAGAAAGGCGGGGTCATGCTGGCCGTCGCCGTCCATCTGCACGGTGACATCGTAGCCGTGCTCCCGGGCATACAGATAGCCGGACTGTACCCCGCCGCCGATACCCAAATTCACCGGCAGGCTGATATAATTGCAGCCGTCCGCGCGCAGGATGGCCTCGCTGGCATCGGTGGAGCAGTCATTTACCACCAGGTAATCTGCCCAGGGGGCCTGGCGGCGCAGGTCTTCCACCACCCGGCGGATGTTGGCCTCTTCGTTGTAACAGGGAATGATGACCAGTACTTTCAAAACGGTTTCACCTCAAAACAGGTTGGCCCGGCGGGCCGAATCAGAACAGAGACTCCAGTTGTTCCAGCAGCAGGCTGCGGCTGAAATGGGCGCGGTAATAGGCCCGCCCCCGGCGGCCCATCTCGGCCCGCCCGGCCGGGTCCATATCGGCCAGGCATACCAGGTTGTCGTACAGGGCCCCCGCGTCGCCGGCCGGGCCCGTCAGCCCGCAGCCGGCCTGGCGCACCACCCGTGCGGCCTCGCCGTTCACGGCCACCAGGCACGGGCGCCCGGCGGCCAGATAGCTGGTGATCTTCGCGGGCACCGTCAGGCCCAGATCGGCGCTGTCGGCCAGGGCCGCGAACAGGGCCCCCGCAAGGCCGGTGTAGCGGGGGATATCCCGGGCCGGGTGCTGGCCCTCGAAGGAAAACCAGTCCGCCAGGCCCTCCCGGGCCACCCGGGCCTCCAGCTCGGCCCGGCTCATGCCGTCACCCACCAGCACAAAGCGGATGTCCTGCCGGCCGGCGTCCCGCAGGCGCCGGGCGCATTCCACCAGCAGGCCCAGGTCCTGGGCGGGGCTGATATTGCCGGTGAACACCACGTTGAACCGCCCGCCCAGCCGGGCGGCCAGGGCGGCGTCTTCAACGTCCCTGGCGTAGAAATCTTCGCAGTACTGGGGGATCACCGCTATCCTGGCCCGGGGGGAAATCTCCTCCAGTGCCCGGCCCAGGGAGGGACTCATGCCGATCAAAGTGTCGCACCGGCGGTACAGCCAGTGGCTGACGCCCCGCGCTGCTGCCCGTAGGAACCTGTTCCGGATGGGCAGCACCGAGTACAGGTTTTCCGGCCATAGGTCCAGCACATAGGCGGTCAGCGGCAGCCGGTGCAGCTTGGCATATACAATGGCGGGCAAAAGCATCAGCACAGGGCTGGTTTCGTAGCAGAACACCGCGTCGTAGGGCCCCCGCAGCCGCCACAGGTTGCACAGGGCCGTCAGCGGGAAGGACACATAATTCAGGAAGATACGCAGGCTGGTGTTTCCCTTGCGGCGGATTTCACCGGCGCGCAGGATGCGCACGCCGCCGTGTGCTTCGGTGCGCGGGCCGGCGTAGCTGTAGCCGGCAAACCATTCCCCCTTGGGGTAGTTGGGCAGCCCGCACAGCACGTCTACCGAAAAACCGTCCGCCGCGAAACCCTCACAGATGTCCGTGATGCGGAAATTCTCCGGCCAATAGTGCTGGCTTACCACCAGAATGCGCTTGCCCAAAATAATCCTCCTTCGGCGGTTATCCCTTGCGCCACACCATTTTGTTCACAACGCCGGTGTAGCTTTGAATGATCTTTACCACTTTGCTGGAGACCTCTTCGGTGTAGTAGGGCACCGGGATGCCGTCGTCACCGTTTTCCCGCATGGCCACGGCGGTGGCCACGGCCTGTTCCACGCCGCCCTCGCTGATGCCGGCCAGCACAAAACAGCCTTTGTCCAGGGCCTCGGGCCGTTCGGTGGAAGTGCGGATGCAAACCGCAGGGAAGGGATGGCCCGCACTCAGGAAAAAGCTGGCCTCCTCAGGCAAAGTGCCCGAATCGCTCACCACGCAGAAAGCGTTCATCTGCAGGTGGTTGTAATCGTGAAAGCCCAGGGGCTCGTGCAGGCGCACCCGTTCATCCAGTGCAAAGCCCATGGCCTGCAGCCGCTTGCGGCTGCGCGGATGGCAGCTGTACAAAATGGGCATGTCGTAGGTTTGGGCCAGATGGTTGACAGAGGTGAACAGGTCGATGAAATTCTTTTCGGTGTCGATATTTTCTTCCCGATGGGCCGACAGCAGCATATATTTGTGCGGCGCAAGGCCCAGGCGCGCCAGCACATCGCTGCGCTCGATCTGGGGCAGGTTTGCCCGCAGTACCTCGGCCATGGGGCTGCCCGTCACGAAGGTGCGCTCTTTGGCGGTGCCCTCGGCGTTCAGATACCGCCGCGCGTGCTCGGAGTAGCACAGGTTTACATCGGCGATGTGATCCACAATGCGCCGGTTGGTCTCCTCGGGCAGGCATTCGTCGAAGCAGCGGTTGCCCGCCTCCATGTGGAAAATGGGGATGTGCAGGCGCTTGGCCCCGATGGCGCACAAACAGCTGTTGGTGTCCCCCAGGATCAGCAGTGCGTCGGGGCGCACCTGCACCATCAGCTCGTAGCTTTTGGCGATGATGTTGCCGATGGTCCGTCCCAGGTTTTCCCCCACGGCGTCCAGGTAGTAATCCGGCGCGCGCAGGCCCAGATCTTCGAAGAAGATCTGGTTCAGCGTGTAGTCATAATTCTGGCCTGTGTGCACCAGGATCTGGTCGAAATACTTATCGCACTTTTTGATAACGGCGGACAGCCGGATGATCTCCGGCCGCGTGCCGATCACAGTCATCAGTTTCAGCTTGCTTGCCATGGGTTCACACCTTTTCATAGATGGTATCGGGCCGCTCCGGGTCGAAGGGCTCGCTGGCCCACATCACGGTCACCAGGTCGTCCTCGCCTTCGTTCTCAATGCTGTGGGTATAGCCTGTGGGAATGTCCACCACTTCCAGCCTGTCGCCGGAGACATGGTATTCAACCACCTGGCCCGCAGGGTCGTCCATGCGCCGGAAGCGGATCACGGCCCGGCCCTTCACCACCAGGAATTTCTCGTTTTTTGTGTTGTGCCAGTGGTTGCCCTTCACGATGCCGGGCTTTGCGACATTCACGCTCACCTGCCCTCGGTCAGGGCTGCGCAGAAATTCCGTAAAGCTGCCCCGGGCGTCGGTGTGCATCTCCAGGGGATAGGCAAACCCATCCTCCGGCAGGTAAGAAAGGTAGGTGGCGTACAGCTTTTTTGTAAACGGGTCGCCCATGTCGGGCACGGCCAAGCTGCCCCGGCTGTCGCGGAAACTTTCGATCAGCCCGGCCAGGCGCCCCAGGCTGACGGTATAGCTTTCACACATCAGATGACAGAAACCGGGCACGCTGCAGTCCCGCGCGGCACGCCCTTCCAGGGCGGCAAGGAAGCTGTCCACCACGTCGTCAATGTACACAAGGGGCAGCTCGCAGGCAGGGTCCCGCACCTGGATGGGCAGGCCCCGGGCGATGTTGTGGCAGAATGTGGCCACTACGCTGTTGTAATTGGGGCGGCACCACTTGCCGAACAGCCCGGGCATGCGGTACACCAGCACCGGCGCGCCGGTGGCTTTTTCATGGGCAAACACCAGGGCTTCGGCCTCCCGCTTCGAGCGGCCGTAATCGTTGTCCAGTTCGGCCTGGATGCTGCTGGTTACCAGTACGGGGGCACAGTTGCCGGCATCTTCCAGCAGGTGCAGCAGGTGCTCGGTAAAGCCGCGGTTGCCCGTGTAGAACTCGCCGGGGTCCTTGGGGCGGTTCACTCCGGCCAGGTGGAATACAAAGCGGGCCCGGGCGGCGTATGCCGCCAGGTTGTCCGCAGGGGCGTCCAGATCAAAAAGCATCAGGTCGGTATAGCCGGCGCTTTTCAGCGCCGCGGTCAGGTTTTTGCCCACAAAACCGGCTGCGCCGGTGATCAGGATGGGCAGATCTTTGGATACGGCGTTATTTGCCAAAGGCGCTCAGCTCCTCTTTTACATAATCCAGGCTTTGCAGCTTGTCCACAACCTGTTCCACCGTCAGACGGCGGGTGTTGTGGCTGGTATAATCTTCGGGGGCCTGGGTGTGCACCTGGCCCTGCACAAAGTATTTATCATAATTCAGATCCCGCCCGTCGGCGGCCACCCGGAAGTAATCGCCCATATCCTCGCTGCGCACGCGCTCCTCCCGTGTCAGCAGCGTCTCGAACAGCTTTTCGCCGTGGCGGGTGCCGATGATGTGGGTGCCCGTATCACCGAACAGCTGCTGCACGGCCTTGGCCAGGTCCCCGATGGTGGAGGCCGGTGCCTTCTGCACGAACAAATCGCCGGGGTTGGCGTGCCGGAAGGCGAACACCACCAGGTCCACCGCTTCGTCCAGGCTCATCAAGAAGCGGGTCATAGCCGGGTCGGTGATGGTGATGGGCTTGCCGGCCTTGATCTGTTCGATGAACAGGGGGATCACGCTGCCCCGGCTGGCCATTACGTTGCCGTAGCGGGTGCAGCAGATGGTGGTGTCCTCCGCCTTTACGGTGCGGGCCTTGGCGCCGATGACCTTTTCCATCATGGCTTTGCTGATGCCCATGGCGTTGATGGGATAGGCGGCTTTGTCGGTGGACAGGCATACCACCTTTTTTACGCCGGCGCGGATGGCGGCCGTCAGCACATTGTCGGTGCCGATGATGTTGGTGCGCACGGCCTCCATGGGGAAAAATTCACAGGAGGGCACCTGCTTGAGGGCAGCGGCGTGGAACAGATAATCCACCCCGTGCATCACACTGCCGATGCTGCGCTCGTCGCGCACATCGCCAATGTAGAACTTTACCTTTCCCGCATGCCGGGGGAAGCGGGCCTGCAGGTCATGGCGCATGTCGTCCTGTTTTTTTTCATCACGGGAGAAAATGCGGATCTCACCGATATCGCTGGTGAGAAAATGCTTGAGCACCGTGTTGCCGAAGCTGCCGGTGCCGCCGGTGATCAGCAGGGTCCTGCCGCTGAAAATATTGGGTTCCATGAATCGTCCCTCCAAAACAAAGCGCTGCGCGCCGCCCGCGCAGGCGAATGCAGCATTGTGTATTTTACATCATAATTATCCATAGTATACCATAATTCGGGGGCGAGGAAAAGGCTTTTTGCCGCTTTTGCCCGCCGGCGCGCAAAAAGGCCGGCCCGCAGCGGGCCGGGCACAAAAATTCCCCGGCCCGCCGGGGGCCGGGAAACCGTTCAGGCATGCCGGGCGTAGAAGGCCGCCAGCGCGCCGGCCAGCGCCCGGGGGCAGTCCTCGTTTGCCACATGGCCGGCGCCTTTCAGGATCTTCAGCTTCGCGCCCGGAATCCCCTTGGCCAGCGTAAAAGCGGCTTTGCGGTTGGCACTGTCTTTTTCACCGCACAGTATCAGCGTCGGGCAGCGGACGGCCTGCAGGCGGGCGGTGAAATCCAGGTCTTTCATGGTGCTGCCCAAAGCAAAGGTGTCCGCCTTGCCGAAAGCCATATCCCGGAACAGGGAATCGGGAAGGAGCCGAAAGACCAGGTTCTGCAGGCGGAAGGCGATTTTCGGCACCTTGCACGGCGTGCCGATCAGCACCAGTGTGCGCACCTTGTCCGGGTGATCTAGGGTGGTGTATTGCAGCGCCAAAACGCCGCCCAGAGAGAGCCCGCACAGGTCCACCTGCCCTTCCACGCGCCCGCAGTACGCGGCAAAGGCGGCGCACAGGTTCTGGTAGGTGGCCGGCTGCCCGGCCAACAGCTCCCGCAAATCCGGGCACAGTGCGTCCCCGCCGTCCGCAAGGCAGGCGAGCACGGCATTCCAGCTGTCCGCCCGGTGGCCGGAACCGTGCACAAAGATCTTGGCCGTCATCTGTTTTCCCCGCTTTCATTTTGCCGGTGTCCTGTCCGGAGCCATTCGATCAGCGCATCGGCATCGTCAAAATCGTCGTAATCGCCGGTTATACCGATGCGGTGGTAAACCACGCCGTTTTTTTCATTCCGCTCCAGGCAGTCCAGAAGGCATTCCTCCCCATACAGCCCGGCGAACCGGGTGAAGGCATAGGCCTTGGTTTTGCCCAGCAGCCCTTTTGTGCAGGGTTCGGGGCATTCATAGCAATGGGTGAAACCCTTTGCCATGGAGCACCGGCGGTTTTCGCAGCGGTCGCGGTCCGGGCATTGCCCCGAATTGCAGCCCGAGCAAACCGTGTTCTCGGAACACAGGCAGCAGGCAAGGCCGCAGCGCCCGATCCCCAGTTCCCGTTTCATCCGCTCATCTCATCCTCTCATGCAGCCGGGCGATTGATGCGGCGGGAAGGCGCCGCCCGGCCTCAGTTCACCAGGCCCTGGGCTTCCTCCAGGGTCACGGCCCGCCAGGTCCGCAGCGGCAGCACTTCGCCGCCCGCCTGCCAGTACTCGGTGTTGCTCAGGGCCACCTGCCCGTATTCGTCGGCCTGTTCGTTCACGCGGGCTGCTGTCTCTTCATCCAGGGCTGTGGCTTCCCAATAACCGCCGGACAGAGGATACAGCCGCTCGTTGGCCACGAAAGTTTTGTGCAGGGCGGGGCGCTCCATCTGCAGGTCCAGTGTGCCGTCTTCATACAGCACCAGGGTCAGCCGGTCGCCGCAGCCGTCCAGATATACCGTGGCGTTGCCCTCGGTGTCCGTCTGTTCGGCTGTCAGATGATAGGCGCCCGTCTCGTCCCGGGTGCTTTGGGCGAACACCCAGCTGGTGGCCCCGCTGCCGGCGGCCGAGTACATTTCCATCTGGTAGCCGCCGTCCCCGCGGGTGGAAAAGGCCACCACCGGATAGGCGAAGCCGTTCAGGCTGGACCATTCCTCGCCGGGCTGGGCGGGCATCCACACCTTGCCGGCGGCCTCCAGGCGGCTCCAAAGCTCATCCATCGCGTAGGCCGGGCCCGGAGCGGCCGCGTAACTGGAGGACACCGGGGCCGATTCGCCGGCAGTGCTTTCACTGGCCGGTGCGCTCTCGCTGGCAGCCGGCACCGAAGAAGCGGAAGCCGGCGGGGAAGAGACGCTGTCGGAGGCCGGGGTGCACCCGGCCAGCAGGGCCAGGGCGGCGCCCAGGGCCAGGGCGGCCGCTGCCTTTGCGGTGTGTTTCATCTTTGCGGTGTGTTTCATCAAGGGCACTTCCTTTCTGGTGAGGCCGGGCTGTTCGGTTGACGGTGGGCCGCGGCAGGATTATAATCTAATCACATCATACCCCCTGCAGGGGCAATTTACAATAGAAATGAGGAATTTTTACAATGCGCGCCTATCAGCGTCTTTTGGACTATGCCGCCGTGTGGACTACTTCGGATGAGGAGAGCGGCGCCAGCCCTTCCACTGCCCGGCAGCTGGACCTGGCCCGCCGCCTGGCCGATGAGCTGCGCGCCATCGGCGCCGACAGTGTCACGATGTCCGATACCGGTTATGTGTACGCCGCTTTCGACGCCGCCCCCGGCTGCGAAAAGGCCCCGGCCATCGGCTTTGTGGCCCACATGGACACCGCCCCGGCCTACAGCGGCCGGAATGTCCGGCCGATTGTCCATCGGAATTATGACGGTGCCGACGTGCACCTGCCCGAGGGTGGGACGGTCATCTCGCTGGAAGATTATCCCCATATGAAGGAGCTGGCCGGCCAGACGCTGATTACCGCCAGCGGTGATACCCTGCTGGGCGCCGACGACAAGGCGGGCATCGCCGAGATCATGACCGCTTGCCAGCGCCTGGTGGAAGAGCGGCTGCCCCACGGGCGCATTTGTGTGGCGTTTAC
Source organism: uncultured Ruthenibacterium sp. (assembly GCA_944386555.1). GTDB lineage: Bacteria > Bacillota > Clostridia > Oscillospirales > Ruminococcaceae > Ruthenibacterium. The sequence goes on along the minus strand of CALXBN010000058.1, from coordinate 22,639 downwards.
CCCCGACGAGGAAGTGGGCCGGGGCACGGCGCATTTCGATTTGGACGCTTTCGGGGCCGACTACGCCTACACCATGGACGGCGGTGACGTGGGGGGTATCGAATACGAGAATTTCAATGCCGCCGCGGCCAGCGTCACCGTTGCCGGCGTGGCCGTGCACCCGGGCAGCGGCAAGAGCAAACTGGTGAACGCCCTGACCCTGCTGGCCCGGCTGGACGCCATGCTGCCAGCGGACGAGCGCCCCGAGCACACCGACGGCTACCAGGGGTTTTTCTTCCAGGAAGCCGTGAACGGCACCGCCGCCCGGGCCACGGCCCAGTACATCATCCGCGACCACGACCGCCGGCGGTTTGAAGAGCGCAAAGCCCTGCTGCTGCGCTGCGCCGAGACCTTGCAGGCACAGTATCCCAAGGCGGTGGTGCGGGTGAAGCTCAGCGATACCTATTACAATATGGCCGAGCTGGTGCGGCCCTGCATGCATTTGATTGAAAACGCCCGCGCTGCCTGGCGCATGGCCGGGGTAGAGCCTGTCACAGAGCCCATCCGGGGCGGCACCGACGGCTGCAACCTGTCCTACATGGGGCTGCCCTGTCCCAATATGGGCACCGGCGGCTTTCATTACCACGGCCCCTGCGAGTGCATTACCGCCGAAAAGATGGACCAGGCCGTCCAGGCCATTGTGAACCTGGCGGGCCTGTATGCCCGCACCGACCGGGAGGCCCTGTGAGCGGCGGACTGTCCGGCAGCCACAACCACACCACGTTCTGTGACGGCGGAAATACCCCGCGGGAAATGATCGAGGCGGCCCTGGCGCTGGGCTTTTCGGATATTGGCTTTTCCGCCCACAAGGACCCGGTGATCCCGCTGGACGAAGAAGCTTACCTGGCTGCCCTGCGGGCCCTGCAGGCTGCGTATGCCGGGCGCATCCGGGTGGCCGTGGGCCTGGAGCAGGACCGGGAGGCCCCCACCGCCCGCCGGGCGGACTACGACTACATCATCGGCTCGGTGCACTACCTGCCTGCGGCGGACGGCGCCCTGTGCGCTGTGGATGATCAACCGGCGCGCTTTGCGGCCAACCTGCCCCGCCTGGGCGGCGCCGGCGCGGCAGTGAAGGCTTATTATGCCGCCGTGGCCGACTGCGCCGGGCGCTGGCGCCCGCAGGTGATCGGCCATTTTGACCTGATCTGTAAAAACAATGCCGGGGGATGTCTGTTTGACGAAAATGCTTCGGCTTACCGCCGCCTGGCCCTGGAGGCCCTGGATGCGTGCATTGACGCAGGCTGCATTGTGGAACTGAACACAGGCGGGTTGTTCCGTGGCTACCGCCGCCGGCCTTATCCGGCGCTCTTCCTTCTGCGGCACCTGGCCCGGCGGGGCGGGCGGGTCACCATCAATGCCGACGCCCACGAGACCGCTGCGCTGGATTACTGGTTCGCTCCGGGCAGGGTGCTGCTGCGCAGGGCGGGCTTTGACAGCCTGGCGGTGCTTCGGGACGGAAAATTTGTGGACGAACCCCTGGAATCGCCTCAAACCTCTTGACAGATTGCACAAACCTGTTATGATAACTTTGTGTAAATCAGAGATGCATTGCGTGTATTTCACAAGAATCGCAATGCAAGTATTGCAGCGCAGCTGCGGCAGGAGGAAATGCTATGGCATCGAATATTTGGCACGACATCAGCCCTTCGCGCATCAACCCCGACGACTTTATCGCGGTGATCGAAATCGAAAAGGGCTCGAAGAAAAAGTACGAGCTGGACAAGGAGACCGGCCATCTGATCCTGGACCGCATCCTGTACACCTCAACCCATTACCCGGCCAACTACGGGCTGATCCCCCGCACGTTTGCCGATGACGGCGACCCGCTGGACGTGCTGGTGCTTTCCAGCGAGACGCTGGCGCCCCTCAGCCTGGTGCGCTGCTACCCCATCGGCGTCATCACCATGCGGGACCAGGGCAAGCTGGATGAAAAAATCATTGCCATCCCTTTTAATGATCCGGTGTACAATACCTACCGTGATATCGCCGAGCTGCCGGGCCATATCTTCACCGAAATGCGCCACTTTTTCAGCGTGTACAAGAACCTGGAAGGCAAGGAGACCGTGGTGGATGAGGAACAGGGCCCCGAAGCCGCCCGTGCCATCATCCAGAAGTGCCTGGATGCCTACATCGAAAAATTCTGCCGGTAAACCCGCCCAAGGGCGCCCCGCTGCACATTGTGCAGGCGGGGCGGTTTTCCTTGCGCCGGGCGGGAGATTGGGGTATAATACAGTTGTATTGGGGGCGAAGCGGCGCGCAAACGCTGCCTTGGCCGTATTATCCATGCCGGCACGGGCCGGCCACGCAAAAGGAGCTGTGATCCCATGAGAAAAGGCAAAGCGTTCGGTTTGGTCGGATTCATTCTGGGAGCGGTGGGTACCGCGGTATCCATTGCGGCCGTGGTGTTCAGCGCCATCGGCCTGGCCTTCGCCCGCCGGGGCGCCCGCCGCCCGAACATTCACTGAACGGCGGGCCGCGCGCGGCGGCCCGCCGGGCCATTTTCGCAAAGGAGTGCAAAACGATGGCAATGACCATCCAGCCGCCCCGGCTGGACACTGCCCGCCTGGAGCGGGACATCCCGCTGGCGGAGGCACTGGCCATGGCCGGCGGCGGCGGCGGCGCCCTGGAGGGTTACGCCTTCTCCGGCCAGCAGGCCGCCGGCCTGAGCCTGGAAGGCGCCGAGCTGCGGGGCTGCCTGCTGACAGGCTGCCGCCTGGCCGGGCTGCGGATGGACCGCATCTATCTGCGGGATTGTGTGCTGAAAGGCTGCGATCTGTCCGGCGTGCATGCCCTGGACGCCGCGTTGCGCCGCTGTGAGCTGCGGGACTGCAAGCTGTCCGGGGCCAACTTCACCGGCTGTGTGCTGGAAGAAGTGCGCTTTGCCGATTGCGTGGCCGAACAGGCTGCCTTCGCCGAGGCCTCGGTGCGCGGCGTTTCCTTTGAAAACTGCCGCCTGGCCGGCGCCGAACTGAGTGCCTGGCGGGCCAGGGGTTCCTTTGCCTTTGCCGGATGCGACCTGCGGGGCGCCAATTTCAGCCGCACCGCCCTGAAGGGGCAGGATCTGACGGGCTGTGAGATTGAGGGCATTGCCCTGGCCGGCGGTGAGCTGCGGGGGGCGAAAGTGACGGCCCTGCAGGCCTGCGAACTGGCTCGCCTGCTGGGTGTGGAGATCGTTTGAGCGCACCGGCACGGCACAAACAACAACCCGGCGCGGCGCGCTGCGCGGGAAGGAGAATGTCATGAAGCGATACCTGGAAGCGGGCGAGTTTGTTACCACCCATGGGGTGACGGGCGAGCTGAAGCTGTACCCCTGGGCCGACGGGCCGGAGTTCATCGCCGCGCTGCCCCGGCTGTTTTTCACCGCCGACGGCGGCGGCGGGAAAGCCATCGAGACCGTGCGTATCCACAAGGGTATGTGCCTGGTAAAGCTGGCCGGCGTGGACAGCCTGGACGCCGCCCGGCCCTATGTGCGCAGGGTGGCCTATTTTGACCGGGCCGACGCCCCCCTGCCGGAAGGGCGCTATTATGTGCAGGATATCATCGGCTGCAGGGTGGTGGATGCCGACACAGGCCGGGTATACGGTGATGTGGCGGCCATCAGCCACCCGGCGGCCAGCGACGTGTATACTGTGCGGGACGCCGCCGGCGCCGAATACCTGTTCCCTGCGGTGGCGGAATTCCTGGTGCGCCTGGCGCCGGAGGAGGGGGCCGTCTATGTGCGGCCCATTCCGGGCATGTTCGGCCCGGCGGAAAACGGCGATCAGGCGCCGGGGGAGGGCCGGTGATGGGCCTGCGCATTGATATTGCCACGCTGTTCCCGGAGATGTGCCGGGCGGTGCTGGAGGAGAGCATCATCGGCCGGGCGGCCCGGCGAGGGCATATTGAGTTTGCCTGCCATCAGATCCGGGACTATACCTTAAATAAACAGCGTCAGGTGGACGACTACCCCTACGGCGGCGGGCCGGGCATGGTGATGCAGGCCCAGCCGATCTATGACTGCTGTGTGGACATCATCCGCCAGGTGCAGGACACCGGCCGGCCCCGGCCGCACGTCATTTTCCTTACTGCCGGCGGGGCCACCCTCAACGAGGAGACCTGCAAACGCCTGGCCGGCTATGACAGCCTGCTGCTGGTGTGCGGCCACTATGAAGGGGTGGACCAGCGGGTGATCGACGCGCTGGCCGACGAGGAGATCAGCATAGGGGACTATGTGCTCACCGGCGGCGAGCTGGGGGCCCTGGTGGTGGCGGACAGCGTATTCCGCCTGTGCCCGGGTGTGCTGGCCAGCCCCGAAGGCTATCAGGAGGAGAGCTATTACTCCGGCCTGCTGGAATACCCGCAGTACAGCCGCCCCGAGGTGTGGCATGGCTGCCGTGTGCCCGAGGTGCTGCTGAGCGGCCATCATGCCAATATTGCTGCCTGGCGCCGGCAACAGTCCCTGCAGCGCACCCGGGAACGCCGGCCCGACCTGTATCAGGCCTATCTGGACAGCCATCCGCCCGAACCGGAGAAGAAAAAAGCAAAAAAAGTCAATGGGGAAAGTCCATAAAGTTCCCGATTGAAGTTTGTGCAAACCGCCCATAATGTTGAAAACAATTTGGTGATTTTCTACAAGGAATGCCCTGCCGAAGGCCAACCTTTGCACAAGGTTGGAGAAATTGCGCCAATTCTTGCGAAAATGTTGACGCGGCGAGGGTGAATGGTATAGAATATTGATAAAAGGCACACATATTATAACTGTTTAGGAGCGTTTGTTATGTTTGTGAAAGAAGTTACCGTTGAGAATCAGGTGGGCCTGCACGCCCGTCCCGCTACGTTCTTTATCCAGAAGGCCAACGAGTTCAAGTCCTCCATCTGGGTGGAGAAGGAAGAGCGCCGCGTGAACGCCAAGAGCCTGCTGGGTGTGCTGAGCCTGGGCATCGTAGGCGGCACCACCATCCGTATCATTGCCGACGGCCCCGATGAGCAGGCCGCCGTGGAAGGCCTGATCAAACTGGTCAACTCCGGTTTCAGCGAATAAGCAAGCCGCAAGCGAACAATGCGCCGTTCTGAGCAGACGGCGCATTTTTTTGTAGCCGGCAGCGGGGAGGGATACTGTGACGAAATACGAGCTGTGGCAGAAGGCGAAGGTCCTGCCGATGCTGCCGGGGGTGTACATCATCCGCGACAAAACGGGCCGGATCATCTACATCGGAAAGGCCAAGCGCCTGCGCACCCGCGTCAGCCAGTATTTCCGCGAGGGCGTGCCTCACGATACCAAAGTGACCCGGATGATCAACAGCGCCTTCGATTTCGACGTCATTGTCACCCAAAGCGAATTTGAAGCCCTGGTGCTGGAATGCAGCCAGATCAAAGCGCACAAGCCCAAGTACAATATTCTGCTCAAGGACGATAAAGGCTACAGCTATGTGAAAGTGACCCGCGGCGCGTGGCCCCGCATTTCCGCCGCCCTGCAGAAAGATGATGAAAATGCCGACTATATCGGCCCCTATACTTCCTCCTTCGCCGTGCGTGAGATGGTGCAGACGGCCCAGGACGTATTCCGCCTGCCCCGGTGCAACCGGCGCTTTCCCGCCGATATCGGCAAGGGGCGCCCCTGCCTGAACGCCCACATAGGCAAGTGCATGGCCGTGTGCAGCGGACGTGTTACCCAGGCCCAGTACAGGGAGGCTGTGGACAGCGCCCTGCATCTGATTCGCCATGGGCAGGGCGATATCCTCAAACTGCTGCGTGAACGCATGGCCGAGGCCGCCGAGCGCCTGGACTTTGAGCGCGCTGCTACCCTGCGGGATCAGATCGCCGCCATTGAAAAGGTCAGCCGCGGCCAGAAGGTGGTGCGCAGTGCCGTGGACGAACAGGATGTGCTGGCCTTTGCCGGCTCGGCCAGCGCGGTGTGCGCGGCCATCCTGCGTTTCCGGGAGGGCCGTCTGACGGACAAGCGGGAGTTTTTGTTTCGGGACACCCAGGACATCGACGCGCTGCGCAGTGAATTTTTGCCCCGCTATTATCTGGAAGATGAGGAGTTCATCCCCAAGAGCATCGCGGTGGACGCCCTGCCCGAGGGTGCGGGAGAGCTGCAGCAGCTGCTGAGCGAGACCCGGGGCGGCAAGGTGCAGCTGTACGTGCCCCAGCGGGGCGACACAGCCAAACTGGTGGAGATGGCCCGCACCAATGCCTTCGACCGCCTGGCCCGGGAGAGCGGCAGGGTTACCCGGGAACAGAAGTGGCTGGACGAGACGGCCCATCTGCTGGGCCTGCCCGAAGGCCCCCGCCTCATCGAGAGCTATGACATCTCCAACTGGGGCGACGGCACCAGCGTGGCCGGCATGGTGGTGTTCCAGGACGGCAAGCCCAAAAAGGCCGGCTACCGCCGCTTCAAAATGAAAACCGTGTCCGGCACCGATGACTATGCCTCCATGGCCGAAACACTGGCCCGCCGCGCCGCCGAGTACGACAGCCACAAGGGAACCGCCAACCAGTTCGGCCAGAAGCCGGACCTCATCCTGCTGGACGGCGGGCGCGGCCAGGTCAGCGCCGTGCGCGCGGCCCTGGCGGGCACATCCCTGGCGGATGTGCCCCTGATGGGCATGGTGAAGGACGACCGCCACCGCACCCGGGGGTTGATCGACGGCGCCGGCCGGGAGATCGAGCTGGCCATGCACCGCGGCCCCTTCACCTTTATCACTTCCATCCAGGACGAGACCCACCGCTGGGCCAACGATTACCGCCGCCGGCTGCAGAAAAGCCGGGCCTATTCCTCCACGCTGGAGCAGATTCCCGGCGTGGGGCCCGCCACGGGCAAGGCCCTGTTGGCGGCATTCAAAACCGTGGGCGCCGTGAAGGCGGCCGGCGAGGAAGAGCTGGCTGCTGCCAAGGGGGTCTCCCGCCGGGCGGCGCGAGCCGTGTGGCGGTATTTCCACCCTGCCGCGCCGGATGTCCCGGCGCCGGAGGATGTGCCGAGGCCTTGACAAAACGGGCAAAACTGCCCATAATGCAAGTAGAAAAGGGGGAGAGGCCATGCGTGTGATTGCAGGCAGCGCCCGGGGCACCAGGCTGGCCGCCCTGCCGGGCACGGAAGTTACCCGGCCCACGGTGGACCGGGTAAAAGAGGGGATGTTCAGCGCCCTGCAGTTCTTGCTGCCCGGGGCGCAGGTGCTGGATTTGTTCGCTGGGAGCGGACAGCTTGGCATTGAAGCCCTCAGCCGCGGCGCGGCCGGATGCGTGTTTGTGGATGAAAGCGCAGCGGCCTGTGCCGTGGTGCGCGGAAACCTGCAGGCCACCGGCCTGACCGGTGCCGGCCGGGTGGTCAACACAGCGGCTGCCGCTTATCTTGCCCGCTGCCGGGAGATGTTTGACCTGGTGCTGCTGGACCCGCCCTACCGCTGCGGCACCGTGGCGGCCGTGCTGCCGGATGTGGCGGCCGTACTGGCCCCGGGCGGTACCGTGATGGCGGAAACCGAGTATGGCGCCCCGCTGCCGGAGCGGTGTGCCGGCCTGGTGCTGTGCAGGCGCTACAAGTACGGCACTGTGGCCCTGGCACGGTATGAGAAGGAAGAATGAAACGGCTGCCCGCACATGACGGGCAGGTGCTGCGCGCAAAGTCACAAGGCCCCTGGGGCCGGAAGGAGTGCTGGAAATGACCATTGACGAATTGCTGGATGTAATGGATGAGACCCTGGAGGAGGCGGTGAACCTGCCGTTTACCGGCGGCAAACGCATGGTGGACGTGGAAAAGGTGCGGGAGATCATCGACGAGATCCGCCTGAATATGCCCGCCGAGATCCGGCAGGCCAAGAATATTGTGAAGGACCGCGCCAATATTCTGGACAAGGCCCGGGGCGAGGCGGAGGACATTGTCAAGCGCGCGGAAGAGCGCGCCCGGGCCATCGTGGCCGAGGAAGCCATCGTGAAAGCCGCCCAGCAGAAGGCGGTGGAACTGGTGACGACAGCCCAGAACCAGAGCCGGGAGATGCGCGCCACGGTGACCACTTACTGTGAAAACATGCTGCGTGAAACGGAGGAGCAGCTGTCCCGCAGCCTGAACGACGTGAAGGCTGTGCGCAGCACCCTGCGCCAGACCACCAGCAAAAATACCGCTGCCCGCCCGGCGCGCCGGCGCGTGCCCCCTGCCAACCAGGGCTGAACGCGCTGCGCCGGCCTTCGGCCCCCCTTGACAACGGCTCCTTAATAATATATAATATTATTTAGAAACTGATCGTCTCCATCGCAGACCGTAAGGAGAGGAGCCGCCATGGAAAAACGCAATACCGTACAAAAGCAGCTGGTGCTGGAGGCCGTCCAGCGGCTGCAGAACCATCCCACGGCGGAGGAAGTGTACCTGGAGGTGGTGCGCAGCCATCCCACCGTCAGCAAAGCCACGGTGTACCGCAATCTGGCCAGCCTGTCCGAGGACGGGCGGCTGCGGCATATCCCCATGGCCGGCGGGGCCGACCGGTTTGACCACTTCCTGGCGCCCCACAGCCACATTGCCTGCGTGCACTGCGGCGCACTGGCAGATACCCCCATCCAATGCGATACCGCGCTGAACCGCCGGGTGGAACAGCTGACGGGTTATGCCCGGGCCAGTCACGAGCTGGTGTTCTACGGCCTGTGCCCCGCCTGCGCCAAACGTCAGACCCATGCCTGACTGCCGTTTTGTGTTTTATTGCTCTGCAATAGACAAATTAACTGAATGAGGAAAGGAAGATGCCCCATGGAACTGAAAGGATCGAAAACCGAACAAAACCTGATGACTGCTTTTGCCGGCGAGAGCCAGGCCCGCAACAAGTACACTTTCTACGCTTCCAAGGCCCGCAAGGACGGCTATGTGCAGATTGCCAAGATCTTTGAGGAGACGGCTGCCAATGAGAAAGAACATGCCGAGCTGTGGTTCAAGGCCCTGCACGGCGACGCCATCCCCGATACCGCTGCCAACCTGCTGGACGCCGCCGAGGGCGAAAATTACGAGTGGACCGATATGTACGCAGGTTTTGCCAAAACGGCCAAGGAGGAGGGCTTTGACAAACTGGCCTACCTGTTCGAGGCCGTAGGCGAGATCGAGCGCGAGCACGAAAACCGTTATCGCAAGCTGCTGGCAAACGTGGAGGGCGGCCTGGTATTCAGCCGTGACGGCGATATGGTGTGGCAGTGCTCCAACTGCGGCCACATCGTTATCGGCAAAAAGGCTCCCGAGGTGTGCCCCGTATGCGCTCATCCCAAGGCCTATTTCCAGCTGAAAGCCGAGAACTACTGATCGGCCGGCCGATCCCGGCACAGACCAGCCGCCGCGCAGCCTCCGGGCTGCGCGGCGTTTTTTTTTGCGCACACGGCGGCTCCATTTGCCTGCGGGGGGCCAAATGCGGTATACTGTAACTGTCAATATGGAACGGATGCAAAGGCTGCGGGCAGAAAAGGACGGAGAAAGGAGGGCGCACTGTGCTGGAATTGATTTTAGGTATCTCAGGTACAGGCAAAACGGGCCGGGTGACGGCGCAGATGAAGGCCCGGGCCGCTGCCGGCCGGCCCAGCATCCTGCTGGTGCCGGAACAGTTTTCCTCTTCGGCGGAAACGATGGTATATAAAGCCCTGGGTGACCGGCTCAGCGCCTGCACCGAGGTATACAGTTTCACCAGCTTTGCCGAGCATGTGCTGAAAACCTTTGGCGGTGCAGCAGCGGCCACCCTCACCGACGCCGCCCGGGCCGTGGCCGTGCGCCGCGCCATGGACGCTCTGGGCGACGAGGCAAAGCTGTATCGGAACAACCGGCGCAGCACGGGCTTTTGCAACTTGGCCGCCCAGGCCATTCAGGAGCTGAAAACTGCCGGCGCCCGCCCCGAGCACCTGCTGGCCGCCGCAAACAAGGCGCAGGCCGACGGGGAAAAACTGCGGGAGCTGGGGCTGATTTTCGCCGCCTATGAGGATATTATCGCCGGCAGCGCCATGGACCCGTCCGACCGCCTCACTGCGGCGGCCCGGCGCATGGACCCCGCCTGGCTGGCGGACAGGGCGGTGTTCATCGACAACTTTGACGGCTTTACCGCGCCGCAATACCGCCTGCTGGAAAAACTGGTGCTGGCGGAGCGCTGTGTGGTGACCCTGTGCTGTGACGGCCTGGCCGACCGCGAGGCCGGGCTGGGACTGTTCAGCCCGGTGAAGCAGACGGCCCAGCGGCTGCTGCGCCTGGCCCGGCGCGCCGGGGTGGATACTGCCGCCCCGGTGCTGCTGGAGGAGGACCTGCGCCACCGGGAAACCCCGGCCCTGGCCGCTGTGAACCGGGCACTGGCCGGCGCGGGCCTGGAGGAAGGGGAAGGGAGCGGCCGGGAGGGCCTGTGGCTGACCCCGGCCAAGGGGCTGTACGATGAATGCAAGCGGGTGGCCTGCCGCATTGCTGCCTTGGCCCGAGCCGGCGTGCGCTACGGCGAAATGGCCGTTATCTGCCGCCTGCTGGACGGCTACCGGGAGGCCATCCGCTATGAGTTCGGCCTGGCGGGCATCCCGTATTTTACCGACGAGACCGACACCATGGAGCATACCGCCCCGGTGGCCTTCTGCAGTGCGGCCCTGACGCTGCTGGCGCGGGGGCTGGCCACCGAGCCGCTGCTGCGCCTTTTGAAAACCGATTTGTGCGGCTATGACGAACAGAAAATCGCCGCATTGGAAAACTATGCCTACACCTGGCAGCTCAAGGCCTCCGACTGGCGCGCCCCCTTTGCCCGCAGCCCGGCGGGTTTCGGCGCCGAGATGCGCCCGGAGGATGAGACTGCCTTGGCGGAGGCCGAGGCGGTGCGCGGGGAAGTGGTGCCCAAAGTGGAGGCGTTTCTGCGGGCCGCCCGGGGGCAGACGGCCGCGGGCATTTCCAGGCAGCTGTATCTGCTGCTGGAAGCATTTGAGGCAGACCGCCACACCCTGGAGGCCGCCGCACGCCTGGAGCGGGACGGCGACGGCCTGCGGGCGGGGGCGGTGTACCGTGCCTGGAATACCCTGATGGACCTGCTGGGCCAGATGGAGCGCCTGCTGGGGGAAGATGAAATTGCCCCCGGGGAGTATCAGGAGCTGTTCCTGCTGCTGGTGCGCAGCGCCGATATGGGCCATGTGCCCGAAACACAGGATGCGGTCATCCTGACCACTGCCGACCGCATGCGCCTGTCCGGTCCCCGGGTGTGTTTCGTGCTGGGGGCCGAAGAGGGAAAATTTCCCAAATTGGCCGGCGCGAGCGGCCTGCTGACCCACGCCGACCGGGAGCTGCTGGTGGAGAGCGGCGTGCAGATGCCCGGCAGCTTTGAAAACCGCACGCTGCTGGAACAGATGTTCTTTTACCGCGCCATGACGGCTGCGGCGCAGCGGCTATATGTAAGCTATACTGCCCCCGAGGCCGGCGGCGGCCCGCCGGCCGGCGCTTTGGAGCCGGTACTGGCCCTGTGCCCGCCGGCCGACCGGCTGGAGCCTGCCCAGTGGGCCCCCACACCCGCCGCCGCACTGGACCTGTACGGCGAGCATTACCGGGAGGATACGCCGCAGGTCGCGGCTCTGGCCGGGGCCCTGGCCGGTGCAGGCCGGCGGGACGGCGCTTTGGCCGCCAGCCTGGCGGCCATGGATGCTGCCGCCAGCCCCGGGGCTTTTGCCGCGGCCGACCGGGCGGGCCTGGAGGCGCTGCTGGGCCGGCGCATGTCCCTTTCCCCCACGCGGGTGGAACAGTACTACCGGTGCCATTTTGCATATTTTCTGCAGTATGTACTGCGGATCAGGCCGCGTCGGCGGGCCCAGCTGTCGCCGGTGGAAAGCGGCAGCCTGATCCACTATATCCTGGAGCACACCATGCGCCGGGCGGGCGAGGCGTTTCCTGCCATGGACCGGCAGGCCCTGGCGGCCCTGGCAGACCAGGTTGCCGATGACTATGTGCGGGAAAACATGCCGGATGCCAGTGCCCGGTTCGCCTATTTGATCCGCCGGCTCAAGCGCAGCGTGGCCAACCTGCTGTTTTACCTGCAGGCCGAGCAGGCCCAGAGCTCTTTCCGCCCGGCGGCCTACGAGCAGCCCATCGGTGAAGGCGGCGTGCCGCCGCTGACGGTGCGCACGCCCGACGGCCACGCCGTGCAGGTGATCGGCCAGATCGACCGTGTGGATGTGATGCAACGGGAGGGCCGGGACTATGTGCGCGTGGTGGATTATAAAACCGGTACGAAAGTGTTCAGCCTGGATGAGGTGTACTGCGGGCTGAATACCCAGATGCTGCTGTATCTGTTCACCCTGTGCCATGCGCCGGGCGCGGTGCCGGGGCTGGAAAACCCGGTGGCTGCCGGTGTGCTGTATCTGGCGGGGGACCCGCCGCCCAAAAGTGCCACCCGTGCCACCGCCCAGCCCCTGCCGGTGTACAAAGTGGACGGCCTGGTGCTCGACGACGAAGTGGTGCTGCGGGGCATGGACAAAGAGGCCAGCGGCCTGTTTGTGCCGGTTGCCTTCGGCAAGGACGGCCGCCCCCGGGCCGGCGCCAAGCTGGCATCGCTGGAAAAGCTGGGCAATATTGAGCGGCATATCACCGGCCTGGTGACGGAAATGGCCCGGGGACTGTATGCCGGGGAAATTGCCGCCAGGCCGCTGCGCACCGCGGCCCACAGCCCCTGCGATACCTGCGATTACCGCGCGGTGTGCCGCCATGAGGACGGCGTGGGCGAGCAGACCGTGCACGCGCCCAAGCAAGTGTTTGAGACTGCCGCGCCGGACGGCCTGCCTGACAAAACGAGCTGAAAACGGCCGGAACCTGAACCTGATGAGAGGAGAGATGCCCCATGGCCATGCATTGGACACCGGCCCAGGCCGCAGCCATCACCGACCGCGGCGGCACCCTGCTGGTGAGCGCTGCTGCGGGCAGCGGCAAAACCGCTGTGCTGGTGGAGCGGGCCGTGGGCCTGATCTGCGATGAACGCCGCCCGGTGGCCGCAGACCGGCTGCTGATCGTCACCTTTGCCCGTGCCGCTGCCGAAGAGCTGCGCGGGCGCATTGCCGCGCGCCTGGCCCAGGCCGCTGCGGCGCGGCCGGACAGCGCCTGGCTGCGCCGCCAGCGCATGCTGCTGGGCCGGGCGGATATTGGGACGGTGGATGCGTTCTGTATGCAGCTGCTGCGCCAGTATTTTGCCCGGCTGGAGATCCCGCCGGACTTTACACTGGCCGATGATGCGATGATCTGGGACCTGCGGGCCGACGTGCTGGCACAGGCCATGGAGGAGGCGTACGCCGACGAGGATTTCTGTGCTTTCGCCGGGCTGTACGGCCGCGCCCGCAGCGATGGGACCGCCGCCGGCGCAGTGGAAAGCCTGTATGATTTCCTGCGCACGCTGCCCAGGCCCGCCCGGGCGCTGGAAAAATTCTGCGCCGCCTATGAAAGCGATGCGCCCCTGGCCGAAACGGGATGGGGCCAAGTGCTGGTGGACGCTGCACTGGACGCCGCCGGCAATGCCCGGCAGCTGACGGCTGCCGCCCGGGCCCTGGCGGCGGCAGAACCGGCCCTGGCGAACTACCTGCCTGCCCTGGACAGCGACGCCGCCTTTTTCACGGCGCTGGAAGAAGACCTGCGGGCAGGACGATGGGATGCGGCCGCAGTGCGGGCCGGAACCTACAAGCCGCCGGCGTTCAAGGCGGTGCGCGGCTACCAGGGTACGGATATGGAGGCTGTCAAGGCACTGCGGGGCGATGCGAAAAAGGTGATGGAGGCCCTGCAGGCCAATTTCCTCATCTGCACCGGACAGGAGTTCAGCCAGGACCGCGCGGCCATTGCCCCGCTGCTGCGGGCCGCCGGAAGGGCGGCGCTGCGCTTCGGCGAGCTGTTTTACGCGGCCAAGCTGGAGGAAAAGGCTCTGGAATACAGCGACCTGGAGCATTTGGCCCTGCGGCTGCTGTGGGATGACGGGAATGGATGCAAAACGCCTTTGGCACGCCAGGTGGCCGCCCGATATGATGCGGTAATGGTGGATGAGTACCAGGATACAAACGCCATCCAGGCCCTGCTGTACCGGTGCCTGGCCAACGACGACGAATCCAATCTGTTTTTTGTGGGAGATGTCAAGCAGAGCATTTACCGCTTTCGCCTGGCGGACCCGGCCCAGTTTTTGGAGAAACGCGGCTCTTTCGCGCCTTATGCGCCGGCCGGCCCCCGGCCTGCCGCCATTGCCCTGGGCCACAATTTCCGCAGTTCGGCCGGGGTGATCGGCGCGGTGAACGATGTGTTCACCGCCCTGATGAGCCGTCGGGTGGGCGGCGTGGATTACGATGAGGGCGAGCAGCTGGTGCCCGGCATTCCCGACGGATACGACGGCGGCCCCATGGAGCTGCTGGTGGCCGATGCAGCCGCCGACGGGGATGCCGAACTGGTAGCAGCCCAGGTACAGCGCATGGTGGCCCAGGGCTTTGCCGTGCGGGACAGGGACGGCGGCACCCGCCCCTGCCGCTGGGAGGACTTCTGTGTGCTGGTGCGCAGCCGCGGGCGGTTCATTCAGTACGAGGCGGCGTTCCAGCGCCTGGGTATCCCTGCCGCGGCAGACGCCGGCGACAGCCCCCTCACCGCCGCCGAGGTGACGCCCCTGGTGGCGCTGCTGCAGGTGATTGACAACCCCGGCCAGGATGTGCCTATGGCGGCGGCGCTGCTTAGCCCGCTGCTGGGCTACAGCCCTGACGACCTGGTGGCCCTGCGGGCCGGACAAAAGCGGGCAGCCCGGGCTGCGAAGAGCCGGGACGGCGCCCCGGCTGCCAGCCTGTACGCCGCCCTGCTGGCCAGCAAACGCCCCAGGGACCGCCGCACCGCCGCCCTGCTGGGGACGCTGCGGGCCCTGGCGGGCACCATGCCGGCCGACCGCCTGTGCGAAGAGATTTTTGCCCGCACCCACTATTTTGCCGCCGTAGGCGCCATGGAAAACGGCACGGCCCGCCGCCAGAACCTGCGGGCCTTTGTCAGCTGGGCGGCCGGCGCGGGGCGCGGCGGCCTGTCCGCGCTGCTGCGTGCGGTGGACAGCGCCGTAGCCAGCGGGGCGGTGCTGTCGGCCGGTGCGCCGCACCTGCCGGCGGGCTGTGTGTCCATTATGACGATCCACCGCTCCAAAGGGCTGGAGTTCCCGGTGGTAATCCTGGCGGACACGTCCCGCCGGTTCAACCTGCGGGATGTGTACGGCCCGGTGCTGTTTCATCCCCGGCTGGGCGTGGGCATGGCCCTGCGCGCCGGCGAAGGGGATTTATACACCACCGCGCCCCACCGGGCCATCCGCACCGCCCAGAAGGCCGAGGCGGTCAGCGAGGAAATGCGCATCCTGTATGTGGCCCTTACCCGCGCCCGGGACAAGCTGGTGGTCAGCATCCCGCTGCGGGACGCTGCGCGCACGGTTGCCGGCCTGGCGCTGGGCATTGCGGGCGCCGGCGGGGTCAGCGCCTACCGGCTGGGCCAGGCATCCAGCATGGCTGAATGGCTGCTGACGGCGGCGCTGGTGCACCCGGACGGCGGCCCCCTGCGCAAACTGGCGGGCCTGGAGACGCTGCCGCTGCAGGCGAATCCCCAGGGCCGCCTGGCCGTTCGGCTGTCCGGCCCGCAGGCGGAAGGCCCGCAGGCGGAAGGCCCGCAGGCGGAAGAAGCTCTGGAGCCGCCGCCCTTTGTGCGCACCGCCGCACCGGATGCAGCCCTGGAGCGGGCGCTGACGGAGGGCTTTGCCCGGCGTTATCCGAATGCGGGCCTGTGCGGCCTGCCCGCCAAGCTGGCTGTGTCCGCCATTGCCCATGCTGCCGCAGCGCCGGTTCTGGCCCGCCCGGCTTTTCTGTATAAAGAAAAGCTGACCGGTGCCGAGCGGGGCACCGCCATGCATGCTGTGCTGCAGTATGCGGACCTGGAGGCCCTTGCGGCCGGCGCCGGCGCCGAGGTGGAGCGTCTGGTGGCGGAAGGTTATTTGGACGGTGACCTGGCCGGCCAGCTGGACTCGGGTGCCCTGGCGGCTTTTGCGGCCTCGCCCCTGTGCGGGCGCATGCGGGCGGCCCGGCCGCGGCTGCGGGAATATGCCTTCCTTACCGCCGTGCAGGCCAAGTATGTGCAGCCGGAGGTGGACCGGGCATTTCAAAACCAGCCGGTGCTGGTGCAGGGCATTGCCGACGCCGTGCTGGTGCGGGGCGATGGCACCGCTGAGATCGCCGATTACAAAACGGACCGGGGCGTGACCCCGGGGGCCCTGGCGGCGCGCTATGCCATGCAGCTGCAGCTGTACCGGGCCGCCGTGGAAAAACGCCTGGGCGTGCGGGTGAACCGGTGTACCATTTACTCCTTCTTCCTGCAGCGGGAAGTGGACGTGCCGCTCTGCGCCCTGGAGGATGAAAAAACAGGAAAAAGCCAAAAAGACGAAAAAAACACTTGACACCCCGCCGGTTCCGGCATATACTATACGGGTAAACAAAGTAGCTCTGGCAGGCAGCCGGGCTCGCCTTGTGTGCCCAAGGGGCGCCGGGCTCATAGGCTTTGCGCCTGGGGCGCAAAGCGCTTGCGCGTATCTGTGTGCGGCTGCCGGCTCGGCAGCCGTACTTTTTTCACACTATTTTTTACCAACTGGAGGTGCTTGACCATTAGCGGCAAGAAAGAACTGGAAATCAACGAAGCTATCCGCGACAGAGAGGTGCGCGTGATCGATTCGGACGGCACACAGCTGGGCATCATGTCCTCGCGGGACGCACTGCGCCGGGCCGAGGACAAAAACCTGGACCTGGTGAAGATCGCCCCTCAGGCGCAGCCCCCCGTGTGCAAGATCCTGGATTACGGCAAGTATCGCTTCGAGCTGCAAAAGCGGGACAAAGAGGCGAGGAAGAACCAGAAAGTTGTGGATATCAAGGAGATCCGCCTGTCTTTGAACATTGACACGAACGACTTCAACACCAAGGTGAACCAGGCGGCCAAATTCCTGGCCAAAGGCGACAAGGTGAAGGTTTCCATTCGCTTCCGCGGCCGTGAGATGGCGCACACCGACCTGGGCCTGGAAGTGCACAAACGTTTCGCCCAGGCGCTGGAGGGCGCCGTGGTGGAAAAGCAGCCCAAGCTTGAAGGGCGCAGCATGCAGATGTTCCTGGCGCCCGCCAAAAACTAAGGAGGTAATCCAAATGCCCAAGATCAAAACTCATTCCGGTGCGAAAAAACGCTTCAAGCTCACCAAAACCGGCAAGGTGAAGCGCGGCCACGCCTATCGCAGCCACATCCTCACCAAGAAGAGCACCAAGCTGAAACGCGGGTTCCGCCACCCCTCTTACGCCGACAAAACCAACACGGCAGCTGTCAAAACCATGCTGCCTTACGCGTAAATCACGGCGCACACGGATCATTTTTGTAAAGATATAAGGAGAGATTCAATATGGCTCGTATCAAAGGCGCTATGATGACGCGCAAAAGACGGAAAAAGACTCTGAAGCTGGCCAAGGGCTACTATGGCAGCAAATCCAAGCATTTCAAAATGGCCAAACAGCAGGTGATGAAGAGCGGCAACTACGCCTTCATTGGCCGCAAGCACAAAAAGCGCGATTTCCGCCGCCTGTGGATCACCCGGATCAACGCGGCCTGCCGCGCCGAGGGCGTTTCCTATTCCGCCTTCATGAACGGCCTGAAAAAGGCCGGCATTGAGCTGAACCGCAAGATGCTCAGTGAAATGGCCATCCATGACGCCGCCAGCTTCAAGGCGCTGGTGGATACCGCCAAAAAGGCCGTCGGCTGATCGACCATAAAGTGCGCCCGTGCGTTGTGCCCGGGCGTACCTTTGTATGCCGCCGCGGCGGCGCACAGGGCCTTTGCCGTGTTTCAAGGGCGCGGGCAAAGGCCTGTTTTTTCGCCCTGCGGGCGCATTGTTGTATATAATATAATACACATGAGCGCTGAGCGGAATGAGCGCGGCGCTGCTGAAAAAGCGGGCCAGGCAAAGGTGCACTGAAAGAAAGGGGGAGCGGTCCATGCTGTATATCGAAAGCCGCACTTCGGATAAAGTGAAGGAGTGGTGCCGCCTGCGGGATTCCGCCGCGGCCCGCCGCCGGCAGGGCGCTTTCTGGGCCGAAGGGCTGCGCCTGTGCACGGACCTGGCCGGCACCTGCCCGGTGCATACGGTGCTGTGCACCCCTCAGGCGCTGGAGGCCCATCCGGCGCTGGCGGCGCTGGGCGGGCCAGGGGCCCGGCGGGCCCTGGTGAGCGAGAGCGTGGCGGCCAAACTGTCGGATACGCCTTCGCCCCAGGGGGTGTTTGCGGTGCTGGGCCTGCCCGCCATGGGCGGGCCCGTGGCCCCGGGCAGCCGATGCCTGGTGCTGGAAAACGTGCAGGATCCCGCCAATGTGGGTGCGTTGGCACGCAGCGCTGCAGCCTTTGGCTTTTCTCATCTGTTTTTGTGCGGCGCTTGCGCCGACCCTTTCTCCCCCAAGGCCCTGCGGGCCAGCATGGGGGCGCTGGCCCGCCTGCGGCTGCATCGCGGGGATGTGCAGCAGGCCGCCGACACGCTGCGCGGGGCGGGCATCCCGTTGTATGCCGCCGCCCTGTACAACAGCCTGCCCCTGGGGCGGGTGCAGTGCCCGGCGGGGGCCGGCGTGGCGGTGATGATCGGCAACGAGGGCAACGGCTTGACGGAGCAGGCCATTGCTGCCGCCGATACGGCCGTGCGCATCCCCATGGCGGGGGACGTGGAATCTTTAAATGCCGCGGTGGCCGGCGGGGTGCTGTTGTGGCACTTCCGGGGGCAGGCATGAGGCCCGGCGAAGTGCCGGGTGCGGCGCCTGCAGACGCCATACCACGGGAGGTATGGCTGTGGCTGGCCAATGCCCTGGGCCCTGCGGCACCGAATGCGGCCGGCGTGCTGGATCTCTTCCCCGACCCGCGGGATCTTCTGCGGGCCCGTTTTTCCCAGGATCTCTCCGCCCTGGTGACGCCCGGCCAGCTGCAGGCATTGCAGCAGACCAATCCCGCCCGGTTCGCACCGGTGCTGGCCCGCTGCCGGGACATGAGCGTGGTCCCGGTGTGCTGGGACGAGGCGGCTTATCCGGAGCTGCTGCGCCAGATCCCTTCGCCGCCGCCGGTGCTGTTCTGCCGGGGAGACACGGCGCTGCTGAACGCGCCCTTCACCTTCGCCATGGTGGGCACCCGCCGGCCGTCGGCCTATGGGGTAGAAGCCACTGCCAAAATTGCCCGCTGCCTGGCCGAGACGGGTGCGGTGCTGGTCTCCGGCATGGCCGACGGCCTGGACGGCGAAAGCCATAAGGCTGCCCTGCAGGCCGGCGCGCCCACCATTGCCTGCATTGCTTTCGGGCATGACTGCTGCTATCCCGCCCGCAACCGCAAGCTCAAAGAGCTGATCGAGCGCCATGGCCTGACGGTCAGCGAATATCCGCCGGGTACCCAGCCTCAGCGCAATTATTTTCTGCAGCGCAACCGGCTGATCGCCGGGCTGTCCCGCGGCGTGTGCGTGGCGGAGGCCCGCCGCCAGTCGGGCACGATGAACACTGTGGCGCAGGCCCTGGATTTTGGCCGGGACGTGTTCAGCGTGCCGGGCAATATCTTTTCGCCGCTGTGCGAAGGAACCAACCGGCTGCTGGTGGAGGGGGCTGTCCCCGCTACCTGCGGCGAGGACATCCTGGCCCACTACGGTCTGCAGCCGCCTGGAACAGAAGATGCGGACGCCGGGCAGGAGGAACACGCCCCTCCCGCCGTGCCCCTCACCGAAGATGCCCGCATCCTGCGCGGGGCGCTGACATTCCAGCCCCAGGGCCTGGACGGCCTGTGCGCGGCCACGGGCCTGCCGCCGGGACGGGCCATGGCGGCCCTCACCAATCTGGAGCTGGCCGGCATTTCGGCCCAGGTCCCCGGGCGGCAGTTTCTTTTGAAGTAAGGCCGCGCCCTGCGGCGCGAATTTCGATTAAAGGACAGGTATTTTCATGGCAAAATTAGTAATCGTGGAGTCTCCGGCTAAGGCCAAGACCATCCGCAAATATCTGGGCGACGGCTATGAGGTCACCGCCTCCATGGGACACATCCGGGACCTTCCCCAAAGCCAGCTGGGCATCGATGTGGAGCACGGCTACGCGCCGCAGTATATCAACATCAAGGGCAAGGAAAAGATCATCAAGGAGCTGAAAAGCCAGGCCAAAAGCGCCGACACCGTGTACCTGGCCACCGACCCGGACCGGGAGGGCGAGGCCATCAGCTGGCATCTGGCCAACCTGCTGGGGCTGGACGTGCACGAGAAAAACCGCGTCACCTTCGGCGAGATTACCAAAAAGGGCGTCACCGCCGGCATGGCGGCCCCCCGCACCATCGATCTGGACCTGTTCAACGCCCAGCAGGCCCGGCGCATCCTGGACAGGCTGGTGGGCTATAAGCTCAGCCCCTTTCTGTGGCGCAAGGTGCGCCGGGGCCTGTCCGCCGGCCGCGTGCAAAGCGTGGCCGTGCGCCTGATCGTGGACAGGGAGAAGGAGATCGAGGCCTTCGATCCCCAGGAGTACTGGACCGTGGATGCCCTGCTGAGCCCGCCGTCCAGCACACGCAAGTTCACCGCCCGCCTGGCCCTGGGCCCCGACGGCAAGAAGCTGGAGGTGAAAACCGGCCAGCAGGCCGCCGCCGTGCGCGCGGCACTGGAGGGCGCGGCGTACACCGTTACCCGCCTGGCCAAGGGCAAACGCAAGAAAAGCCCTGCGCCGCCGTTTATCACTTCCACCATGCAGCAGGAGGCCAGCCGCCGGCTGGGCTTCACGGCTACCCGCACCATGCGCGCGGCCCAGACGCTGTATGAAGGCGTGGAGATCGCCGGCCAGGGCACCATGGGCCTGATCACGTATATGCGTACCGACAGCCTGCGCATTGCCGATGAGGCCGTGGCCGCCGCCAAGGATTTTATTGCCGGCAACTGGGGCGACGCCTATGTGTGCAAAACCAAGCGGGTGTACAAATCCCGCAGCGCCACGGCCGCCCAGGACGCCCATGAAGCCGTGCGCCCCACCAACCCTGCCCTGACACCGGAGCTGGTGGAGCAGAGCATCACAGGCGACGCCGCCAAGCTGTACCGGCTGATCTGGAGCCGTTTCATCGCCAGCCAGATGAGCGACTGCCAGCAGGACACCGTTTCGGCGGATATCACCGCCGCTGGCTATGTGTTCCGGGCCTCGGGTTATGTAGTTACCTTCGACGGCTTTACCGCCCTATATGAGGAGGCCACCGACGAGAAGGAAAAGAAAGAGACGGCCCTGCCGCCCCTGGCCGAAGGGGACGTGCTGAAGCTGCGGGAGCTGAAGGCCGAGCAGAAGTTCACCCAGCCCCCCGCCCGCTACACCGAGGCCACCCTCATCAAGGCACTGGAAGAGAACGGCATCGGCCGTCCCTCCACCTATGCGCCTATCATCACCACCATCATCGACCGCGGTTATGTGGAGCGGGATCAGAAAAAGCTGGCCCCCACTACACTGGGCCGGGTGATCAACGAGCTGATGCTGGCCGAGTTCCCGGACATTGTGGACGTGAAGTTCAGCGCCGGCATGGAGAAGCAGCTGGATAAGATCGAAAGCGGCCAGGAAGACTGGCACCACACCATCGACCAGTTTTACAAAGGCTTTGACGCCTCGCTGAAAAAGGCCGAAGAGGACATGAAGGACAAGAAGATCAAAGTGCCCGACGAGGAAACCGACGAAGTATGCGAACTGTGCGGACGCAAAATGGTCATCAAAACCGGGCGCTACGGCAAGTTCCTGGCCTGCCCGGGCTTCCCCGAGTGCCGCAATACCCGGCGCATCGTCCAGGCCACCCCCGGCGCCTGCCCCAAATGCGGCAGCCGCATCCTGGTGCGCAAATCCAAAAAAGGACGGGTGTACTACGGGTGCGAGAAAAACCCCGCCTGTGATTTCATGACGTGGAACGAACCCACCGCCGAGGTGTGCCCCCAGTGCGGCAGCACCCTGTTCAAGAAAGGCGGGCGCAGCGGCTTTTTGCTGTGCGAAAAGGAGGGCTGCGGCTATTCGCGCCCCCTTACGCCGGAGAAAAAGGAGTGAATGCTGTGGAGATCCGCATCATCGGCGCCGGCCTGGCAGGCTGCCAGGCGGCGCTGTACCTGGCGGGCAAGGGATATCGGGTGAACCTGTACGAGCAGAAGCCCCGGAAATTTTCCCCTGCGCACAAAAACCCCGGTCTGGCGGAACTGGTGTGTTCCAACTCCCTCAAGGCGGACCGGCTGGATTCGGCCTCAGGCCTTTTGAAAGCGGAGATGCGCCTGCTGGGCGACCGTTTGCTGGATGAAGCAGAGCGCTGCCGCGTGGCCGCCGGCGGGGCTTTGGCGGTGGACAGGCAGGCGTTTTCCGCCCGGGTGACGGCCCTGGTGGCCGCGCAGCCCGGCATCCGCCTGATCACCGGCGAGGTCACCGCAGTGGAGGAAGACGCCGACGGGCTGACACTCATCGCCACCGGCCCGCTCACAGAGGGCGCCATGGCCCGGGAGATCATCCGCCTGACGGGCATGGAGGAACTGGCCTTTTACGACGCCGCCGCCCCCATCGTCACCGCCGAGAGCCTGGATCGTGACAAGGTTTTTGCCGCCAGCCGCTACGGCCGCGGGACGGCGGATTATCTGAACTGCCCGTT
>CALXBN010000057.1 GCA_944386555.1 uncultured Ruthenibacterium sp. | reverse complement strand
CTGCCCTACGTCAGCGACTGAGTTTGGGAGATTGTCCGGAAGAGAGGCCGTGCATGCTTTGGATGCAAGGGCTTTTTTGCGTTTTAGGCGCGGGGGTGCTTTATTCGCTGTGGCGGACGGCGGAAAAACAGCGGGCCGGGAGGATCCTCCCGGCCCGCCGCCGTATCTTGCTTGACGTCAATGCCGCAGAAATGCAGCTTTTTACAGATGAGTGTCCCACAGCCCGCAGAAGGAGTCGATGGGGTCGATGCCGGTGAAGGCCTCGGGACCGGTCATCAGCTTGTCCACCAGGGCTTCCATGGTATACGGCTTGGAGTCATAGGCATTGATATAGGTGCGCAGGGTGGGTACGTCCGCCAGCATGGTGGGGGCGTTCACGCTGATGCCAATGGTGGGCATATCGTGCACATACCAGGGAATTTCACCGCCGCCTTTGCTCATGCCGAAGTTGGGCCGGCCGCTGGATACGTCGAACAGGGTGATCACCAAGTCCTGCTGGGCCTGGAAGTCCGCCACGGCGGCCTTGCCCATGCGGTACATATCCATGAAGTTGACCTGCTGGCCCTCCTGGATCATTCGCTCCATCTTCTTCATGGGGCTCTCGTAGACAAAGGCTTCAAAACCGCGCTGGTTCAGCATTTCGCACAGCACCTGGGCGGGGTTTTTCTGGGCGCCGGCTCCGAAAGCGAATTTCATCAGCTGCGCCATGGCACCCTCGGCGCCCTTTACATACACGATCATGATTTTTTTGTACTTGCCCGGCGTCAGGGGCAGAACATCCTTGTCTTTGTATTTTACCAGGGTAATAGCGTCCCGGGCGATGGCTGCGGCGGTGTCGGTGTATTCTTTCCGCCCCAGCGCCTCGTCCATGGCTTCATGGGAGGGTACGATCTCTTCTTTGCTCTTTTTGTTCAAGCCCATTTTGGCCTTTAAGCCCAGGATGCGCCGCAGCGCGTCGGTCATGCGCTCTTCGCTGATAACGCCGGATTTGTAGGCATCCATCATAAAGCCAAAGTCCTCGTCGGGGTCGTTGAAGAACAGGAACATGTCGCAGCCGGCATTGATGGAGGCCGGCACCATTTCCCTGCGGGTCATGCGGTTTTCCATGCCCACCATGTGGGTGGCGTCTGTCACCACAAAGCCGTTGAAACCCAGCTTTTCGCGCAGCAGCCCGGTCATCAGCTCGTAGCACAGCGTGGCGGGCATCATCTCTTCGTCGGGGGTGCCGTACATCTCCCGCATGTATTTGGGCAGCATGATATGGCCGCCCATTACACCGTCCAGGCCGCCGTCGATCAGCGTTTTGTACACCTTGCCATAGGTGTCCATCCACTGCTCGTAGGTGAACTCGTTGATGTTGCTGCTCAGATGGGCATCGCGGAAATCCTGGCCGTTGCCGGGGAAGTGCTTGGCCACCGAAGCATAGCCGGGGATGGAGTGCACGC
The DNA here is from genome assembly GCA_944386555.1 of uncultured Ruthenibacterium sp. Taxonomy (GTDB): domain Bacteria; phylum Bacillota; class Clostridia; order Oscillospirales; family Ruminococcaceae; genus Ruthenibacterium. The sequence continues at coordinate 40,315 of CALXBN010000057.1, read as the reverse complement.
CGTCCATGTAGGCTTTGCTCATGGCGGCCACACGGTCGGGATCGTTCCCGAAGGCGCGCATCACCACTTCGGTATTTTCCCAATTGTACAGGATGTCGCACACCGGTGCGAAGGCCATATTGTTGCCCATAGGGGCCGCTTCTTCGTTGGACAGGCGCCCCAGGTCATAGGCGTACTGCACGTTGTCGGTGGCAGCAACCTTCACGCCGTAACCGACATAGGTGCCGTCGGTGGCCGAACCGTTGCCGCCGGACTCGGTATTGCAGGCCACAAACAGGGGAATCTTGGCATTGGTCTGCAGCACACGCACCTGATGCTGCACGCGGTCCGCTTTGATACCGTTGTAGCGGTAGCCGCCGATGTGATATTTGGTGGCCAGCTCGATGAGTTCTTCATCGCTGGCGGTACCCCGGTTGTCAAAGAACAGCTGGCCGACCTTTTCCTCGTCGGTCATGGAGGCAATGGTTTGCTCCACCCATGCGATATCCTCATCGGAAAGGCAGTAAGGGATGGCTTTCAAATCTACTTTGACCATGGTTTGCTCCTTTCGGCATACGGGCTGGGCCCTTCATCGAAAACGGGCGCCCGGATCAAAAGGCCGGCAGCCCATTCTGTGCAGTTTCATGATACCATGAATACCCCCGGATTTCAAGGGAGGAAATTCGGTGTGCACCGGCCTGGAAGGCAGCATCGCCTGCGGGAAAAGCAATGCGGCGGAAGGCAAAGGGCAGCTTCTTTTCGCCCTTGCGGTGTGCACTGGGCCATGGCGGCGGCCAAAGCGGGCGGGCAGAGGTGCGGGTATCCGGCAGCGCGCCCGATGCAGAATAAAAACAGGCGGGGCACGCTGCCCCGCCTGGATTCAAATGCTGTTTTGCCTGAAAGCGCGGTTACTTCAGCAGCGGCTCTACGGCTGCGGCCAGCTGCTGCTGTTGGGCCTGGGCATCGGCCAGGTCGGCGCCTTTGGTGGAGTAATAGACCTTGATTTTCGGCTCTGTGCCGGAAGGACGCACGATGACCGAGGCGCCGGTATCCAGCCAGTAGGTAAGCACGTTGGCTGCGGGCAGGCTGATGGCTGTCACTGCCCCGGTGGCCGTGTCCTTCATTTCGTGGCTGAGGTAATCGGCCGTGCGCACCACCTGATGGCCGGCGATCTCAGCGGGGGCCTGGGCCCGCAGCCGGGCCATGATGGCCTTCATGGTATCCATGCCGGACAGTCCCTCGAACGTAAAGGAGTCCACTTTATGCAGCCAGCGGCCGTATTCCGCGTAAATGCGCTCCAGCTCTTTGAGCACGGAAGAACCCACGCTGCGGTAGTAAGCAGCCATTTCGCAAATCAGCATGCTGGCAACAATGGCGTCTTTGTCCCGCACATAGGTGCCGGACAGGTAACCGTAGCTCTCTTCGAAACCGAAGATGAACCGCTCGGGGTGGCCCGCCTCCTCCAGATAGTGGATCTGCTCACCGATGTACTTGAAACCGGTGAGCACATTGCGGCACTCTACACCATATTTGGCGGCCACTTCATCGGCCAGGCAGGTGGAAACGATGCTTTTTACCATCACCGGGTCCTTGGGCATGGTGCCCTGCTCGATGCGGCCTTTGCAGATATATTCCAGCAGCAGCACGCCCACTTCGTTGCCGGTGAGCAGACGGTACCGGCCCGCATCATCCCGCACGGCAATGCCCACCCGGTCGGCGTCCGGGTCGGTGGCCAGCATCAGGTCTGCGCCGGTCTTTTCGGCCAGTGCCAGGCCCAGGGCCAGGGCTTCGCGGATTTCGGGGTTGGGGTAAGGACAGGTGGGGAAGTTGCCGTCGGGGTATTCCTGTTCGGGCACCACGGTGATATCGGTGATGCCGATGTCTGCCAGCACATGGCGCACAGGCACATTGCCCGAACCGTTCAGCGGGCTGTACACCAGCTTCAGGCCGGCGGTTTTGCACACGCCCGGCCGTACGGCCTGGGCCTCCACATTGGCATACAGGGCGTCGATGGTGTCCTGGCCGATATATTGTATTTTCCCTGCTGACAGTGCGTCCTCAAAGGACATCGCCCTGACGTCCTTGAACAAATCGGTCTTCTGCATCTCGGCATACACAGCGCCGGCGGCATCTTCGGTCATCTGGCACCCGTCGGGGCCGTAGGCTTTGTAACCGTTGTATTTGGCGGGGTTGTGGCTGGCTGTCACCATGATGCCGGCATCGCAGTGCAGATGGCGGGTGGCGAAGCTGAGGGCGGGTACGGGCATCAGCTGGCGGTAAATGTAGGCGGTGATGCCGTTGGCGGCCAGCACGCCGGCGGCCTCGCGGGCGAACAGTTCGCTTTTGTTGCGGCTGTCGTAGCTGATGGCCACGCTTTTGGTGCCGCCCTGGGCATTCAGATAGTTGGCCAGGCCCTGGGTGGCCTTGCGCACCATGTAAATATTCATGCGGTTGGTGCCGGCACCCAGTACGCCCCGCAGGCCCGCTGTGCCGAATGCCAGTTCCACGGCAAAGCGGTCTTTGATTTCTTCATCAATGCCCTGGATGCTCAGCAGCTCCGGACGAAGGTCGGGATCTTCCAGATCAGCCTGCAGCCAACGCTCATACTCGTCTTTATACATGATTTTCTGCCCCGCTTTCTTTTCAGGATCATACCTTAATAATAATCGTTCCGGCAGGGTTTGTCAATTCAAAGCGCACAAAATCACACGCGTCCCTCACGGATTTTTCAGCTTTTTTACATATAAAGCGCCAAAAATGATGCCGATGTGACGTTTTAGGGCTTGTGGAAAGAAGGCGGGAAGATGTATACTGAAGACAGCGATGAATGGGGAAAGGAGGCGGCGGCCGATGTATGCACAGGTGAACAGCCTGGGCGTGTGGGCGCTGGAGGGATTTGTGGTGCGGGTGGAAGCAGACCTCAGCGGCGGCCTGCCGCAGTTTTCCATTGTGGGGCTGCCGGACAGCGCGGTCAAGGAATCCACGGATCGTGTGCGCAGCGCGCTGAAAAACCTGGGTTTTACCTATCCGGTAAGCCGCATCACCGTCAATCTGGCGCCGGCCGATGTGCGCAAAACAGGCCCGGTGTATGATCTGCCGATCCTGCTGGCGCTGCTGGCGGCTTCGGGGCAGGTGCCCGGTGTGCCGGCCGACAGTGCCTTTCTGGGTGAAGTGAGCCTGGATGGCGCGGTGCGCGGTGTAAACGGCGTGCTGCCCATGGCTTTGGCAGCCAGGCAGGCCGGGCTGCGGCAGCTGTTCGTGCCCAGCGCCAACGCGCAGGAAGCTGCGGTGGTGGAGGGGCTGACGGTGTACGGCGTGTCCGGTGCCGGGCAAGTGGTGGATCACCTGACAGGCAAAGCCGTGCTGCCGCCTGCTGCGCCGCTGGCCCCGGGACAGGAGGCTCCCGGCGGGAATGTGCCGGATTTTGCGGACGTGCGCGGCCAGCTGGAGGCCCGCAGGGCGCTGGAGATCGCCGCGGCGGGCGGGCACAATGTGCTGATGATCGGCGCGCCGGGCACCGGGAAAAGCATGCTGGCCAAACGCCTGCCGGGGATCCTGCCGCCGCTGACGGCCGCCGAAGCCATCGAAACCAGCAAGGTGTATTCGGTGGCGGGGCTTCTGCCGCGGGGAGGCGCCCTGCTCACCCACAGGCCCTTCCGCGCGCCGCATCATTCGGTCAGCGCTACGGCGCTGTCCGGCGGCGGATCCTTTCCGCGCCCCGGCGAGGTAAGCCTGGCACATAACGGCGTGTTGTTCCTGGACGAGCTGCCCGAATTTCCCCGTGACGCCCTGGAGATTTTGCGCCAGCCCCTGGAAGACGGCACGGTGACCATCAGCCGGGTGTCCGGCTCGGCCCGGTTCCCCTGCCGGTTCATGCTGGTGGCCGCCATGAACCCCTGCCCCTGCGGCTACTACGGCCACCCCACCCGGCAGTGCACCTGCACCCAGTATGCCATCGACCGGTACCTGCAGAAGGTGAGCGGCCCGCTGCTGGACCGCATTGACCTGCATGTGGAGGTGATGCCCGTGGAATACGAAGCCCTGGCCAGCAGCCGGGCCGGCGAGAGCAGTGCCGCCATTCTGAAACGGGTGACAGCCGCCCGGGCCCGTCAGCAGCAGCGGTACGCAGGTACGGGCATCGCCTGCAACGCCTACCTGCCCAGTGCCATGCTGCGCAGTGCCTGCCGCCTGACACCTGAGGCCGGCCGGATGCTGAAAAGCGTGTTCGAGGCCATGGGCCTTTCGGCCCGCGCTTACGACCGGGTGCTGAAGGTGAGCCGCACCATCGCCGACCTGGAAGGCGCCGAGGTCATCTCCGCAGCCCACGTGAGCGAGGCTGTGCAGTACCGCAGCCTGGACCGCAAGTACTGGGCGGCGCGTTAGGCTGCTTGCATGCAGGGGAACGATTTGGCAAAATACGCCGCCGCGCGCGGCGCTGAAAGGATGAAGCATCGTGGAACATTGGCTGAACAAAAGTGTCTTTTACGAGATCTATCCCCAGAGCTTTTTTGACTCCAACGGCGATGGCATCGGGGATCTTCCGGGGATCATTCAAAAACTGGATTACATCCGGGCGCTGGGGTGCAATGCCCTGTGGCTGAATCCGTGCTTTGTCTCGCCCTTCGGCGATGCGGGCTATGATGTGGCCGATTACTGCCGGGTGGCGCCCCGGTACGGCACCAACGAGGACCTGGAGAGTCTGTTCGCATCGGCCCACAAAAGGGGAATGCACGTGCTGCTGGATCTGGTGCCCGGGCATACCTCGGTGGAGCATCCCTGGTTCAAAGAGAGCTGCAGCGCACGGCCCAACCCGTATTCCGGCCGGTATATTTGGAGCAGCAGCGTGTGGGAGGATGTGACGGGCTATCCCAATATCAGCGGGTCGCTGCGGGGCATCAGCCCGCGGGACGGCAGCGTGGCGGTAAATTTTTTCAGCCACCAGCCGGCACTGAACTATGGCTTTGCCCGGCGCACCGCCTCCTGGCAGAGCGCCGTGGATTCCCCCGAAGCATTGGCCACCCGCCGGGCCATGCGGGACGTGATGGCTTTCTGGCTGGACAAAGGCTGCGACGGCTTCCGGGTGGACATGGCCGGCAGCCTGGTAAAAGATGATGAGGGCAGCCGTGAAACCATCAAGCTTTGGCAGGAGATGCGCCGCTATTTGGATGAAGCCTATCCCGATGCGGTGCTGCTCAGCGAGTGGGGCGAGCCGGACAAATCCCTGGCCGGCGGCTTCCACATGGATTTCCTGCTCCATTTCGGCACCTCCCACTATATGGATCTGTTCCGGTGTGAACACCCCTATTTCAGCCGCGAGGGGAAGGGGAGCGCCGCAGCTTTTATCGAGACCTACCGGTATAACCGGCAGCGCACCGGCGGCCGGGGGCTGATGTGCATCCCCAGCGGCAACCACGACATGGAGCGCCTGCGCAAGTACCTGGACGAGGAGGAGATGAAGCTGGCCTTCGCCTTCCTGCTGAGCATGCCGGGCGCGCCCTTCATCTATTACGGCGATGAGATCGCCATGCGCCACCTGGCGCGCACCAGCGTGGAGGGAGGCTACTTCCGCACCGGCGCACGCAGCCCCATGCAGTGGGACGACAGCGCCAATTACGGCTTCTCCGCGGCCCCGGCGGACAAACTGTACATCGCACCCGACGAAGCGGCCGGCGCCCCCACGGCGGCCCGGGCCATGGCCGATGTACACAGCCTGTGGCAGGAGATCCGCCGCCTGATTGCGCTGCGCATGGAAATGCCTGCCCTGCAGGCAGAGGGCGGTGTGGAATTCCTGTGTGACGGGGACACATATCCGCTGGTATATCTGCGCACCGCCGGCAGCCAGAAAGTTTTGGTGTGCCTGAACCCATCGGCACAGCCGGCCTCATGCGTTTGCCCCTATGCCCCTGCGCGACTGCTGTACAGCCTGGGCGGCCTGGGCGGCCTGGCCGGCGGCAAGCTGACAATGCCTGGGCAAAGCGCTGCTTTCTGGGCCGTGGAATGACCCTGGCGGCATGGCGGCGCAGCTGATGCGGCTGGCCAACACGTGAAAACGGAAAAGCACAGAAAGGCCCCCGGCATGGTTGCCGGGGGCCTTTGGCGGCCAGTCAGGGGGTGCGGGCAAAATGTTCGGCCAGCAGCTGCAGCTCTCCCGCTGTGGCGGCGGGCACGTCCCACTGCAGGATCTGTGCCTGTACGGTGCCGGGCAGTGTGAGATAGTACTCCCGCAGACCGGGTGTGCTGCGGTAATATTCGTCCAGGTTCATTCCGCTGAGGATCACAACATCCCCTCCCCCCATTGGCCGCTGAGCATGCCGCTCATGGCGATGTCTTCCGCCAGGCGGGCCAGCCCTTCCAGGGAGCCGGGCGCACAGTCGCTGCGGCGTACGGCACTCTGCAGGGGCGGTGCGAGGTTTTTATAATAGATCAGCATTTCAGGGGTATAGCGCTCGAAGTTCTGCATGACATTCACCTCGCCTGTAGCATGCGCAGGCCCTCACATTCTTATGCCGGGAAAGAACTGGAAACGCCGCAGACGCAATTCCTTTACAAATTTTTCATGCAAGACAGTGAATTTTATGGTATAATGTATATGGATTAAGGGGCCCGGTGCGGCTGGGCTTTCAATAAATTTGAAGAAAAGGAGAGTTTGCCTGCTTATGAACCTGCTCTATTTTCTCACTCCGAAAGCGGAAGTTGCCTATTTGTACGACGATTTCACCCTCCGCCAGGCGCTGGAAAAAATGGAGTATCACCGCTACTCGTCCATTCCTATCCTGAACCGAAAAGGGGAATATGTGGGCTCCATTACCGAAGGAGATTTGTTGTGGGCCATCAAGCGCATGTATAATCTGGATCTGCAGGCCGCCGAGGATATGCCGGTTATGCAGGTGCCCCGCAAACACGATTACCAGTGCGTGGCTGTGGACACGGACATGGACCAGCTGGTGGCCGCCGCCATGCGCCAGAATTTTGTGCCGGTGATCGATGGGAAAAACAGCTTCATCGGGATCGTCAAACGTCAGAATATCATCCAGTACTGCTACGACCAATACCGCAAAACACCCCGCGGCCAGTGCGCGGTGCCTGCAATGGCCCAGCCCTCGGCCCCGCGCCAAAGCCTGTAACGCCGCGCCGGAAATTTCCGCAGCCATGCTTTGCAGCATGGCTGCTTTTTGCTGCTGTGCTGCATCCTGCATGGACAAATGGCCCCCAAGTGTGCTATATTAAAAAACAGATTAGAACAGATTTCAGTGCGCGCCGTTCCGGTGCGCAGAATGGAGGCCGGATATGGCGCGCAAGGAGAAAAAGCCGAAGCGGGAGTTCCGCCCGCAGGCACATGCTACCGTTTATTTGATCGCACTGCTGTACGTGGGGTACCTGCTGGTGTCAATGATCCTGCGGGCACTGCGCGGCGGGCCCGAAGCGCCCACCGGGCTGCAGCTGGCCCTGGGGATTTTGATACTGGGCGGAGGGGCTGCCGTGCTGGGTGTGCTGACCTGGCACATGCTGCATCTGCCGCCGGCCGGCCCAAAACCGGAGGAACCGGCGCCGGCGGACACACCGCAGGGTGACGGGCTTTCGGAACCCGGCGTTCCCCTGCAGGATGTGCCGGCCGCGCCGCCTGCGCGGGGCACAGACAGCTTGCCGCAGCCCCGGGATGAAACAGAAAGGTGACCTTTCGGCATGGACAAAAATGGGGGTTGCCCGGTGGGCGGCTGTGCGAATGTGATAAAATAAATCATGATCTGCAGCATATTTATATTGAAATTTACCGCGTGAAACGCTATAATATGAACAACGGGCGATTGCCCGCGATCCACATTTTTTAGGAGGATGAAAAATGAAAAAGTCGAAAATTTTAGCCTTGCTGCTGGCTGCAGTTATGGTGATCAGCCTGGTCGGCTGCGGCGGCTCTGCTTCCAGCAGCACCCCCGCCAGCGAACCTGCTTCCACTGCAACCAGCACATCCGCCCCTGCTTCCGGTGAAACCACCGGCAGTGCCGCACGCGTTGGCGTGTTCTATTATTCCTTCTCTGATGCCTTCATCTCCAGCGTCCGTTCCGCTCTGGACGAAGCGCTGACCAGCGCCGGCATCGAGTATCAGAACTTCGACGGCAACAGCAGCCAGGCCACCCAGAACGAGAGCATCACCACCGCTCTGTCCGACGGCTACAATGTGCTGCTGGTGAACCTGGTGGATACCGCCTCTGTGGACGCGGCCAACGCCATCATCGAGCAGGCGGATGCCGCCGGCGCCCAGGTGATCTTCTTCAACCGTGCGGTTGAGGGCGACGACCAGGAAGGCGTTGTGCTGAACGCCCATGAGAACGTTGCCTTTGTGGGCACCGATGCCCCCGAGGCCGGCCACCTGCAGGGCGAGATGATCGGCAACTACCTGAGCGAGAACTTTGACACGGTGGACCTGAACGGCGACGGCAAGATCAGCTATGCCATGTTCATGGGCCAGGTGGGCAACGTGGAGGCCATCTATCGCACCCAGTACAGCGTGGAAGACGCTGTGGCAATCCTGGCCGAGAACGGCCATGGCACTGCCGACGACCCCGCACTGGTGTACTTTGACGCCAACAATGCGGACGGCTACCAGGCCGACCAGCAGGGCAACTGGAGCGCCCAGGCTGCCATGGAGTACATGCAGACCAACCTGTCCCAGTACAGCGAGGCCAACGGCAACATGATCGAGTGCATCATCGCCAACAATGACAACATGGCTGAGGGCGCCATCTCTGCTCTGCAGGCCGCCGGCTACAACAACGGCGAAGGCACCACCACCATTCCCGTGTTCGGCGTGGACGCCACCGATTCCGCCAAGGCCCAGATCGCCAACGGCTACATGACCGGTACTGTGGAGCAGTCCGCCACCGGTATGGCCAACGCCCTGCTGGGTATGGTGCAGAACGTTTCCTCCGGCAGCACCATGGATGACGCCGTGGCGGCTGTGGTCGAGACCGACGCCGAGCTGTACTCCGCCGCTGCGGAAGTCCCCAACAAACTGTATGTGGCTTACTCCGCTTACACCGGTGAATAAGCGGCCGCACACGCCGGCCCGTGCCGGCCAGTGCTGATTCCAACGGCGAGAGAGGGCTGCCGCTCAAAGGCGGCAGCCCTTTTTTGATGAAAAGAACAATTTCGTGTGTGAAAGGAGGATTGCAGATGGCGCAGGACGTATTGCTGCAAATGACCGATATCTGCAAGAGCTTCCCCGGCGTCAAGGCGCTGGATCACGTCTCGTTGACGGTGCGCAGAGGCACCGTGCACGCCCTGATGGGCGAGAACGGCGCGGGCAAATCCACATTGATGAAGTGCCTGTTCGGCATCTACCGCAAAGACGAGGGGTCCATTCGCCTGGAGGGCCAGGAGATCGAGTTCAAAACCAGCAAAGAGGCGCTGGAACACGGTGTGGCAATGGTACACCAGGAGCTGAACCAGGCCCTGAAGCGCAACGTGATGGACAACCTGTGGCTGGGCCGCTACCCGAAAAACGGGCTGGCCGTCAGCGAGCGCACCATGCTGCGGGACACCAAAAAGGTATTTGAGGAACTGGAGATCGACGTGGACCCCCACCAGATCATGAGCACCCTTCCCGTATCCAAGCGCCAGATGGTGGAGATCGCAAAGGCCGTCTCCTACAATTCCAAGGTGATCGTATTCGACGAGCCCACTTCTTCGCTGACCGAGGAAGAGGTGGAACATCTGTTCAAGATCATCAACATGCTGCGGGATCGCGGCTGCGGCATCATTTATATTTCCCATAAAATGGCCGAGATCCTTCGCATCTCCGATGATGTCACCATCATGCGCGACGGCCAGTGGGTGGATACACGCCCCGCCGCCGAATTGGATATGCCCACGATCATCAAACTGATGGTGGGCCGTGAGCTGGGCAACCAGTTCCCTCCGAAAACCAACAAACCCGGTGAGGTGGCTCTCACGGTAGAGCATTTGTCCGGCCGCTACTCTCAGCTGAACGATGTCTCGTTTACCGCCCGCAAGGGAGAGATTCTGGGCCTGGCTGGCCTGGACGGCAGCGGGCGTACCGAGGTGCTGGAGAATATCTTCGGTGTGGCTACCCGCCGCAGCGGCACCATCACCCTGGATGGTAAACAGGTGAAGAATAAAAATTCCCGCCAGTCCATCAACGAGGGGTTTGCCCTTCTGACGGAGGAGCGGCGTGCCACCGGTATTTTCGGCATTCGCAGTATTCGCGACAACACGGTGATTGCCAGCCTGAAAAAGCATTTGATGGGCGGCATCATGCTCAGCGAGGCAAGTATGCGCAAGGATACCCAGTGGGCCATTGACGCCATGCGCATCAAAACGCCTTCCCAGGAAACAAAGATCCGTTCCCTGTCCGGCGGCAACCAGCAGAAGGTTATCCTGGGCCGCTGGCTTCTGACAAACCCCAAGGTCCTGCTGCTGGACGAACCCACCCGCGGTATCGACGTGGGCGCCAAATATGAAATCTACCAGCTGATCATTGATCTGGCCAGCAAAGGCACTACGGTTTTGATGGTGTCCAGCGAGATGCCGGAGCTGTTGGGTGTTTGCGACCGCATCCTGGTTATGAGCGGCGGCCGCCTGGCCGGCGAAGTGGATGCCGCCAGCACTACCCAGGAGGAGATCATGACGCTGGCTGCAAAATATGTGTGAGAGAGGGAGGCTAACATTTCATGAGAAATCCAATTACTGCGGTAAAGCAGACGGCAGCCCGCTATAAAACACTGGATGCCCGCGACAAGCGAGCGTTTTGGGTGGACGGCCTGCTGAACAACGCCATTTACATCATCCTGGTCATTTTCCTGCTGTTTACATATTCCCGCAACCAGAACATTTTCACCATGTCCGCTTTGGTGAACCTGATCAACCTGGTGGCGGCCAACCTGCCCATGGCTCTGGGCATTGGCGGCTGCATCATCCTCACCGGCACCGACCTGTCCGCCGGCCGTGTGGTGGGCATCACCGCTGCGCTGTCCGCTTCCATGCTGCAGGCGGCCGATGCAGCCAATAAATTCTTTGAAAGCCTGGGCGAGCCGGGCGTGCCCACCGTCATCCTGGTGATGCTGCTGGCGGTTGTGGCCGGCGGTTTTGTGGGCATGGTGAACGGCTTCTTCGTAGCCCGCTTCCAGCTGCATCCCTTCATCGTCACGCTGGCCACCCAGCTGATCGTCTACGGCCTGTGCCTGGTGTATTACAATTCCAATGGCAACAACGGCCAGCCGATTTCCGGCCTGTCCGAAGCGTACCGCAACTTCGTCACCGGTTCCATCCTGCCGCGCTTCGGCACCATTACCATTCCCAACTATGTGCTGTATGCCGTCATTGTGTTCGTCCTCATGTGGTTTATCTGGAATAAAACCACTTTCGGCAAAAACATGTTTGCTGTGGGCTCCAACCCTGAGGCGGCCAACGTTTCCGGTGTGAACGTGTTCCTCACCACGATGATGGTGCACGCCCTGGCAGGTGTCACCTACGGCTATGCCGGTTTCATCGAGGCTGCCCGCATCTCCTCCAACGTGGCAAATACCGGCGCCAACTATGAATCCGACGCCATCGCGGCCTGCGTCATCGGCGGCGTGTCCTTTGTAGGCGGTATTGGTACCGTGGGCGGCGTGCTGCTGGGCGTGGTGCTGCTGCGCATCATTTTCGTGTGCCTGACTTACCTGGCGGTGGACCAGAACCTGCAGTATATCATCAAGGGCGTCATCATCCTGCTGGCATGCTCCATTGATATGCGCAAATACCTGACCCGCAAATAATGGCCGAATCCAGAAAGGAACCCGCCGGCGGAGCGCCGCCGGAGCGCCGCCGGTATGGCCTGTTCGGCTTTTCCACCGCGCCGGATGCCGGTATGGATGACGAGCGCCGCAAGGCACTGGCTCGATGGTCCGGCATCCTGGTGGCGGCGCTGACAGTGGCTGTGGTGCTGCTGATGATCGCGGCGGTTCAATCGCCGGGCCTGACTGTGACGTTCGATACATTGGGCGGAAGTGCAGTGGCCTCTCAAAGCGTGGGGTACGGGGAGACCGTTGCCCCGCCGGAGCAGACGGTTCGTCCCGGCTATGTGCTGCTGGGTTGGAGCACGGCGCCCGACGGTGCACCGCTGTGGGATTTTGCCGCAGATACGGTGACCGATACGCTGACCTTATACGCCGTGTGGCAGCCTGTCTGAACAGGATGCCTGCGGTGGCAGCGGCCCTGTGGGCAGTACCCGGCAGGGAGATACCAGATGGCCGCAGGGCGGCATGGCGGAAACGTCATGCCGCCTTTCTGCTGCGAAAAAGCGGGCGGATGCGGCCGGGATGAAAAGGCAGAAATGACAGGAGAGATCCGGCATGAAAGAAAACAAATATGACAACGCAGTTTTTTTTTGAAAAGTACAGCCACATGGCCCGCTCGGAACAGGGGCTGGCGGCGGCGGGGGAGTGGCCTTCGCTGAGGCCCCTGCTGCCGGACTTCACCGGCCTGCGCCTGCTGGACCTGGGCTGCGGCTACGGCTGGCACTGCCGCTATGCCGCGGCCCACGGCGCCGCCAGTGCCCTGGGGATTGATCTTTCGGAGAAAATGCTGGCAGTTGCCCGGGAAAAGACGGACCCGGCCAGCCCCATCGAGTACCGCCGGGCCGCTATGGAAGATGTGGATTTTGCGCCGGCCAGCTTCGATGTGGTGCTCTCCAGCCTGGCGCTGCACTATGTGGAAGATTTTCCTGCCCTGGCCGGCCGGGTGTTCCGCTGGCTGGCCCCGGGCGGGCAGTTCATCTTCACGGCGGAGCACCCGGTGTTCACCGCCCAGGGCAGCCAGGATTGGCTTTACGGCCCCGACGGGGAGATCGCCTGCTTCCCCGTGGACCGTTACTACTGTGAGGGAAAGCGCACGGCCCATTTTCTGGGCGAAGCGGTGACCAAGTACCACCGCACCCTCACCACCTACCTGGAGGGGCTGCTGCGGCTGGGCTTTGTGCTGGAGCACGTGGTGGAACCCGCGCCGCCGGAAAATATGCTGGATCTGCCCGGTATGCGCGATGAGCTGCGCCGGCCCATGATGCTGATTGTGTGCGCCCGCCGCCCCGGGTGAAATTGCCCTTGCAAAGGGACGGAAAACATGTTATAATTTGGGACAAAAGAAAGCTGAAGGGGGGCCTTCCGTCATGTTGCAAATGGCAAAAATTGGAACGGGAGGGGGCGCCTGTAATCTGGCAGACAGCAGAAATACCAAAGGCCAAAGTGTGTCCGGTAGGGCGCACTTTGGCCTTTTTGTGTGTCAAAATGAAGGAGGAATGGCAACATGTTAAAACTCGCAAAGGGAATGGCCGGCCCCCGCCCCAAAGAGGAGCACAAGTTCATTGGGCCGCTCATCGGCCTTTTGCTGCTGGCGGCCATCTGCTACTGGCACTATATCACGGTTCAGGATTACTATATTGAAAACACCACCGTTCCGATCACACTTTCCACCGTTGCAGTAACGGCTGCGGCTGTGCTGTGGGGCTTTTTCGGCATTGGGGCCCTGGGCTTTACGGCGCTGTGGTACCCGTATCAACTGGCCTTCGGGGCCGCCTTCGCCTATTGGCTCTGCTATAACCTCTCCAATCCGGTGCCCGCCTGGTGCACGGCGCTCTCCTGGCTGGGCGGGGCGTTCTTCAGCATGTTTACGCTGTGGACCACCGCCCAGGCCGGCATCAGCGACGGCCTGCTGCGAAAGCTGTACGTCACGGCCGTGCTGTGGAGTACGCTTGGCTTTTATGGGTATACGTTCCTGCAAGCGCGCGTTTACTGGGCCAATGAGCTGGCAGGGCTTGGCATCGGGCATATCCTGATGCGCGCGCCCTTTATCCTGATCGTCGTTGCGGCCGGGCTGGGGACGCTGTACCTGATGGTGACGGGCAGCCGCGCGATACAGCAGTATTTCGTCTGCTATTTCCACCTGATGCACGGGCCGCGCATCCAGCTGGCAAGCGGGAAAAGCTGCCGCGTGCCCCTGCGCTTCGACAACGCCTATTACGCGGCCTGCTCTTACAAGGACGGCAAGCGCCGGGGGAAAAACCGGTTCATCGCCATGTCCATCTACTGCGCGGACATTGTGAAAGAGCTGTACAGTGACGGCTATTACGACTCGAAGCCTGACTGGGAGAAAAAAGAGATCCACAAGCAGAAAAAATACAAAGTGCCCGGCGGTGAACTGAACAAAGAGACCGTGGCCGGGGCGATGCAGAACGCCATCCGGGCGATGAAGCTCCAGGGCGACCAGGTCAAGGCCAAAGCCTATGCAAAGCAGTGGCTGGACCTGTACTGGCTGGGGCGCAAACATGAAGAGGCCAGTGTGGCCGATTTCTACGAGATGTTCAAAACCTGGGACGAGATCGACGACGGGCAGCCCACGGACATCCAATGGCTGGAGAAAACGCGGAAACGTTTGAAATACATCAAAAAAACTGAAGCAGAGGAAAACGAAAAACGTGAGGATGCCGCACGCAAGCAGCGGATGGAACAGGAAGCTGCGCGCATCCAGGAGGCCCGGGAGGAGATGCGCCGCCAGCGCCAGAGCGCCCAGCGGGAACAGCTGCGCCGGGAGTATGAGGAAAAGCGGGCCGGGCTGGACCGGGCCGAGCGGGCGCTCAACTTCGCGTTGGACGACCGGCTGTACACCAACCAGGAAAACTACATCGCCGGGAACCTTTCCGCCGACGAATACGCCATGCGGGACTTTGTGCGGGACGACATCGAGCGCAAGTACCGGGAAGAGTACGACGACGCCCTGGCACGGCTGGAGGCGGAGGATGATGAGGACGAGTGATTCCTCTTGGCCACTGACACGAAAATCCGACATAGGGAAACGAAGGGGGAAAACGGCAATGAAAAAGCCAATAGCAGTTCTTTTGGCCGGAATGATGATGGCTTCCTCTCTTTTGAGCGGCTGCGGCAGTACGGGGCAGCAGGCATCGGGGCAGGCTGCTGCCGGCGTGGGATCTCAACAGGAACCTTCCCAGCAGACCGAAGCGCCGGAAAATTCGACTGAAGGAGAAAATCAGGCAGTTTTGGACGAACCCTATGTCCTGGTTCGGGAAACGGATACCAAGTCCGGCAATGTGACGGAGTACGCTTATGATAAAAATGGGGACAAAGTTTCCGAGACAGTAACCTACCCGGATAAGCCGGATGAAACACTGAGCCGGGAATATACCACTCAGTATCAGGAGGACGGGAGCAAGATTGTGACCGAATCCCAAAGTGTCCTGGCGAAAACGGGAGAAGCCATTTCTCCATACACCTACGAGTACGAATATTCTCCGGAAGGGCTGCTGCTGCGTAAGACGGGCTTTGAAAACGGAAATGTGGATGGAGAAATTCTGTACGAGTATGATGCGGGCGGGAATTTGATCCGCCAAAGCGGGAAAAACGCACCCAGCATCGGCAGAGATCTGACAAAGGAATTTGAATATGATGCAAGCGGCAATCTGACCAAACAGACAGACTTTGATGACAATGGCGAAGTAGAAGGCTGGTCTACTTTTGAATATGATGAAAATGGGAAAGAAATTATGAAGCACGTTTTCACTTCCACCGGGGATGAGCCGCGCACGTATGAATTGTGCCAATGGGAATATGTGTACGACGCGGAAGGGCGCGTCATCGAGGAATGGAAGGAAGGGACGGAACTCGGCGGCAAATATGAGCATTATGAGTACGAATACGACGAATATGGAAATATGTGCAAAAAGAAAGACCTGACGCTGAGCACGACGTATGAGTACGCGCCGCTGTCGGTCTGTGTATCCTAAAAGTGCGAAATGATATGATCGGGGTAACTGGAGGGACAACCGATGAAAAAAAGCAAACTGCCGAAAAAGCGGTGGAAAATACCCGAAGAAACAGAGCTGTTTGACCATCTGCCATCAAAGCTGGAATATAACTTCGAGGGCCTCAGTGAAGAAGAACAGCGGGAAAATTTCAAGGACTGCTATATGCAGGCCATGGCCATCTATTTCACCCGCCATCCCGTCGATGGCTACTTCAAAAACGAGACCTACGGCATGATGTTTTCACGGGACGAGCATTACGCGAAAGAGCTGGGCCAGGCCCTGACGGCCGTGGTGGAGCCCTATGTGGAGGGGAAAAAACCTGTCTGCGCCTTTCCGGACTATAAGATCAATTACCTTACCCGGACCATCGAAAAGGACGGTGACGACGACGAGGACGGCGGTACCGAGACGCGGGACGTGTATTTCAGCGCCGATTCCATTCCCATGACGGAGAAGGCACAGCAGGCGGCTCAGAACATCAAGCGCAGCTACGAACAGACCCGGTATAAAACCGATGACTGGGGAACCAAACGTGTGGGTGCTTTGATGGGCGTGGGGATTTTCGGCGTGCTGACGGCCATTCTGGCGCCCATCGGCGTGACGATCATCACCCAGGGAATGGATGAGCTGTGGTTTATGGAGATGCTGCCCGATTTTATCAAGCTGCTGGCGGCCCTCCCGGTGCTGGGGCTGGGCACCCTGGGTGCGCTGGTGTGCGTCGGGCTGCTGATTTTCAACCTCTGGCTGCTGATCTACCGCCTGGCCACAGACCCCAAAAATTTGCAGGCAGAATTCTGCCGGGTGTTCGAGGAAAACGCCACGGCCTATTACCGCTGGCTGGCCTTTTTCCACTACTGGCAAAAAAAGACGCCCAGGACCTACTCCGGCACGGAAAAAGACTTTGACAAATGGAAAGCCTATTACGACGAGCTGCACGAGCAGGATGCAGTGAACGAGAACGAAGAGCTGATCAAGATGTATAAAAAGATGCGGTGACCGGCAGCTGCGCTTCTTGAGCACCCGAGAAACACAGAATTCATTCTTTTGGTGCGAAGCCCTGGAAAGGCCGGCGGCCGGGGGTTGCATTTACGGGGGAGTTGTGGTATAATCATACGGCAATCGTTCTGACGGCTGCTCCATGCGCACAGGATGGCGCATGCTGGTAGCGTCCCATTTGAAGGTTGTGATGGGCGCATGTATGAAGCATGGCCCCTTTGATCCTACCGGAAAGAGGTGAACAGAACATGAAAGAGGGCATCCATCCCAAGTACGAGGAAGCGACGATCACCTGCGCTTGCGGCAATACGTTCAAAACGCGTTCCACCAAGAAGGAGATCCACGTTGAGGTGTGCAACAAGTGCCACCCCTTCTACACCGGCAAACAGAAGCTGGTGGATACCGGCGGCCGTGTGGACCGCTTCAAGAAGCGTTTCAATATGCAGTGATTTCCGAAGAGGGCGGTGTTTTACCGCCCTCTTTTCGTCCTGCAGGGAAGGGGGAAGCGAAATGGCCGGCATGCTGGAAGGCAGGCGGCGCATCCTGATCATCGGCAGCTCAGGGGCGGGCAAATCCACCCTTGCCCGGGCGCTGGGGCAGGCCGCGGGCCTGCCGGTGGTCCATCTGGACAAGCTCTGGTGGCTGCCGGGCTGGCAAAACCGCAGCAAGGAGGAATTCGATGCTTTGCTGGGGGAGGAGCTGGAAAAGGACGCCTGGATCATCGACGGCAACTACGACCGCACGCTGGAGGCGCGCTTGCGGCGGGCAGACTGTGTGATCCGTCTGGCACCGCCCCGGCTGACGTGCGTGGCCGGCGTGCTGGGGCGCATCTGGCGCAACCGGGGCCGCACCCGCCCGGATATGGGCGAGGGATGCCCCGAGCGGGTGGATTGGGCGTTCCTGCGCTGGGTGTGGCACTTCCCGGAGGAGGAAGGCGCCCGGGCGCAGAGGATTCTGGCCCGCTGGCCGCAGGTGCCTGTCATCACCCTGCGCAGCCGGCGGGCGGCGAACAAATTGCTCCGGGAGGTGCGCAATGGACACATATAAAACCGTGGAAGGGCGCGCCATAGCGGAATTTGAGGAAAAACGCTCGCGCTTTATTGGCCATATTGCCTTTGCCGATACCGAGGAAAAGGCCCTGGCGGTGCTGGAACAGGTGCGGGCCGCCCATCGTGCCGCAACCCACAACGTATATGCCTACGTGCTGCGGCAAGACGGGCGCATGCGCTACTCTGACGACGGGGAACCCCAAAAGACAAGCGGCCTGCCCACCCTGGAGGCCATCCAGCATGCGGGCCTGACGGACTGCATCATCGTCACCACCCGGTACTTCGGCGGTACATTGCTGGGCACCGGCGGCCTGGTGCGGGCCTACGGGCGGGCGGCATCGGAGGCGATTGCCGCCGCGAAGGTTGTGACGGTGCGGCTGTGTGTGGATGGCCGCTGGACGGTGGATTACGCACTGTATCAGCAGGCCGCCAATCTGCTGGAGGCCTGCGGTGCCCGGGTGGGTCAGGCACAGTTTGCAGACCGGGTGATCCTGCCTTTCCGGATGCTGTCCGACGGGCAGGAAACTCTGGCCCAAAAAGCCCGGGAACTGTGCCGCGGCAAGGCGGAACTGCAATTTTCCGCGCCGTTCCATGCACCTTTTTGAGAATATTTTGAAAAAATCCGTTTTTGGGCAGGGGAAGGGCACAGTTTTGTCGTATAAATAGATAGAACCTGTGCGAAAGGAGTGCTGCGCATGACCGTGCGGGAACAGACCCAGGCGATTGAGCGCGCCACATTGTCCCCTCGGGCCTCCCTGAGTGAAAACAGCCGCGGCCGCGCCCGCCCTGAACCGGAGTGCCCGCTGCGCACCTGTTATCAGCGGGACCGGGACCGGGTGATCCACTGCAAGGCATTTCGCCGCCTCAAGCAGAAGACCCAGGTGTTCCTTTCCCCTGAAGGGGACCATTACCGCACACGGCTTACCCATACGCTGGAGGTCAGCCAGATCGCCCGCACCATCGCCCGGGCGCTGCGCCTGAACGAGGATCTCACCGAGGCCATCGCCCTGGCCCATGATTTGGGCCACACACCCTTTGGGCACGCGGGCGAGCGCGCCCTCGCCCGGCTGAACCCCACCGGCTTCAAACACTATGAGCAGAGCGTGCGCGTGGCGGAAAAACTGGAAAAGGACGGAAAAGGGCTGAACCTGTGCTGGGAAGTGCTCAACGGCATGATATGCCACACCAAAGGCACCTGGGCTGCCACTTGGGAGGGGCGCTGCGTGCGCTATGCGGACCGCATCGCTTATATGAACCACGACATCGAGGATGCCATCACCGCCGGCGTGCTGCGGGCAGGGGATATCCCCCGGGGCATCACCGAAGTGCTGGGGCAGACCAAATCCGCCCGCATCACCACCCTGGTGACAGACCTGGTGGCCAACAGCGGCGAGGACCTGTCCATGTCGCCCCAGGTGGCCGCTGCCTACGAGGCCCTGCATGACTTTATGTACAGCACTGTCTATGTGGACAAAACGGCCAAAGCCGAGGAGCAGAAAGTAGATAAACTGATGGAGGATCTGTATGTCTATTTCCGCGATAATCCCATGCGCATGCCGGAAAATTATCTGTACATCGTCTACGAAGAAGGGGCGGACCGTGCCGTGACGGACTATCTCTCCGGCATGAGCGACGAATATGCCATCCGCATGTATCAGGATGTGTTTGTGCCCAAAGGCTGGGCGCTGTGAACAGCATATGGCGGAACAGATGCCGGGCAGGTGTATGGCGGCTTGGCAGGGCGCCTGACCCGGCAGGACAGGAAAAGGAGGGAGGGGCACAGTGGCGATCCCACGGGACTATATTTATGAGCTGGTGCAGCGCAATGACATGCTGGACGTGGCCCAAAGCTATGTACAGATGAAGCGCAGCGGCCGCACCTACACGGGCCTGTGCCCTTTCCACAGCGAGAAGTCCCCCTCCTTTGTGGTATATCCCGAGACCCAAAGTTTCTACTGCTTCGGCTGCGGGGCCGGGGGCGACGTGATCACATTCATCAAAAAAATCAACAATATTGATTATGTGGAGGCAGTAAAACTGCTGGCCGCCCGGGCGGGCATGCCGCTGCCTGCCGAAGATGACAAGGTGGGCCGTATGCGCAGCCGTATTCTGTCCATCAACAAAGACGCTGCCCGTTTTTTCTTCTCCAGCCTCAACGGGGAGCAGGGCCGTCAGGCACGGGCCTACTGGCGCGGGCGGGGGCTGTCGGACGCCACCATCAAGCGCTTTGGCCTGGGCTATTCCCCCGACAGCTTCCACGCCATGGTGAACCAGCTGCGCAGGCTGGGCTACACCGAGGAAGAGATGCTGGCCTCGGGCCTTGTGAAGCGCAGCGAGAAAGGCGGCCTGTACGATGTGTTCCGCAACCGGGTGATGGTGCCCATCTTCGATTTGCGGGGCAATGTCATTGCCTTCGGCGGGCGCAATATGGGCCCGGAGAAGCCCAAATACATCAACAGCCCCGAGACGCTGGTGTATAAAAAGAGCCGCACGATCTTTGCGCTGAATGTGGCCAAAAAGAGCGCGGACAAGCGCTATATCCTGTGCGAGGGATATATGGACGTGATCAGTATGCACCAGGCGGGTTTCGGCACGGCGGTGGCCGGCTGCGGTACGGCCCTGACACCGGAACAGGTGAAACTCATCAGCGAATACGCCGACGAGGTAGTGCTGTGCTATGACTCCGATGAGGCAGGGCGCAAGGCCACTGCGCGGGCTATCCAGCTGTTTGCCAGTGCTCCGGTGAAGCTGTCGGTGCTGAATATCCCCGAAGCCAAGGATCCGGATGAGTTTATCAAGACCCACGGCCGCGAACGGTTTGAACAGCTGCTGAACGGTTCGTCCAACGCCATTGAATATGAGCTGAAACGGGCCAAGGCCAATTATGACCTGTCCCGGCCCGACGGACGGGTGGGATATTTGAAGGATGCGGTTGGCATCCTGTCGGCGGGGGCAATCACCGCCACCGAGCGGGATGTGTACGCCGGCCGGCTGAGCGAGGAGACCGATGTGGCCAAAGCGGCCATCCTGGAACAGCTGAAGGGTGCGGTGCGCAGCCGCGGCTACCGCGAGCGGCGCCAGCGGGAGCAGAAACTGCTGGCAGAGGGCGGCGCCGGGCGCATCGACCTGCGCCGCACGCCGGGGTTGGGCCGGCAGGCCCTGGGGGCGGTGTTCGCCGAGCAGCAGCTGGTGGCAGCCATCCTGAAAAATCCCGACTATCTGCCTGTGGCCAAGGCACGGGTGCAGCCTGCGCAGTTTGCAGACGAGGATATGGCCGCGGCCTATGCCCTGCTGCTGGAGCGTGCGGATCACCGGGAGCTGATCGACCTGGCGGGCATTGCCGGGGAGCTGCCCGAACACGCCGTCGCCCTGTTGGGGCGTGTACTGGCACAGAACGACGGGGTGGGTTTTTCACCCGGTGACGTAGAGGTGTATCTGCGGCGCATCGAGCAGCGGGAACCGGAAAGCGCTCACGCCGCGGAAAAAACGGCGCAGCAGCTGAACGACTACATGCAGGTGCTGAAAGATAAATTTGAAAAGAAAGCATAAGCGAGGGAACAAAATGTCTGAAAAGAAAAATGTGATCGCCAATCTGCTGGAGACCGGCAAGCGCAACCAGAAACTGACCACCAAGGAGATCAATGATGCGCTGGAGGACCTGAACTTCGACGTGGACCAGGTGGACAAGCTGTACGAGACGCTGGAGGCCAACAACATCGAGGTCATCGATGATGAACCCGTGGAGGAGCCGGAGGAATTCACCCTGACGGAAGACAATGTGGATGCCCTGGAATCGGCGCTCAGCGCAGAGGGCGTCAACATTGACGACCCGGTGAAGGTGTATCTGAAGGAGATCGGCCGGGTACCGCTTCTGACGCCGGAAGAGGAGATCGACCTGGCCGAAAAGATTCAGGCCGGCGGGGCCGAAGGCACCAAGGCCAAGCAGCGCCTGAGTGAGGCCAACCTGCGCCTGGTGGTTTCCATCGCCAAGCGCTATGTGGGGCGGGGCATGCAGTTTTTGGACCTGATCCAGGAGGGCAACCTGGGGTTGATCAAGGCTGTGGAAAAGTTTGACCATACCAAGGGCTTCAAGTTCTCCACGTATGCCACCTGGTGGATCCGCCAGGCCATCACCCGCGCCATTGCCGACCAGGCCCGCACCATCCGCATCCCTGTGCATATGGTGGAAACCATCAATAAGGTAAAGAAGGTGTCCAGCCAGCTGCTGCACCGCAACGGCCATGAGCCCACGGCCGATGAAATCGCCGAGGAGCTGGAAATGCCGGTGGACAAAGTGCGGGAGATCATGCGCGTAGCCCAGGAGCCCGTCAGCCTGGAAACGCCCATCGGCGAAGAGGAGGACAGCCATCTGGGAGACTTTATCCCCGACGAGGATGCGCTGGTGCCGGCGGAAGTAGCCAGCCACACGCTGCTGAAAGAACAGCTGGCCGGCGTGCTGAAGAGCCTGACGCCCCGGGAGGAAAAGGTGCTGCGCCTGCGCTTCGGTTTGGAAGACGGCCGTCCGCGCACATTGGAAGAAGTGGGCAAGGAGTTCAATGTGACCCGCGAGCGTATCCGGCAGATTGAGGCCAAAGCGCTGCGCAAGCTGCGCCATCCCAGCCGCTCGAAAAAGTTACGGGATTTTCTGGACTGACTGCGGCGAAATCGCCTGCGCCGCCGTGCTCGCAGGGCGGCGGCCGCCGGAAGGAGGATGCCGGATTTGGCCAGTGATCTGACGAAAGGCAGTGTCATGGGGCCGCTGGTGCGGTTTACCGTCCCGCTGGTATTGGGAAACCTGTTCCAGCTTACATACAACGCTGCCGACAGCATTATGGTGGGCCAGTTTGTGGGCAAGGATGCCCTGGCCGCCGTGGGGGCGGCAGCCCCGGTGATGAACATTATCATGTTTCTGGTGGCAGGCGCCTGCCTGGGAGCCGGTGTGCTGATGAGCGAGTTCTTCGGCGCGGGCAGCCGGGAGGTTCTGCGCCGCGAGGTGGGCACAGCCCTGACGGCGGGCCTGGCTTTTACGTTGGTGCTGAGCGCTGTGTGCGCGGCATTTGCCCCGCAGCTGCTGCGGCTGACCCAGGTGCCGGCAGCACTTCTGGAACAAAGCACCGTCTATCTGCGGGTGATTTGCGCCGCCCTTGGCTTTACCTTCCTGTACAATCTGTATGCTGCGGCACTGCGGGCCGTGGGGGACTCAAAAACGCCGCTGGTGTTTTTGATCCTTTCCTGCTGCCTCAATATATGCGCCAACTACATTCTCATTGTGCCTATGGGTTTGGGTGTGCTGGGGGCGGCCCTGGGTACAGCCATTGCGGAGGGTGCCAGCGCGGTGCTGTGCGTCGGATATGTATGCCTGAAAAATCCGGTGCTGCATCTGCAGTGGAAGGATCTGCGCCCCCGGCGGGAGCTGTTGGGGCGCACGCTGCGCTACAGCTGGGCAACCGCCATGCAGCAGGCGGCGCTGTACGTGGGGAAGCTGCTGGTGCAGTCCTGTGTGAACAGGCTGGGTGTGGATGTGATTGCAGCTTTCAATGCGGTAAACCGCATCGACGATTTCGCATATACGCCCATGCAGAATATTGCCCATGCCATGACCACTTTCATTGCCCAGAACCGGGGGGCCGGCCAGTACGGCCGAATCCGCGCGGGCTTTCGGGCGGCCTGCCGCCTGGAAGTGGGCTACTGGGCGATTCTGGCCCTGTGCGTGCCGCTGTTCAGCCGGCAGCTGATGGCCCTGTTTGTTGACGAGCAGGAAGTGATTGCCGTGGGGGCATCCTATCTGGTCCTGATGGGCCTTTTCTATCTGATGCCTGCGTTTACCAACTGGATCCAGGGATATTTCCGCGGGATGGGGAATATGCGCATTACGGTGATATCTACCAGCGTGCAAATGATATTCCGTGTGCTGTTTACTTTTTTGCTGGCACCCGGGCGGGGGCTGCCGGGAATCGCCTGGGCCCAAATGGGCGGCTGGGCGGCCATGATGATTTACGAAGTGCCTGCATTGGGCCGTGCCCTGCGGGAAGTGCAGGCGATGGCATCCGGGCAGATGCCGGCGTCCGCTGAACATTGATTGTTGCGCCGCACTGCGGCGACAAGGAGGATTTGATATGATTGGGATCGTATTTTTGCTGTGCGGCCTGGTGCTGGCTGTCAGCGTGTTCCGCAAGGGCAGCTGGGGCGCCAACCGCGCGGGACGGCGGCTGGCCTGCTATCTGCAGGCGTTGGGTATTGTGCTGTGCGCGGTGCGCTATGGGCTGAAAAGCACCCGCCTGGAGCTGTTTGCTGCACTGCTGGGCGCGGGCCTGCTGCTGCTGGGCGCAGGGGTTTATAACCTGCGCGGTGCCAGGCTGTGCCGCGCGGCGGTGCGGGGCACTTATTGCGGGCGCGTGGGTGCGGCGCTGGGCTGTTCCACGCCGGTATTTGCCTATGAGGTAAACGGCCGCGCCTACCGGGGGCAGAGTATGGATGTGCTGAATGACCGCCAGCTGGATGTGCTGGAAGTAGGGCAGACCGGTGAAATCTATGTCAATGCCGGTGCGCCGGAAATGTTTGTGCTGAACCGGAAACTGTACATCGGCGATGTACTGCTGGTGGCCCTGGGCGTGGGGCTGACACTGGCTGCTGCCTGGATACTGTATTTGCTGTGACTGCCGAAGGGCGGGCGGACGCGCGGGAGAAAGCTCCCGCGCGTTTCTTTTTGCCTGCGGTTGACAAAAACGGCCGGATCTTGTATAGTTAAATAACCATTCTGCTGTATAGATTAAGGAGTGTTTCCGTTGCATATCACACAGGAATCGGATTATGCGGTGCGTATTGTCTACTGCCTGGCCCGCTGCGGCCAGCGCCGTGATGCCCGCAGTATCAGCGAAGAGATGTGCGTCACCCTGCGCTTTTCTTTGAAGATTCTGGGCAAGTTGGCCGGCGCGGGAATTGTGCGCAGCTATAAGGGCAATCGGGGCGGATACGAACTGGCCCGTCCAGCCGGAGAGATCAGCCTGCGGGATGTGATCGAGGCGGTGGAAGGGCCTTACCGGCTGACGCGCTGTCTGGAAGGGGAGGCGTGCAGCCGGGGCGCATGCGGTGTCTGCCCATTCCAAAAGGTGTTCGGGCAAATCACCGACAGTGTGAACAGGCAATTGGCGGAGACAAATTTTTCTGCGCTGCTGGCGGAGGAGAACGCCCAATAAACGAAGAAACCACACACGGCGCCTTGCGTGCCAAGTGTGGTTTTTTCACGCTTTTTTTGGCGGAAACCCCTTGACGGTTTGATTTTTTTGGCGTATAATACTAAACTGTATCATAATGGCTCTGTGTGTCCATGGTGATAAAAAACGCAGAATTTTATTGTGCAAAACGACGAAAATTTCGCGTTTTCAGCGCCAAACATTGGCAGCCAGTGCAGTTTGAGCAGTTTGATCGTAGAAAGAAAAGGAGTGGTCGCTGATTATGGTGAACGTCAAGCCCGTACAACTTGGCAAAACCGAGCGCATGAGCTTTTCGAAGATCGAAGAGGTCATCGATATGCCCAACCTCATCGAGGTGCAGAAAAACTCGTACCAGTGGTTTTTGGACGAAGGGCTGAAAGAGGTCTTCCGGGATATTGCCACGATTGAGGATTTTTCCGGCAACCTGGTGCTTGAATTCATCGACTACCGCCTGGATTCGGAGCCGAAGTACAGCATCAAGGAGTGCAAGGAGCGTGACGCTACCTATGCCGCGCCGCTGCGTGTGCGTGCACGCCTGCTGAACAAGGAGACCGGCGAGGTAAAAGAGCAGGAGATCTTTATGGGGGACTTCCCGCTGATGACCGATGCGGGCACCTTCATCTACAACGGCGCCGAGCGCGTTATCGTCTCTCAGCTGGTGCGCAGCCCCGGCGTGTATTTCGGCAAAAGTTATGATAAAACCGGCAAAGAGCTGTTCACCGCCACCATGAACCCCAACCGCGGCGCCTGGCTGGAGTATGAGACCGATGTGAACGATGTGTTTTATGTGCGCATCGACAAAAACCGCAAGATCCCCGTCACGGTGCTGCTGCGGGCGCTGGGCCTGGGCAGCGACGAGCAGATCCGCGAGTTTTTCGGTGAGGATGAGCGCATTGAGGCGACCATTGCGAAGGACCCCACCAAGACGCAGGAAGAGGGCCTGCTGGAAGTGTACCGCCGCCTGCGCCCGGGCGAGCCGCCTACGGTGGAGAGCGCTACCAGCCATCTGGAGGCGCTGTTCTTCGATGCCCGCAGGTATGACCTGTCCCGTTTCGGCCGGTACAAGATGAACAAGAAGCTGGCGATTGCACGGCGCATCATGGGCTATACGGCTGCGCGGGACGTGATCGCCCCTCTCACCGGTGAACTGCTGTGCGCCGCCGGCGAGAAGATCACCACCGACCTGGCATGGGAGATCGAAAAAGCCGGTGTCAGCCTGGTGTACCTCACCGTGGAGGACAAGGAGCTGAAAGTGATCTCCAACGGCACTGTGGAAGCCGCCGACTTCCTCTCTTTTGATCCCAAACCCTACGGCATCAACGAGCGCGTCTCCTTTGCCGAGCTGCAGGCCATCCTGGATGCCACCGATGACGTGGAGGAACAGAAGAACCTGCTGGAGCGCAACCGTGACAAGCTGATCAGCAAAACGGTGACCGTGGATGACATCTTTGCCTCGGTCAATTATTTGAACGGCCTGGCCCATGGCCTGGGTGCAACCGACGACATCGACCATCTGGGCAACCGGCGCATCCGCAGCGTGGGCGAACTGCTGCAAAACCAGTTCCGCATCGGCTTTTCCCGCATGGAGCGCGTGATCCGCGAGCGCATGACCCTGCAGGCCCAGGATATGGAAGTGGTCACGCCGCAGGCGCTGATCAATATCCGTCCGGTGGTGGCTGCTATCAAGGAGTTCTTCGGCTCCAGCCCGCTGAGCCAGTTCATGGATCAGAATAACCCCCTGGCTGAACTGACCCACAAGCGCCGCCTGTCCGCCCTGGGCCCCGGCGGCCTGTCCCGTGACCGCGCCGGTTTTGAGGTGCGCGACGTCCACTATTCCCACTATGGGCGCATGTGCCCCATCGAGACGCCGGAGGGCCCCAATATCGGCCTGATCTCCTATCTGGCCACTTTCGCCAAGATCAACGAGTACGGATTTATTGAAGCCCCCTACCGCAAGATCGACAAAGAAAAGCATGTCGTCACCGACGAAGTGGTGTACATGACCGCGGATGTGGAGGACGAATATATTGTGGCCCAGGCCAACGAACCGCTGGATGATGAGGGCCACTTCATGCGGCCCCGGGTCTCCTGCCGCTACCGTGACGAGATCATTGAGGTGGATCGTGACCGCGCCGACTACATGGACGTCAGCCCCAAGATGGTGGTCTCTGTGGCCACGGCCATGATCCCCTTCCTGGAGAATGACGACGCCAACCGTGCACTGATGGGTTCCAACATGCAGCGCCAGGCCGTGCCCCTGCTGGTGACCGAGCAGCCCATTGTGGCCACCGGCATGGAGTATAAGGCCGCCTGTGACTCCGGCGTGTGCGTGCTGGCAAAGAACGACGGCATTGTGGAGCGCGTCACCGCCGACAAGATCGTGGTGCGCACTTCCAAAACCACCACCGATGAGTACGAGCTGATCAAGTTCGTGCGTTCCAATCAGGGCACCTGCATCAACCAGCGGCCCATTGTGGAAAAAGGCGAACAGGTCATCAAAGGCCAGGTGCTGGCCGACGGCCCTGCCACCAAGAATGGCGAGATCAGCCTGGGCAAGAACGCCCTGATCGGCTTTATGACCTGGGAGGGCTACAACTACGAGGACGCCGTTCTGATCAACGAGCGTATCGTGCGCGAGGATGTGTACACCTCCATCCACATCGAGGAGTATGAGATTGAGAGCCGGGAGACCAAGCTGGGGCCCGAAGAGATCACCCGGGATATCCCCAACGTGGGTGAGGACGCCCTGAAGGATTTGGACGAGCGCGGCATCATCCGCGTAGGCGCCGAAGTGACCGCCGGGGATATCCTGGTGGGCAAGGTGACGCCCAAGGGCGAGACGGAGCTGACCGCTGAGGAGCGTTTGCTGCGGGCCATCTTCGGCGAGAAGGCCCGGGAGGTGCGTGATACTTCCCTGCGCGTGCCCCACGGCGAGTACGGTATCATTGTGGATGTGAAAGTGTTCACCCCCGACAACTGCGACGAACTGCAGCCCGGCGTCCGGGAAGTGGTGCGCTGCTACATCGCCCAGAAGCGTAAGATCAGCGTGGGCGATAAGATGGCCGGCCGTCACGGCAACAAGGGCGTGGTGTCCCGCATCCTGCCCCAGGAGGATATGCCCTTCCTGGAGGACGGCACCCCGCTGGACATTGTGCTGAACCCCCTGGGCGTGCCCAGCCGTATGAACATCGGCCAGGTGCTGGAAGTGCATCTGGGCTACGCTGCCAAGGCCTTGGGCTGGAAAGTGATGACCCCTGTGTTCGACGGTGCCCACGAATCGGATATCCGGGAGATGTTCAAGCAGGCGGGCCTGCGCGAGGACGGCAAGAGCATTGTGTACGACGGCCGTACCGGCGAGCGGTTTGATAACCCCGTTACGGTGGGCTATATGTACTACCTGAAGCTGCACCACCTGGTGGATGACAAGATCCATGCCCGTTCCACCGGACCCTACAGCCTGGTGACCCAGCAGCCTCTGGGCGGCAAAGCCCAGTTCGGCGGCCAGCGCTTCGGCGAGATGGAGGTGTGGGCCCTGGAGGCCTACGGCGCCGCCTACACCCTGCAGGAGATCCTGACGGTGAAGTCTGACGATGTGGTGGGCCGGGTGAAAACCTACGAGGCCATCGTCAAGGGCCAGCCGGTGCCCACGCCGGGCATCCCCGAGGCCTTCCGCGTGCTGATGAAGGAGCTGCAGAGCCTGGGCCTGGACGTGCGCGTACAGGACAAGGACGGCAATGAGATCGACATCAAGCAGACCTACGATGACGATGACATCGGCTTCGACGCCAGCGACCTGGCCATCGGCGACGACGTGATGGTGGAGAGCGAGCTGAACGATGATTACAGCATTGAGGACGTGCCCGAGGAAGAAATAGAAGAACCCGACGATTCGCTGTTCCAGGACGGCGCTGATTTCAGCGATGATCTGGACCTGTGAGCCAAACGCCTGAATTGAATGCCCCTGCGGCCGGTGCTGCAGGAGGACACGGAAATCTATGTGAAAGAAAGGGTTCATTCAATGGAATTTAACGATTTCAATTCGATCAAGATCGGCCTTGCCTCACCCGACCAGATCCGCGAGTGGAGCTACGGCGAGGTGAAAAAGCCCGAGACCATCAACTACCGCACACTGAAGCCCGAGCGCGACGGCCTGTTCTGCGAACGGATTTTCGGGCCAACAAAGGATTGGGAGTGCCATTGCGGCAAATATAAGCGCATCCGTTATAAGGGCAAGATCTGCGACCGCTGCGGTGTGGAAGTGACCCGCGCCAAGGTGCGCCGCGAGCGTATGGGCCACATTGGGCTGGCGGCGCCTGTCAGCCATATCTGGTATTTCAAAGGCATCCCCAGCCGCATCGGCCTGATGCTGGACCTGAGCCCCCGCCTGCTGGAAAAAGTGCTGTATTTCGCGGCCTACATCGTCACCGATCCCGGCTTTACTCCGCTGGAGGAGAAACAGCTGCTGAGCGAAAAAGAGTACCGCGATATGCGCGAGCGCTATGAGGATGAGTTCCAGGCCGGTATGGGAGCCGAGGCCATCCAGGAGCTGCTGGCCAAGATCGATCTGGATCAGCTCAGCGAGCAGCTGCATAAAGAGCTGGAGGAGGCGGGCGGCCAAAAACGTGTGCGCCTGCTCAAGCGCTTGGAAGTGGTGGAGGCTTTCCGCGTCTCCGGCAACCGCCCCGAGTGGATGATTATGAACGTGATCCCCGTGATCCCGCCGGACATCCGCCCCATGGTGCAGCTGGACGGCGGCCGCTTCGCCACCTCTGACCTGAACGACCTGTACCGCCGGGTCATCAACCGCAACAACCGCCTGAAGCGCCTGCTGGAGCTGGGCGCACCGGACATCATCGTGCGCAATGAAAAGCGCATGCTGCAGGAGGCTGTGGACGCCCTGATCGACAACGGCCGCCGCGGCCGCCCGGTCACCGGCCCCAACAACCGTCCGCTGAAGAGCATTTCCGATATGCTCAAGGGCAAGCAGGGGCGCTTCCGCCAGAACCTGCTGGGCAAGCGCGTGGACTATTCCGGCCGTTCCGTCATCGTGGTGGGCCCCGAGCTGAAGATGTATCAGTGCGGCCTGCCCAAGGAGATGGCCCTGGAGCTGTTCAAGCCCTTCGTGATGAAGGACTTGGTGGAGAAGGGCGTTGCCAACAACATCAAATCCGCCCGCAAAATGGTGGAGCGCACCCGCACTGAGGTGTGGGACTCTCTGGAGGCCGTCATCAAGGGGCATCCCGTCCTGCTGAACCGCGCGCCTACGCTGCACCGTTTGGGCATTCAGGCCTTTGAACCCGTGCTGGTGGAAGGCCGCGCCATCAAGCTGCATCCGCTGGTGTGTACGGCTTTCAACGCCGACTTCGACGGTGACCAGATGGCCGTTCACGTGCCGCTGAGCGCCGAGGCGCAGCGGGAGGCGCGGATGCTGATGCTGGCGTCCGGCAACCTGCTGAAGCCTGCCGACGGCAAGCCGGTGTGCGTGCCCACCCAGGACATGGTGCTGGGCAGCTATTACCTGACTATGCTGAATGACGGCGACAAAGGCGAGGGCAAGGTTTTCCGGGATGAGAACGAGGCCATCATGGCCTATTCCGAGGGTGTAGTCACACTGCAGGCCAAGATCAAGGTGCGCCGCACCATGGAGGTCGATGGCCAGATGCGCAGCCGCCTGGTGGATACCAGCGTGGGCCGCATCATCTTCAACCAGCCCATCCCGCAGGACTTGGGATATGTGGACCGCAGCGTGCCGGACAATCTGTTCCTGTATGAAGTGGATTTCCTGGTGAACAAGAAAAAGCTGGGCCAGATCATTGACAACTGCATCCACGTGCACGGTGCCAAAGTTACCGCTGAAATGCTGGACCGCATCAAGGCCCAGGGGTATAAATACTCCACCAAGAGCGCCATCACCGTGGCCGTTTCCGACGCAGTGATCCCGCCCCAGAAAGCGGAGCTGCTGCAGTCGGCCGAAGAACAGATCGGCAAGATCACCAAACAGTATAACCGCGGCCTGATCTCCAACGAGGAGCGCTATGCCCAGGTGATCAAAGTATGGAGCAAGACCACTGAGGATGTGGCTGATGCACTGAGCAAAAACCTGCCGGCCCGCAATCCCATCTTTATGATGGCGGATTCCGGTGCCCGCGGCTCTATGGCCCAGATCCGCCAGCTGGCCGGCATGCGCGGCCTGATCGCCAACACTTCCGGTAAGACCATTGAGATCCCCATCCGTGCCAACTATCGTGAAGGGCTGAACATCCTGGAATACTTCATCGCCGGCAAGGGTGCCCGGAAGGGCTTGGCCGATACGGCTCTGCGCACTGCCGACTCGGGTTATCTGACCCGCCGCCTGGTGGATGTTTCCCAGGATGTGATCATCCGCGAGGAGGACTGCGGCGCTGAAAAGGGCATCATCATCTCCGATATCCGCGAGGGCAACGAGATGATTGAAAAGCTGGAAGAGCGCCTGCAGGGCCGCTTCCTGGTGAATGATGCCATTGATCCGGTTACCGGCGAAGTGCTGGTGAGCAAGGGCAAGATGATGGACGCCGAGGACGCCAAGAAGATCGTAGAGGCCGGTATCGACCAGGTGGAGATCCGCAGCGTGCTGTGCTGCCAGGCCCGCCACGGTGTGTGCAGCAAGTGCTATGGTTCCAACCTGGCCAACGGCGAACTGGTAGAGCTGGGCGAAGCCGTCGGCATCATTGCGGCCCAGTCCATCGGCGAGCCGGGTACACAGCTGACCATGCGCACATTCCACACCGGCGGCATCGCTTCCGCCGAGGATATCACCCAGGGCCTGCCCCGTGTCGAGGAGCTGTTTGAGGCCCGCCGGCCCAAGAATCTGGCCATCATGACCGAAATCGAGGGTACCGCCCACATTGACGACGCCAAGAAGAACCGCCATGTGGTGGTGGAAGGTGTGGATGAGAACGGCGCCCCCTGCGAGAAGAGCTACCTGATCCCCTTCGGCCAGCGCGTGCGCATTGCCGATGGAGACCATCTGGAAAAGGGCGATCTGCTCACCGAAGGCTTTGCCTATCCCCAGGATATCCTGGCCGTCAAGGGCCCTGTAGCCGTGCAGAATTATCTGATCAGCGAAGTGCAGAAAGTGTATCGTATGCAGGGCGTGGATATCTGCGACAAGCACATCGAAGTGATTGTGCTGCAGATGATGCGCAAGATGCGCGTGGAAGATGCCGGCAGCAGCCGCTTGATCGGCGGTTCCATTGTGGATAAAGCTGATCTGGCGGATGCCAATGAGGCCATTGACGCCCGCATTGCCGCCGGTGAAGAGGGCCTGCGCCATGCCACCGGCAGCCATGTGCTGCTGGGTATCACCAAGGCATCGCTGGCCACCGATTCCTTCCTGTCGGCCGCTTCCTTCCAGGAGACTACCCGTGTGCTTACCGATGCCGCCATCAAAGGCAAGGTGGACCCGCTGATGGGCCTGAAGGAGAACGTCATCATCGGCAAACTGATTCCTGCCGGCACCGGCCTGTCTGAAGTGGAGCAGGCGCTGGAGGACCGTGACCGCGCCGAACACCCCGAGCTGTTTGTGGAACGGGTGGAAGTTCCGGTGCAGGAAGAAGCGATGCCCATCGAGGATGACCTGCTGCAGGATGATGAAGGCGGTATGCCGCTGGCCGAATGATCCGTCCGTTCTGGCTGAAACGCACAGCCCGGGGCTTTGCCCCGGGCTTTTCTGTTGAATTTTCGGAGGTTCCCATGGAAGACTTTGCCCATTTTACCGCGCAGCAGGCCCGGCGGGTGCGCTATGTGCTGTGCGATATCGATGACACCCTCACCACCGCCGGCAAGCTGACCGCCCGGGCCTATGCCGCCCTGTGGGCCCTGGCCCAGGCCGGCCTGCGGGTGATTCCCGTTACAGGCCGCCCCGCCGGCTGGTGCGACCTGATCGCGCGCCAGTGGCCGGTGTACGCGGTGATCGGCGAGAACGGCGCTTTTGTGTACGAGGTGCACGCCGGCCGCCGAACCGCTTTCATCCACCCCTCGGTAGCCGGGGGGGACATCCAGGGCCGCCTGGCCGCCGTGCGGGATGCCTGTCTGGCCGGTGTGCCGGGATGCCGGGTGGCCGGCGACCAGTTCGCCCGCATCTATGACCTGGCCATCGACTTCGCCGAGGAAGAACCCCGCCTGGGCCTGGAGGCAGCCCGCCGCATCCGGGACATCTGCCAGACCATGGGCGCCAGGGCCAAAATCAGCTCCATCCACGTGAATGCCTGGTACGGCGATTACGATAAGGTGGGCATGGCCAAACTGTATCTGACCCAACAGGCCGGCGAGGCCGATCCTCGGGACAGCGTGCTGTTTTTCGGCGACTCGCCCAACGACGAGCCCATGTTCGCTTACTTTCCCATGAGCTGCGCTGTGGCCAACATCCGCCCTTTCGCTGCCGACCTGGCCCATCTGCCCGCCTACGTCACCTGCCGGGAGAGCGGGGAGGGCTTCGCCGACGCAGTGGACCGGCTGCTGGCGCTGCGGCGCGAGTGAACCTTAAATGAAAATACGCCTTGAAGCACAGTAAAGTGATCAAGGCGCTATTTACTATTTGATGTGTCTTGCTTGTGCGGATAAGGTTTGGGATCGTCTGTCAATCCGGCAAGATAATCCATGCTGGTTTCAAGCGCCTGAGCGATTCGCTTGCATTGCTTGGCAAAACCTTTGAAGGTGTAGAAGTGCGGCAATAAATTTTGGCAAAACGCTGAAAATTTCCCGATTTTTTTGTTGACAAGATAGAATTTTCAGTGTAAACTATAAATGTTGCGCCGGGGGCGTGCTATGCCCTTTTGGCCTTGTGTTAGGGTTCCTTGCGGGCCACAACATCTGGCGGCGCGGCGAAGAAGAACCATCATCTCAGGAAAGGAGGAAAACCATGCCTACTTTTAACCAGCTCGTGCGCAAAGGCCGTGAGGTCCTGGTGAAAAAGTCCACTGCGCCCGCTCTGCTGAAGAGCTACAACTCTCAGAAGAAGAGCTATTCCGATGCCAACAGCCCGCAAAAGCGCGGCGTGTGCACCGCAGTGCGTACCATGACCCCCAAAAAGCCGAACTCTGCCCTGCGCAAGGTTGCCCGTGTCAAGCTCTCCAATGGTATCGAGGTCACCTCGTATATCCCTGGAATCGGCCACAATCTGCAGGAGCACAGCGTCGTACTGATCCGCGGCGGCCGTGTGAAGGACCTGCCCGGCGTGCGTTACCACATCATCCGCGGTACGCTCGATACCCAGGGTGTTGCCAAGCGCAACCAGGCCCGCAGCAAGTACGGTGCCAAGCGCCCCAAGGCCGGTGCCAAGAAGAAGTAATCGAATTCTATCAAGTATATTCCGCCGCATAAGGCTTATCATAGATAACCCCTTTTGCGGCAGCTTGCGGGAGTTTATTGCTTTCGAGTACCGATGATATCATTTTATGAAGGAGGGAAGAAAGATGCCCAGAAGAGGTAATATTGCAAAGCGCGATGTTCTGCCCGATCCCATCTACAATTCCAAGATGGTGACGCGCCTGATCAACAACATCATGTATGACGGCAAGAAGGGCGTGGCGCAGAAGATCGTGTACGATGCGTTCGACATCGTAAAAGAGAAAACCGGCAACGATGCGCTGGAGAGTTTTGAAAAAGCCCTGGAGAACATCATGCCTGTGCTGGAGTGCAAAACCCGTCGTGTGGGCGGCGCCAACTACCAGGTTCCCATGGAGGTGCGCCCTGCGCGCCGCGAGACTTTGGGCCTGCGCTGGCTGACCACCTATTCCCGCGCCCGCAGCGAGCGCACCATGTGCGAGCGCCTGGCCGGTGAGATCATGGACGCCTGCAACGGCAACGGCGGTGCCTGCAAGAAGCGCGAGGACACCCACAAGATGGCCGAGGCCAACAAGGCGTTCGCCCACTTCAGATATTGATCTTTTGCTGATTTTTTAGGAGGAAAATATGCCCAGAGACGTTTCTTTGGAAATGACAAGAAACATCGGCATTATGGCTCACATCGACGCCGGCAAGACGACGACCACCGAGCGCATCCTGTTCTATACAGGTATCAACCATAAGATCGGTGAGACGCACGACGGCGCGGCTACCATGGACTGGATGGCCCAGGAGCAGGAGCGTGGTATCACCATCACCTCCGCAGCCACCACATGCTATTGGAGCCATACCGAGTTTCAAAACGACCCGGCCAAGGCCAAAAAGTATCGGCACAGGATCAATATCATCGACACCCCGGGCCACGTGGACTTCACCGTAGAGGTGGAGCGCAGCCTGCGCGTGCTGGACGGCAGCGTTACGGTGATGTGCGCCAAGGGCGGTGTCGAGCCCCAGTCCGAGACTGTGTGGCATCAGGCCAACAAATATCACGTCCCCCGCATGATTTACGTCAACAAGATGGACATCATGGGCGCTGATTTTTATCACGTGCTGGACATGATCCGCGACCGCCTGAAAGCCAACGCCGTTCCCATTCAGCTGCCCATCGGCAAAGAGGAGACCTTCAAAGGCATCATTGACCTGCTGGAAATGAAGGCTTATATCTACTATGATGACCTGGGCAAGGATATCCGCGTGGAAGAGATCCCCGAGGATATGTTGGATCTGGCCCAGGAGTACCATGACAAGCTCGTGGAAGAAGTAGCTGAGACCGATGAAGAGCTGATGATGAAGTACCTGGATGGCGAGGAACTGACCATCCCCGAGATGAAGAAAGCCATCCGCAAGGCCACCATCGACAATACCATGGTGCCTGTTACCTGCGGTACTTCCTACAAAAACAAAGGTGTGCAGAAGCTGCTGGACGCCATCGTGGATTATATGCCCGCCCCCACAGACATTGAGGACATCAAGGGTGTGAATCCCGACACAGGCGAAGAGGAAAGCCGCCCGTCTTCCGACGATGCGCCGCTGGCGGCCCTGGCGTTTAAGATCGCCACGGACCCGTTCGTAGGCAAGCTGGCATTCTTCCGCGTGTATTCCGGCATTGCCAAGGCAGGCACCACGGTGTACAACTCTGTGAAAGACCAGAACGAGCGCCTGGGCCGCATCCTGCAGATGCACGCCAATCACCGCAAGGATATTGACGAGTGCTACGCCGGCGACATCGCCGCCGCTGTGGGCCTGAAGAACACCACCACCGGCGACACCCTGTGCGACGAAAAGCATCCCATCATCCTGGAGAGCATGGACTTCCCCGAACCCGTCATCCGCGTGGCCATCGAGCCCAAGACCAAGGCCGGCCAGGAGAAGATGGGTATTGCGCTGGCAAAACTGGCCGAGGAGGATCCCACCTTCAAGACCTACACCGATGAGGAGACCGGTCAAACCATTATCGCCGGCATGGGTGAGCTTCACCTGGAGATCATTGTGGACCGACTGCTGCGTGAGTTCAAGGTGGAGGCCAACGTGGGCGCGCCTCAGGTGGCTTACCGTGAGACGATCCGCCGCCCGGCCGATCAGGAGACCAAGTATGCCCGTCAGTCTGGCGGTAAAGGCCAGTATGGTCACGTCAAGATCAAAATTGAGCCCAATGAGGCCGGCAAGGGGTATGAATTCGTCAACGCTATCGTGGGCGGCGCTATCCCCAAGGAGTTCATCGGGCCCATCGACCAGGGCATCCAGGGCGCCATGCAGGCCGGTGTGCTGGCAGGCTATCCCGTTGTGGATGTGAAGGTCACCCTGTACGATGGCTCCTATCACGAGGTTGACTCCTCCGAGATGGCCTTTAAGATCGCCGGCTCCATGGCTTTCAAGGAGGCCATGAAAAAGGCGGATCCCGTCATTCTGGAGCCCATCATGAAAGTGGCTGTCATCGTGCCCGACGAGTATATGGGCGACGTCATCGGCGACGTGAACGCGCGCCGTGGCCAGATCCAGGGCACCGAGGCCCGCAGCGGGTCCCAGCAGATCGACGCGCTGGTTCCGCTGTCCAACATGTTCGGCTATGCAACAGACCTGCGCAGCCGCACCCAGGGCCGTGGACAGTATTCCATGGAACCCAGCCATTATGCTGAAGTGCCCAAGAGCATTGCCGAAAGCATCATGGCCGGCCGCGCGAAGAAAGACGAGTGATTTCGTTCCGTTTCCGGCAGTTTTTGCCGGAAAAAGCTTGATTTTTCCAAGTGTTTTTAGTACAATGGCCTTAAGCAATGGCCTTAACAAAAAGGAGGAACATTCCAATGGCGAAAGCTAAATTTGAGCGCAACAAACCCCATGTCAACATTGGCACCATCGGCCACGTTGACCACGGCAAGACCACTCTGACCGCCGCCATCACCAAAGTGCTGGCCCTGAAGGGTGACGCCGAGTTTACCGACTATGCCAACATCGATAAGGCTCCCGAGGAGCGCGAGCGCGGCATTACCATCAACACTGCGCACGTGGAGTATCAGACGGACAAGCGTCACTATGCCCACGTTGACTGCCCGGGCCACGCCGACTACGTGAAGAACATGATCACCGGTGCTGCTCAGATGGACGGTGCCATCCTGGTGGTGTCTGCTGCTGACGGCCCCATGCCCCAGACCCGTGAGCACATCCTGCTGTCCCGGCAGGTGGGCGTGCCCTATATCGTTGTGTTCATGAACAAGGTCGACCAGGTGGACGACCCCGAGCTGCTGGATCTGGTTGAGATGGAGATCCGCGACCTGCTGAACGAGTATGACTTCCCCGGCGACGATACCCCCATCATCAAGGGTTCTGCGCTGAAGGCTCTGGAGTCTGCTTCCACCGATATCAATGCGCCCGAGTACAAGTGCATTCTGGATCTGATGGACGCTGTGGATGAGTACATCCCCACTCCCGAGCGCGACGATGCCAAGCCCTTCCTGATGCCTGTTGAGGACGTGTTCACCATCACTGGCCGCGGCACTGTTGCCACCGGCCGTGTGGAGACTGGCGTTGCTCACGTAGGCGATGAGGTCGAGATCGTGGGCCTGAAGGAAGAGAAGATGAAATCCACCATTACCGGCCTGGAGATGTTCCGCAAGCTGCTGGATCAGGCTGAGGCCGGCGACAACGTGGGTGCTCTGCTGCGTGGTATCGACCGCAAGCAGATCGAGCGCGGCCAGGTTATTGCGAAACCCGGCACCATCCACCCCCACACCAAATTCCAGGGCCAGGTTTACGTCCTGAAAAAGGATGAGGGCGGCCGTCACACCCCGTTCTTCAACAACTATCGTCCCCAGTTCTACTTCCGCACCACCGACGTGACTGGCGTGATCACCCTGCCTGAAGGCACGGAGATGTGCATGCCCGGCGACAATGTCACCATGGACGTTGAGCTGATTACCCCCATCGCTATGGATGAGGGCCTGCGCTTCGCTATCCGTGAGGGCGGCCGCACCGTCGGTTCCGGCGTTGTGTCCAAGATCTACGAGTAATTCTCGCAGACAGCCCTTTACCTTTATCCCTTACCAAAAAGAGCGGCCCTGTAAGGGGCCGCTTTTTTGCTGCAAAAATGGCCAAAGCTCTGCCCGGATGCTTGAATCCGGGCAGGCTTTTTGTTATACTGTAGACAAGTAAATAACGTGGAAAACAGGGGAGGAGCCTATGTCAGAACGTATTATTGTGGTGGATTTCGGCGGCCAATATAACCAGCTGATTGCCCGCCGTGTGCGTGAGTGCCATGTATACAGCGAGATTGTGCCCTATACCAAGGCGATGGAAGCCATTCGGGAAAAGCGGCCTAAGGGCATCATTTTTACCGGTGGGCCCAACAGCGCCTACTTGCCGGATTCACCTGCCATCAGCGAGGACGTATTCCATCTGGGGATCCCGGTTCTGGGCATTTGCTATGGCGCCCAGC
Organism: uncultured Ruthenibacterium sp.; assembly: GCA_944386555.1. Taxonomy (GTDB): domain Bacteria; phylum Bacillota; class Clostridia; order Oscillospirales; family Ruminococcaceae; genus Ruthenibacterium. The sequence continues at coordinate 1,453 of CALXBN010000057.1, read as the reverse complement.
TGATGATGCATCTGCTGGGGGGGCACGTGTGCCCGGCGCCAGAGCGGGAATATGGCAAAACCCTGGTCACCGTGGACACCAACAGCAAGATGTTTCAGGGCGTCAGCGAGCAGACCGTGTGCTGGATGAGCCATAATGACTACATCCAGGCGCCGGCCCCCGGGTTCACTGTCAGTGCCCATACCGGCAACTGCCCTGTGGCGGCGGCAGAGTGGCCGGATCGGGGGCTTTATTGTCTGCAGTTCCATCCGGAGGTGCTGCATACAGCCGAGGGCACCAAAATGCTCTCCAATTTCGTTTATAACGTATGCGGCTGTACGGGCGATTGGCGGATGGAATCTTTTGTGGAGAGTTCTGTCCGCAAGCTGCGGGAAAAAGTGGGCACGGGCAAGGTGCTGTGCGCGCTGTCCGGCGGCGTGGATTCTTCCGTGGCTGCGGTATTGCTGGCCAAAGCGGTGGGGAAACAGCTCACCTGTGTGTTTGTGGATCATGGCCTGCTGCGCAAGAACGAGGGTGATGAGGTAGCCGCTGTGTTTGGCCCCAACGGCCCCTATGACCTGAATTTTGTGCGTGTCAATGCCCAGCAGCGCTTCTATGACAAACTGGCCGGTGTGGATGACCCCGAGCGCAAGCGCAAGATCATCGGCGAAGAGTTCATCCGCGTGTTTGAAGAAGAGGCCAAGAAGATCGGCGCAGTGGACTTCCTGGTGCAGGGCACCATTTATCCTGATGTGGTGGAGAGCGGCTTGGGCGGCGAATCCACCGTCATCAAGAGCCATCACAATGTGGGCGGCCTGCCGGATTATGTGGATTTCAAGGAGATCATCGAACCCCTGCGGGACTTGTTCAAGGATGAGGTGCGTGCCGCCGGTCGGGAGCTGGGTATCCCGGAAAAGCTGGTCAGCCGTCAGCCGTTCCCCGGCCCTGGGCTGGCCGTACGCATCATCGGAGCTGTTACACCCGAGAAAGTGAAGCTGGTACAGGAGGCTGACGCCATCTACCGTGAGGAGGTGGAGAAGGCCGGTGCCCAGAAGAACCTGGGCCAGTACTTCGCAGCGCTCACCAATATGCGCAGTGTGGGCGTTATGGGCGATGAGCGGACCTATGATTATGCCATCGCCCTGCGCGCTGTGCTCACCACTGACTTTATGACAGCTGAAAGCGCCCAGCTGCCTTGGGAAGTGCTTTCCACAGTCACCAGCCGCATCGTCAACGAGGTCCCCCATATCAATCGTGTCCTCTACGACTGCACCGGAAAACCGCCCGCAACCATTGAGTTCGAATAAATTTTTGGGTGAAAGTGTAGATTTTTCTCTGAAATTTGTGTTTTCTATAATTTTCTCGCCCGTTACGGAATTCCAGTTTCCGGAGTTTCGTAACGGGTTTCTTTATGCTTCGCATGTAAAATGACGCACGTTTACGATATATCTCAAAAATATTTCCTACGGAACGG
>CALXBN010000056.1 GCA_944386555.1 uncultured Ruthenibacterium sp. | reverse complement strand
CCAGCGCCTGGTGGTGCCCCGGGACGCCGCCCCCCGGGAGGAGGCCCGCCGGGCCGAAGAGCGCCGCGCCGCCCGGCAGGCGGCCCGCATCCCCCTGGCCCCGGACGCGCCGCGCCGGCGCCGGCGCGGCCGCACGCTGTACCGCTCCGGCACGGGCAACGCCCCCCGCAGGCGCAGGCGCCTGCCCGCGTGGTGGATAGCCCTGGCCCTGGTGCTGGCCCTGGCCGCCGGGGTGGGGGCGTACCTGCTGCTGGGCGCGCTGGCCGGCGGGCGGGGCGGGCCCAGCGCCCTGGCCCCGGCGGGCGCCGTAAAAGCCCTGGCCGCCGCGGAGGACGACCTGCTGGCCCCGGCCCGGGCCGGCCAGGCCCTGAGCGCCCAAACCCTGGCCGAAAACGCCCGGGCCCTGGCCGGCCGCGCCAAGGCCCTGGGGCTGAATGCCCTGGCGGTGCCCGTGCAGGGGGCGGGCGGCGCGCTGTGCCGGGCAGCCGGCTGGCCGGCGGACCCCCGGCTGGAACAGGGCTTTTGGGCCGGGCTGCTGGCCCCGGCAGACCCGCTGGCCGCCGTGTGCGCCGCCGCGGGGGACGCCGGGCTGGCGGTGTACGCCGTGGCCCCGGCGCACGCCCCCGCCGAAGGGCTGCGGCATTTGTGGGAGCACTACCCGGTGGCGGGCATTTTCACCCGGGACGGGAACGGCGCCGGCGGGGCGGTATACACCCCCCTGGCCTTCGGCGAGGGCGTGCCCGCCCTGCCCGCGGTGGATGCGGCCGGCGAAGAGGCCGCCGGCGCCTTCTTCCGGGACGCGGTGGCCGCCCAGGCTGCGGGCCGGGCCCGGGCGGGGGCGGTGTTCGAGGGCGAGGCCCTGGCGGATGCCGCCAGCCTGGGGCTGATGGCCAGCGCCCTGGACGGCGTGGCCCAGCCGGTGCTGCTGGGCTACACCCCCGGCACCCCGCTGGCCGTTACCTACCCCGCCGACGGCGCATGGACCTATTCCGCCGCGCTGTATGTGATGGGCACCGCCCTGCCCGGCCAGCCGGTGACGGTGAACGGCCGGCCCGCGGCGGCCCAGGCCCCCGGCGGCAGCTGGGCCCAGCTGGTGGAACTGCCCGAGGAGGGCATGAACACCGTGGCCATTGCCCAGGGGGACCAGACGGTGCAGCTGCACATCGAGCGGCGGGCCGTGCCCGAACCCGCCCCGCTGGACCCGGACGCCCCCACGCCCACCGACGGTACCCTGCCCGTGGAGCCGGGCGCCTGGGTGCGCCTGGACGGGCTGATCACCAGCCTGCTGACGGATCCCGCCGATGACGGCGCCATCAGCGAAACCGCCCGCCGGGGCGCCGTGGCCCGGGTGACGGAGTGCCGCCAGGTGCTGCGGGGCGGCAGCCTGGGCTGGGCCTACCGCCTGGCCGGGGGAGACTGGGTGCCCGCCGCCAAGGCCACCGTGCTGGAACAGGCCCCCGCCCGGGCCGCCTTCACCGGGGCGGCGGCGCAGCCCTTTGCCCCGGGCCCGACGCCGGCGGCCGCTGCCGGTGCCGAGCCCGACGGGCGCACCGAGACCCTGGTGTTCCAGGGCGCCGGCACGCCTTTGGCCTATACCAACCAGTACGGCGACACCTGCACCCTCTCGCTGAAATTTTACGACACCGACCTGGCCGCCGACTTCGCCGTTACCGGCAGCCGGCTGGTAAAGGGCGTGGCCGTGCAGCCCTTCGAAGGCGGCAGCGAGCTGACGCTTACCTTTGACGAGCCGCTGTGGGGCCACCTGATCGCCTACGAAAACGGCACCGTGTCGGTGACCGTGAAGGCCCGGCCCCACCGCTCTGCCGACCCCGCGCGCCCCCTGGCGGGCATCAGCGTGCTGCTGGACGCCGGCCACGGCGGCACCGACGTGGGGGCCGTGGGCGTGGGCGGCCAGAACGCCCCCATGGAAAAGGACGTGAACCTGGCCGCCGCCCGGGCCGCCCGCGCCCGGCTGGAGCAGCTGGGGGCCACGGTGCACATGATCCGCGACGGTGATACCTTCCTCACGCTGGACGAGCGCAACCACGCCATCAGCGCCCTGGCGCCGGATTTCTTCATCGCTGTGCACCACAATTCCGCCTCCATGACGGCGGATTCCTCCGCTGCCAGCGGCGTGGAGTGCTATTATTTCTACGATTCCGGCCTGCCCCTGGCCCAGGCCCTGGTGGAGCGCGTGAGCGCCGCCGCCGGCCGCCCGGCCCGGGGGGCCGCATGGGGGTACTATTATGTTACCCGCAACACCCTGTGCCCGGCGGTACTGCTGGAGACGGGCTTTTTGGTGAACCCCGCCGAGTACGAACAGGTGGCCGACGAAACCGGCCTGTGGGCCGCCGGCGACGCCATTGCCCGGGCGGTGCTGGCCTGCACGGCGTAACGCGGCCGCCCCTGCGCCCCGGTGCGGCCCATGCTTTTCAGCGGCAAAAAGCCCCGTTTGGGGCATCCTCCGCAAGGAAGGCGCCCCAAGGATTGATATTCGGCTTCTTCTCGGATTGTGGTGTTGCAATCCGATGCTCGCTGCACCGATGGACGCAGCATCGTAAATTATAGCTTCGTGCACCGGCAAGTTTCATAACATAGCAATGTCTGTTTTTCTGTCGCTACCAGCTCTCTTATTGATTTCGCAGGAACAATTCCATTATTCTGACTGATTATAACAGGAAGGGAGACCACTTCCTTGGGAAGTGTCTCCCTTCCTGGGCTTTTTCCGTTTTGCGGGGGCTAAGCCCCCTCTTTTCACGCTTCACTCGTCCGCACGGGCGCCGGCGGGGGCGGGCGCTTCTCCCTCTGCGGGCCCGGCGCTTTTTTCTGCCTGCAGGGGCTGTTCCTGCGCGGCGCGCTCACGGGAACGCTCCCCGCGGGGCGCGTCCCGGCGGTCGGGCAGTTCAATTTCGGGCATCAGCTCGTGGGAGATCACGTTCAGCACCTGCTCGATATAGGCCACCTCCCGGGGCGGGAAGCGCCGGCCGATGCGATCCATCACCGTGGACAGATAGCTGTAGCTGATGTTGTAATAGTCCTGGTATTTGCGGGTGGGCACCAGGTAATACTCCCGCCGGTCGGTGTCCGAGCGCACCTTTTCCAGATACCCCTTCTGCACCAGGCTGTTCACCTTGTACGCGGCATTGGGGGGCGAGATCTGCAGGAACGAGGCGAACTCATTCACCGTGGGCCGCTTCAGCGCCTGGATGATCTCCATGCAGAAGGTCTCCACCGTGGTGAGGTTGGCCTCCCGGTTTTGGAACCGGCCGAATACCTGGCGGTAGAAATGCAGTTTGAACTTGGTATATACCTCGCTGAATGCCCTGTCCAGCACGGACGGCGCCCCCTTTCTGCCTGTGTCCATCATACCACGCCCGGGGCTGCTTTTGCAAGGGGCTGCGGGCCGGGGCCTTTCACTCCACGGCAAAGGTCAGCTCGGCCGTGCAGGCGGTTTTGCCGTCCACGGTGGCCACCGCTTTGCCAATGCCCACCGGCCCCTTGCGGGCAATCAGCTCGCACCGCAGCTCCAGCACGTCGCCGGGGGCCACCTGGCGCTTGAACCGGGCCCTGCGCACGCCGCCAAACAGCACGATTTTGCCCCTGTTCTCCTCCATGCTCAGCACGGCCACCGCGCCCACCTGGGCCAGGGCCTCCAGGATCAGCACCCCGGGCATCACGTGCTTTTGGGGGAAGTGGCCGCAGAAAAACGGCTCGTTCACGCTGACGCATTTGCGCCCCTCGGCCCACTGGCCGGGCTGGCAGGCGGTGATGCGGTCCACCAGCTGGAAGGGGAACCGGTGGGGCAGAACCTGCTGGATCTGGTTGGAATCCAATGTCATTTCCGTTACGCCTCCCAACGTTTGAACACCAGGCTGGCGTTGTGCCCGCCGAAACCCAGGGAATTGGACATGGCCCACCGCAGCCCCGGCGCGGGCCGGCCTTCGTTGGGCACAATGTCCAGATCGCAGGCGGGGTCGGGCTGTTGGTAGTGGATGGTGGGCGGCAGGAACCGGTCCCGCAAAGCCAGGGTGGTGAACACGGCCTCCACCGCGCCGGCGGCCCCCAGCAGATGGCCCGTCATGCTCTTGGTGGAGCTCATGGCCAGGCGGCGGGCGGCCTGGCCGAAGGCCAGCTTCACCGCGGCGGTCTCGCCGGCATCATTCAGGGGGGTGGAGGTGCCGTGGGCGTTGATGTAGCCCACGTCCTCCGGGGCGATACCCGCGTCGGCCAGGGCCGCGGCCATGGCGGCCGCCGCGCCGGCGCCCTCGGGGGCGGGGGCCGTGATGTGGTAGGCGTCGCAGCTGGCGCCGTAGCCGGCCACCTCGCCCAGGATCACGGCGCCCCGGGCCACGGCGTGCCCGTACTCCTCCAGCACCAGGGCGCCGGCGCCCTCGCCCATCACAAAGCCGCTGCGCCGGGCGTCGAAGGGGATGGAGGCGCAGGCGGGGTCCCCGCTCTCGCACAGCGCGTGCATGGAGGTAAAGCCCCCCATGGCCAGGGAGGTGATCACGGCCTCGGCCCCGCCGGCCAGGGCCACTTCGGCGTAGCCGTCCCGCACGTGGCGGAAGGCGTCGCCCACGGCGTTGCTGCCGGAAGCACAGGCCGTTACCGGGCAGGTGCACATGCCCTTGAAGCCGAAGCGGATGGCGATATGGCCCGCGGCCATGTTGGCGATGATCATGGGGATAAAGTGGGGCGAGACCCGGTCGTACCCTTTCTCTTCGCCCATCAGGCAGCCTTTCTGGGCGGTGGCAAAGCCGCCGATGCCGCTGGCGAAGAACACGGCGCAGCGGCCCGCGTCCTCCCGGGGCATTTCCAGGCCGCTCTGGCTCATGGCCTGGCAGGCAGCGGCCAGGGCCAGCTGCACAAAGCGGTCGGTTTTGCGCACCTCGCGCTTGTCCATATAGGCGGCGGGGTCAAAGTTCTTCACCTCGCCGGCCAGCTTTACCTTCATGTTCTGGCAGTCGTACTGGGTGATGGGCCCAATGCCGCACACCCCCGCCCGGGCGGCGGCCCAGCTGTCCTGGGCCGTCAGGCCGACGGGCGTCACGGCGCCCAGGCCGGTGATCACAACCCGGCGCTTTTCCATGGGAATTCCTCCTTCTTGTCTTTTCTCGTGCGGCGCGCCGGCTCAAAGGCCGCGCGTCCTTTCCGGCCCGCGCCGGCCGGCGCGGGCGCTCACACGGCCATGCCGCCGTCCACGCACAGCACCTGGCCGGTGATGTACCCGGCCCCCTCGCCGGCGAAGAACAGCACGGCGGCAGCCACGTCCCCGGCGCTGCCCAGGCGGCCCATGGGGATCTGTCCGCGCAGCTGTTCTTTGACTTTGTCAGGCAGCACGGCGGTCATATCGGTGTCGATGAAGCCCGGGGCCACGCAGTTCACGGTGATGCCCCGCCCCGCCAGCTCCTTGGCGGCGCTTTTGGACAGGCCGATCAGCCCGGCCTTGCTGGCGGCGTAGTTGGCCTGGCCGGCGTTGCCCCGCAGGCCCACGATGCTGCTCATGTTCACAATGCGCCCGTACCGGGCCTTCATCATGGGCCGGCAGGCGGCCTTCATGCAGTGGAAGGCCCCCTTCAGGTTGGTGGCCAGCACGGCGTCGAAATCCTCCTCATCCATGCGCATCAGCAGCCCGTCCCGGGTGATGCCGGCGTTGTTCACCAGGATATCGATGCCGCCCCACTCCCTGCACACGGCCTCCACCAGGGCGGCTGCGGCGGCGGGGTCGGATACGTCCCCCTGCAGGGCCATGGCCTGCACGCCCAGGGCGCGGCAGGCTTCGGCGGTCTCCCGGGCGGCGTCGGCCCGGCCGGCGCAGTTCACGGCCACATGGGCCCCGGCGCCCGCCAGGGCCAGGGCCGCGGCCCGGCCGATGCCCCGGGACCCGCCGGTGACCAGCGCCCGGCGGCCTGCCAGGTATTTTGCTTCATACGTTTCAGGCATTGGCGGCCATCCTTTCTTCCTGCAGCCAGCGGATGGCCTCTGCCAGCTCGCCGGCTGTCTCCACGCTGCGCACGGCGGCGCCCTTGACGGTTTTTTTCACAAAGCCGGACAGCACCCTGCCCGGGCCCACCTCCAGGAAGGTGTCGATGCCGTCGCCGGCCATGCGCCGCAGCGTGTCCTCCATGTACACGCTGCTCTGCACCGGGCGCTCCAGCAGGGCGGGGATGGAATCCTCCGGGCCCATGGGCGCGCCCAGGCAGTTGAAGTACACGGTGCACTGGGGGCGGTGCAGCTCCATGTTCTCAAAATGGCGGTGCAGGGCCTGGCCGGCGGGCGCCATCAGGGAGGTGTGGAACGGGCCGGACACCTTCAGGGGGATGCACTTGCGGGCGCCGGCCTCCAGCGCGTACCGGCAGGCGGCCTCCACGGCGGCGGCGTCCCCGGCGATGGACATCTGGCCGGGGCAGTTGTAGTTGGCAATTTCCACCACGCCCAGGCTGCCGGCCTTCCGGCAGGCGGCGGCCAGTTCCTCCCTGCCCAGGCCCAGCACGGCGGCCATGGCGCAGGGGCGGCCCGCGGCGGCCTCGGCCATGGCCTGGCCGCGCACGGCCACGGTCTCCACGGCCTGGCGCGCGCTGGACACCCCCGCGGCGCACAGGGCGCTGTACTCGCCCAGGCTCAGGCCGGCGGTGGCGTCGGGCCGAACGCCGGCGTCCTTCAGCACCTGGGTGACGCCGGCGGCAAAAGCCACCATGCAGGGCTGGGTATACTGGGTCTGGGTCAGCTTCTCGTCGGGGCCCTCGAAGCACAGCTCCTTCAGGCGGAAGGGCACGGCCCGGTCGGCTTCGTCCATCACCTGGCGAAACGCCGGGTAGGCTTCATACAGATCCCGGCCCATACCGGCGTGCTGGGCGCCCTGCCCGGCAAACAATAAGGCGAGTTTCATGAAAATTACCTCCTTTTCCCGCTTTCTCCGAAGAAAGCTTGGCAAAGAACTTTCAATCGGGCGGCTGTACGCGCCGCGCACCACAGCACGGCGCGGGCCGCCTTTGGGCATCTCCCCCGTTACGGCCGCGCCCGGCTGCGAGGCAGGGCGGGCCGCCTTTGGGTTTCGCCCCTGTTACGGCCGTGCACGGGTGCGGGGCGGACAGTCTTTTGCGTTCGCCCCTGCTGCGGCCGTGCACGGATGCGGGGCAGGCGCTGTCCCGCAAGCGCCCCCTGCGGGGCGGTTATGCGCCCGGCGCGGGACGGGGCGGACAGTCTTTTGCGTTCGCCCCTGCTGCGGCCGTGCACGGGGCAAGGCCCTGCGGACTTTTGGGCTTTCAACCCCTCAGTCGCGGCTACCGCCGCGCCAGCTCCCCTTACACAGGGGAGCCTTTGGTGCGCGCCCCGCGTTACGCACCACGAGGCGGGGGAAGCAGGCGCGAACAGCCGTTTTCGTTC
>CALXBN010000055.1 GCA_944386555.1 uncultured Ruthenibacterium sp. | reverse complement strand
TATTGTCCTACACAGGGGGCGTTTTGTCTATTGTCCGTTTTTACTGGTTCGGTTCACTCTGCGCTGCACCCGGGGCCTTTCTTTTTTTGCCGCTTTTCACCGGCGCGCCGTTGTGTTACAATGAAACCAGACGGGGGCGGGACGCCCTCGCGCTGGCCGCCACACTGCGGGGGCTGCGGCCCCCTTTCTGCGATGGGAGTGATTGTATGAATGTGACCTTTATCGGCGCCGCCCACGAGGTGACCGGCAGCTGCACGCTGGTGCAGGTCGGGCCCGCCCGCTTTCTGGTGGACTGCGGCATGGAGCAGGGAACCAACCCCTTTGAAAACGCGCCCCTTCCCATTGCGCCGGCCGACGTGGATTTCGTGGTGCTGACCCACGCCCACATCGACCATTCGGGCAATCTGCCGCTTCTGTATAAAAACGGCTTCAGGGGCACCGTGTATGCCACCGAATCCACCGCCAGCCTGTGCCAGATCATGCTGCGGGATTCGGCCCACATACAGGAGAGCGAGGCCGAGTGGAAGGCCCGCAAGGCCCGCCGGGCCGGCCGCCCCGAGCCCGAGCCGGTGTACACCATGGCCGACGCCGAAGGGGTACTGGGCCTGCTGCGCCCCTGTGCCTACGGCAAGGCCCTGCCCGTAGCCGAGGGCGTGGCCCTGCGCTTCACCGACATCGGCCACCTGCTGGGCAGCGCCGCCGCCGAATTATGGCTGACGGAAAAGGGCGTTACGAAAAAGATCGTGTTCAGCGGCGATGTGGGCAATATAAACCAGCCCATCATCAACGACCCCCAGCCCGTGGACACCGCCGACTATCTGGTGATCGAATCCACCTACGGCACCCGCACCCACGGCCCGCGGCCCGATTCGGTGGGCCAGCTGGCGGCGGTGCTCCAGCGCACGTTTGACCGCGGCGGCACGGTGGTCATCCCTTCCTTCGCCGTGGGGCGCACCCAGGAGATGCTGTACTTCATCCGCGAGATCAAAGAGCGCGGCCTGGTGAAGGGCCACGACGGTTTTACCGTGTACGTAGACAGCCCCCTGGCCAACGAGGCCACCGCCGTGTTCCTGCAGTGCCCCACCGCAGACCTGGACCCTGAGGCCCGTGCCCTGGTGGAGCGGGGGGTAAACCCGCTGTGGTTCGACGGGCTGAAGATCAGCCTGACCCAGCAGGATTCCCGGGCCATCAACGAGGACCCCGCCCCCAAGGTGATCCTCTCGGCCAGCGGCATGTGCGATGCCGGACGCATCCGCCACCACCTGAAGCACAACCTGTGGCATCCCCAGGACACGGTTCTGTTTGTGGGGTACCAGGCCGAAGGGACCCTGGGCCGCAGCCTGGTGGACGGCGCCAAACACGTGCGCATCTTTGAAGAGGACATCGCCGTGCAGGCCGAGATCCGCAGCCTGGCGGGCGTCAGCGGCCATGCAGACAAGGACGGCCTGGTGCGCTGGCTGCAGGCCATGAGCCCCCGGCCCAGGCAGATCTTTGTGAACCACGGGGATGACGAAAGCTGCACGGGCTTTGCCCAAAGCCTGTGCGATGATTACGGCTACGCCGCCATGGCCCCTTACAGCGGTACCTGCTACGACCTGGCCGCCGGCACTTTCGTGCGCCTGGCCGAACCGGTGCCGCGCAGGCACATCACCTGGCGCGACCCGCGGGCCGCCGCCGCCCTGTCCGAGCTGGAAAATGCCGTGCGGGATCTGCTGGCCCTGGCCAAAGCCGCCGGCGGCCGCCCCAACAAGGAACTGAAAGCTATGGCCCGGCAGGCCCGGGACCTGCTGGAGCAATGGGAGCAGCCCCGGACATGACCCGCTGCGCCGCCCCAAACCGCGGCCCGAGAAGGGCGGCATGCACTGGCAAAGCGCTGAATGGCCCCGCGGCCCCGAGCGCAAAAAGCGGGGCGGAACTGCTGCCGCGGCGCGCGGTTCCGGCCCCTGCACACGGCAAAACGCGGCGTTCCTTCTGGAACGCCGCGTTTTGCCATTCCCCACGGGAATTATAGGACTTCGGCCTCAATGCCCGTTGCACTTAATTAATCTGACAATTCACTATATATCCTATCCTTTTTGCCAGGCAAAGCCGCCGGCTGCGCAGAGGGCGGTCAGTCCACCAGATAGCCCATCCCTTTCAGCACTTCCAGTGCCCGCAGATGGTTTTCCTCGGAAGCAGCAGCGCACAGGCTGCCGTGCACCGTTACCGGCGCGTTCACAAACCAGCTGTGGAGGATAATGGCGTTGCTGATGACGCAGATGTCCGTCACCACGCCGCACACCTCGATGGACGCCGGCTCGCCGCCGCACAGCGTCAGCACCGCGCCGGGCAGCGCCGCGCTGCCGAACACGGGCTTATCCACAAAACCCACACCGTCCCGCACGGCGTCCTCATACATGCGCAGACTGCCGTACAGGTGCCAGCCGTCGGTGCCCTGGATACAGTGGGGTACCGGCAGGAACCGGCCCTCCCGGGTTTCGGCATAGTCCTCTTCATGGGTGTCCCGGGTGAACAGCACCGCGCCGCCCTCGGACAGGTGCTGCTGCACTTTGGCGGCAATTCCCTCTTCCAGGCAGGCGGCCGCTTCATTGGCCAGGGCACCTATGACAAAATCGTTTTGATAATCCACCACCACAAGCAGTTTCTTATTCATGGCTTCACTCCCCCAATACCTGTAAATAGTTGACGCTGCCCACCTGCACGCCGTTTTCCACGTACACCCGCTGCACCCGGCGGCCGATATCGCACAGCACCTCGTAGTTGATGGTGCCCTCCGCTGCGGCGATGTCCTCCACGCTGTGGGCCACGCCGTCGCCGAAGATCACCGCTTCTTCCCCGGCCTGTACGCCGGGGATGTCCGACACATCCGCCATCATCTGATCCATGCACACACGGCCCACCAGCCGGGCGGGCTGCCCGTGGATGGACACCACCCCTTTGCCCGAGAGCACCCGGGGATAGCCGTCGGCATAGCCGATGGTGAGCGTAGCCAGACGCATGGGCCGGCGGGCAGTAAAGGTACGTCCGTAGCTGATGCTGTCGCCGGGCTGCACCTGCTTTACCAGGCTGATAACGGCCTTCAGGCACATGGCCGGCCGCAGGCCCGGCAGCTGTACCTCCTCCGAGGGCTGATGGCCGTATAAAATGATGCCCGGGCGCACCATGTCCATGTGGAATTCCCCCCACCGGCAGGTGCCTGCCGAGTTGCAGCAGTGCACCAGCCCGGTGCCTAGCCCGCGGGCGGCCAGGGCCTGCCGAACCCGGCACAGCAGCTCGTACTGGCGGCAGGTATAGGCACGGTCCTCCGGCGCTTCGCTGTCGGCTGCAGCGAAATGGGTAAACAGGCCCGTCACTGCCAGCCCCGGCAGAGCATATACCGCCGCCATCTGTTCCACGGCCTTTTCCAGGCTGTCCACACACTGGAAGCCAATGCGCCCCATGCCGGTATCTGCCTTCAGATGCACGCGCACTGTCACCGCCGCCCGCCGGGCCGCCGCAGACAGCGCCGCCGCATACTCCGCCGAGAACACGGTCTGCGTGATATCATTGACGGCCAGGCTGGGGGCATTTTCCGGTGATGTATAGCCCAAAATGAGGATGGGCCTGGTGATGCCCGACCGGCGCAGGCGCACAGCTTCCTCGAAGCCGGAGACGGCAAACCAGTCGGCGCCCTCCTCCTCCAGCAGCGCGGCCACCGCCGCGTCGCCGTGTCCATAGGCATCGGCCTTCACCACGGCCATCACCCTGGCCGCACCCGCCGCCCGGCGGATCAGCCGAAAATTGTGCCGCAGTGCACCCAGATCCACCTGAGCCCAGCAGCGCCGTTCAAAATTCATGTCCATCACCTTACACTGCAACGTAATAGATAATAGTAAGTATACACCTGTTTAGCCGGCGGCGCAATTGAAAAACCAAAAATTGAACGCGAGCATTCATGAGATTGAGCGAGAAAACAAGAGAAAACATGAGCATATGAAACGCAAATTAAAAATTTCGCAAAAAGGGCTTGACAGCGCCTTTCCTTTTCACTATAATACATCATGCGCCTGTTTGACAGGACATTGTACGTCCGTTTCATTTGGATAGATCATGCTAGGAGGAAACACCCATGAGCACCACTCTTGCAAAAGCTGGTAAGGTAGAGCGCAAGTGGTATGTGATCGACGCTGCGGGCAAGCCCCTGGGCCGCGTCGCTGCCGCTGCCGCCGTCCTGCTGCGCGGCAAACACAAGGTCACCTTCACGCCCCATGTGGACTGCGGCGACCACGTTGTCATCATCAACACCGACAAAGCCGTGCTGACCGGCAACAAGCTGACCAAAAAGTATTACTATCACCACAGCGGCTGGATCGGCGGCATGAAGGCCGTTCAGTACAAGACCCTGATGGCCGAGCACAGCGACAAAGCCATGACTCTGGCCGTAAAAGGTATGCTGCCCGGCAACAGCCTGGGTGCCGCGGCCCTGAAGCGCCTGCGCGTATACAAAGGCGCCCAGCACGCCAATGCCGCCCAGAAGCCCGAAGCTTACACACTGTAATAGGAGGCACAAAGAATGTACGAGACGAAACCTTATTTCTACGGCACCGGCCGTCGTAAAAATTCTGTTGCCCGTGTTCGTGTGTACGCCGGCACCGGCAAAATCACCATCAACGACCGTGACATCGACGACTACTTCGGCCTGGACACCCTGAAGCTGGTGGTGCGCCAGCCCCTGACGGTGGCCGGTGTGGAAGGCAAGTTTGACATCGTAGTGCGCGTATCCGGCGGCGGCGTGTCCGGCCAGGCCGGCGCCATCCGCCATGGCCTGAGCCGTGCGCTGCTGGTGTACGACGAAAACCTGCGCAGCGAGCTGAAAAAGGCCGGTTTCCTGACACGCGATCCTCGCATGAAGGAGCGCAAGAAGTACGGCCTCAAGGCTGCCCGTCGCGCTCCGCAGTTCAGCAAGCGCTGATTTCAATTCAAAACAGCTCAAAAACCCCGAAACCATGCGGTTTTCGGGGTTTTTCCTTTTCAGATTGTTTGCCCTGCTTTGGCATAGTCTGACCCGTTTTGAACCATTTTTTATGGGTTAAATTAAGGACAACCACCCCTAAAATGAGGGCTAATGGGTTAAATTATAGGACAACTTTTTTGCCCCTGCACCCTCCCATGAGGTCATTTTT
>CALXBN010000054.1 GCA_944386555.1 uncultured Ruthenibacterium sp. | reverse complement strand
GCGTTGTGGCAGAAATACAGGTAGTTCACCGCGTCGGGCGTCTGGTTGGCGTCCAGCTGCACACACACGTACCAGCCCCACTCCCAGGTGGGGTTGCCGGTGGCCCTGTCCACTTTGCGGGCGGTGATCACTTTGCCGGAAATACTCTTTCCGTTGTACCCCGGCATCCGGATGGCGGTGCTGTCCAGGCCCTCTTCGTCGCTGCCGCCGTGCCAGGTTTTGCCGCCGCCCCGGGTCCAGCCGTACCGGCTGTAGCCGTAGCGCACGCGCACACGTCCGTCGAAGATCATGCAGCCACCCCCTCTCGGTCCGCTGCGGTTTGGCTCAAATGTGCCAGCGCCTGACGGTGATGGCGGAACAGGGTGGACGGGCAGACATTGGCCTGGCCGTACAGCAGGCTGCCCACCTCCTGCCAGGTCAGCCGGCGCCCGCAGCGGCTGTCGGTGTACCGCAGGCGCAGCAGCTGGCGTTCCAGCGGATCCTCCATGGCGGCCAGGGCGCGCTCTACCCGGCGCATAACGGCACGGTTGTGCTGGTATTCGGCCCGGTGGCCGGCGCACCAGTCCAGCCGCGCGTCTACCCGGGTCATGGGGTCCTTACGGGGCCCCAGTGCGGCGCAGCACAGTTCAGCCGATTTCATGGCCATCACCTGCAGTTCCATGCTCTGGTTCACCTGGTGCAAGTGCAGGTAACGGCGCAAATCTTCCGTGATTGGTCTCATGTCTCCTCCTTGTGGGCGGGTTTTCACCCCGCACATCTGATATGGTATAGAAAACGGTTCCCTGCCCGGCGCATCGGCGCATTGCATCGGCTCTTGACAATTACGTGAAAATGTAATATAGTAGAATTCAAGAGCAAAGAATTACGCGTTTGCATCCTACAATCCCAGTATAATTCGTAAAAGCGTAAAAATCAAGAGGGAAAATACGTAATCGCGTAAATTCGGCGTAATGCACAATACAGGTGGTGTTTTTATGGGCAGTTTGTATGATACCATTGCGGGCCTGTGCGCCCAAAAAGGGGAAACCGTCACTCAGATGTGCCGGGCCTGCGGCGTCAGCCGGGCCTCGCTGACGGATCTGAAGCAGGGGCGAAAGCGGGCGCTGGCCGCGGCCACGCTGGCAAAGATCGCCGCCCATTTTTCGGTGACGGTGGACAGCCTGCTGGCCGATGCGCCGGCACCGCAGGGCGGCGTCAGCGCCGCCGACGCCGCCCTGCTGGCAGATGAGCTGGTGGGCTTTTACGGCCAAGTAAAAGGAGACCTGACTGCCGCGGATATCGACGATGTGAAGCGGCTGATGCGCCTGCGCGCAGAGCTGAACCGAAGCAAAAAGGACTGATGCCTATGGACAATTCCCTGACTGCACTGTACCAGGACCTGGAGCGGGCCGGTATTACCGTGGCCGAGCTGCCGCTGTCCGGCTGCAGCTGCCTGTCGCTGGAGCGCGGGCGCCTGGTGGGGATCGACCGCACCCGTCTGCCCACCGAGGCCCAGCAGCGTACGGCTCTAATCCACGAGGAAGGCCACTTCGACTCCGGCGCCTTCTACAGCCCGTTCAGCCCTTACCAGCTGCGCGCCCAGGCCGAGGACCGTGCCAACCGCAGCGCCTTCCGCAAACGCGTGCCCCTGGACGAGCTGCGCCGACAGTTGGCCCGGGGGCTGTCGGTGTGGGAGCTGGCTGATTATTTCAATGTCACCGACGAATTTATCTGGCAGTGCTACCTGTTTTATAAAGACACTTTGGGGGAGGATTTTTCCCGCCCGGCGGGTGCCTAAGCAAAAAAATACGCGGGCGCATCGGGAAGATGCGCCCGCGTATTTTGCGCGGAAAGAAAAACAGGAAAGTGTGCCTTACCGCCACAGCCGCGGGGCGAAGCAGCCCCGCACAACGGTGACGATGCCCTCCAAAATCAGCAGCAGGCCTACCGTCACCGGGATGGCCGCCATGCCGGCCAGGGGATCCATAAAGGAGAAGAAGCCCGCCGCGGCCATCAGCACACCCAGGGCAGTGAACCAGCCCCAGCCGCGCACTCCCAGGCGCTGCAGTTCGAAGCTGTTCACAAACTTGCTGACGCCGGAAAACAGCAGCCACATGCCCAGCACGAAGGGAAGCGTCAGGGCGGTGAACCATCGGTTGCCCAGAATGAACAGGGCCATCAGCACCGCCAGAATGCCGTCCACCAAAAACCAGCCCGCCCCGATGACGTACCGGTGGGAGGTGGCGAACACCGCGATGTCCACAATACCCGAGAACAGCATGGCCAGCCCCAGAAACAGGGACAGGCCGCCCAGCGCCGCCGCCGGCGAACGCAGGCACAAAACGCCGGCGGCCATCAGCAGTGCGCCGGCCAACACCCATAAAATCCGCGAAATCGTTGTGCGTTTCATAACAAAATTCACCTCATTGCCATGCAAGCCTCTTTCCGCGGGAAAGGGGACGGTTTGCCGGGGCCTTCGCCCCGTATCTTTAGTATAGCACAGAAAATTAGCACTCTCAAGGGTTGAGTGCTAATTCTTTTGTGAAAAAATTGTGAAGTCCCGGTTTTCCTTGATTTTACGGGCTTCACGCCGGTTTTTCTTTTTGTAATTCCCTTGTTTTTTGGTCTACTACAACCACATTTACACCATTTTCATGCAAGCTACGAGCCATGCAGGGATAAGACCGGAATGCCCGTTGGGAGCTTGCTCACAAAAGGGCAGTTTCGGGATTAGACCTATACGGCGACAGCCGTGACCGAACGAACTTGTTCGTGAGGTGCATGGCGGATTTCCTACAATAGTATTTCTGTTTCTGGTCGTATTCGGAAAACAGCCGTTCCCCGCTCTGGTAGGCGGCAGACGCAACGGCTGACTGGCGCTTGCTGCGCTGGATAACTTTCACATCAAAGTGCGGGCATGGCAAGTAGTGGCCTCCTTTCTCCCGGCGTCCGGGTATAAAAAGAGCAGGGAACCTCTTTCAAGATTTCCTGCTCGGTGGGCGGCTGGTATTCAGTTTTGAAAGTTCGGGGCAGGTTGACCCGATGATGGTGAGATTGGCAAACTTGGACTTTTCTGTTGATTATTGCTTTTCCTTTTTTAAAAAGCAAACAGCGATTACCCCAACCAGTAATGGGAAGATAACTCTTCCATAATTAACGCCATCTATTCCTCTTGTACTAATGCCTTCTACCAAATAACTGATACCAGTCAATAACGCACTGATTGCTAAAATTAAAATCACTGTACAAATTTTCTTTTTCATGACAAGCACCCACTTTCTATTATCGTAACTTACCAAATTCCAATTTCTTGTTGACTTTATTATAATTCATCAAGCCAGATAAGTATAGTATGATTTGCTGCTTTTGCGCACCCGGCGGTGTCGCCGTCCGGCCGCCTGAATGCCACATCCCCGCCCTCTGCCAAACAGCAGAGGGCGGGGATGTTTGGTTTAGTGCTTTAGCAAAGAACTTTCGCATTCTGCGAAAGTTTAACAACCGCCCGCTATGCGGGTGGATTAAAGCTTAAGCAAAGAAACATCCTTTCTGGTAAAATAGAGAATGTTCAGGCCTCTAAA
>CALXBN010000053.1 GCA_944386555.1 uncultured Ruthenibacterium sp. | reverse complement strand
TTTAGAGGCCTGAACATTCTCTATTTTACCAGAAAGGATGTTTCTTTGCTTAAGCTTTAATCCACCCGCATAGCGGGCGGTTGTTAAACTTTCGCAGAATGCGAAAGTTCTTTGCTAAAGCACTAATTGAAAAGCCTTGCCGGCCCAAGGGCCGGCAAGGCTTTCGTTTTACAGAATATAGCCGAGGGCTACTGCCGGAACACCCGGCGGTACAGGCTGTCCTGTTCAGGCAGATGGGTTACATAACCCACGGGAATTTGTCCGCCGGTTGCTCTCACAACGCGCTCGGCACCTTCCGGGCCAAATGCACCGCACAGTTCAATGCAGTCCACCCCCTGCCCACACAGCTCCCGCGCCACCGCACAGGCCTGCTGCAGGCTTGCAACGCCTATGATCCGGGCTGTTCCGCTGTGAATGGCCGCGCGGTCGCTTTGCATGTCAAAATCCCCCAGAATGAGAAACGCAAACTGCATCCCGCCGCCTCCTTTGCCGGATCATTCATGGCGAATCGCTTCCAGTGCAGAGATCTTCACCGCCCGGTTGGCCGGTGCAATGCCCGACAACAACCCCACCACTGTGGCGAACGCCAGCGCTGCCAGCACCAGCCACCATGGCACAATGGACACTGTGCTGCCGGTTCCCAGGCCGCCCAGCAGGCCACTCAGATTCATCATGCCGGACATATCAAAAACAATTCCCATACCGGCCAGCCAGCCAGAGATCACCTGCATCCACAGTGTAATGTGGTTGAGCACATAACTGAGGCCCAAACTGACGATGACGCCGATAATGCCGCCGATCAGGCCAATAGCACCTGATTCAATCAGGAACATCTCCCGAATTTTGGAAAGGCTGCATCCCAGCACCTTCATCACGCCAATCTCCTTGGTGCGCTCATAAATTGCCATTGTCATGGTGTTGGCGATGTTCAGCGCTGCCACCAAAAGGCTGATGGCGGCCAGGCCGCCCAGCAGCATTTGACTGCCCGCCACCTGCTGCTGCATATCCTTACGGGTCTGGGTCATGGAGTAAGTTTCATAGCCGATCCCTTGGATGGCCTCCTCCACCAGCTCCACATTGTCCACGTCGTCCACCTTGACATACACCTGGTTATAGCCGCCTGTGCTGCTGCCGCTGCCGCCGATGATGACGGTCCCGCCGCCACTGCCGCTGTCCGATTCCTTCTTGTACTCCTCTTCCAGATATTTCATATCTTCAATGCGCATCAGCATTCCGGTACTGCCGTTTTTGGCGTAGTCAGACTTCATCACGCCCACCACTTCCAGTTGATAGTCCCGTGTACGGGGCGTTCCCTGGTCGTCGTAGCCGATGATCATCTGAAGCTCCAGCTTGGCCTGGGTAATGTCGAAAAAGGGTTCGTTGGTGGCATTGCCCTCGGCATCCGTCTCTTTGTAGCGGTAACGGTTGGGGTTGGAATAGCTCTTGCGGGTGTCCTCAAAATTGTAGGCAAAATCCTCACCCACCAGCACAGGGATGCTGCGCCTGGTTCGGCTGTGCCCAGTGAGGTATTCGCCGGATACCAGCTCATATTCCATGGGCTGCAGCGCATCCGAATCCACACCCATCACATTCCAGCTGCCTGTACTGTAGCGGCCGTTCTGTCCGGCCACAATGTTGGCGTTCATATTCTGAAAATTGTAAAAAGGCGTGGCCGCCACCACATGGGCCGTATTTTTAAAGGTGTTCACCATTTTGTCATCCAGCGCCGGCGTATCTGCGTTGACAGAATAGCCATACACCTGGATCTGCGTCAAGTCGCTCCAGGAGGCCAGCATTTCCTCGGTATTCTTGTTGGTGGCAATGCCCAGGCTGATCATCACAACGATGGCACAGGTGCCTACCACCACGCCAATCACCGTCAGCAGCGTACGGCCCTTGCGGCGGCGCAGGTTATCTGTGCTCAGGCGCAGCAGATCAGTTATCTTCATCTTCATCCTCCATCAGCTGTGCCGCAGCTTTCTGGCGCTTTTTACGTTTGACGATACCTACGGTCACCAGCACGACCACCACTGCGGCCACCAGGCCGGCCACAATCCATACCCAGCCGGGGATGCCGGAGGACTGCTCGGGGATCTCCATACCCATGCCGGGATCTACCATACCCATGCCGGGATCTTCCATTACGATCTCATCGGCGGTGATTGTCAGCTCCTGCGTGAGCGTTTTTTCCTCGCCCTGTTCATTCCAGAATTTTACCACCAGCGTAGGCGCCAGCGTGCCGCCCTGCGTGGCCGTGACGTTGAAATCCACACTGCTCTGCGTACCGGAGTTGATATTGCCGATATATTTGCGGGCGCCTTCATCGACGGTAAAACCCTCACCCTGCAGCTCGGCCTCCACGTTGTACACGGTACTTTTGCCGCGGTTCACCAAGTTCACGGTGCCGTAGCTCTCCTCGCCTACCACCATGTTTTCGGGGATATTCACATTATAAATCTCAAACATATCCGGCTGGACAACCGGGACGGTCACGCTCTTGCTGGTGGTAAGGGCTGCACCATCGGCAGCAGAGTTACCGGTTACGTCCAGCGAAATATTGTAGCTGCCTGCATTGACGGCTGCGCCGGCGGTGAGCACAAAATCCACCTGCCGGGTCTCACCGGGGGCCATGTTGCCGATGAAGTAATCCGAGGAACCGCTGGCTACAGTGATCTGCTCGGGCAGACGCAGGCTGACGGCCACATTTTCTGTGCCGGAGGTGCCGCCGGAGGTGAGCACCACGGCGCTGAGGGTGAAGCTGTTGCCCGCCTGGATCTGGCCGGCGCCGTAACTGGCGCTTTGTACCACCAGGGCGGCCTGCTTGGCGTTCTGCCGATCGGCACTGGAAACACCACACTGGCTGATTGCCTGGGTGACCGTAGTCAGCGGTAATCCATTGTTATAAGCGATGTCCAGCGAAAGCTCATTACTGGTACCGCCATTGTAAGTAATATCGTTGAGAATAATCGAATAATGAAGCGCCTCATCATAGATGCTGGACGGTGTAATGGTGGTCGTGCTGATATCTCCCAAACTGGGGGAGGTAAATGTGCTGGTAGACACCACTTTAATATTGACAGCCAATGGCTGGCCTGCCTGAGTCGTCAACTGGCTGGCATCTTTGATACGTGAATCACTCACCGCAATGATGATACGGCATTTCTGGCCCTGTTCAATGCGCTGATATTCATTACCTGCGCTGTCAGTAACCGTATATGCCGTTACCGCAATGCTGCCGGATGTATCTGGCTGAGAACCAGAATTTGAACCCGACTGTGATCCGGAATCCGGCGTCGTCGGCGTACTGGTACTTTCTGCCAAAGGCGCAGAAACTACGCCAGCGGCTTCGGCCAAAACAGGAGCAGCTGCCGCGCACACCAGCACCGCAGCCATCAGCAGGGCACACAGCGCGCGGCCCCATTTTTTGTTTACCGGTTTCATCATGATTCTTTCTCCTCTTTCATGGTCGTCTCCGGCTCGGCTACATCGGCCGTTACCAGGTCGCCAAATAGTTTTTCGCGGTTCTTTTGCTTTTCCTCATCGCTCAGCAGCACATCACTCAGCACCCGTCCGTCTTTGATGGTGACAATCCGGTCGGCACAATCGGCCAAGTCGTTTTCATGGGTCACCATCACAATGGTGATCCCGCTTTCTTTCGCCATCTGCAGCATGGTATACAGCACCTGGCGGGTGGTGACGGAGTCCAGGTTGCCGGTGGGCTCGTCGGCAAAGATCACTGCGGGCTTTGCCACAAAGGCCCGGGCAATGCCCACCCGCTGCTGCTGGCCGCCGGACATCTCGGTAGGTTTGTGCCCCGCCCGGGACAGCAGGCCCATGCGCTTGAGCTCCCTGCGGGCCAGTTTTTCCCGCTTGGCCCGAGGCACCCCCTTGAACATCAGGGGCAGTGCCACATTCTCTACCGCCGTCATACTGGGCAGCAGATTATAGCTTTGAAAAATGAATCCCAGGTGCTGCTGGCGAAATGCAGCCAGCTCTTCTTCGCTCATATCGGAGATCACATGCTTTCCAATGAGCACCCGGCCTTTTGTGGGCTTTTCCAGCCCGGCCAGCTGATTCAGCAGCGTGGACTTGCCGGAACCAGAAGCGCCTACAATACAGCACATTTCTCCTTTGCCAATTGCCAAGTTGATATCGTTCAAGGCGATCACGCGTTCATCGCCCACGCGGTAGACTTTTCGCAGGTGTTCCACCGTTATGATTGGTTTCACGGAAAGCCTCCTTTTGACAAATTTATCACACATTTTTCACTCATTCTAACATAAAACCGGCGGCAATACAAGGCACTATGCTCGATTTGCATTCATCTTTTACAACTGGTACAATAAACCTGTGCCAAGCGCGCCGCGCCGTCGGCAAAGGCGTATACTCTGCACGTCAAAACGGAAAAATGAACGCAAATGAGGCGAAGGGAATGAAAGGCAAAATGACCATCGTATGGGCACTCGCGCTCTTTCTGCTGGCCGACAGCATCCTGCGGGCTGTGCGCTCCAATTTCAATTTGGGCGTTTTTCTGATGTACTGCCTGACCGGCGGCGTATGGGCTTATGCTCTGTTTCATCGGCAGATTGACGCTTTTTGTGCCCAGGGGCCCGGGCGGGTACTCAAATGGCTGTTCTGGGCCGCCTGTGCTGCTTTTGCCGGGATGATGGTTCTGATTGGCATATTGGGCAGCACCGCTCGCGCCACAGGCCGTGAGCGGGCCGTCATCGTACTGGGCGCCGCCGTCAAAGGGACACGTGTCAGCGGCCTGTTGGAACGGCGGCTGCAGGCCGCCGCCGATTTTTACCGCCGGTATCCCGATGTGCTTCTTGTCGTCAGCGGCGGCCAGGGGGCCGGCGAAGCCATTCCCGAGGCACAGGCCATGCGGGATTGGCTCATCAGCGCAGGCGTACCTGCAGACCAGATCCTGTGTGAAGACAAAAGCACTTCCACCGAGGAAAATTTTGCCTTTTCCCGAGCCCTGCTGACCCGGCATGGTGTTGATGCTGATGAACCGGTGGCATATGTGACCAACCGATTCCACTGCTACCGCGCCGGACAGTATGCCCGGCACGCCGGGTTTACCCGCGTCAGCGCCATTCCTGCCTCCATTGGCCCGTCCAGTGTCCTTCCCTGCTATATGCGGGAGGTGTTTGCCGTATGCTATTACTGGGTTTTCCGGGCACCCCGCATGGGGTAGCGCCGTTTTCTTCTGATAGAATATACGAATGTGGCCGCAAAAATGTTGCAGATTTCCGCTTTTTTCGAAAATTTTTTGTTAAGGAATGCAGTGCAGTCTTCTGCCGCCACGCTGCATCGCCCCATCACCGGATTTGCTTTTCTTCAGGCGCTTTCATCTCTTCCAGCAGGCTGTGCCCGGCCAAATCCCGGCCGTCTGCCCCCAGATAATCGCACACAGTGCGCGCCACACAGGCAAAACTGCGGTGTGTACCCAGGTTTACGCCGGCACGCAGTGCTTTGCCCCACGCCAGCAACGGTACGTACTCCCGGGTGTGGTCGGTCGTTTTCGTATAGCTTGGGTCACATCCATGATCAGCCGTAATCAGCAGCAGATCCTCTGCCCCCAGCTTCGGCATAAAAGTTCCCAGCCAGCGATCAAACTCCGTCAGGGCCAGGGCATAGCCTGCCGCATTGCGCCGATGGCCATACACCATATCAAAGTCCACCAGATTCACAAAGGCCAGGCCGCTGAAATCCCGGGCCGCCAACTGGTCGGTGACGCGCATGCCGTCGGCATTGTCCGCCGTGCGGATAGCCTCTGCCACACCCTGTCCGGCAAAAATATCATAAATTTTGCCCACACCAATCACATCCAGGCCTGCAGCGCCGATACACTCCAGCATGGTAGGCGCCGGTGGTGTCAGGGAATAATCGTGCCGCCGGGGCGTGCGCTGAAAATCTTCGGCGCAGGTGCCCGTAAAGGGGCGGGCGATCACACGGCCCACGCTGTGTACCCCCTGCAGCATCGCCCTGGCCATCTCGCAATAGCGGTACAGTTCCTCCACCGGCACCACATCTTCATGAGCCGCCACCTGGAACACGCTGTCGGCAGAGGTATACACAATCAGCGCACCGGTGCGCAGATGTTCTTCACCGTAGTCCCGAATGACCTGCGTGCCGGAATACGGCTTGTTGCACAGCACCTTCCGGCCGGTCTTCTGCTCAAACTCCCGGATCACTTCCGCTGGGAAACCGTCCGGATAGGTGGGCAGCGGCCGGGGGCTCTCCAGTCCGGCAATTTCCCAATGGCCAATAGTGGTGTCTTTGCCATTGGATGCCTCTTGCAGGCGGGCATAGCAGCCCGCCGGAGACACAGCGGGCACACCGCAGGCCACACCGTCGATATTGAAAAGGCCCAGCCTGGCCATATTGGGCACATCCAATTTCCCACTGGCCGCACAGGCAGCCAGCGTATTGGTTCCTTCATCCCCGAAAGCGGCAGCGTCCGGCTCGGCACCGATCCCAAAACTGTCCAGAACAATTAAAAAAACGCGTTTGCTCATCTGCGTGTACTCCTTCCCGCCGTCTTTGCGGCACCGCCGCCCCCAAGAGGACGCCGTATCCGTGTATGGTCTTACAAACTTTACGCTTATTATAGCAAATTCTGCGCGCTTCGAAAAGCAAAAAGGGAAATTGGACTTGCATACAACCGCTTTTCCATTATAATAATAGCAGAGACAATATCAAATCAAAAATTTTTTAAAAGGGAGCGTGCATTTGCGATGCGAAAAACCAAAATTGTCTGTACACTGGGCCCCTCCACCGATCGTGAAGGCATACTGCGCGGCATGATTGAAGCCGGCATGAATGTAGCCCGGTTCAATTTTTCCCACGGGAGCCATGAAGATCATCTGCGCCGGCTGACCCAGCTGAAAGCGCTGCGGGAGGAGCTGGATCTGCCCGTAGCCGCCCTGCTGGATACAAAAGGGCCGGAGATCCGTTTGAAAGATTTCAAGGGCGGGCGCGCAGAACTGCAGCCCGGCCAGACTTTCACTCTGACTACCCGGGACATCCCGGGTGACGAAAGCGCCTGTGCCATTACATACAAAGATCTGCCCACGGACGTGGCCCCCGGTGCCCGTATCCTGCTGGACGACGGTCTGATTGAAATGACCGCCGACAAGATAGAGGGAAGCGACATCATCTGCACCGTGAAAAACGGCGGTTGGGTGTCTAACCATAAAGGCGTCAACGTCCCTGGCACCAAGCTGTCCATCCCCTATATGAGTGCGGCGGACCGGGAGGATATCCTGTTCGGCATTGAGCAGGGGTTTGATTTTATCGCCGCTTCCTTTGTTCGCCGCGCGGCGGATATTCTGGAGATTCGCCGCCTGCTGGACAGCCGCAAATGTGATTTCATCAAAATCATCGCCAAAATCGAAAATTCCGAGGGTGTCGACAATATTGATGAGATCATCGCCGTATCTGACGGCATCATGGTGGCCCGCGGCGACATGGGCGTGGAGATCGACTTCACCGAAATTCCCATCATCCAGAAAAACATCATCCACCGCTGCTATGAGGCGGGCAAGCCGGTGATTACCGCCACCCAAATGCTGGAGAGCATGATCGAAAATCCCCGCCCCACCCGTGCTGAAATCACCGATGTTGCCAACGCCATTTACGACGGCACTTCCGCCATCATGCTGTCCGGCGAGACAGCCGCAGGCACCTGGCCGGTGGAGGCTGTGCGCACCATGGCCGCCATCGCCCTGCGCACCGAGAGCGACATCAATTACGACCGTCGCCTGCAAACCCGCAGTATCAGCAGCCATATGAGCGTGGCCGACGCTGTGGCCCACGCTGCCTGCACCACCGCCAAAGACATCCAGGCCGACGCCATCATCACCGTGACCAAAAGCGGTGAGACGGCCCGACTGCTGTCCAAGTACCGGCCCGACACCGATGTAATCGCCTGCGTGCTGACCCAGCAGGTTTTCCGCCAGCTGGCGCTGTCTTGGGGCATTACGCCGCTGTGCATGGAATATGCCCACAACACAGACGAACTGATCGATAAATCTGTATATGCCGCCCAGCATGCGGGCCTAATCCACGACGGCGATTTGGTGGTGATCACCGCCGGCGTACCCGTGGGGATCCCCGGCACCACGAATATGATCAAAGCCCATCTGGTGGGTGATTCCCTGCTGTCCGGCGCGGGCGTCAGCCGCCTGAACGGCAGTGGTACGGCCTGCGTGTGCCACTCCGCTGAAGAAGTTTCCCGCAAATACCATGAAGGCGACGTACTGGTGGTACCCGCCACCAACAACGAAATGCTGGATGCCCTGCGCACCGCCAGTGCCATCATCACCGAGGAAGGCGGCCTGAACAGCCACGCCGCCATTGTGGGCCTGACGCTGGGCAAGCCGGTGATCGTCGGGGCCACCGGTGCCACCGGCAAGCTGCGGGACGGCGAACGCATCTCGGTGGACGCTGAACGCGGCGTCGTCCATGCCATGCCCCGCTGACAGCTTCCTGTCCGAGCATACGCTGAACATGATGCCAAAAGCGCCCTGGCCGCAGGGCGCTTTTCTTTTGGGAACAGCTTCCCCGGCCCATGCCCATCCAACTGGTTGTATTTCGCAGGCTGATGCTGTATTATAAATGCATTGACATTCATCTCTTTGCGCATATCTGGAGGGAAAAATGCATCCCAGAATTGACCATATCCACATCACCGTTGAAGATCTTGAACGGGCAGAAACATTCTACGACCAATTGCTGCCGTTGCTGGGATTTGACATTTCGTTAAAAGAACGCGAGTTGATTCCGGAACATGAATATCGGCTTGTGGAATACCATCATCGCAATTTTTCAATTGGCCTGGTCAACCAGCGGGAATCTTACAAAGGCGATAAACCAAGCCGCAGAAGAGCCGGCGCACTGCACCATCTGGCCTTTCATGTTGACAGCCCCGCCGAGGTGAATGCCTTGTACCGGAAGATCCGCGATCTTCCGGCTCAGATCATCCATTCGCCGCAGCATTACCCGGAATATTGTCCGGATTACTATGCGCTGTTTTTCAAAGATTCCGAAGGAATTGAATATGAAATTGTCAGCTTCGGCCGAGAGCATTGCTTTCCCTGAGGTATTTGCCCTGTGCGGCGCTGCACGCGCCGAAAGTTCGATGCACAAGCCGCATGAGCTGAAAACCGTGCGGCCACGCGGTTGGATTTGACTTTTCCCTGTTTGTATTGTACACTATTAGTGCTTGCTGCTGTGGCGGAATTGGCAGACGCAAGGGACTTAAAATCCCTCGGTGGCGACACCGTACCGGTTCGATCCCGGTCAGCAGCACCAAGCGCCCGGTTTGCCCGGGCGCTTTTGCTTTGCATTCATTTTGAGGCGGGAGGTCATCTCTGTGCGGGAATGGATTGTTTCCCCTGGCGAAGAAGGGCGATTGGACCGTTTTCTGCTGTCCCATCTGCCCTGGCTGACTACAGGGCGTCTGCACAAATACGTGCGGGAAAACAAAATCAAAGTGGACGGCCGCAAACTGCCGCTTTCCGCCGCCGTTTCCTCCGGCAGCGCGGTGCGCCTGTATTTGCCGGACAGCGCCCTGGAGCCCCCCGTTCAGGCCGTATATGAAGACAGCGAGATCCTCATTGCGGACAAGCCGGCCGGCCTTCTGACCCTGGACGAAACCGGGCACGCTGCTGACACTCTGGAGCTGAGAGTGCGCCGCCGCCTGCCCCAGGCCCGGGCCTGCCACCGCCTGGACGCAGGCACCCAGGGGCTGGTGCTCTTTGCCAAAACCGAGGATGTCCGTCGGGAGATGGAGGCGCTGATCCGCGCAAGAAGCATCGTCAAAGAGTATCTCTGCGTCACAGTGGGGCACCCTTCGCCCGCTTGTGGAGAAATTCGCGGGTATCTGCGGAAAGACGCCTGCCGCAGCCTGGTGCGCATGCTCCCATCCCCTGCACCCGGCGCCAAAATTTCCGTAACCCGTTATGAGACCCTGGCTTCCGCCGGCCCCCATTCGCTGCTGCGCGCCGAACTGGTGACCGGGCGCACCCACCAGATCCGCGTGCACATGGCCGCCATTGGCTGTCCGCTGTTGGGCGACGACAAATACGGCAGCCACACTGCCAACCGGGCAGCCCGCATGAAGCACCAGGCCCTGTGCGCCTGGCGCCTGACCTTTCCCAAGGCCCCTGGCCACCCGTGGAGCGGGCTGGTGGCCACAGTGCAGGAACCTTGGTTTGCCGAAAAACTGCGGCAGGGAAAAGCGTTGGAATCGCTTCTCCCCGCCTCACCCTTCAAGCAGGAGTGTGAAACCGGCCGATGATTGTTTTGATTGCAGGCGCCTCCCACACCGGAAAGACTTTGCTGGCGCAAAAGCTGTTGAACCGGTACCATTTCCCCTATTTATCCATCGACCTGCTGAAAATGGGTTTGATTCGCAGCGGATACACACACCTGACGCCCTATGATGACGATGCCCTGGAGGCCTATCTGTGGCCCGTTGTGCGAGAGATGATCCGCACAGCCATTGAAAACCGGCAGGATCTGATTGTCGAGGGCTGCTATATTCCTTTCGGCTGGCGCGCCGATTTCAGTGAAGAGGAGGCACATCACATCCGTCATTACTGCCTGGTGATGAGCCCTGCCTATATCCGGCAGAATTTTGCACAGATTCTGCGCCACGCCAACGTCATTGAGCAGCGTGTGGATGACAGCAACTGCACCCCGGATTCCCTGCTGCATGACAACGCCCGGAACCTGGCCCTGTGCCGGCAATATGGGTGCACCGTTATCTGGATTGACGATACCTATCAGGTGGATCTGGAGCTTTAAATGCGGAAAAGGCAGCTGAGGCCGCCGGCCAGCGGCACAGCTGCCTGTATACATCGATTCTGCCCCGGCCGCCCGGTTCTCTTTCTCCTTTAAGGCGTCAGCATTGTAACACCGTCCCGGTCCACCCGGGCGTACACCAGCGGCTGGGGCGGCCGGGGCGCATCTGCAAACCGCAGGGCCTGGCAGAACTGCGCCTCTGCCGCCTCAAACAACCCTGTTTCTGAGGCATACAGCGTCGCCAGCACTTCTCCGGCATGCACTGCGTCACCTGTCTTTTTAGCCAGGACGATGCCCGCAGCCGGGTCTATGGATGCGTCCTTGGTCTCCCGCCCGGCGCCCAGGAGAACCGCTGCAGTGCCCACTGCCTCGGAATCCATGGCGGCCAGATAGCCGTCCTGCCGGGCCAGCACCGGACGGCTGCAGCGCGCCTGCGGCAACAGGCCGGGGTCGTCGATATACTGCGCACCGCCGCCCTGGGCACAGATCATCTCCCGCAGCTTAGTATGGGCCGCACCTGTGGCGACAGCTTGTTCCGCCAACACCCGGCAGGCTGCCGCATCTCCTTTGCCTGCCAACATCAGCAGACCGGCAGCCAGGGCCCGGCACAAGTCTGTCAGGTCTGCCGGCCCGCGCCCCTGCAATGTTCGTACCGCCTCAGCTACCTCCAGGCTATTGCCAATGGCGTAGCCCAGGGGGCAATCCATATTGGTGATCAGCGCTGCGGTGCGCCGGCCGTTGTGTTCGCCGATATCTACCATGGCCCGGGCCAGTGCAATGGAATCCTCCAGCGTTTTCATAAAGGCGCCGCTGCCGGTTTTCACATCCAGCAGAATGCAGTCTGCCCCGGCAGCCAGTTTCTTGGACATGATGCTGGAAGCGATGAGGGGGATGCTGGACACCGTGGCTGTTACATCCCGCAGCGCATACAGCTTCCGGTCGGCCGGGGCCAGGTTGCCCGTTTGGCCGATGACTGCCAGGCCGATGCGCCTCACCTGGTCAAAAAACTGTTGTTCCGTCAGGTCAACCCGGGCGCCGGGCACGCTCTCGATCTTATCCAGCGTACCGCCGGTGTGGCCCAGGCCGCGGCCGCTCATTTTTGCCATTTTTACACCGCAGGCTGCCACAATGGGTGCTACCACCAGCGTGGTTTTATCCCCCACCCCGCCGGTGGAGTGTTTGTCGGCTTTGACGCCGGCAATAGCGGAAAGGTCTACCATATCACCGGAGCGCGCCATAGCCGCTGTCAGGCGCGCCGTCTCCCGGGCGTTCATACCGCGCAGGTAAATGGCCATCATCAAGGCACTGGCCTGATAGTCGGGAATTACACCGGATGTGTAGTTCTGCACAAAAAAATCAATTTCACGGTCTGTTAAAGCGCCGCCGTCCCGCTTTTTGGCGATGATATCATACATCCGCATGGCAAGCCCTCCTTTTTATTCACATAGGCTGTAGGCCGCAGCCGGCCCCTTCGCCTTTATTATAGCAACGGCTTGCGCCCGTTTCAACCGGGCATGCCTTTTTGCCCGCAGCGGCATTGACAGCCGCCCGGCTGGGCGGGTATAATAGAAAAGCCGGCGGCAAAGCCGGCTTGTTGTGCGGATATGGCGGAATTGGCAGACGCGCTGGTTTTAGGGTCCAGTGTCCATGACGTGCAGGTTCAAGTCCTGTTATCCGCACCATGTCGGAGCAAGCTATGTGTATCGCTTGCTCCGACTTTTTTGAAAGTCAGAGCGCGCTCGCGCCGCTGCTTCTTCTTTCCAAATCGCGGCCGCTTACGCCGGGGCGCGATTTGGGGCCGCCGCTATGCGGCGGTCTTGTCCTGTTACGGGGGAAATTTATATTCTATATAGATTGACGAAAAACCGGCTCCATGGAATCCAGATATGAACGGAGCCATCTTCATGCATGTGATATAATGATTTTTCCAAAATTATTTCGGCGCTGTGTCTGGTGCAGCGGCCCCAAATGAAGATTTTACGCCACAGCGGCAAAAAGCCCTTCCGGAAGGAAGGGCTTTTTGAATGGCAGGGTTAAGCCACCCGTTCGCAGTATACCACGTAGCGCTGGCTGTTGCCGCCCAGAGGATGGCAGGTGATCAATGTCAGCAAATCGCGCCCCTCCTGAATCAGCAGCTCCTGCACATCGGTGGGCTGTATGATGCGCGTTTCCGCCACCGTGTATGTCAGGGTCTCGCGGAAATTTTCCACATACACCGTATCCCCGACCTGCAGGCGCTGTACCTCCCGCAGCATGGGCGTTTTGTAATAACCCCGGTGAGCGGCCAGCACACTGTTGGTGTTCTGCCCGCCGATGGGATAAGAGGTCTGCGTCAGGTGTGCCGCACCCTGCTTCAGGTTTTCTTCATTGGCACCCAGCAGAATAGGCAGCTCCAGCTCCAGCGCCGGAATCTGCAAAAAGCCGATAACGCCGCCTTCCAAGCCATACGCTTCCAGCGATACCGCAGCTTCCTCGTAGGAAAACGGGTCACGCAGGTCCGCCTGGCGCGTCTGATACAGCTGTTCGTTCCGGCGCTGCAGCTCCTGGTACAGGCGCTCCAGCGGGTCGTCCGGCTGGCTGGCAGCGGCAGCCGTGCCAGCGGTGAAGCGGCTGTGCAGCACACGCACTTCCCTGCCGTATTGCCAGGCTGTCCAGCGGGGATATACCAGCAGTGCACACCCGCCGGCCAGCAGCATCAGGGCCAGGGCCAAAATTCCGGCCGAATGACGTTTACGCATGTCTGCTCCCCCTTGGCGGCCGTTTGCCCCTGCGCCGGCGGCGCAGCTGCCGGCGCACCAGCACCGCCAGGGCCGCCGCGTCCAACAGCATCAGGCCGAAAAGAATGCCCACGATAAAGTAGCGTGTTGTGGTTTCGCCGCCCAGCAGGCGCGCTGTTTGGACGAAAGCATCCTGTTCCTGCCCGGGCACATAGGGCACCCGGGTGCCCCGCACCAACAGGCGGTGGGTATTCACACCATAGGGCGTACAGGTTACCAACGTCACATAGTCCTGGCCTTCCACAGCTACCAGCTCTTCCAGCTGATACGGCTCCACCGTGGTGATTTGGTCCACCTGATAAGCCAGCGTGGTGTCCAGCACATGGATATAAAATTCATCCCCGATCTCCAGCTCGTCCAGGCGGGTGAACAGCTCGGCACTGGGCAGGCCCCGATGCCCGGTAAGCACTGCATGGCGGTATGTGCCGCCGATGGGCAGCGAGGTGGATTCAATATGGCCAATGCCCTTTTGCAGAGTCTCCTCGTCGGTGCCATGGTAGATGGGCAGATCCACTTCGATTTTGGGAATGGTGATGCTGCCCATCACGCCGTCCACGTTCAGCACGTCCAGATAATTATCCGGCAGAGCATAACCGCTGCCGGGGATAAAGGGGTCGTGCACGGGGTCGCCGGCCAGGTTTTCATTGTACTCTTCCGCCATGGCCCATTGCCGGGCCAGCTGGGCGCTGTCTTCGCCGTCCACCGCCTGTTCATAGGTCTGCACCACGCGGGCCTGTTCTTTTTGAGCCAGATAGCTGCTGGCGATAGGATAGCAGAACACCGCCGCCCCCATCAAAAGCAGGGCCAGCGCCGCGGCGAAGGGCACCAGAGATTTGCGCTGCTGCATAGGCAGACGTTCCTTTCATGGTGAAAAGGGCCGGGGCACGGGGCGCCGGCCCTTTTCGCGAGGTCACAATTTCCGGGCGGGGTGCGCCTTATTTGGCGCGGGTGCGGCGGCGCAGGTACACCGCCAGCAGCACGGCGCCCACCCCCATCAGCAGGACGCCGCCCGCAGTGAACAGCACCGTGCCCATGCCGCCGGTTTCCGGCAGGGTGAAGCCTTTGCTGTTTTCAACCGTCAGCGTGACATAGCCGCCGTTTCCACCTTTATCCACATTGCCGTCCGGAGTATCATCTGTAATTGTGATTGCTACCGGCGCAGACAGCTTGTTGTATCCGCCGGGGGCCTGGGTCTCGGTAAGGTAATAAATGCCCACGTCCAGGCCGGAGAGTGTGAGCTGACCGATACTGCCCGCGTCAGCGCCGACTGTCAATTCAGTGGTTTTTTCATCCTCTTCTTCGGTACCGGCCGCTTTGCGGTAGGTGCCTTGTCCACTGTTCACGGAAACAAATGAAATCGGGTCGCCGTCCGCCTGTTCCGACAAAGTAAATGTCGCCCCGGACAGCGGGGTATTAGTATCATCCTCCTTACCCACCTTGTTCACTTTGATGCCGTAGCTGTAAACTTCGGCGGTAGCCGTAACCGTTTTCCAGGATGCGGTGCCAGCATACGGATTATTGTTGTAATCCAGATATGCGGTATTTTCATTATTTCCACCGTCTTGCACGGCTGAATCTTTAACAATAATATTCTTGTTGGCCGTGGCCGTATAGGTCACTTTGATTTTTTGATAAGTTTTGATTTCATCATAAGCAAACGCCAGGTTAAAGGTTACGGAAGGAGTGTCCTCCACCGGGCGCGTGGCATCTGTCGTTGTCAGGGTGTACACAGTACTCGCGTCCAGCTGAGTATCCTGCGCAGTTTCATTGCCGCCGTACACTTGGATCGAACCCTCATTCAGCGTCATCCCGGCGGGCAGAAGATCGCTGATGTGATAACCCTTGTGTGCTGCACTCGCAAGAAACTGCGGGACATCTGCCACCAGGGTATATGTAACGGTATCGCCAATGGCAACCTTCTGCTCGCTAACCGTTTTAAGCAGGTTCAAATCACTGGCTTTCAGGCTTACATTTACAGTTGAAGGATTCAATACCCATTTGTTGCTGCCCTTGTCCCAAGTAGGTACCAAGTTGACCAAGGCCGGGCGGTAAATTTTGGTGCCGCGTTCTACGATGATCAGATAAGTACCCATCTCCAAGCCCGTAAACTTATCGTCTTGGGCCTCTTGAGATGGCATGGTGCCACCATTCGTTCGAATTTCTGCAGCCAAAGCATCGGCAAAGTTTTTAATATCATTTCCGTCAGTTAAGCTATTATTATAATGATCCCCCTGTACCGAGTTATCCGTCTCTTTTCCTATATAGTTGGGATAATTTGTTCTAACCCAATCGTCAACACCATCTACCCAACTGTATACCGGTTCTTTCGGTGAACCAGTACCATAATCATACTGAACCGAAATCACCTGGTACGCCGTCGCGGTTGCTCCCGCTTCCATACCGTCCAGCGTAATCGTACCCTTATCATTTTCGCTAATGCGCGGCGCTGTTCCCGGTTCTTCTGCCCAGGCGGGAAGCGCCAGGCCAAGTGCCAGGGCCAGGGCCAGGCACAACGCAATGATTGTCTGCCATCTTTTTTTCATTTGAATCTTCCTCCACTTATTTTTGTTTTTTTCCGCGGCCGCGCCGCAGTTGGGTACCAATCAGAATTGCGCCCGCGCCCATCATGGCGGTGCCCAGGGCCGCCGCCAGGGGCACGCCCGGCCCGCCGGAGCTGGGAATGTCCATGGGCCTGCGGTTGGTCAGGCGCAGGGCGCTGCCGGTTTGAAAAGCGGGAACGCTGCCCACGGCCGCGATTTGCACGCTGCCGGTTTTATCCAGCGTCACCTGCCACTGGCCCGTGGGCAGTGCGTAACCTGCCGGCGCCTTTGTCTCCACCAGGCGGTATACGCCTGCGGGCAGGTTGTCAAAACGCACCTGGCCGTTTTCGCCGCTGGTCTGCGTCATCACTTGCCCGCCTGTTCCCCAGCAAATGCCGGGGGCGTCGGAGTGGGTGTGGGAATCGCCGCATACCAGGGGGTACAGGCAGAACTCCGCACCGGAAAGCGAGGTATCGTTGTCCTCTGCCGCCACCTTGGTAAAGGCAAAGGACAATCCCTTCCCGTTTTCCACTGTGACGGTATAGGTCTTTTGCAAAGAATCCGCACCCAGGATAATATCCTGCGGCGTAAATGCGGCGACATAGCCCCCCGGCGCCTCTGTCTCCGTAAGGCGGTAGCGGCCGGGGCGCAGGCCCTCAAAGGTCAGGACGCCGCTTTCATCCGTCGAATCCACCAGCGCATTCCAGTTTGCATCCACGGCCCAGCTTCCGTCGCCGTTTTCCTGCAGGCGTTCCAGTTTGAATTTTGCACCCGGCAGCGTTGCCATAGTATCCGCATCTACTTTGGTCACCTGGATTTGCGCCGTTTTCAGGGCGTTTTCCACGGTCAGAACAGCGGTCTCGCCCAGGGTGGCCGGCGGGCTGTAGGCGGGTTCGTACATCCCCTGCTCTTCCAGGCTGACCCAACCGCCCTCCTTTTGCATCTCCACTTCCACCACGCGGTAGTAATAGAGGTTCCCCTTTTCATCCGAAGCCGGCAGGCCGTTCAGCACATAGCTCCATCCGTTGGACGCCGACAGCTCGATGCCGCCCTTCCCGTCTTGGATGACTTCCCCGTTGCTGCCGATGAACTCCCACTCGACATTTTCTGCCGCAGGGTCGTCCGGGTCATAATCGGATGACCGCTGCAGCCGTACACGCACGGCTGTGGGGCGTGTGTCGTCCCTGTCCTCATTGTCCAGCCAGGTTTTCTGCACAGTGAGCGCCGTGGGGATGTTGGTGGCACGGTAGATGACCACAGGGGGCCCGTCCTGTTCATCGCCGGGCAGCTCGGTATACTCCACCCGGTAGCTGGCCAGCGAGCCTTTGCCCACATCCAGCTCCACAATGCGGTACTCATACAGGACGGTTTTGTTTTCCTCCGTCGTTCCCTGGGTGGGGAAAATTTCAATCTCCATCTTTGACTGTGCCGTCCAGTTGCCATTCTCGTCCGGCCTCAGCGCAATTGTGTTGTCTTCGCCAACATCTTTGCCAAAGAAGTTCCGGGTCACGTTTTCCCATTCCTGATCTTCCGCCCCCGCTTCCCGACGCTGCACCTGGATGCGGATTTCCTCCACACTCCCCGGCGGATCACCCTGCCACTGCTTTTCAATCCTCATGAAAAACGGCTCATTTTCGTTGGTAAAGGTATAGTTGGGCGTTTCCCCGGCATCGGCGGCATCGGCGTTTACCGCATCGCTGATGTAAGCATGGGTGTAATCTGCATTTTCACCATCACCTATTACACCATGTACCGTACCGTCGGCCCCCTCCAGCTTTACCAGTGTGGCGCCGTTGGAAGGGCGCTCGCGAATGACATAGTTGGTGCCGGCAGGGATGCCTTCCATCCGGAAAACCCCCTGGCCCGTTTCGCTTTCGGTGGTGATGGTGATAACCTGATGTACATACCGGTTGCCCACACCCTCCACCGTTTCCTGAACC
The DNA here is from genome assembly GCA_944386555.1 of uncultured Ruthenibacterium sp. Classification (GTDB taxonomy): domain Bacteria; phylum Bacillota; class Clostridia; order Oscillospirales; family Ruminococcaceae; genus Ruthenibacterium. Next base: position 5,208 of record CALXBN010000053.1, on the reverse strand, counting down.
GGGAGGAATTGCTCCAGCCCGCGGCCTGCGATGTTGGTGTAATACACGTCGAAGGTATAAACACCCACGGGATAAATCATCTCGCCCTCACCGTCGCCGTCCGGGGCCACACACATGCTTTCATCCAGCTGTTTTGTCAGTGTAAAACTGCCGGTCCGCATCTTGTTGTGGAAAACCACCTCCAGGTTGACAGGCAGGTTTTCATTGTTGTCGGGATAGCGATAACTGCGATAGACAAAACCGGTAATGTCGCCGCTAATTCCACCTACGCTGGGGTTCTTCTCCTTTCGGCCGTCATCCGGCTCTGTACCCGGCTGATCCTCCAGCGGATACTGGCCCCTGTCAAATTCCCAGTCGGGGTTTTGAACCGTACCGGCATCGGGCCTGTCCGGCAGCAGGGAATTGAAGCTGACCGGCTGGCCGTCTTCACGGATGCTCCAGCTGGTGGTGAACAGATCCGGGTCCACCGTTTCCTCCAGGCGGATATAGCTGCCCACGCGGAACTTATCGGTGAATACCGCAGTTTGGCCATCGGCCAGGCTGAAAGAGCCGCCCTGCACCACGCTGGCTACGCTTTCGGCAATATTGCCGCCCGCATCACGGGTTTGCCGGGTGTACCAGGCGCCGTTGGCGGGCTGATAGCCCTTGGACACAATGGTTTCGTTATTTTGGGCCAGGGAGCCATAGTCGGAGATCTGGTCGTCCCCCACCGAGAAACCGGTGGAAAGCACCTGATTCCACTCGGTACCAAAAGCGGCGCGGTACAGCCGGTAGTGGCCGGCTTCACCTTCGCCCGTTCCGGTGCCCTTTTGCAGGCCGATGTACACCGCAGTGATTTTGGTACGGTCGACACCAGAGTTGGCGATGAGGTCGTCCAGGTCAATACGCACCAGGGAGCGCGTATTGGGCAGGAACAGGTTGGCCTCGCCCAGGTAGCCCAGGGTGCGTGCCGTACCGCCGCAGGTGTTACCGCTTGCGTCCTGCAGTTGGATGTACAGCTCTGCGCCGCGGTTTTCCGTCGTCGCATTGTACAGCTCCATCTCCAGGAAGGCATAGCGGCTCAAATCGATCCCATTTTGCCCATTTACAGAAATCTTCAGAAGGTTCTCTTTGCCGGGCTCAGCCCCCTCTTCCCAACCATTTGGCTGGGTAATTTCCAGATAGTGCGAATCATCCGACGTTTCTTCCCTTTTTTCCTCCGCCCTGCCGCCGTCAGGCGCAGTGATTTCTACAGTGTCCTGTTCATCTGCGGCATTGTACAGGGGCCGGCTCTGGGTTTCCACATAACCGGCGGAATTCTCCACCGGCAGCGGTCTGCCGGAGGTGGCCATGGTTTGGATATCGACCTGGAAGCTGCCCAGATTGTCCATGGCCTCATCAAACAGCGCGTTCACATCAGAGGTATCTACCTCTTTGGTGACCCGCAGCCGGTTTTGCTGCGGGAAGTTGAAAATGACACTCAGGTTCGAACCGTTCAGGCCGCGTTCCAGATAAAACATGGTCAGTGTATGAACGGTATCGGCATCGCCGGTAAGATGGAATGTGCCGGTTTTATCTATTTTTCCGCCGGCCGCATCCAAATCACGCCATGTCTGCCAGGTACCTTCCTTAAAATTGATGGTGCCGCGCACCGGGTCATGGATACCGCCCATGTCCAGCACCAGCTGCCCGTCGATGAATACCCAGCAGTCATCATCGCCCCGGAACTCAAAAATGACGTCCTGAGTCTGGCCGTCTTCCGTTTGGACGACGCCGCCCTCGGGCACGGTGAACTGCAGCTCCAGCTTTTGGCCGAACATATAGTTGGCCTTCAGGTTTTTCAGCGCGTTGCCTGCCCCACTTCCCTGCTCTCCAGCCTTCGCTTCATGGAAGGGCATGTAGGATGCTGTGGCACCTACTCCATAATTCAAATAGAACGGCCCTGTTTCCTCCATGTAGTAGGTGCCGTCGGGGTCCTGCTTCAGTGCCGCACCAGTTTCCTCACTGCTGTATTCCCAGTAGCCTTCCTCATTCAGGCGGAAAGGAAACAGCACATTGTTGTACACCGTGCCCAGGGTGGCTCCCACCGGGTTGTCTCCCCGGAGGAACGTCTCGCTGAAATAGGGCGTCTGGTAGCCGTTCATGGTAAGGCTGCCGTCCTGCAGCCAGCTGTCCACCAGGCCCGTTCTGGAGCCGCCATTCGCTTCCCATACATTGGCATGCCAGGCAGGATCGGTTTTGCCGGACGCACTGTTGTTGTACAGAGGCCCTCCATCCGGATCCGGCAGATACAAGGCGCCCAACTGGGGGTAATTGTGTTCTAGGATATGGCCCCAATCCCAGGCATTTGGACTGCCCGGCGTGTGATTCAGCATATCACCCGCGCCGAAATAGAGGGGATACGTCGGTGTATTGCCCGTCTGATGATCCAGCTCCTGGAAATACCGGCTGATGGCAATGTTCCACAGGACACCCTGTTTGTTATAGTTGTACTGGGGTAGATAGTCATTGCCGTTGTCGTTCCGCGGCACATCTTTGATATTTTTGCCGGACATCTCCCACAGGGAATAGTAGTCGTAAAAGCTGGTGGTTGCATAGTAAACATTGTCCTGGCTGGTGAAGCCTTCCCCCTGAGGAACGTCCGCGCTGGCATCGCCCAGGGTATAAATTTCCAGCGCCGACCCCCACCGGCCATCCAGATATTCCATGTTGCCCAACGCAGCCTTATCATCGAGTTGATGGGTGTTGGTATGGAGATACCGATAGGCGAAAAAGCAGGGGTTGCTGTACGTCTTGTCGATCTCCAGCGGCGGCGAGAACCAATAGAGGTCATTGTCAACATAGTTCGTATCCGCATCCGCCTCAACCGAGCAGCGGAACATCACATGCGTATACCGTTCCGGAATTCCCTCCAGCCCCCAGACATTGTCGGGCAGGGGGATGCGGTTCTCAGTGGTATCCTTTGGCTTCATTTTCAGCCAGCCGCGCGCCCAGCCACCAATTCCATCATTGATTACATGCTCTTCTGCCCAGGAATCGCTCAATGCTTCGTTTCCCGTCATCCAGGTATAGCTGCCGTTGTCATTGCGGGTACCCAGCACAACCTGCACGTGCTTAAACGCTGTAACCGTGTTGTTGAAATAGACGGCGCGCGTACTGTTTTCATCGGGCTGTGCCTGGTACGTTCCCCACACCTCGCCGACATCTTCCCACAGGTAGTCCATCCGGATGGTGTCTTTGCCGCTGCGGGGCACATAAGTAAACAGGAAGGTGTGCCACCCGTGCAAGCTGGAAGTTTCATCGGTGATTTGATAAGTCAGCGTAAAGACGGTATTTTCCGTCAGATCCTCTGCATCTGCAGGGATCTGGAAATAGTAAATCCCCGCGGTTTGCGTGTTGTACGTACTGCCCTCTCCGTCCAGACGGATGCCGCCCTGTGCTGCGTCATAACCGGGCAGGTTGGTGGGCATGCCGTCCCAGGAAAGATAAATGCCCGACAGGTTCTGATAGGGCGTATTGCCCTCTGTTTCGCTGAAATCCCGGGTATCGATGTACAGCATTCGGCTGTGCAGCCCTTCATCCGCGTTGGAGGGGTGCGCATTCCAATAGGAATCCTCCACATTGGTGTTGTAATAATATGCATCCATGGAGCCCTGGGCATAGGTAAACCAGCCGGGCACGCCCCAAGTGTCCCCCACCGTCGTTTCACTTTGATGTCCGCGGAAATTGTAATGGCGGTTGAACGCATCTTTTTCCCCGCTTTCACGGGTGATATCGAAAGCAACTTCCTGGTAGAGATAGCCCATGTAATTGTCTTCACTCGCTGTATCGATCTCATCCGGAAAAGGTACCACATATACGCCGTCCCGCACTTCGTACATGGTGCGGGCGATGTATTGGTTGCCGTTCTGCCAATCAGAATCATTCGCACCGCCATGAGGCCATTGGATAAACCGTGCCTCCACCGTTACAATGGGGTCGGTCTCATCCCCCTTGAGCCTGTGCAGGTTCACGAAATACAGCTGCTCCCCTCCCTGCGGTTCGGCGGGGTCGCCTGCCGCCAGTGTCTGCACACTGTTGGCCGCCATCAGGGCCGGCACTGCGGCGTTGGCATCGTAATCAGGCGCGGCGCCCCAGTAGCTGGGGTTGTCGCCGCTGTCATAATAGAACGCCGACAGCGACCCTGTGGCAAAAGCCACCGTGCCGCCTGCTGCCTGCGGATCGTCCTCCTGTTCGTCCAACCGCCATACACCGCCTAAAGGCGCGGCGGCGTCCGTCTGGCCCGACAGGTAAAAAGCCACACGGTAATAATCCCCCTGCGGCACCACGGCGGTATATTGGCCGCGGCCGCCCGCCTCCATGGGTACCCGCGCCGGCGCCAGGCCCTCGTCGCCGGTGAACAGCGCGTCCACTCCGGCCAGCGGGGCAGTCTTCCACTGCAGGTCCACAAAAGTCACCGTAAGCCCGGCATACGCAGACACCGTCCCCGAAGGCTGGGATGCGTCGGTTTCATGCTCCTCTGTTTCTTCTTCCGGCAGCGGGGCCGGTTCCGATACGGCGGCGTCTCCCGCAGGTTCTTCGGCGGCAGGCACTTGCGATTGCGGTATGCTCTCGGGCACAGATGCGGCCTGGCTGTCGGCCCCGGAGGGGCTGCCGGCTTCATCCTCCGAAGAGGACGCATCGGCTGCGGGCTCGCTCTGCGCCGGCTGTTCCGAGGACGATGCACTTTGGCCGCTTTCGGGCTGGCTGCCGGTGCTGTCGGCCGGCATGCTTTCGGACAAGGCAAAGCCACCCTCGGACGGCACATCCGGGAGTGTGACTTCAATCTGTGGATCGGCTGCGGCAGGATCAGGTGGTCGCTCCGCCAGAGCACTTCCCAACGGTGTTGACATCAAAATACCGAAGCACAGCAGCGCAGCCAGTGCGCGCCGGCCCCATCGAAGCGGGTAAATTCTCTTCATTCACAGCATTCCTTCTATTTTTCGGTCATTCACTCTGCATCACGGGGCTTTCTGTGTCTTCTGCAGGCCCATGCAGTCTATATGGGTGCTCTAATTCTCCTTTAGTCAGATTTTACAACAGAATTACTTGTATTATACCCCCCCCCCCCCCCCCCCCCCACGTTTTGTTTTAATAAAAAATTTCCAACCAACTTTTTATTAATTTGGTGTGTGTGGGCCCCCCCTCCCTCTTAATCTGAGGGGAGGGGTAGGTGTAAGTGCTTTTTTT
>CALXBN010000052.1 GCA_944386555.1 uncultured Ruthenibacterium sp. | reverse complement strand
CGCTGCGGCTGCTTTCTCCGAAGAAAGCTTGGCAAAGAACTTTATCCGGGCGGGGCTTCCGCGATGCGCGCAGCGCACTGGCAGCGTGCGCCGCCTTTGGGTCTTGTCCCCGCTGCGGCTGCTTTCTCCGAAAAAAGCCTGGCAAAGAACTTTATCCGGGCGGGGCTTCTGCGATTCGCGCAGCGCGCTGGCCGCGTGCGCCGCCTTTGGGTCTTGTCCCCGCTGCGGCTGCTTTCTCCGAAGAAAGCTTGGCAAAGAACTTTATCCGGGCGGGGCTTCCGCGATTCGCGCAGCGCACTGGCCGCGTGCGCCGCCTCCGGCTTTGCCGCGCGCGGGCCTAGGCCTGCGCGCGCACCCGGCCGCGCCAGTCCTCCAGGGTGTCCCGCAGGGTGGCGTCGATGGCGATCTCCGGCTGCCAGCCGGTGTCGGCCTGCAGTTTGGCGATGTCGGCCCGCACCTCGGGCACGTCCACCGGGCGCAGGCGGGCGGGGTCGGTCTGCCACTCCACCGGGCGCCTGGCCAGGGCCAGCAGCCGCTCCAGCAGCTCGGAAATGGCCACCGCGCGCCCGCTGCCCACATTATAGGTTTCGCCCGTGCGGCCCTGTTCCGCCAGCAGGCGGTAGGCCCGCACCACATCCCGCACGTCGGTAAAATCCCGCCGGGCGGCCAGGTTCCCCGTGCGGATCACCGGCTCGCGCAGGCCCTGTTCCGCCTCGGCCAGCTGTTTGGCAAAGTCGGCCATCACGAAGATGGGCGCCTGGCCCGGGCCGAAGTGGTTGAAGCTGCGGGTAGCCAGCACATCCATGCCGTAGGCCCGGGCATACAGCATGCCCAGCCGGTTCTGGGTGCATTTTGTCACCGCGTACACATTGGCCGGGCGCAGGGGGTTTTCCTCCCGCACCGGCACCTCCTCGGGCAGCGGCGCGCCGTATTCCTCCGAAGAACCCACCAGCAGCACCCGGCAGCGCCCGCCCTGCCTCTGCGGGCCGCCGGCGGCGTCCAGGGCGCGCACGGCCTCCAGCATGTTCACCGCGCCTTTCACGTTCACGTCAATGGTCAGCCCCGGCCGCTGCCAGGACAAAGCCACGCTGCTCTGGGCGGCCAGGTGGAACACCGCGTGGGGGCGCACCTGCCCGGTCAGGGCGGCGCAGGCCGCGGCGTCCAGCACGTCCAGGGTGTGGGGCTCAAGGGGGCCTGCCAGGGCCTCGCCGGGCAGGGCCGTGCCGTGCACCGCCCAGCCGTGGGCGGCCAGCTCCGCGGCCAGGTATCCGCCCACAAAGCCCGCGGCGCCCACAATCAGCGCCCGCCGGCCCGCGGCCTCACCGGCGGGGCGGGCGGTTTCGGGGGCCATCAGCCCTCGGCGGCCACGCGGGCCGCGTCGGCGGCCACCATGCGGCGCACCAGCTGCTCGAAGCTGACCTCCCGCTTCCAGCCCAGCTTTTGCTCGGCCTTGGCGGGGTCTCCCAGCAGCAGCTCCACCTCCGCCGGGCGGAAGAAGGCGGGGTTCACCTTCACCACGGTTTTGCCCGTGGCGGGGTTCACGGCGTACTCGTCTGCGCCCTGGCCGTGCCACTCCAGGCGGATATCCAGCGCGGCAAAGGCGGCGTTCACAAAGTCCCGCACGGTGCGCGTTTCGCCGGTGGCCACCACGTAGTCGTCGGGCTCGTCCTGCTGCAGCATCAGCCACATGGCCCGCACATAGTCCTCGCTGTGGCCCCAGTCGCGCTTGGCGTCCATGTTGCCCAGCTCCAGCACGTCCTGCTTGCCGGCGGCAATGCGGGCGGCGGCGTCGGTGATCTTGCGGGTGACGAACTCCAGGCCCCGCCGCTCGGACTCATGGTTGAACAAAATGCCGCTGCAGGCGAACATGCCGTAGCTCTCGCGGTAGTTGCGGGTCATATAATGGCCGTACACCTTGGCGCAGCCGTAGGGGCTGCGGGGGTACAGGGGGGTGGTCTCCTTCTGGGGGATCTCCTGCACCAGGCCGAACATCTCGCTGGTGGAGGCCTGGTAGAACCGGGCCTCGGGCTTCACCAGGCGGATGGCCTCCAGCATATTGGTCACGCCCAGGCCGTCGATCTCGGCGGTGCCCACGGGGGTATCCCAGCTGGTGGCCACAAAGCTCTGGGCCGCCAGGTTGTACACTTCGTCGGCCTGGCTTTTGCGCATGGCGGCCACCAGGCTGCTCAGGTCGGTCACGTCGCCGTACAGCAGGTGCAGCTTGTCCTTGATGTGCTCCACGTTGCCGTAGTCCACCGTGGCTTTGCGGCGCATGATGCCCCAAACCTCATATCCTTTTTCCAGCAGCAGTTCGGCCAGATAGCTGCCGTCCTGCCCGGTGATGCCGGTGATCAGTGCTTTTTTCATGGTATATTCTCCTTTGTCTGCTTTGTTTGGCAAATGGCTGCGTTTCGGCGGGGAACGGCGCAGGCCGGCCCCTCACAGGTACTGGGTGCGGCCGGCGGCCCGCAGCTTTTCCACAATTTTCTTCACGTCCTGGGTGTTGTCTTTGCTGCACACCAGGGTCACGTCCGGGGTGTCCACCACCACCAGGTTCTCCACGCCCACGGCGGCAATCAGCCGGCCGTCGGCCACGAAGATGCAGTTTTCGGTGCCTGTCTCCACCACGTCGCCCTTGGCAAAATTGCCCTTGGCGTCGGTGCGGTTGATGCGCTCCAGGCTCAGCCAGCTGCCCACGTCGTCCCAGCCGAAAGAGCCGGGGATGGTGAAGATGTTCCGGGCTTTTTCCATGATGCCGTAGTCAATGGACACCGAGGCGCACTCCTCGAACATCCGCTCCACCGCCGCCTCGCAGCCGCCGGTGCCCCAGGCCGCGGTGATGCGCGCCGCGCCGGCGGCCAGCTCCGGCAAAAAGGCGGCCAGGTTTTTTTGGATGGTGCTCACCTTCCACACGAACATGCCGCTGTTCCACAGGTAACACCCTGCGTCCAGGTAGGCCCGGGCGGTGTCGGCATCGGGCTTTTCCACAAAGCGGTCCACCGGGTACACCGCCGCGCCGGCGGTGCGGCGCAGGAACTTGATGTAGCCGTAGCCCGTTTCGGGGTATGTGGGGGTGATGCCGATGGTGACCAGGTTGTCCCCGGCCTGGGCGGTCTCGGCGGCCAGCTCCAGGGTGTCGGCGAACAGGGGCTTGTTCTGCACGATATGGTCCGACGGCAGCACACACATCACGGCGTCGCCGTACCTGGCGGCCAATACCGCGGCGGCGTAGGCCACGCAGGGGGCGGTGTTCTTGGCCCGGGGCTCGCACAGGATGTTGCCCGCGGGCAAACCGGGCAGCTGGCGGGCCACCAGGGGGCGGTAGGCGCGGTTGGTCACCACATAGATGTCCTCGATGTCCACCACGGGCAAAAGGCGTTCCACCGTCAGCTGGATCATGGTTTTGCCGTCGCCGGTCAAACTCAAAAACTGCTTGGGGCTGCCGGCGCGGCTTTTGGGCCAGAAGCGCTCGCCCTTGCCGCCGGCCATGATGATGGCGGCACGTTTCATCATACGCACATCCTTTCCCGCGGGGCGCGCCCGCGAAGGGATATTGGGCCCTGGCCGGCAGCCTGGCCGGCGCGGGCGATACTCTGGTATAGTATACCATGTTTTGCCCCCGCCGTAAAGGAAAAGCGCCCCGCCCCGGCGCCCGGCAGCCAAACTTTTACAAACTCTCTACCCTCTGGCGCACCTTGACGGAGCACTTGACGTCCGGTATAATGAATATGTTTATATGTTCGCCCGACACCCGGCAGAAAGGATGGGGGTTTGTGGACAAAGTGACGGCCTTGTGCCAGAACCGGCGGGTGCTGTTCGCCGCCACCAAGCAGAAGAGCTATCTGCGCAACACCCAGGAGATGCATCTGCTGGCCGGTATCGCCACCCAGCTGACATGCGCCGTCAGCGACAGCGGCCGCTATCCTGTCCGCCTGGTACAGGTGTGGGCCGCGTTGATCAGGCATCTGTTTGGACGACGGTACGACACTGCCTTCTTCGGGTTTGCCCCTCAGCTGATGCTGCCTTTTTTGTGGCTGTACCGGCTGCGGGGCACCGCTGTTTCCATTGATTTTTTCATCTCTGTGTACGACACCCTGGTAGATGACCGAAAGAAATTCTCTCCGGGCGGCCTGCCCGCCCGCCTGTGCCATTGGCTGGACCACGCCACCCTGGCCGCCGCAGACCTGGTGATCGTAGATACACAAGCCGACCGGGATTTTTTTTGCCGGGAATTCGAATGCCCTGCAGAAAAGGTGCAGGTGCTGTATCTGGAGGCAGATAGTGCTTTCTATAAGCCCCGGCCGCCCCGGGCTCCGGACGGCCGGTTCGTCGTGCTGTATTTCGGCAGTGCGCTGCCCCTGCAGGGGGTAGAGGTGATTCTGGACGCTGCCCGGCGTCTGGAGGAGGACCCCGCAGTGAAATTTGTGCTGATCGGCCCCTTTGAAAAAGCCTTCGGTGTGCAGCCGACCTGCTATCCCAATGTACAGTTCATTCCCTGGTTGAGCCAGCCGCAGCTGGCCGACGCCATTGCCGGGGCGGATCTGTGTCTGGCAGGCCATTTCAGCGGTACCATTGGAAAGGCCGCCCGCACCATCGCCGGCAAAACCTATATCTACCGCGCCATGGAAAAACCTGTGGTGCTGGGAGACGGCCCGGCCAACCGGGAACTTTTCCACCCCGGAAACGGGGTGTATTTCGTGCCCCTGGGTGACGGCGAGGCCCTGGCCCGGTGCATTGCCCAGCGCAGAAAGGAGTGGAGCGCAGATGGCCCAGAACAGCAGCCCTGAGGCAGCGGGCCAGCCGCTGGTGAGCTTCATCGTACCCGTGTACAAGGTGGCCGCTTACCTGCCCGCCTGTGTGGACAGCATTCTGGCCCAGCAGGGCGCGTCCTTCGAGGTGATCCTGGTGGACGACGGCAGCCCGGACGAGAGCGGGCAGATCTGTGATGATTATGCCGAAAAAGACGCCCGGGTGCGGGTGATCCACCAGGAAAACGCCGGCGTCTCGGCCGCGCGCAACGCCGGCCTGGACGCGGCAATTGGGCAGTGGCTGTGCTTTGTCGATGGCGATGATTGGATTGCACCGGATTTTCTGGCACGATTTACCCTTTGGTTTGGTTCAGCCAGTGCTCAAAGCGCTCAGATATGTTTTGTGCGGCATATCGAATGCCCAGACGGCAAAATACCTCCAGCGACTGCAGCAGAACAAAATGCAATGCTGGATGAAGAGGATTTTCAATGGCTTTTACGAGGAGGTCTAAACCGGGATTTAAAGGGACGCCGGGATTATTGGAAGATCAAACCTGCTACACCCTGTAAGATGTATCTTCGGGATGTGGTTTTGCAGGCAAAGGCGCAATTCCCCATAGCTTTGCGCACGGGTGAGGATCTGCTGTTTAATCTGCAGCTATACCGTGTGACCCGGTTGGGGGCTTATCTGCCCGGCCTGCGGTATTACCATCGGGTGTGGGCCAATTCAGTATCACAAGGGTACGATCCACACGCCCTGGAGGCGTATACGCTACTGCAGCAGCGGCTGGCTGAATTTTTTGCGAGCCTGCCCGGTGACTACACCGATGACTTAGCCAACCGGGCTGTTCTGAGCCTGGGCTTTTGCTGTATGCTGCAGTTCTGCCA
>CALXBN010000051.1 GCA_944386555.1 uncultured Ruthenibacterium sp. | reverse complement strand
AACCTGCAGCGCCTTCCGCCGCCTGCAGCGGGGCGGCCGCCTGCGCCGGCGGGGCCGGCATGCCGGCCGCAGGGGACGCCGCAGGCAGCGGCGCTTCATCGGCGCGGCCCGGCAGGGGGCCCGGCCGCGCGCGCCTGGCAGCCGCCGTCTGCTGCCGCAGCCGGGGTGGCTGCGGCGCGGGAGCCGGCGGCTGCGGCACATCTTCCGCCGGCAGTTCAATATGGCCCAGGGGCGTCCGGCGGGGCCGGCGGACACCATCCGGCGGGGCCGAAAGCTCCAGCGGATGCTCCAAAGCAACCGGCCGCAGCGCGGGGGGCTCCTGTACCCGGGCGGCGGGCGGCGGGGTCGCCGGGGATACCGGGGCGCTCTGCGGTGCAGGGGGCGGCGGTGCAGCCGCCTCGCGGCGGCCCGCAACGGCCTCTTCCGCAGGCAGGCCGGGGCGCATGGGCGCGCGGGCGCCGGTTTCGGCCTGCCGGGCCGAAGCGTCCGGGCCGGGGCCGGGCCCAACGGAGGGCGCAGGCTCCGGCAGCACCCGGGGGGCCGGCGCCGCCGGCCGGGCCGCAGGGGGTTCCGGGGACACCTGCCCGGGCGCACCGGAGGCCGGGGCGGTCGCCCGCGCCGCGGGGGGCATACCGGGCTGTACCGGCTGCGGGGCCGGCACGCGGCCCGCCTTCTCTGTTCTCTCGCGGGGACGCGGCGGAGCTGCGGCAGCTGCCGGGGGAATACGCCGGGCCGCCTGCCCTTCCGCCGGGGCGCCGATGTTTCCCGGGCCGGGACCGGCCAACACCAGGGCCGCCGGCGCCGGGGCCGCCAGTGCCCGGCGCGCCAGGCGCACCGCCTCCATGGGGCTCGGGCGCCCCGGGACGGCCGCTGCGGGCCGGGGGGGCCGGGCGGCGGGCCGGGCATCGCTCTGCCCTGCATCCGCCGGGGCCGCCGATGGGATCATGCGTGCCGCCCGCTCCTGCAGGGCGCCGGCGGCTTCCACCGCGGCGCTCAGCCGGCGGGCCAGGAACCGCAGGTTCACCTGCAGATTCACCAGCACATTGTTCTGGATGGCACGGGTGATCTGATACAGATTTTCCGTCTGGGCCAGATACACGGCACCTTGCCCTTCGCCCGCAGGCTGGAGATGTTCCATGGGGGCGGGTGCGCCGATGTCCCGGGCAAAGGATGCATATCGGGCCAAAATCTGCCGGGACAGTTCCGTTCCGGCTGCGGGCTGCAGCATGGGCACACCTCCTTTGGCAAGTCAGGGGCGGGCAGCTCAGAAGATATCCACGCCCAGCGCGCCCTGCAGGCCGCCCGCCACGCCGGCGGCAATGGGGCAGGATTCCATGGTCTCGTAGCTCAGTTCAAACCGTTCGATCAGCGCCTCGCTGCGGCTGGCGTCCAAATCGCTGACGGCACATTTTTTCACCGTGGCACCGTGCACCTGGTACATCCGGTTCAGCACACCGTTTCGGTCGCAAATCAGGATGAACACGTCCATGGGCAGGCGCTGGCCCACGGTGAAGCGCAGGGTCAGGGCGGTCATCAGCAGGCCGCGGCTGGCCACGCCCCGCTCCAGGATCAGGGTGCGCTCGGCAGTGACAGGCGCCCGCAGGGAATAGGTGCGGTCGTTCACACCGCCCTCCTGCAGGGGCTCGGTCTCAATGGATTCTTCCAGATTGGTCACCCGGGAAAAGCCCATGCGGATATTGTTGATGAACACCTGGAACTTGTAGCCCGGCACCGGTTCGGCGCGCAGGTTCAGCAGCGTTTTTCCAATGTCCATGGCTATACCTCGAAAACATTCTTCGGCGTGTGGTTCAGTTCTTTGTGAATGGCGGAAATCTCCGCGCAGAACCGCCGCCGTGTCTGATGGTCCAGCGTCATAACCGTCTTGAACTCCCAGTGGTAGTAATAGGAGATGAAGGACATCTCCTTATACAGCTCCTGCTGGGGGTAGAGGGCTATTCCGCCTGTGTAAAATTTACGGTTTGCTGGAACTTGTGCCCGCATTCCGGGCACACGCAGGTTTCGGTGACAGGCTCCACAGCGTTGATGCGCTGGTACATACCCTGCAGGAAAGCCAGGTCCGATGAAAACAGGCGCTCGATGACCCGCGGGTCGATCTTGGGCAGGGTGCCCAGGCTGGTGATCACCCGGGACAGCAGAATGATGGTGAGATACCCGGGGTTCTGCACCACCCGGGGGTCCCGCAGGGGCAGGATCTCATCGGCAGCGGTGGCCAGGCGCATCACGCCGTGGCGGTGCACCGTACCGGTCTGGTCCACATAGCCTTTGGGCAGGTCAAACTCAAACTCAGTGGCAAATTCTTCCATAACAGTTCCTTTCACGCCCGCCGGGCCCCCGCGCGGCATATGCCGCGCGGGGCCGTGCCGGTGCGTTTGCTGAATGGGTAAAGCGCGCGCTCAGGTTTACAGGTCGCGGCGCATCTCCTCGAAGGCCAGCTCTACGCTTTCAAAAGCGATCTCGCTGGAGGAGGCGTTGAAATCGGGGGCGGTGTACTTGCAGGGCCAGGCATTCACCAGCGTCCAGCTGGCGATGTCGTTGTGGGCGTCGTCCTGCAGATGGATGGTGACATCCTGCACCCGGTCCTCAGCGGCGGCCTTGCTGCCGTCGGTGATGCCGGCCACCCACTCGTAGAAGGACATGTTCTCCGTCATGCCCCATTTCAGGGTGACATTGCCGTACTTGGTCAGGCCCGGCATCTTGCGGGGGGAATTGATGGCGTCGGTGCCTTCGCGGTACTCGATCACGTCCACGCTGGCGTCAAAGCCGCTCACTTCCGAAAAGGCGGCCACGTCGATGGAGCTGATCTCCACGCGGTAATTGTATTTTTTATAGGGGTAGGTGTTTACAGCCATTGTGTTCCTTCCTTTCGTTTATGCGCTGGGGGCGCTGTCAGCGTCACTCTTTCATGTTCTGGGTGATACGGAAGATGACAAACTCCGCGGGACGGCTGGGCGCCGCGCCGATGACGCAGATCAGTTTGCCGTTGGCGATGTCCTGTTCGGTCATGGTATCGCGGCCGATGTTCACAAAGAAGGCCTCATCCTCGGTGGCGCCCACCAGCGCGCCGGCGCGGTACATATCCCGCAGGAACGAGACGATGGTGCGCTGCACACGCAGCCACAGCACTTCATCGTTGGGCTCGAACACCGCCCAGTTGGTCTGGCTGCGGATGGTCTCCTCCAGGTAGATGAACAGCCTGCGCACGTTGACATATTTCCACAGGTTGTTGGACGAGCAGGTGCGCGCGCCCCACACGCGGATGCCCTGGCCAGGCAGCGCGCGGATCAGGTTCACGCCGGCGGGGTTCAGCAGGTCCTGCTCACCTTTGTTATACAGGCAGGACAGGCCCAGGCAGTTGTTCACCACCTCATTGGCGGGGGCTTTGTGCACGCCGCGGGTGTTGTCGCTGCGGGCGTAAATGCCGCAGACGGCGCCGGAAGGCGGAATGTACGCCGGACGCTTGGCGGCCATGTCGTACACCTCCAGCCAGGGGTGGTACATGGCGGCGTAGTCAGAATCCACAATGGCGCGGTGCACCAGCAGGTCCTGCGGCTTGGTCATCTCGGCGGGCATATCCAGCACGGCGAAACGGCTGGCCAGGTTCTGGCAGTGGGCCACCAGGGCCAGCTGCACGGCAGCGCTGGTAATGCCGGGAATGGCCATGATGCTGACGTTGGTCACTTCCTCGAAAGCGGCCAGGCCCGTGCGCTTGCCGGGGGCGTCGCCGCCGCCGATGTAAATGGAATCGTCGGTTTTCCTGCAGTCGCCGTCGGTGCCGCCGGACAGGGTGAATACGGCGCTCTCACCGGCCGCGTCCCCGGCCAGGGCCAGCATGGGCGGGCAGATGTCCTCGATGGGGGTGACTTTCACGCTTACCAAAGCCGAGCGGGCCAGCTTGTTTTCAATGTAGCCGGCGTCCTGGATATTCAGGGAGACGTTCTCATAATTCTCCACCACGTCGCCGCAGCTCACTTCAATATCCACCTCGCAGGTGGCCAGAACACGGCGGGGCACCAGGGCGGTATCCACAATCTCCTGCTCGAACTCATTTTCAAAGGCGACCTCGTTGCCCTGCACACGGGCCACGCGGTTGTGGCCGGCCAGGCGGCCGTTCTCATACAGGGCCACCACATCGCCGGGGGCGAAAGCGGAGGCGTTTTTCAGCGTATAGGTTTTGGCGGCGGCGGCGTCCTCGGACACGGACACGGCCTGGGTTTTGCCCTTGGAGGACGCGGTGATGGCCACACGGATGGCGTTGCCCCAGCGCCCCGGGTTTTTGGCGGTAAGCACCACGCAGCTCATCACGGCGCTGGCGGGCTTTGCGTCGGCGGGGGCCACGCGCATCACATAGCAGCGTGCGCCGCCGTTGGCGAAGAACTGTTCCACCGCATAGGGCAAAAAGCGGTTGCCGCCGTGGGTGTTCTCGGACAGATAGCCGCCGAATTTGCGCTTGTAATCGGCGAAGCTGGTGAGGAATTCAGGCGTGCCTACCACGGGGCCGCGCTCGGCCATGCCGATGAAGCCAGCGGTGCTGGTGCTCACGCCTTCCATGGCGCGCATACCGGATTCAAACTCTTCCACGTACACGCCGGGGGATAAATACTCAGCCATAATTGTTCTGGGCCCGGCCGGTCAGGCGCCGGGCCGCTCCTCCTTTTCGATTTGTTTTTTGCCAGGGTATCGGTTTTACACGGTTGTTTGTATCTGCCCGGGGGAGACGATTTGAATGACGCCCCCGTAAGCACACGTCAGTTTGCAGTTGCTGTTCAGCGCCGGCATATTGCCCAGCAGCACCGTGGCGCTGCCCGGGGCCCAGGGCGCGGGAATGACGGGAACACAGGGCATGGGCGTGAGGACGCCCAGTGCCGCCGCCGTGGCTGCCGCCACCGTAGGGTTGGCCATGGAACTGCACATGCCGAAGGGCATGATATTGGCCATGGGTTTCATATCCAGGATGTTGGCCGCCGGCATTCCGCCGCACAGCGTCTTGTTCTGGGGTGTTACCGTCAGCACCGAGGGCGCCATGCCGAAGCTGCACATCAGCTGTGCCCCGCTGCACACGAGGTTTCCCGCCATCGCATCGCCTCCTCATCATAGATCCGCACCGTCAGCGGCGCGCCGCTGCCCGGCCGCACAGGAATGCTGCACCGGCCGCCGGCACCGGCCGGGCCGCAGGCCGCCAGGTATACCGGCGTGCCGGCAGGATGTTCCCGGGCGGGGGAGCGGTCGATCCCGTAACCGCCGTCGGTGCGGCGGGCCGTCAGGGTAAACAGCTCCGCATCCTGTCCCTCGCCCACACACAGCCTGCGCCACAGCAGGTTGGCCGCGGCATAGCCCTGCAGATACAAGCCCGTGCCGTCGGGTGAAAAGCGGGCCAAGGCCAGGGGCGGGTCCGGCCCATAAAGGGCCACCGCCAAGGTGCCGGGCGGGGCCGCGGCCTCCAGCCAGGCGCAGTCGGAAAAGCCGGTGTGGGGCCGCCGGTACATCTGCACGGTGCACAGCGGCATATGCGGGTCCAGCTGTGGGGCACTGATGTGTACGGTGCGCGGGAAGTGCCGGGGGCTTTCAATCTGCACCGTCCACCGGCTCTCTGCGTCCGGCACGGGGCCGGGGGGTGCCAGAAATACATAAAACCCCTCGGGTTTTCGGATGGGACGCGCCGGGCGGCCGTTCACAAGGAACAGCTGCCCGCCGTCCGCAATGGGTGCGCCGCTGTAATCGTCCCGCAGCAGCAGCGCAAAGCGCATGGAAATCCGGATCAAAGCATCACCTTCTTTCAGCAGGCTGCACAGAGCCTGTCAGCGAGGTTTGGCGCCCCGCACCTCCACCTGGCGCACCCGGGTGAAGGGCACCTCCACACGGGAGGACAACAGAAGCGGGGAGACGGAAAAGTACAGGCCCAGCTGATAGGGGATATTCAGCGCCGTCCAGATCTTCGTTTTTTCTTCGAAGGTCAGGCTCAGCAGCGTGACGCTGGCGGCTTCCTCCAGCTGGTCGGAAAAGGGGTGCGCCTCGTTCACATCCACAAAGGGATAATCCCCCAACACCTGCAGCGCCCGGCCCAGGATGCGCTGTTCGGCTTCGGCGCCGGCGGTGATCTGGGCCTTGCTGTTCAAAAACAACAGGTAGTGCAGCGTCAGCGGACGCGGGGGACGGCGGCGGACATTGCCGGCGCCCCGCTGCATTTCCCCGGCCCGGTATTCGCCCAGCTCCCGCAGATCATACAGATACAGCCCCAGCTGGAAGTCGCCGTTTTTGTCGGTGGGGGCCGCCAGGCGGATGGCCTCGGGGGCCGCCACGGGGGCGGGGCACATCTGGGCCCGCAGCAGCCGCAGCAGCGCGGCGCTCACATCGGCCACAACGGAAAAATCAGCCACGGTGTCTCACCCCTTTCGAATGGTGTAATACATGGGCACGGACTGGGCCTCTTCGGCTTCTTCGCCGGAGGCGGCGCTGCCGGCGGCCGATGTGCCGGCGGCAGGGCCCGCGTCATAGGGATAGCAGTACACATACAGCAGGCCGTCCTGCTCCAGGCCCCAGCGCTGGATCTGGTTGGCATAATTGATGCCGCTGACCGCCACAAACAGGCGGTTCTGCCGGTCCAGCTGGTAGGAGACATTGGAAAAGGCGGTGGGCTCGGCCCCGCGCAGCACCTCGATGGCCACGCAGTCCTCCAGCGAGGGGGGCTGGTCCTCCTCAAATGCCGTTTCGGGCAGCCCGGCGGCGGGCACGGCACCGTCCAGCACGGTGACGGCCTCCACAAAGACCTTGGTCTTGTCAAGATCGGCCTCGGCCTGCCAGACGTTGGCATCCACCTCGTAGTAAAGCGTCAGGTTCTGCTCCACAAAAGACGGCATGGAGGACGCCGCCGGCGCAGAGGACGCGGAGGAAGAGGCGGAAGAGGAAGATGAAGACGATGAGGAGGATGATGATGAGGAGGAGGACGAAGAAGAAGAGGACGAGGACGACGGCGCGGAGGACGAGCCGGTGAACCAGGCCAGGGGTACGATGGCAGCCGGCCGGCTGCGCACGGCGCCCAGTGCCACAGCGCTGGCGGCCGTTCCGCCCCGGGCCGCCGCAGGCATATAATACAGCGCTCCTTCCTCCTGGGCAGCGGCCTCGTTCTGCCACACATCCACGCGGATGCGGCAGTCCATGGTCACGGCCACGCCGGCGCTCTCGTACAGGAACACGCTGGCGCTGTCGGTGTAGTACAGCTGGGGCGTCTCGGTGAAGGCGGCCTCCAGGTCCGCCAGGGTGGCGCCCACCAGGGCGCTGTAGTTGATCTTGCCGTCATATACCGGGCCGGTGTACAGGGCCCGGCCCTGGGCGCTGTACAGCGTACCCTGGCCCTGGGGCGTACCCTGGAAAAACTCGCCGGTATAGGCCACCAGGCCGTCGGCATTGTACAGTGTGCCGGCGCCGTGGTACAGGTCATCCGCAAACTGCCCTTCATACAGCAGGGCGCCGTCGGTACCGTACGCTTTGCCGCTGCCCGCACGCATGCCGCTGTGGAATGCACCGGTGTACAGGATGGTCTGGCCATCCTCGGCGTACAGGGTGCCTTCGCCTTCATACAGGTTTTCGGCAAATTGGCCAATGTACTGCACGTTCCCGTTGGGCCAATAGCGGGTGCCCTGTCCGCTGTACTGGTTATCGGCGAATTCGCCCTCGTACAGCAGGCGGCCGCGGCGGTCATACAGGGTGCCGGCACCGGTGCACACGCCGTTGGCCACCTCGCCGGTATACACCACCTGGCCGTCCGCCGCGCGGATGTTGGCCGTGCCGGTGTAGGCGGCCAGGTCCATGTCGTCATAGTCGTAAGTGACGGTGGTGAGCACCTGTTCGGGCTGGGCCGTTTGGGCGGGCAGCGGCGCGGCAAACATGGAAAAATAGATGTACACCGCAGCGCACAGCACCACCACCAGAAACAGCAGCAGTTTTTTGTATACCCACCAGCGGCCCACGCTGAAATAGTCTTTCGGCGACTGCGGGCGCAGGGTGATGAGGGATTTAACCTTCTTGGTCAGGCCGGGGATGAGCTTGGCCGTGAGGATATTGACATTGAACAGGCGCTGGGCCTTCACCACCAGCAGGCGGAACGGGTTCGTCACGGCGGTGATCACGCGTTTGAAGATGCTCAGCAGCAGATTGAACAAGGGCTCATCCCCCCTTTCGGCAGAAAATCAAAGCGTTACAGGTGCTTTTCGCACCGGAAGATATACGTGCGGGAGACATTGTCGTACTGGTTTTCCCGCAGCACCACGGCGAACATATTTTTGGCGTCGTACCAGCGGCCGGCGCGGTACAGCTCCATGGCTTTGTCGAAGGTGGCGCGGGTCTCGTTGATCAGGCGGATCTCTTCGGGCGTGCAGCTGTCGTAGAAATCATACAGTCCGAAACGCTCCTGGTCGGCGCCTTCGGGGCAGCCGATGAACCGGTGGAAGTAGCGGTTCCCGTCCACACCTTCCAGTGCGGCGGCCGTCACCACCAGGCGGCTGGCAAAGCGGCGCAGCGTGTCGGCCTGGGCTTCCAGCTCATCCAGTTCCTCGCTGATCATGGCGGGCACCAGGCGCTTGTCATCACCGCAGATGCCGTAGTACACATCCGCCCTGTGCACCAGGAAGAATGCCTCCAGACGGTTCTGCACCGGCAGGGACGCGTTCATGGCGTCCAGACGGCTGAGGGCCGACAGGGCAATATCCACCGCGCTGTCGCCTCCGGACGGGCAGATCACCTGCAGCCGGCGCAGATTGATGCTGTCGGTGAGCAGCACGGCGCCGTGCTCCTCGCACAGGCCGTTGACAATGGCGAAGAAACGGTCGGTGCTGTCCTTGGCCTCATCCGCCGGCAGGCGGGCGGGCAGTGTGAGCTGCACACTGAGGATGTGCCAGCAGGCCCGCTGGCCGCTGGCCAGGTCCAAATCGGCCAGGTTTTCCTTGCCCAGCAGCTGGAACACCTTCTGCGGGATAAAGCGGAAATAGGTGGCGCTGGTCTGGCGCAGGTTGTAGATCTGCGCGTCGATGTCCCCGGCCATCTTGTTGAACACCCGCACAATGCCGGAGAACTCGTCGGAATCGGCCTCCTCCAGGCGCACGGTGCGGTCGCCCTGGGCAAACAGCTCCAGCCCCTGGCGGATCTGCGTCACCGGACGCAGTACCCGGCGGAAGGCCACGGCCAGCACCAGGCTGACCGCCAGCAGGAATACGGCGCCCACCAGGCAGAAGCTGATGAGGTAAGCCCGGGTGTATGCCCGCACATTGTCCATCAGGATACCCGTCTCCAGAAGATACACCGTCCCGGAGGACAACCCGCCCACAGGGGTGACGCACACCAGCCGCCGGCCGTTGGCGTCCCGCAGGATGCCCGTCTGCGCGGTGCCTGTATAGGCCGCCTGCAGGTACAGCGCATCCGCATCGGCGTTCATATTGATGCCGAACGGATAAAAGCAGGGGGCGTCCCGGTCCACGCCGGTGAAAAGCTGTCCACGCTCGTAATACGCGGTGCGGGTATATACCGCCCGGGTGTTCATCTGATCCATCAGATAGCTGTAATCCTCGGCGGTATAGTCATAGGGGAACTCAATGGCATCGAAGCTTTCGGTGCCGAACAGGGCCATGAGCATATTGCCCTCGTCCACCACCTGCTTTTCAAAGCTCTGGCGGATGGCGCTGTCGTAGCGCAGGTACGAGAACACGCCGAGCAGCACCACCGCCGCCGCCAGCAGCGGCGCCGCCGTGCCCAGCAGCCTGGCCGCCAGGGTGCGCCGGCCCCGGGCCAGCCGCAGCAGGCCCGCCGCCAGCCCCAGCACCGCCGCGCACACCGCCGTCCAAACCGCCAGCCACAGAATGGTGCCGCCAGCCGCCGCACCCAGGCCCGGGCGCGCGCCGGTGATGACTGATACCTGGCCGCCGGTGCTGAGGATCAGCTCGTACCGGTTCTCGGCATCGTTTTTCACAACGCCCGCAAAATCCTGCTCGCTCTCCATGCTGGCCGCCACCAGGTCCACCGGGGCGTAGCTGCCGGAACCGGAGAACGGCTCGGTGCCGGACTTCAGCACCGTGGTCTGCCGGGTGGCCAGATCGATGGACAGCATGTCCCCGCTCTCCTGCTCGCCCAGGTACATGGTCTGGGTGTCGATGGGCGCGGCGTAAATGGGGTACATGACGGACGTAAGGCTGCGCGCGGGATAGACCTCCGTCACGGCGCCGTCTTCGCCGGCCAGGAACAGTTTGCCCGAGCCGGAGATGTAAGCGGTGTCGCTGCCCATGGCCCAGGCCCGCCAGATGCCCTCGCCGGGCTGCAGGGTGTAGGTGCGGGAGCTTTTGGCGGCGATACCCCCCCGGGATGCCAGAGGCGCCGTATCGTACACGTCCCGCACCAGGTAATACCCGTCGGGCGTGGTGCCCATCACGCTCACCGAGCTGGTCACCTGCAGCCAGCGCCAGCGCACCGACTGTTCGCCCGCAGGCAGGTCATGGCTTGCCAGGCGCTTGAACAGCGCGCGGTCGGGCCGGTAGACGGCCAGCTGCTGGCCGGACGCCTCGCCGGACAACGGGTCGCTTTGTTCCAGCAGCAGGTATACGTTGCCCTCGCTGTCCGCAGCCATATCGTTCAGCGATATCAGCTGCCCGTCGCTTTTGCCGGGCACCGTGAAGCTGGACAGCACCGTGCCGGCCCCGTCCAACTGTTCCACCGTAATGCCGCTGCCCCGGTACTGGGCCACCAGCACGGTGCCGCCGGCATACTGAACCGCCGCAATATTGGTAAAGCTGTGGGCCGCCAGCACCACGTTCTGCAGCACGGAAAGGCACAAAGCCAGCACCGCCGCTGCGGCCAGGATCATCCTGCCCCCTCGTTTCACCCTTCTTCCCCTCCTGCCGGTCATTCATTCTCGTCGGCCAGGGATACCTCGCCGATCATCTGCATACCGCCGTAGGTGGTGTTGGCCTGGGCGGCGTTCTGCGCGGATATGCGCATGGAGATCTGCCATACGGCATAGCCGATGGTTACCGCCACCAGTACTGCCAGGAAGATGGCGGTAGAGTGCCTGCGCAGAAATGCCCAGCCCGCCAGGATGCGGTCCCACACCAGGCGCAGGCCGGTGTGGGGCGGCTGGGGATGGTTCGGCAGTGCGCGCACGGCGGCCAATATGGCCCCCAGGCTGGCGAAACCACCTACCTGAACCTTGCGAAAAAAAGCCACCAGCTCCCGCGGGTAGCGGTGCAGCTGTCCGCCGGTGCTCAGGGCCCAGGGGCGGCACAGCAGGTCAAACACATAGCCTGCAGCGGTGCGGCACAAATCGGCGGCGGACTGGCCCGGACGGTAATCGGCGAAATCCAGATAATAGTTGAAATACACACTGCCGGCGGCGTCCACGTTGACACAGCGGCCGTTGAGCAGCAGCATCGCCAGCGCCGGGGGCAGCTGGGCTTCGGCCAGGGCCGCCAGGTAGCTTTCGGCGGCAGCCCGGCGCCGGGGGAAATCGTCCCCGAAGGCATCTTCCCGGCTGGCCAGCAGGCGCTCGGGCCGGTAGCGGAACACCAGGTGCAGCCCGTCGCCCTGGACGGTGCTGCCCAGATAGTCGCCGTTTGCGGCAAAGGCGCCCTCTGCCGCCAGGCTGGCGGCGGTGCGCCGGGCCTGGGGCTCCTGTACCGACACCACGGTGTACAGCACGCCGGCGTCCCGGCGGCGGTCTGCGCACACCTGGATGCGGTTCACCGGGTTTGCCAGAACCAGCCGCACAGGCTCCAGGTCCATGTTCAATGCTGCGATCACGGCCGCCGCCTCCTCTCCCTGTGTGGTGTGCCCCGCCTAAGGCGCGCTCAGCCCTCGTCCTTTTTCTTCTGGCTGACGATGGCAAAGGCGTAGGTGTATACCGTGGGGTCACTGACGGCCTCCACGCGGATCTCATACACGCCCTCCTTGGCGGGGGCGGTGTAGGTGCCGTTGTTGTCGATGGTGCCGCCCTCGGGGTCCGTCACGGAGAAGCGGCAGGCCTCGCCGGGCATATTGATGAACACCGGCGCAATGTGGGTGCTGGCCTTGGGCTGCAGCACAATGGTGTCCGGGTTCACCAGCAGCATGGGCTCGCCGGCGCGGTGGGGCTGGAACTGTTTATCCAGCTCGCCGGCGCGGTAGGCAAACCAGCGGATGCGCAGGCTGATCAGCCCGGTGTCCTCCAGCAGGCGCAGGCCCACGATGAAGGTGCCCCGTTCGGGCAGCACCTTCACGCCGGTGGACAGCTGGTACACCCGTTCGCCGGCGGCGCCGGCGCGGTCCTCGGCAAAGATGGAGGCATCCCCCAGCAGCAGCTCGCCGCTGGCGCCGCCGTCCGCACCGGCGGTGATGTATTCCACACCCACCTGCACGCACACGGGCCCAGGGCCCAGGCCGTGCATGATCTCGTCGGAGAACAGCACCTGGCGGGCCTGGCCGCCCATGCCGATGGGAAAGTCAAACACACCGCAGGCGGTGTGCCGGCCGGTATCGGGCCGTTCAGCCGCCACGCCCACGCGCTGGGCGGGGGCTGCGGCGGGAGCCGCGGCGGCCAGCACGCCGGCAGCGGGATAAAACTCCTCCAGCCGGCGCAGCTGCATCAGCTGCTGGGCATTGTAGCTGTACTGGCCGTAAGGGGCGGGCTCCACGCTGTCGATGATCACATTGGCGCCCTGGCGGATCAGCCGCACCCGTGCCAGCCACAGGCGCTCGTCGTAGCACTGCTCCAGCTGGGTATCCATAGCCTTTTCGTAGTATTCGGCCAGGTACTGGGCCTCGATATCCCGGTCCACCGGTTTGACGGGCACTTCCAGATCCTGTTTGAGGGCGAATGTTTCATCGCCCCGGCGGATGGCGAAATTCGTAACGGTGAGCGCCGTATCCCCGCCGCCCCACAGGTATTCCTCGGGGGCCAGGGCCGCGTGGAGGGTATAGCTCTCCCCCTGGGCCAGGCGCAGGTTGTTGCAGGCGATGTCGGCGCCGGCGCCCTCGGGGCCGGTAAAGCCGGGGGCCTCCAGGCGGTAAGCGAAGGAGTATTCCCCCGCACCGGCACCCAGGCGGCGGATGGTGACGGCCACCCGCAGCAGGCTGCCCCGCGCGGCGTAGCGCGGCGTGCGCTGCACCACCTCCACCTCGGGATCCGCATAGATGACGGTGGTGCCCACGAACCCGTCCAGAGGCGAGGGGATGGCAGCGGCCAGGTCCTCGTCCAGCAGGGTGAGCGCATACTGCTCCCGCACCCGGTTGTACCGCGGCTCGCCGCTGGGGTCCATTACGGCGTACATCTCCTCGGCAGGGGCTTCATCGTAGCGGATGCCCAGCAGCGCGCAGGCGCTGGACAGCTGGGCAAAGCCCTCGATGGTGGACAGCTTTACCACCCGGGTGTCCGGCACCACGATCTCCCGGCCGGAGGCATCGGTGGCGCAGCCGGCCTGGATCACCAGGGACAAATCGTCGGCGCGGATAACGCCCAGGCCGGCCACAATGCCGTTGGCCCCGGCCAGACGGTTGGCCAGGCGGCGCTTATCGTTGAAGTAGCGCTGCTCGTCTTCAAAATCCCGCGCGGTGAGCAGCTTGCCGTAGTAATAGTTGTTGCGCTGGAAGGGGAAGTATTTTCGGTTCAGCATCTGTCCGCCTGCTTTCTGTTACAAAATGTAGTGGCTGTACGGCCGCGGGCACAGGCCCGCCCTGTTACCGGAAATTCTGGAAATCCTCCAGGTTGTCGATGGCGCCGTCGTCCCCGGCGGCGGCCGCAGCGGCGGCCTGTTTGCGCCGGCGGCGCACCAGCAGCAGCAGTACGGCCGCCAGCACCAGCGCCAGGCCGCCGCCCACCCAGGGCAGAACGTCCTGCAGGCCGGCGCCGCCCGTATCGGTGTCGGGCACGCTGAGGGCAAAGCGCCCCAGGCTGTCCGTCTCCACATAGGCGATGCCGCCCGAGCGCCGGGCGCTGAACTGGGTGAGGGTGCCGTCGTCGTTGATGCGGCTGACGGTGACTACGCCGTTCTGGTATTCGGCGGGGATAGCGAAGCCCAGTTCGATCTGGTCGGAGGGGCGTACGCTCTCGCCGTCCACCGTCAGCTGCGTTTCATACACCAGGGCGATGGATTGGCCCAGGCTGCTGCCCACGGAAGCCGCATCGGCCTGGGTGGGCTCCACACGGTTCACGGTAAGCAGCGCGTTGCCGGGCACGGCGCCCTCCGGCGCCGAAAGCACCGTATTGCACACGCTTTCCCGAAGCACAATATCGGAATAGAAGGGCCCTTGGGCCTCGCTGCTGTAGGTGCGCCGGCTGGTCAGCCGGTCGGTGACGGTGGTTTGTGCGGGCGCCTCCTCCACGGTCTCCGGCTCTTCCACCGTCGGCCGACGCACGGTATAAGTGGCCGTGCGCACCTCGCTGGCCTCCATGCCGTCCCGCACTGCGATGGCCTTGATGGTGACGGCCCGCGTGACAGAGATGGGCGCCACATACAGCGACAGGCTGCTCAGGTTGTCCTGCGTGGGGGTGGTGCCGTCGGTGGAATAGTAAATGGAGGCGTTGGCGGTGGCGCTGGTAATGGCCACCGCAGTGCCGGTGTCGATCTCCCCGGCTGTCTGGCTGAAGGTGGGGGTGGCCACCTGCCCGGCGCGGGTGTAGCGGAACACCGCCACGGCGCTGGGCGCCTTGCCCTCGGCCACAGCGATGGCCCGGATGGTCACGCTGGAAGAAGCATACACGTCGATGGGCCGGGAATACACGGCGCTGGAGGTGGTGGGGTCCGTTCCGTCGGTGGTGTAGTAGATCACGCCTTCGGCGGCGGTCAGCTCCACGGTGGCGCCCTCCAGCACCACGGCTCCGCTGGGAATGCTGGCGGACGGCGCGGCCGTCTGGGACTGCAGGCGATAAGTAAAGGTGGCCACGGTGCCGCCGTCACAGCCGTTGGCCACTACGGTGGCCTTGATGGTGACGGCCCCGTCGGGCGAGCCGCTGATGGTCAGGCTGCTGCCCTCGGTGGTGTTGGTGCCGGCGGCCCACTCGTAGGTGGTGTAGTTCTTGCCTGCGGCGCTGGTGAACACATTGCTCACTGCCGGGGTGGAACCGTCTACCGTGTAGAAAATGCGCCCGCCGGTGATGCCTGTGCTGAGGGTGAGGGCCGTGCCGCTGGCCACCGTGCTGCCGCTGGCCACCGAGGCGATGAGGTAATCGTCCTCACCGCAGATGGTGTAGCTGAAGGACACCGTATCGCTGGGGGTGTAGCCGTCCCTTTGGATATAGGCCCGCACGGTGACGGTGGCGCCGTAATCACCGTCCAGGTTCACGCTGCCGCCGTACTGCACTGCCTCGCTGGTTTTGGGGTCGCTTCCGTCAGTGGTGTACACAATGGTGCCCTCGCCGGACAATTGGATGCGTGTGCCGCGGAACACCACGCTGCCTGTCGGCAGGGAGGCGGTGGGCGCGGCGGCGGTGGGCGCCACGGTGTAGTGGTAAGTGGTCACGGTACTGCGCATGCCCTGGCGCGTGGCAATGGCGCGGATCCACACCTCCCGGGTCACGGTGATGGGCCCGGTGTACAGCAGGTCCTGGTTCACCACGGGCACATCGTCCTCGGCGGGTTCGCTGGTATAGATCTTGTAGAAGATCTGCGCATCCTCGGTGCCGCAGGCCAGGGTCACCTGGTCGCCGTAGGTCACGGCGGTGCCGTCCACGGGGCTGGCGTATACGGCCTGCACCGGGGCGGGCAGCTGGTAGCTGAAGGTGGACACGTCGCTGTCGGCGCGGGTGCCGTCCTCTACCACGGCCACGGCCCGCAGCGTGAGGAAGGTGGTAACGCCCTCCGGCATCAGGATGCCTTCCTCGGCAATATAAGGCTTGGTGGAGGGTTCATACACGCGGGAGGACCCGCTGAGGTAATACCGCACACCATTGCCCTCGATGCCCTTCTGATCGGCGGCCTCGTAGTCGTCCAGCCACTCTTCGTAGGCCTGGGCCACGGCGTCCGGGTCATCCACCACCGGCAGGGTGGTATCGGTGGTGTAATAGATGCGCGCACCCACGGTGCTGGTGGTCAGGGTAATCAGCGAACCGGGCTCCACCGTCACGGCGCTGCCGGCCTCACCGGCGGGCGCGGCCTCGGGGGCCGCAGCCTTGGCCAGCTGATAGACGAAGCTGACTGCGTCGCTGGGAGCGGTGGTGGGCGTCTCGGTGTTGATCTCCCGCACCAGGGCCGTCACCACGAACAGCTGCTGTTCCCGGGTCGCTTCCATGGCAATGCCCTGCTGTACGTCGTAGATGTAGGTATCGGGCTCGCTCACCCGCCGGGTGCCGTCCATATAGTACTGTTTGCCGGTGTCGGCATCGGTGCCGGTCTGGCTGGCATCCGCATAGGCGGCGTCCCATTCATCCCGCACATCGGGCTGGGGCACGCTGCCGTTGACGGTATAATAAATATTGGTATTCAGCGTGGTGGTGTGCAGGCTGATGGTCTCGCCCCGGGCCAGCTGGGTTGGATTGGCCGCATCGGTCACCGGCGTGGCGGTGGGGGCTGCCGCACGGGGCAGCGGGTCCACCGTGTATACAAAGGTGGCCAGGGGGCTGGTCTCCAGGCTGTTGTCCACCGAAACCGCCACCGCATGGATGATCAGCACCAGGGAATCGGTGTTGGTCACCAGGATGGACTGGTTTTCGTCGTACTGCTTCGTGGCCTCGCTGCCGATCTCCCAAAGGCCCTCTTCCTCGTTCCAGCTCACCCGCGGCTGGCTGCCGTTGGTAGTGTAGTAGATATAGGTGTCCGGGTCGCTGGTGAGGGCGATGCGGTCGCCCACGTTCACGGTGGTGGCGCCCTGGGTGTCGGTGCTGGGCACGGCCGTGGGTGCGGCCAGCGTGCTGCGGATGGTGTACAGGAAGGTGCCCTCGTCGCCGTCCTGATAGGCCGTCACGCCGTCGGGGGCAAGGATCTGGGCCCGCAGGGTGATGGTGCTGTCGGCCTCGCCTTCCAGGATGATCTCGTCGGGGCTGGTATAGCGCACATAGTTCGTTCCCGCGGCCGCATCGTACCACACCTGGCACACGGCATACTGATAAGGCCGTCCCACATCCTTCAGGACGCTTTCCGTGTCGTCCAGCAGGTAGCATACCTCCGGCAGCATGGTGCTGGAAATATTGGAACCCGTGTCCACAACCAGGTAGCGCATGCCCTCCACGGGCGTATCGGAGTTGGTGGCCAGCTCGTATTCGGCAAAGGGCTCAAATACGCTGCTGTCCTGGCCGTAGACGGCATACTGCACATTTTCCAGGCCCAGCAGGTCCGGCAGGTCCTCCACAAAGCTCTCGGGCAGTTCCAGCGTCAGGGCCTGGCCCTTGATCACCACCGTACCGGTGGTCAGGCTGGGCACCGGGCGCCCCACGCTGGCGCTGCGCTGCACGGTAAAGCTGGCCACGGCCGAGCTGACCTGCAGCACCGGGTCATACACAAGGGCCTTGATGACGATCTGTGTGGACAGGCCGAAGTTCAGCCGGGGCGGGCTGTCTGCATTGTACAGCGTGCCCTCGCTGCCGGGCACGGGGTCCAGGCCGTTGAGGGTATAATACACCTGGCTGTTCTCCGTCTGCCAGCCGTAATATTTGTCGGCAAAGCTGAAGGTAAAGGCATCGCCGTCGGCATAGGTGTTGCCGGGCACAAACGCCTCCTGCAGGTCGCCGATGCGCAGGCTGGGGGCGTCCGGGGTCAGCAGGTTGCTTTCGGTGAAGGTTACCGTATCCATCTCGCTGACCTGGCCGCCGGCGGGCACCGCCACGGCCGCCACGGTGATGGTGTCATAGCTGGCAAAATCCGTCAAAGAGACGGCGCTTCCGGTATACTGCTGCCAGCCGGAGCCCGGATCGCTGCTGAAGTCCCCATCGGCCGAGGACTGGCCCGGGAAAATTTTGTACCACACCGCAGCAGCGGCGTCGTCGTTGTTTGTGATGGTGAAGCTGTTGTTGGGCAGGACCGCGTTGGCGCGGGGGCTGATGGTGGGCCGCAGGCCCACATCGCCGATTTTGTAGGATTCCGTCACCAAAGGCGCGCCGTACTCGTACACCGTGCCGCTGACCTGCAGTACCGTCACACGCACCTCACCTGTGCCCAGGCTGGTATAATGCTCCAGCGCATCGCCGTACTCTTCCTTCAGCAAAGCCAGCACGCTGAAAGGGCCCTTGTCTTTGATCTCATCGGTCGTCCAGCTGCGTGAAGCGGTCAGGGCGTCCAGCTCTTCCGAACTTTCGGACGCCTGGTAACCTTCGAGGAGCGTGATTTCAATGGCCTGGCCGTCGTCTGACACCTGCAGCTTATACCCCATCATTGCGCTGTCCGACAGATTGCCGTCATTGGCCCGGTACATCCACAGGTAACAGACAGAATGGCTCCCCTGCGTCCACGAAGGGATCGGGTATGCTTCTTCGGGAACTTCAAGCCAGCCCGAAGTACTGATTTCCGGCGCCTCTTCGTTTGATGTGATCTGGAAACGGTCATTGGCATTTCTATCGGTAAACAGCAGCTGATAAACCGCGGAGCTTTCGGAATCAGCTGAAACCGTCGAGCTGCCGTTTCCCGTATTGACTTGCTGCGCCAAAGATACTGCACTGTCCTGAACATCTTCGGGCAATTGCGCATCGGTGATCGTAACGGTGACCTCATCCGACCAGGTAATTTTACCGTTTTTATCATCTTCGACTGCATTGCGGGGAGCCGTCACGGCCTGTGGGTAAGCGGCATTTTCCGGGCTGCCTGTATTGGCATCTGTGTTGTCGCTGCTTCCCGCATTGGCGCCCTGGCTCTCCGTTCCCTCCGCGCTGCCGGCGGACGTATCGCTCTCTGCCGACGACGGATCCGTAACCGGGACGGATTCCTCCGTTGAAGAGGAGCTGCCGCCGGGTTCAGACGGATCTGTACCCGGCTCTGTGGTCTCAGAACTCGTCGCGTCGCTTTTTTCAAATTGCCACTCTGCGGACACCGTCAATACAGCTTGGCCCGCTGCCACTGCAGTATATTGCCCGTTACTTCCACTTAAGCTGCCGTCACCCGACGTCAATGCATCCTGATATGTGGGGGCCAGATCTGCCGGCTCTTGATAGCCGGCAGGGGGGTCCGGTTCACCTTGGGCCTGAAGCGTCAACGCCAGCTTCTGGCCTACCGTAAGTGAGATCGAATCCGGTTTTGCCGTTGCTTCATCGCCGGATACCGAAAGGGAAACCGTTTGAGGTACCGTTTCTTCTGTCACGTGAACTGTGACCGTTTTCTCGGTGCCGTCTACAGGCTGACCGGTTTCACCCGCCAATGCCGCCTGTACTACAATTTCAGCCTTCGTTTCCTCCGCCGCAACGGTCAGCATCCCGGTCTGCGGATCGATCTTTGTTCCTTCCGCATGCCCCTCGCCGTCAAGCGACCACACCGTTGTGGGTACAGAAACGGTATCGCCCGCACCTTCTGCCGGGAAGAAAGCATTCTTCCACTCCGTGTGAAAATCGATGGAACCGCCTTTGTCTACCTGAATTTCCCCGCCGGCCTCCGATGATTTGATTTCCAGCTCCGGCGGAGCCACTTCAATTATCTTCGGCTGCACCTCGATGCTCTCGTCATCGATCGTCGCCTGAATGGTCAGCTCTCCATAATACGGATAATTGACCTGCAGCAGCCCGTCTGTAATGGTGGCCCCCGGGATTTCACCCGTGTTATTGGACTCATCCGTTACCGACCAGGTGACCTGCGGCAGCTCG
Organism: uncultured Ruthenibacterium sp.; assembly: GCA_944386555.1. GTDB lineage: Bacteria > Bacillota > Clostridia > Oscillospirales > Ruminococcaceae > Ruthenibacterium. Next base: position 10,212 of record CALXBN010000051.1, on the reverse strand, counting down.
CTTTCCTCTAGATTCTCCCCTTCAAATTCCACATAAAACTGATACTTGCCGCCGCTGTAATAAGTGGGGTCTCCCCCATCGGTTCGATGTTCTTTGATTGCAGCGGAATTGATCTTGGAGTCGACGATCACCTGCCCGTCCGGTTTGCTGGGCGTTGCATTTTTCCCGCGGATGCTGGCGGAGACGGTCACTTGCCACTCGGCATCGCCCGGAGTACCCTCGGGCAGGGTGATGGCGGCCTGTACGTCGGACTGGTTGCTCACAGAATCCAGCGAAACTTTCGCCGCGGGATACATCCAGCGCAGGCCCAGCCAGCCGTCGGCGCCGACAACCCAGATATCCGAATACGAACCGGCCAGCACTTCTTTGGCGCTGGCTTCGCTGGTGGACACACCCGCCACCTGCTGCACGCTGCTGTTGCTGATGGCCGTGCCGCCGTAGGCGTAGCACCGGCTGACAACAAGATTGCTGGACTGTACCGCGCACGCCAGGCCGGCGGTGCCGTTGTGCCAGTCCTCATTGATTTTCGCAACGTCCCAGGTATCGCCGGCTTTCAGCAGGCTTTGGCCATGGTCCTGCACGCGGATGTCCGTATTGTACACGACGCAGTTGGTCAGGCGGGGAGAGCCGCTGGCCTCTGCCTCCGCCACAATGCCGCCCGCCTGGCCGGCCCTATGGTTCTGCCTATCGGGAACCGCAGCGGTGGCCCACACCCGCCCGTCGGTATGTATGCAGTTTTCAATGGCGCTGTTGGCGCCAATATAGGCCGCAATGCCGCCGGCACGCAGATACCGGCTGTCGTCGGAGGGGTTGGACCAGGCATCCACCACGCAGCTGGTAAAGCAGCCGCTTATTGTGCCGCTGCGCAGGATGCCCGCAATGCCGCCCAGGGAAGTGGGCAAGGGGGCGTCACGGTCACCCACAAAGCGCACGGTGCCGCCCAGCACGGCCACGTTCTTGACGATGCCGCTGTTCACTATGTCGCCTGTCAGCACGCCGGCTTGCTGAATGTTCTGGTAGGCGTTCAGGTTGTCCCCGCCCTCAGGCGGAACCAGGTACCTGTTGGGGGTGCACCACAAAGTGCCCTCCAATTCGATGATCAGATTCTGCACCGTGCCGCCATCCAGATACCTGATCAGGCCAATTTCAGTGTCGCTGTTCTCTCCGTTGTTGAGCACATAGGTGCTTCCGTCGGCAATGGTGATGGTGTGGCCGTTGCCCTCGAAGATGCCGCTGAAGCTGTCTTTGGTGTGAATATTGCCGCTCAGCTCAATGTCCTGTGTCAGCTCCACGGTCTGGCCTGCATAATCATGGGGATTTGTGGCAAAAGCTTCCCAGTCATTGGCATTGGAGATCTGATTGTCCGCCTGGGGATCCACCTCGGCTGCCTGGGCGGCCGGGCCCGGCAGGGCCGCGGCCAAATCAGCGGGCAGCAGGGCCGCCATCATAACGAACGCCAACAGGGCGCACAGGATTCTGCGTGCTTTCATTGCTCCAAGCTCCTCTCCTGGGGATACATGGCCTCCAGCCGGGGCGGGAAGGCCCTGCCTTCTTTCTCGTATTCACGGCGGGCCGCACGCACCACGCGGCCCATGGTGATGGTTTTCCCCTCGGCGGCGGCCAGGCAGGCCGCATGCACCGCACAGCTGCGGATGCCCGCGCCGGACAGCTCCAGCTGGGCGGCCAGCAGGGAAAAATCCAGCTGCTGGGCCGGCGCGGCGGCAGGGAAGGCCGCCTGCCACAGCCGCAGGCGCTGGCTTTCGTCGGGCAGCGTAAAGTGCACCATGAAGCCAATGCGCCGGCGGAACGCTTCGTCGAAATTCTGCAGCAGGTTGGTGGCCAGCAAAATAACGCCGTCGTACTGCTCGGTGCGCTGCAGCAGGTAGGCGATCTCTGCGTTGGAATAGCGGTCCTGCGCGTCGGCGGCGTCGGTTCGCCGGGCGAACAGGGCATCGGCTTCGTCGAAGAACAGCACGCAGTCGGTGCGGGCCGCGGCGTCGAACAGGCGGCCGATGTTCTTCTGCGTCTCGCCGATGTATTTGCTGATCAGCTGGGAAAGATCCACCCGGTACAGCTCCAGGCCCAATTCGTTGGCCACGGCACAGGCGGCCATGGTTTTGCCCGTGCCCGAGGCCCCGTAAAACAGGGCCGACAGGCCGCGGCCCATGGCGGATTTTCCGCCGAAGCCCCAGGTGCCGTACACCGTATGCCGGGTACGTGCGAAGGCGCACAGATCCTGCAGCTGTGCCATAGCCCGGGGGGCCAGCACCAGGTCGCCCAGTTTCCAGGCGGTGGAAAGGCGCTGGGCGCCGGCGGCCAGCGCGGCGGTATTTTCCGCCCGCAGGGCGGCGAACAGCGCCCCGGGGCCGCCCCGGCCGCACAGGGCCTGGCCGCGCGCCCGGGCACAGGCCGCCAGCAGGCGGCCCGGTGTGGGCCGGTACAGGCCCGCGGCGTCCGCCCAGGCGGCAGCCGCCTCAGGGCCCAGGGTATCGGCCACGGCGCGCACGCTTTCATCGGCGCCCATGTGCTGCACCGCGCACTGCAGCACCGTGTCCGCCGGGGCCGGGCCCTCCAGGCCGGCGGCCGGGGCCGTGTACAGTACCAGGGGCGCGCTGGCCAGCAGCGGCCAGGGCGCGCCGGCGTTGCATGCGCAGGGCACGGCATTGTAAATACGGGCCAGCGCGTCCAGCGCGGTCTCATCCAGGGCGTCCGGGGCGTCCAGCATCACCAGGGACAGCCCCGCACGGGCTGCCAGCTGGGTGAACAGGAACCGCCGGCCGCTGCCTGCGGCGCCGCACAGCACAATGGCGGCGGAAGGGGCGCCGGGGGCGGCCTGGGCGGCTTCCGGCGTGGACAGCCCCGCCAGAAAAGCCTCCATCTGCGCCAAAACCGGCGCGGAATGATAACAGGGCCGCGCTTCGCACAGCACCAGGCGCGCGCCGGCGCCCAGGCGCGGGGCACGCTGCAGAAGAAAATCCACTGCCACGGGGTGCAGGCAGCCGCCGTCAGCGCCGGGGGCAAACAGCCCTGCCGCGCCCTGCCAGGGCGCCTGGCCGCAGCGCGCCAGCAGCCCGGCTGCCTGGGCCCTGCCCGGCAGGGGAAGGCCGTCCGCCAGGCAGGCGATGCAGGCATACAGCAGCTGGGCCTCGGCACCGGTGAGGGCCCAGGCCCGGCGCAGATGGGCGGCAGGCAGGAAGCAGTCGGCCTGCTGTTCCAGCCGGGCCAGTTCGGCCAGAGCCGCAGCGGTATCCGCTCCTTCCAGCACCGCGCGCCCGGCGGTGCACACGGCGTCCATATACTGTTCAGTCGTCGGCGTCGTTGTTGTCATTGCGGTTGGTTCCCTCGCTGTTCAGCGCCGCAGCGGCGCGGGCGGCCGCTTCGGCGCGCAGGGCGCGCACGCGGCGGTAGTAGGCGAACATACGGGCTTTCTGCCCGTCAAAGGCCAGGTTCAGCCGGTGGAAAAACATCTGGGCCTGGGCCTGCTTTCGGGCCAGCACCGCCTGCAGGGCATTTTGTTCCCAGCTCAGGCTGCGCTGGCGCAGGCGCACGGCGGCCGTTTCCTCCCGGTTCCCCTGGGCCAGGGCCTGGCGCACCTGCTCTTCCAGGGCTTTGCGCTCATCCCGGGTCTGCTCCAGGCGCTTGGCTTCGCTGTATTCCAGGAACGGCATGGTCTTGCGCAAAGCTTCCAGGTCCGCCCGGCGCAGGTAAGCCTCCAGGGAGCGCCTGCTCCAGGGCTGGTTTTCGGCCTTGTACAACAGCACCGCGCTGCCGGGCCGGCGCCGGGCGCTGAAAACGGTGTTGGGCGTGCCGGTTTTCAGTGCGCGCATCTGGCTGCGCTCGTCCAGCCGGTGCTGGTGAGCGGCGGCGGCTGTATCCAGCACGGAGGTTTTGATGGTGGCGAACAGGAAGCTCTGCCCTTTGCCGGGATGGTAGCCCATCTGGATGCGGCCATAGGCGGTATCCATGCGCCACAGGCGGTCACAGCCGTAAAAGTCTGGCACGGTGCGGTCCTGCACCAGGCCCTCGATCTTCCGGTGCTCCTCAAAACGGGTGGTGACGATGTGCCGGGGGGCGGTGAGGCGGGTGTTCGTTTGGCGCAGCTCTTCCCGGCGCTGCTGTTCATGCACGGCCTGGGCCACGGTGTCTCCCCCCCTGTAACACTGAGATCATTTTACATTTTTATTCTACCGGGCCGCCGGTGCGGCGGGAACTGGCCAAAAGTATAGGTTCGCCATTTTTCGCGTTCCATTTGCGCAGGCTGGGTTCCAGTTGTGCACGGGCGCTCACAGCAGGCCGCGCTTTTTCGCCTGGGCCAGGGCGGCGGTCCGGTTGGCGGCGCCCAGCTTTTCACACAGGTTGTGGATGTGGAATTTGGCGGTGGGCAGCTTGATGCCCATGGCCTCGCAGATCTCTTTGTTGGTTTTGCCCTGGTCCAAAAGCTGCAGCACGGCGGCCTCGGCGGCCGTCAGCTCCGGCGGGGCCGCCTCGGCGGCGGGCGGGGCGTACAGCGCCGGGCACAGCAGGGCCATGTTGGCGGCGGCCTCGGCGGCCTTTTTCAGGAATGCCGCCTGTTCATCAGGCAGCGTGCGTGCCCGCCCGGCCAGGGCCAGCAGGGCCTGCATGGGGGCGGCGCGGTCGGCAAACAGGCGCACATAGCCGTAGGGCTGGGCCAGGGCCAGGGCGGCGCACACCTTGTCCAGCGCTGCGTCCTCATTGCCCAGGCGCCGGCAGGCCAGGGCGCCGTCCAGCAGATATTCCACCCGGCGGATGGTGTACCCGGCCGGGCAGGCCAGCAGCAGATCCTCGGTGAGCATGGCGGCCTCCCGGCAGCGGCCCGCAGCCAGGTACACCTGGGCCTTGGTCTGCAGCACATACGCCCCGCGGGGCGTACAGCGGGCAAAGGCGTCACCCTCGTAGCCGGCCGCCCAGGCGGCAGCCTGCTGCACCCGGCCGCGGGCCACGTCCAGCCGGGCGGCAAAGGCCCGGGCGCCGGCCTGCAGCCAGCCCGCGCCCGCCTCGTCGATCGAGCGCAGCATCCCCTCCACCAGTTCCTCCGGCGGGCGGGCCGCGCCGTCCAGCAGGTGCAGCCGGGCGGTGAGGGCCTGGCCGGCGAAACGGATCTCCGGGTCCGGCGCGCTTTTGGCGGCGGATACCTGCAGCGCGGCGCCATTCAAGTCGTTCTTCAAATACAGCAGCTCCGCACAGGCGGCTTCGGCCGCGCCCCGGCCGCCGTGGGGCAGCAGCGCGCCCAGCATGGGCCGCACAATGCTGCTGACGGCTTTCCAGTTGCGCCCCCACTGGGACAAATCCTGCGCGCCGTCCAGCACGCTGGGCCGCCCGCCGGTGGCGCTGAACACCGCCTGGGGCTGCTGGCCCTGCAGCTCGTTGTACATCACCGACAGTGTCAGCAGCAGCTGGGCATTATCCGTCCCTTCTTTCAGCAGAGACGCCGCGCTCAGCAGGTTTTCCACCCGGCGGCGGCCGGGCGTGTCTTCACGGCTGCGCTCGCGCAGGGCCCCCAGCGCCAGCAGCGCCCGGCGCAGGGCCTCGTTGTCGCCGCGGGCGGCGGCCAACTGGGCCGCGCGCACATTTAAAAGAGGGGAGCTGCGCACTGTCTCGCCCGGCAGCGCAGCCAGGGCCTTGGCGGCCCTGTCCTGCCCGGCCCAGTCCAGCCGCTGCACATCCGTCTGCTCCAACACGGCGGCGGCGCCGGCCCAATCCTGCGCATCCAGCATTGCCCGGATGCGTTCCAAGCGATCCATCTTTTCCTCCAAGGTAACCACCTCGCTGTTCCCTGCCGGGCGCACCCGACGTTCGCGCCGGGCCTCCGCCGTATTGGCTCTGGCCCGCGCACAGTATGCTTCATCATTGTATCGGAATTTCCGGGGAAATAAAACCGTTTTTGCCTATTCGGAACTGTGCGCGCACAAACGGGAATTTTGTCGCAACACGGCGCCGTGCGTTTCGGATGCCCCGCTTCGGCGGCGCCATCCCCCCTCCGGCCTGCGGGCGGGCGGAAACAGAAAAGGCGCGCCGCACCCACGGGTCTTCCGTGAGCGCGGCACACCTTTTGACACAGCGCAGTGGGTTCCGGCACGGGGAAAAGGGGCCGGAACCATGCCGTCTGCCCGGCCCGTGTCGGGGAAGCCTTCCGGCTTTCAGAACCGATCCCGCAACCATTCATTCAACGCCCCTGCTCTTCCGCAACAATTCCGCCGCGCTCTCCTATGGCCGGATTTCCAGTTTTCATTATACTGAAGAAAAAAAAGGATGACCATCCCCCGTTTTGCCCCTGAAATGGGGGATGCCCGCAGGGGCATCCCCGCGGGCATCGCGCTTATTGCAGCATATACTTTTTCAGTTCTTTCCGGTTGGCCACCTCCAGCTTGCGCATGGCCTCGGACAAATGGCTTTTGACGGTATTTGCCGAAACATGCATGTGTTCCGCGATCTCCTGGGTCGTCCAGCCGCGGGCGGCCAGCATGGCGACGGCAAACTCCGTCGTGGTCAGGTCGTCTGCCACATCATGGCCGGTAATGGGATTGTGAACTCTACGCCATCCGGAAGAGAAACGGTAGGTGATATCAATGATCCGCCGGAAATCCTCCGGCCATTTCGGCTTGATGACGGCCTCCAGCATGGCCCCCAGCAGGCCGTGGTGCTCGCCGAAGCCCTCGATCAGGTCGTCGGGGCGCGCCACCTGCCAGGCCGTGAGAAGATGTTCCTGCGCCCGGTCGGGCTGTTTCAGGCTCATGTAATCCATCACCGCCACCAGGTGCAGATAAATGGCGGGAATGGGGTAGCTGGCCGCGCCCATGGCCAGGGTGGCTTCCACAATCCCGGCGCTGCGGGCGTACTCCTCTTTCAGATACAGGCCGTGGGCCTGCACATACAGCGCAAAGGCGCGCAGCCCCGGCGGCAGCAGCGGCAGGAAGCTTTGGGCGTCCGGCATGTCCTGCGGCATCGGCAGATGCAGCAGCACCGCACCGGCCGAGGCCACGAACGCCGACGCCGCCCGGAACCGGGGCAGCTGTTCGCCCGCACGGGCAAGGGCGGCGTTCAGCTCGTCCAGCGCGAACCTGGCCCGGGGGATCTCCCCGATGGAAAGGTTTGCATAGGCGTAGATCAGGCAGGCAGAGAGCCGCGCCCCCATGTCCGCGCTGGCGAGATACGGCTCGGCCGCCTTTGCCGCCGCATCGGGCCGGCCGCTGAAATAATAGTACTCCGCCATGGCGATATCCCGCTGCGGGCCGGCCGCCATGGCCTGCGCCGCCTGCCGGCAGCTGCCCGGTGCGAAAGGCGTATTCATCAGGGGCATAAGGTTCGTATGGTCCATCGCCCCGCCCGCCGCCTGCGCCGGGGCGGTTTGGGCCTGCCCCCGCGTCCGGCGCGGGTCCTTCGGCTTGTGCGCACCGGCGGGGATGGCCCAGGCCCTGCCGACGCGCTGGGCGCCGGGGATACGCCCCTCGGCACAGTACTGGTTGATCCGCCGCTCGGACACACCCCACAGTTCCGCCGCCTGCCGGATGGAAAGGTAACCGTTCATTCCACCGCCTCCTTTGCCGGGCAGGGCTGCCTGCGCCCGCCGGGCTGGTTGCTTTCATTCTATACGAAATCCCGCAGAGTTTCAATCCTGCAAGCGGCCAAGCGCAGGCCCCCGGCGGCACCGGAAAGTGCCGCAGGCTGCACCTCCCGGCACGCCTTTCGCGAACCGCCCGGGCGCGCGGCGGTGTTTGGGCCGCAGGCCCCGCCCCGCGGCCTTGGACGGGCGCGGCGAAAAAAAAAGCGGCAACCCGCCGGGATCGCCGCTTTTTCAAGGGGTTCAGACGCCAAAGCCGCACGGCACAGCCCGCCTTCCTTTCGTCAGGCGGATAGGCGGAGGGCTGCGCCCTGCCGGGCCGGCGCTTACAGGTATTCCCAGTGGAAAGCAGGCTGCCGGCCGCTCTCCAGGGTGATGATGCCGTACACCGGCGAAGCACCGCCGATGGCGCCGGGGTTGAACAGGTGCACACCGTCCTCCACCTCATGGCACGGGCGGTGGGTGTGGCCGAACAGGGCAATGGACGCGCCGGAGCTTCGGGCCCGGCGGGCCAGGGCGTCCAGGCCGGTTTTCACACCGTACAGATGGCCGTGGGTGTAAAAAATCAGCTGTCCTTCCATGGGCACCACCCCTTCGGCAGGGGCGTAGGAGCCCAGGTCGCAGTTGCCGCGCACCAGGTACACAGGCAGGGCGGGGCGCATCAGCTGCAGGTCCTCCGCATCCCGGATGCCGTCCCCCAGAAAGAACACCGCCGCCGCATCCGGGTGGTCGTCCACTGCCCGCATCATGGCGCGGCCGTGGCCGTGGATATCGGAAAGTACCAGCAATTTCATCATTTTCACTCCATCGTATCAGTTGCGCGGGGCAGGTCCTGCGGCGCACCGCAGGCGCAGCACCGGTAGATCTCGCTTTTGGAGAACGAACACTGCCGGGCCGCCTGGCGGGCGGCCTCGGCGGCGGAAGCGCCCTGGTCCATCAGCTGCCTTGCCAGGGCCGCAGCCTCCTCCAGCGTCATACGGGCGGGCCGGGGGGCGGGCGCGCCGGCCATCACCAGTACAAACTCGCCCCGGGGCGGGTTTTCCTTGTAGTAAGCATTGGCCTGGCCCAGGGTGGTCATACGCACTTCCTCATGCAGTTTGGTCAGCTCCCTGCACACGGTGAGGGGGCGGTCCGGCCCGAAGGCGTCCTCCAGGTCCTGCAGGGTGGTGGGCAGCTTGTGGGGCGCTTCGTAGAAGATCACCGTGCGTGTCTCCCCTTTCAGTGCATCCAGGCGCTCTTTTTTCTGGCGGCGGCCCGTGGGCAGGAACCCCTCGAACACCCAGCGCCCCGTAGGCTGGCCCGACACCGCCAGGGCCGTTACCGCAGCACTGGCCGCGGGCACCGGCACCACCCGGATGCCCAGGGCGTGGGCGTCCCGCACGATCAGCTCGCCGGGGTCGGAAATGGCGGGCATGCCTGCGTCGGAGCACAGCGCGCAGCTCTCCCCCGCCTGGATGCGCGCCAGGATCCGGGCGCCCCGCTCTTTCAGGTTGTGCTCATAATAGCTCACCAGCGGCTTTTTCAGGCCCAGGTGGTTCAGCAGCTTGACCGTCACCCGGGTATCTTCGGCGGCGATAAAATCGACGGCGGCAAAGACGGCCGCCGCCCGGGGCGTCAGGTCGTCCAGGTTCCCGATAGGCGTGGCTACAATATATAACGTACCGGCCATAAGGCCCTCCTTTCCATGCCGGCCGCCCGGCACCGGGCGCCGCAAGAAGAAAGGCGGCCTTCCAAGAAGGCCGCCCGCTGGCATTCCTTGTACTCAGCCCTCGGAGATGGCGCCCACGGGGCACTCACCGGCGCAGGTGCCGCAGTCCAGGCACGCATCGGCGTCGATGACGTATTTGCCGTCGCCCTCGGAAATGGCGCTCACCGGGCAAACACCGGCGCAGGTGCCGCAAGCAATGCAGTCGTCGCTGATTTTGTAAGCCATAATCGTCCATCCTTTTCTCCGCGCCCATACTTTTGCCGGGCCCGTAGGCGCGGGCAGGCCCTGGCCCGGGGCAATGCCCCGGATTCCCCTTTATTCTATCATATTTTCCGTGAATTGCAAGGGTTTTGCCCGACGGAAAGGCGGGTTTTGGCAAACCCGGGCCAAAAGGCTGCGCGCGCAAAGCCGCCTGCCCCGCAGCGGCAGGCAGGCGGCTTTCAAGCGGCGGTACAGCGCACCGCCAGGCGGCCGCCGGACAGCGTACAGGTAAACAGCGTCAGATCCCATCCGCCGCCGGCCATGGCGGCAGCATCCGTCCCGGACAGGCGCTGCACCGCCGCCACGGTGTACCGGCGCACGGTGCCGCCGGCGTCCGTAAACGCGACGGCATCCCCGCACGCCAGCCGGCCCAGCGCCCCGAACTGGCCCGCATAGTTGTGCCCGGCGATCACCAGCCGGCCCGCCGGGCCGCCCATCCAGCGGCAGGGCCCCAGGGCCAGGGCTTCGTCGGTGCACTCCGCCTGGACGGGCAGTGTCAGCTCCAGGCGGGAAATCTCCAGCAGTCCAAGATATGCCCGGCCGTCGATCACCACCGTGTCCGCCTCTTGCAGGGCGTCGCTTTCCGTGCCGGCGCTGCCGGCGGCAGCCGCCGGCCAGCGGGCAACGACCGCCCGGGCCGCAGCGCCGGCGCGGGCCGCGGCCA
>CALXBN010000050.1 GCA_944386555.1 uncultured Ruthenibacterium sp. | reverse complement strand
GCCAGCAGGGCCAGCCCCGCCAGCACCGCCCGCCTGCGCCTAGCCACGGCGGCCCCTTCTCCCGGCGGCCAGCAGCGCCAGCCCGGCGGCGGCCAGCGCGGCCACCGGCCACCAGGGCTGCCCCGTGGCGGGCAGCCCGCCCGGCACCGCCGGAAGCACCGGCGTCTCCGGTTCGGGTTCGGGTTCCGGCTGGGGTTCCGGCCCGGGCTCTTCCTTCACCCAGGCCTGGGTGTCCCCCGCCAGGGCCGCCAGCACCGGCTGCGGCACCATGGGGCCGGCCTCCGTCTCCACCGGGCTGCCCAGTGCCAGGTACAGCCCGGGGGACAGCCCTTCAAACACCGCCCGCCCTGCCTGCACCGCAGTGCAAGCCGCTGGGGACGGGGCCTGCTGCGCCACCCAGCCGGCTAAAGCCAGCGCTGCGTCCCTCCAGGCGGAGGACGGGGCCTGGGCGCCGGGCAAGGCGCAGGGGCAGCCTTCAAATTCCGCCGCAGCCAGCCAGCCTCCCCCTGCGGCGGGCTCCGCCACCCGGTACAGGGTGAACACGGCGCCCTCCCGGCTGTAGTGCACCGTCATGGCGGCCGTCTGGCCCAGGGCCGCCGGCGCCAGCACCCACGCCAGGGCCAGGGCCAGCACCAGCGCCCGCAGGCGTTTGTGTCTATTCATGGGCAGCCTCCTCCTTCCCTGCGTCCTGCTGCACGCGCACACCCCGCACCAGCAGCCGGTGGGTGTTTACCCCATAAGGCGTACAGGTGTACAGGGTCACATAATCCTTGTCCTCCCGGATGGCCAGCGGGGACAGGTCCTCGGGTTCGGTCACCAGGATCTGGTCCACCTCATAGGTCATCACCCGGTCCAGCACGGTGAGGGTGAAGGTATCCCCCGGCTCCAGGCGGTCCAGGTCTGTAAACAGCCGGGCCCGGGCCAGGCCGTTGTGGGCCGTGAGCACACAGTGGGTGCCCGGCCCGCCCGTGGGCAGGCTGGTGCCGATCCAAAACCCGGCGCCAGCCTGCAGGGCCGCCTCGTCGGTGCCCTGGTAAATGGGCAGGGATACGTCGATGGCCGGGATTTCCACCTGCCCCATCAGGCCGGTTCCCAGGGGGTTGAGGTAGGCGGAGACATCCCGCAGCTCCTCCGAGACGATGCCTGCGCCGCCCAGGCCGCCGGCCCGGGCCAGACGGCGGTTATAGGCCTCGGCGTCGGCCCACAGGGCGGCATAATCGGCCTGCCGGGCCTGCGCCACGGCGTTGTAGCGCGCCATGGCCTGCCCGGCCTGGCGGCGGGCCAGCCAGTTGCTGGCGGCCGGAAAGGCAGCCAGGCCCGCCCCTGCGGCCAGCAGCAGGGCCGCCAGGAGGGTGATCGCCTTTTTCCCCATGGGGCCTCAGCGCCCGCCCGCCCGCCGGCGCACCGCCAGCAGGGCCAGAGCCGCAGCCATCAGCGCCGCGCCGCCCGCAGTGAACATCCAGGTGCCGGCACCGCCGGTATGGGGCACCTGGCTGTTGGCAAAGCGCACCTGGGCGGTGAGGGTATCTGCGCCGGCGTCACCGGGCAGGGACACCTCCAGCTCCGTATCGCTGGCCGCATAACCCTCGGGGGCAGCAGTCTCCCGCAGATAGTAGGTGCCGCCGGCCAGGCCTGCGGCCAGGGCATAGCCGTCGCTGCCGGAGCTCAGGGTGCGCACGCTGCTTTCGATCACATTCCCCTCGCCGTCCTTCCGGTACAGCTCGAACTGCGCGCCGGCCAGGGGGTCGTTGGTGGCCTGGTCGAACTTGAACACCCGCACGCCGAAGGAGGCCACCTCCACGGTGCTGATGCGGGATTCATCACCGGGATAGCTGACGAAGGCGTTGTTGTAGAACAGGCCGCCGGCGGTGTCTGCGGGCAGGTGCAGCGCCGCCGTATAAGTGACGGTGATGGGCGTTTCGGCGTCGATGTCCGCCTGGGTGATCACGCCCGCCTCAAACAGGGCGGCCAGATCCAGAGAGATCTCAAAGTCGCACACGCCGGCGGCATGGCTGGTGCCGGGCTGGGCCACGGTATACTGGTCCGGCGTCAGGGTCACGGGGTTTTCGCTGCGCGCCAGCGTCACGGTAAAATCGGCCGGGCTGGCCAGAACCAGGGCATCGTCCATCTGGTCGTGGAACGTCAGCACATAGCTGCCCCGCTGGTCGGCCGGCACATTGGCCTGCTGGTCCACCGAGGGGTCATCCACATCGGGCAGCAGGTAATTGGTCAGGTCTTCGGGCACGTTGCTCTCCAGCCGGAAGGTCAGCTGCTGGCCCTCGGCGGCGGTGGTGCTGCCTGCCCAGACGGGGCTGCCCGTTCCGTCGGCCGACTGCACCGTCTTATCCAGGGCGGGATAGCCTGTCTTCTCTGTGAATTCGGTGCCATGGGCGGCTTTCAGCGCCGCCAGGCCGGCCACCGCCAGGTCCTGCCCGGCAAAAGGCACCACATGGTTGCCCGCGGGATCCTCGCTGTGGGCCTGCCAGCGGGCGTCGGCGCTGTCATCGTACCAGTTGTCGATGGCGTGCTCGGCGCCGCCGCAGTCCTCGCCGCCGTCCAGCGCCCAGCCCGCGCCCACAGCGGGCAGGTTCATGGCGGCGCCGTCCCGGTTGTACACGTCGTCGCCGGCCTGGCCGGCATGGTTGTTGTACAGCTGCACATCGGCGGGTATCGTCAGCGTGCCGGCGTTGCACACGCCGCCGCCGGTCTGGTCGGCGCGGTTCTCCATCACCCGGGCACCGGCAGGCAGCGTCAGCGTCCCGCCGTTGAAAATGCCGCCGCCGTTCATGGTCTCGTGGTTGCGGTTCACCGTCAGCTGCACGCCGTCCTGGAAGGTCAGCCGGCCGTAATTCTCCAGACCGTTGCGGTGGTTGCCGTCGATGCTGAACGTGGCTCCCGCTGCTGCCGTGCCCGAGGAACCGGCGGCCATGTACAGCCCCGCCCCTGTGCCGTTTGCCGCGTTGCCGTCGCAGTGCACGGCAGACGTGCCGTCCACGGACAGCTGCCCGCGCACATACATGCCGTAGATGCCGTTGTCCGTGCAGCGCACGGTCGAACCGGCAACCATCACGTTCTGCGCCGAAAGGCCGTGGCCGTTGTTGCCCTGATACGTCACCGTGGAGCGGGTAAAGGACAGGTTGCCTCCGTTGGAGGCGTTGGCCGTGCAGTTCTGCACGGTGAAGGTGGAATCCGTCACCTGGAATTCAATGCCCACGCCGTCCCCGTTCACCGAGACGTAGCCCCGGTTGGTACCGTCGATCAAAAAGGTGCTGTTCCCGCTGACGGTGATCACCGCGTGGGCCGGGCTGGCATCCATCTGCAGGCCCTGGCCCGGCCTGCCGGCGGTCTGGCTGCCGTAAATGGCAAAGGAGGAGCCGTCCGTGACGTTGATCTTCGCGCCGTCGTTCAGATAAATGGCGTTGCGGTTGCCCGACGCGCCGCTGTCCACCCGGAATGTCAGGCTGGCGCCGCCCGTCACGTTCAGCGTGCCCGACAGCGACAGCATCAGCCAGGGCTCCGTCCCCTCCTGGGAGTTCCACTCCACCGCTACGCCGTCGAAGGTCAGTACCCGGGTAGGGTCATACAAGCCAAAGCACATCCAGCCCTCGCCGTCGCTGGTCAGCTGCTTGTTGATGGTGATCTTGTGCCCGCCGGTAAAGGTCAGCGTTTTGTTGAAGCCCTGGGACAGTTCACAGTCCCTCAGCAGCTGGATGGTGCTGCCCGCAGGGGCGGCAGCCACGGCCTCGTCCAAAGTGGCGTATGTCTCGGTTCCGATGCGGGCATCCCCTTCGGCCAGCGGCGCGGCGGGCGCGGCAGTGGCCTGCGGCAGGGTGACCTGCCCGGTGACGGCAGGGCCGGCGTCCTGGCGGGCAGCGGCCGCTGCGGGCGGCAGCGGTGCGCCCGCCAGGGCCTCGGCTCCGGCGGACAGCTGGGCGGCCGCCAGGCCCAGGGCCAGCGCGGCGCCCATCAAACGGGTATACAGGCGTTTCATCATCAGTTCTCCTTTCTGTTTGCAGGCCCGGGCCGTCTGTCCGGCGGCGGACGGGCCCTTCGCCTTCACTGCCTGCTATTTTCGCACACAAATCTGGAAAATTTTGTATAATCCTAGCGTTTTGGCGAGCGTTTTTTACGCACAAAATCTTGCTGCATTTTGTTGTAAAATTCAATACCGCAAATTGTTGTGCGCTAAACTGCAGAGGGAAGGAGGGCTCGCCCATGGTTTACCGGAGGATCCGCGAGCTGCGGGAGGACAAAGACATTACCCAGGCCCAGATGGCCCAAAAGCTGCACTGTTCCCAGCAGGTATACAGCAACTATGAGCGCGGCCAGCGGGACATTCCCACCGCCACGCTTATTGCCCTGGCCCGGGTGCACGAGGTAAGCGTGGACTACATCCTGGGCCTTACCGACAATCCTGCGCCCAACCGCCGGCTGCCGCCCGGCACTTTACAAGCGGGGAAAAATGTGGTAGGCTAAAACCGCAAAAGCAAAACCCTTTCCACAGACGACAGAACCTCGGGGAAGTCAGGTGCAAAACCTGCGCGGTCCCGCCACCGTGAGGGGTGCGCTGCCCTTGGCAGTGCCCCCAAGCCGGGTCGCCGAATCTGCCGTGGTACAGGCTTTCACGATGCATGGATGCCGTGCCGCTTCGGGGCGGACGGGCGCTGCGCCCGTCCGCCGCACCCTGCCCCCGGCAGGGCCGCGCCCGCAGGCGAACGCTCTTTCATGTGTACCGCGTGAAAGGGCGTTTTTCTTTTGGAATTTTTGTGCAAAGGATGTTGCAACCATGAAAAAAATCCTCTCCCTTCTGGCCGCGCTGGCCCTGGCCGTCAGCCTGGCCGGCTGCGGCGGGGCGGCTTCCTCCGCCTCCCGGGGGGCGTCCGCCGCTGTGCCCGGCGCCTCCTCCGCGCAAAGCACCCCGGCCGCATCTGCGGCCCAAAAGCCCGCCCAGGACCGTTCCGGCGCGGCCATTGCCCTGCCGGAAGAGATCGACGCCATCGCCGTGATGGCCCCCTCCATTGCCGAGACCGTGGTGGACCTGGGCCTGGGGGATCTGATCGTTGCCATTGACACACAGACGGAAAGCTATGCCCTGGAGGGTGTGCCTGCCGGCGTGCCGGCGTTCGACATGCAGGCGCCGGACACCGAGGCCCTGGCCGCCCTGGCGCCGGACGTGGTATTCGTCTCGGGCATCAGCATCATTGAGGGCGAGAACCTGTTCCAGCCCCTGACGGACATGGGCATCTGCGTGGCCTCCATCCCCACCAGCAACAGCCTGGCGGACATCAAGCTGGACATCCAGTTTTTGGCCGACTGCCTGGGCGTCAGCGACCGGGGCCGGGCCATCAACGAGGCGTTCCAGGCCGAGCTGGACCGCATTGCCGCCATCGGCCAAACGGTGCCGGAGGATGAGAAAAAGACCGTCTATTTCGAGATCTCCGCCGCGCCCTACTGCTACAGCTTCGGCAGCGGCGTGTTCCTCAACGAAATGCTGGAGCTGATCGGCGCGGAAAATGTGCTGGCCGGCCAGGAGGGCTGGGTGAACGTTTCCGAGGAGGCGGTGGTGGCCGCCAACCCGGATGTGATCCTCACCAACGTGAACTACATCGACGCCCCGGTGGACGAGATCCTTTCCCGGGCCGGCTGGGAGGGCGTGGCCGCCGTGCAAAACGGCGACGTGTACGCCGTCGACAACAAAACTTCTTCCCTGCCCAACGAGTATGTGCTGCAGGCCCTGGAGGAGATGGCCCAGGCCATCTACCCGGACCTGTACGCCTGACGGTGGGCAGGCTTCAGCGCCCCGGCCCCGGCACGCGCCGGGGCCGCTTTGGCAGGGGGCCGGGGCTGCGGGCACTGGCGCTGGCGGCCGCGGCGCTGGCGGCGCTGATGCTGGCGGCGGGCGTAGGCAGCGTGCCCGTCAGCCCGGCGGATATCGCCCGGGTGCTGGCCCACCGGCTGCTGGGCACCCCGCTGCCCGCGGATTTCAGCCCCATCCTGGAGGGGCTGGTGCTGAACATCCGCCTGCCCCGGGCGGCCCTGGCCTTCGGGGTGGGTGCCGCGGCGGCGGTGGGCGGAACGGTGATGCAGTCGGTGCTGAAAAACCCGCTGGCCTCGCCCTACGGCCTGGGCGTCAGCTCCGGCGCGGGGCTGGCGGCGGCGCTGATGATCGTGAGCGGCCTGGCCGGCGGGGCCCTGGGCAGCCTGGCCCTTCCGGCGGCGGCACTGGCCGGCGGGCTGGCGGCCGCAGGGGCCGCCATGGCCCTGGCCGGCCGGCTGGACCGGGGGCTGTCCAACAACACCATCATCCTCACGGGCATGGTGCTCAGCCTGTTCCTCAACGCCCTGATGAGCACCCTCTCCGCCGCCAACCCGGAGTACAGCCAGCGCATCCTTTTATGGCAGCTGGGCAGCTTCTCCGGCCGCGGGTGGGACGCCGCAGCCATCGTATGGGCGGTGACGGCCGTGTGTACCGCGGCCTTCTGGGCCATGGGCCGGGCCCTGGACGTGATGACCTTCGGCGAAGAGCAGGCCCTGTCCATGGGGCTGGAACTGCGCCGCACCAAGGCGGTGCTGATCGTCCTGGTGGCGGCCCTTACGGGCACCGCCGTGGCTTTTGCCGGGGTCATCGGTTTTGTGGACCTGATCGCCCCCCATGTGGTGCGGCGCTTTTTCGGTGCCCGCCACCGGGTGGTGCTGCCCATGGCGGCCCTGCTGGGCGGCGGGTTCATGGCCCTGTGCGATCTGGCCGGCCGCACCCTGGCCAGCCCTTCGGAGATCCCCGTGGGCAGTATCACGGCGCTGATCGGCGCGCCGTTTTTCATCTATGTATACTTTGCCGGCAGAAAGCGGGGGTAGCCCATGGAGACACAGGCAAAAACGCTGCTGCGGCTGCAGGACGTATGCTGCGGCTACGGCGGCGCCGAAGTGGTGCACAAGGTGAGCTTTTCCGTGGCTGAAGGGGAAAAGCTGTGCATCCTGGGGGCCAACGGCTGCGGCAAAACCACCCTGCTGCGGGCGATCTGCGGGCTGCTGGCCTACACCGGGTCCATCACCGCCCAGGGCACGGAGGTGCGCGGCACCCGCCGGCGGGCCCTGGCGCGGAAAATCGCCCTGATGAGCCAGGGCGCGGCGGCGGATTTCGACTACACAGTGTACGATACGGTGCTGATGGGGCGCTATGCCCACAGCCGCGGGCTGCTGGGGGACATCGACGCCGCCGGCCGGGATGCTGCCGCGGACTGCCTGCGCCGGTGCGGCCTGTGGGAGCTGCGGGACCGCCTGGTGACGCGGCTGAGCGGCGGGCAGCTGCAGCGGGTGTTCCTGGCGCGCACCTTTGCCCAGGACCCGGCGGTGATCCTGCTGGACGAGCCCACCAGCCATTTGGACCTGAAGTATCAGCTGGAGCTGGTGGACCTTCTGCGGGACTGGGCCGCCCGCCCCGGGCGCGCCGTGGTGGGCGTACTGCACGACATCAGCCTGGCCCTGCGCCTGGCCGACACACTGGTGCTGATGAAAGAGGGCCGCGTGCTGGACCACCTGCCCGCCGGGCGCCTGCAGCCCACCCAGCTGCAGGCGGTATATGGCGTGGACGTGGCAAGCTACATGCGCCAGGCCCTGGGATACTTCTCCCCTTGAGCCGCCCGCCTTCCTGAAAAAGGGTCCGGCAAAAGATTTCGGGCGGGCGCGCCGCACGGCGGGCCCGTTTCTGCAAGCCGGCCGCGGAAGGCAGCACCCCTGCCGTGTGCCTTGAAGAACAGGAGGAACCGATGGAATTGTACCGCAGCCCCTATGAGGCTTACCCCTTTTTGTGTGACGACAGCGCTGATCTGCGCTGTGATTTTGAATTGCTGACCGACCTGCTGGCCAGCGGCGCCGGCGGGCTGCGCGCCCAGGTGGCGGAACCGGCCCTGCAGGCGGAGCTGGCCTGGGTGTGCGAGCTGATTTACCACGCCAACCCCACCCTGCGCACCCGCCTCACCGTCACCCCCGCCGAGCGGGACCGTCTGCTGGCCGCCGTGCAGCGCCTGCAGGCCGCCGCCGGGGCCCGGTGCCGCCGCTTTGTGCTGCCCGCGGGCTGCCAGGAAGCCTGCACGGCCCATGTGCTGCGGGTACAGGCCAAGCAGCTGGTGCGCCTGCTGTACCGCCATGCCCGGCAGGGCCATCCGGTGGAACCCCTGCTGCTGGACGTGGCCAACCTGCTGTCGGGGTACTTTTTCTCCCTGGCGCTGTATCTGAACGAGCAGGCCGGTGTGGACGAGGTGGATTTCGTCAGCCGCAACTACTGAACGGCACCGTGTGCCGCCGAAAGCCAAAAGCGCCGCCCCGGGCACAAGGCCGGGGCGGCGCTTTTTGTCCTGTTGCTTTTTTCCTGGGCGGCGGCGGAACTTACACCACCTTGGGGATGGTGATGGCGTGCACGGGGCACACGTTCATGCACTCCCGGCAGCCGGTGCACTTGTCGTAGTCCACCCGGGCCACGTTGTTGTGCACCTTGATGGCGCCGGCAGGGCAGCTCTTCTCGCACTTCATGCAGCCGATGCACCCGGCGGTGCAGGCTTTGCGGGTCAGGGCGCCCCGGTCGTGGTTGGCGCACAGCACCACGGGTTTTTCGCTCTCCGGGCGGATCCAGATCACTTTCTTGGGGCAGGCCTGCTCACAGGCGCCGCATCCGGTGCATTTCTCCGGGTTCACCCGGGCCACGCCGTTGGACACGCTGATGGCATCGAACTTGCAGGCCTTCACGCAGTCGCCATAACCCAGGCAGCCGTATTCGCACGCGGCCCGGCCCGAGTACAGCGCCGCGCAGGCCGCGCAGCTCTCAATGCCCTCGTAGATGTATTTGTCGGTGGTGTTCTCGTAGCTGCCCTGGCAGGCCACAATGGCCTTGCGCTTCACCACTTCGCCGGCCTCCACGCCCATTACGGCCGCCACAGCCTGGGCGGCCTTGGCGCCGCCGGGCACGCACTTGTTCACCGGCGCGCCTTCCACAATGGCCTTGGCGTAATCGGCGCAGCCGGCGTAGCCGCAGGCGCCGCAGTTGGCGCCGGGCAGGCACTCCTGCACCTGGCCGATGCGCTCATCCTCTTCCACATGCATAAAGTGAGAGGCCAGCACCAGGATCACCGCGCCCAGCAGGCCGATGACGGAGACGGCCGCAACCGCAAAGATAATACTGTTCATCGCCGTTCCTCCTTTATGCGCCGAAGATGTTTTCGATGATGCCGCCGAAGCCCATGAACGACAGGCTTGTGATACTGGCGCTCACCAGGGTGATGGGCAGGCCTTCGAAGCTTTTGGGGGGCTTGGCGTCCTCCAGGCGTTTGCGCACGCCGCTGAACAGCACCATGGCCAGCATGAAGCCGAAGCCCGCGCCCACGGCGCACACCATGGCCTCGGCGAAATTATACCCTTCGTCGATGACGCTGATGGTAACGCCCAGCACCGCGCAGTTGGTGGTGATCAGGGGCAGGTACACGCCCAGGGCCTTGTACAGGGGCGGCAGGAACTTTTTCAGGATGATCTCTACCAGCTGCACCAGCACGGCAATGATGAGGATGTACACGATGGTTTGCAGATAAGCCAGCCCGCCGGGCACCAGCAGATAGGTGTAGATGGGCCAGGTGACCGCCGTGGCCAGGGCCATGACGAAAATCACGGCGCAGGACATACCCACGGCGGAATCCAGCTTTTTCGACACGCCCAGGAACGGGCAGATGCCCAGGAACTGCACCAGCACGTAGTTGTTCACAAGGATCATGCCGAAGAAGATCATGGCAAGGTTAGCCATTCACTTCGCCCCCTTTCCCGTCCGCCTCGGCCTTTTCCGCCGAGGGGCAGCCCGCGCAGGCGCCCGCCGAGGGGCAGCCCTCACAGCCGATGCTGCGCTTGATGCGGTTGTTGGTTTTGTACTCGATCCAGATCACCAGGGCCATCAGGCAGCCGAACACGAAGAAGCCGCCCGGCGGGGTGATCAGCACGGTCATGGGTTCATAGGTGATGGGCAGGTTCAAAACGCCGAACAGCCAGTCGAACAGGGCAAACCCGAAGATGGTGCCCGCGCCCAGCAGTTCGCGGATGGAACCCATCACGCACAGCGTCAGGGTAAAGCCCAGGCCCATGCCCACGCCATCCAGGGCGCTGTCTACAATGCCGTGCTTGGAGGCAAACATCTCGGCGCGGCCCAGGATGATGCAGTTCACCACGATCAGGGGCAGATACAGCCCCAAGGCGGCGTCCAGCGCGGGCAGGAACGCCTGCACCACCATCTGCAGCACCGTCACAAAGGCGGCGATCACCGTGATATAGGCCGGCAGGCGCACCTTGTCGGGAATGACCTTGCGCAGGGCCGAAATGGCCATGTTGCTGCACACCAGCACGAAGGTGGCGGCCAGGCCCATGCCCACGCCGTTTACGGCCATGGTGGTCAGCGCCAGGGTAGGGCAGGTGCCCAGTACCAGCCGCAGCGAGGGGTTTTCCTTCAGCAGGCCGTTGGTCAGGATGCCCAGCTTGGATTGTTTTGCTTGTTCACTCATGGCTCAGCCCTCCTTTACCTGATTGTAGGCCTCGATGGCGCTGTTGATGCCTTCCACCGCGGCGTTGGAGGAGATGGTGGCGCCGGTGATGGCGTCGATGTCGGAGAGGGCCAGCGGCTCGGCTGCGCGTCCGGCGAACTGCGCCTGGAAGCTGTCCTCCCGCACTTTCTGGCCCATACCGGCGGTCTCATCATTCTCCAGGAACTGTACCGCCGCAATGGCGCCGGTGTCGTCGAAAGCCACCATCACGGGCACGTCGCCGCCATAGCCCCGGGCCGCGGCGCTGATGACATAGCCCGCGCCGTTGTCGGCCCGGTACACATCAGTGACACCCTCCACCTGGACACCTTCCACCTGGGTGAAGGAGTCGGCCTCAGGCAGCAGGGCCTGGCGGGTGGCGTTGGCCTCCGCCTCGGCGCTGGCCTGGATGATGGGGGCGGTGACACTGTTGGTCACGGCCAGCAGCGCGCTGGAAACCAGGCAGATGGCCACCAGCACCACAATGGGCTTCACAAATTCATTCCAGGTGTTTTTCCCGTTTTTCATTTGGCCGCACCTCCCTTGCCCCGGGTCTTTTTGGGCGCGCCCAGGGGTTTCTGGCGCGTCAAGTCGTTGATGTACGGCACCAGCAGGTTCATCAGCAGCAGCGCGAAGCTGACGCCCTCGGACATGTTGCTGTAAAAGCGGATGACGCTGGTGATCAGCCCCAGGCCGATGCCGAACACAATTTTGCCCTTCAGGGTAAAGGGGCTGGTAACATAATCCGTCGCCATGAAGAAGGCCCCCAGCAGCAGCCCGCCGCTGAAAAGCTGCAGCACCACGTCCTGGCCGCACAGAAGGCTCATCACCGCCACAGTGGCCAGATAAGTGACCGGGATGGCCGCCGAGATGGTGCGCGTGGCAATGAGGTATACGCCGCCCAGGATCAGCGCGGCGGCGCATGTCTCGCCCAGCATGCCGCCGTGGGTGCCCAGCAGCAGGCTGGGCAGGGCCTGCAGCCCCGGCACCCCCGCCGCCAGGGGCGTGGCGCTGGCAAAGGCGTCCACCGTGGTGCGCGCCGGGTAGCCATAAGCCGTCATGCGGGCGGAAAAGCCCAGGAACAGCGCAATGCGCCCCACCAGGGCGGGGTTGGCAAAGTTCATGCCCAGGCCGCCGAACAGCTGTTTGACGATGACGATGGCAATGAACGCCCCCACCAGGATGGTCCACAGGGGGATGGTGGCGGGCAGGTTAAAGGCCAGGATAATGCCGGTGACCACGGCCGACAGGTCGCCCGTGCTCAGGGGCTGTTTGCGCAGAACGCACCACAGGGCTTCGAAGCCTACGCAGGCAGCCACGGACACGGCCACCACCACCAGCGCCCGGATGCCAAACAGCAGCGCGCTGGCAATAAGCGCCGGGCACAGGGCAATGACCACATGCAGCATCAGCCCCCGGGTGGAGGAATTGTCCACCAGATGGGGGGACGCGGTGACGATCAGTTTTTTGGGTTCCATCACTTGGCCCCTCCCTTCTTCTGCATGGCTTTGGCCAGGTTCATGGTCTGGCACACCGGCCGCTTGGCCGGGCACACAAAGGTGCAGCTTCCGCAGCCCATGCACAAATCCACCATCATCTCGTTCAGCGCCGCCACATCCCCTTTCTGGAACGCGCCGGCGATCTCCACCGGCGACAGGCCCATGGGGCATGCCTCGATGCACCGGCCGCAGCGGATGCACGGCCCGGGCACGGGGATATGGGCCGCTTTTTCACCGAAGCACAGCAGCGCGTTGTTCTGTTTCAGCACCGGGCTGTTCACATCGGCCACGGCAGTGCCCATCATGGGCCCGCCCATCAGCAGCTTGGCGAAGTCGTCCTTTACACCGCCGCAGAATTCCAGCACCTCGGCAATGGGCGTGCCGATGATCACCTCTACGTTCTGGGGTTTGTTCACGGCATCGCCGTCCACCGTCAGGCGCTTGGTCACAAGGGGCATGCCCGTATCCAGATATTTGCCCAGGGCCGACACGGTGGTGACGTTCATCACCAGAACGCCCACGTCGGCGGGCAAACCGCCCCGGGGCACTTCCCTGCCGGTAACGGTTTCGATCAGCACCTTTTCGGCGCCCTGGGGGTAGCGGCTGTCCAGCGGCTGCACCTTGTAGGCGGCGTCGCCCTGGGTCAGGCTGAACATCAGGTCGATGGCCTGGGGCTTGTTGCGCTCGATGGCAAAGATCACCGTTCCGATATTCAGGTGTTCCCGCACGGCCTTCACGCCCCGCATCACCGTTTCACTGCTCTCCAAAAACTCCCGCTCGTCGCTGGTGATATAGGGCTCGCACTCGGCGCCGTTGATGATCAGCGTGTCGATGGGGGTTTTGGGCGCCAGTTTTACCGCCGTGGGGAAACCGGCGCCGCCCAGGCCCACCAGGCCGCAGTCCCGCGCCGCCTGGGCCAGGCTGGCCGCATCGGTCACCACCGGGGGCTTCAGAGCCGGGTCCGGTGTCTGGCTGCCGTCGGGGACGATGACGACCGCGGCGCTGTGCGCGCCGCCGGGCATGTGGACGGAGTCGATGCTCTGCACGGTGCCGGAGACACCGGAATGGATGTCGGCGCTGACAAAACCGCCGGCCCTGCCCACCACCGTGCCCACATACACCTGGTCGCCTTTTTTCACGGCGGGGGTGCAGGGCGCGCCGATGTGCTGCTGCATGGGCAGCACAATCCGCGTGGGAAGGGGCATTTGAACGGTCGCCGTGCCGGATGTGCCCTTGTGATGGGGCACGCGCGCGCCTTGGGCGGCGCGCTTGAGTTTGGCAAACATGACAGTACCCTCTCTCTGCGCAAGGTTTGCCCTGCACCGCGCACCCACTGCGCCGGGCAAGGCTGGTTTCGCATCCTTTATTGTAACATTGTACGCCGCTTTTCTCAACATAAGTTAAGTTTTTCACAAAACTTTTTGCCGTTTCCTTGCCGGCAAAATCCGTTGCGCCCGGGCAGGGAATGTGGTATACTGAAAGCAAATTCCCGGGGAGGTGCGGCCATGGCTTTTCTGTTGACGGACAGTGCGGTGCCTCTGCCCGCCGAAACGCTGCCCGCCCTGAAGATCACCCACTTTTACGGCCGCCCGGCCCGGGGGCCGGTGTACGCCTATCTGCGGGCCTACGTGTACCGCGGGGCGCTGTGCTGGTGCACCACGGTGTTCGACGCCGCGCCCGGGCCCACCGCCCGCATGGGCCTGGCCGTCAGCCTGGAGGACGGCGCCGGGCGTTACCTGTTCCTGTCGGTGGGCAAAGCCGCCGGCGCCCGCCTTTCGCTGTACCGGCGGGGGGCTGCCGGCGCGCCGGACGCACCGGTGCGGCCCCTGGCCGCCCCCGCGCCCCGGTTTTTTTCCGGCGCCGACGAACAGGGCGAGTACTGGGCCGCAGAAGGGCAGATCCCGGCGGCGGCGTTCACCGGGGTATTCGGCCGCGCGCCCGCGGCGGGCTGCCTGATGCCCGGGAACGTATTCCTGTACGACGAAGCCGAGGCCGCTTTCGGCGCGGCTTTCCCCTGCCCGGGGGCGCCGGGGCCCTGCGCGGCGGCGCTGGGAACCTTCCTGGCGGTGCCCTATTGAACGCCGGCGGGGCACATATCCCGCCCAACTAGAGAGGAGCGAATTGCCATGTTCAAATTCTGCCTGAAAGTGATCGGCCTGCTGTCGGTGGCCATTGCAGCCCTGGCGGCGCTTTTGTACATCGACCGCGCCGGCACGCCCGAGTACATCGAGATCTATTCCGACGGCGACGACGAATGACCCGCCGGCCGCGCCCGGCGGCCGTCTTCAACAGAAGATCAACGGCTGTGTTGACCTTGCGTTGACCCGGCTGCGGTAAGATCATGGCACTGCAGGGGCCCGTCCTGCAGGCTGCAGCACGCAAACCGCACCGCAAAACGCTGAAAGGATGACCTGCCATGAAACAGAACCGTGAAGAATCCATGCCCGCCGAAGACGTACAGGCCGCCGAAGACCTGCTGGCCGGCGCCGAATTGATGACCGGGCGCACCTGCCCGCCGCTGGAGCTGGACGCCCTGCACACGCTGGCCCATGCCGCCGGCGCGCCCGGGGATGGCCGGAAGGAAGAATAATGCGGCGCGCTGCGCCGAAACTGCGGGGGCCTGGATGCGGCCCCCGCTTTTTCCGACCCCGCGGCTTTTGAAAAGGAGGAGAATCGCATCATGATCTTATCCGACCGCACCATCACCGCCATGCTGGCGGACGGGCAGCTGACGGCGCGCCCGCTGGCAGAGGGCCAGATCCAGCCCGCCAGTGTGGACATCCGCCTGGGCAACACTTTCAGCATCGTGGAGGACAACCCCTCGGGCATTATCACGCTGGACAGCCCCGTCTCCTACAAAACCATCACCACGGACACCTACACCCTGCTGCCCAACCAGTTCGTTTTGGCCACCACCATGGAGTACTTCCGCCTGCCCGACGACCTGACCGCCTTTGTGGAAGGGCGCAGCAGCTTGGGCCGCATGGGGCTGTTCATCCAGAACGCCGGCTGGGTGGACCCCGGCTTCGAGGGCGAGATCACCCTGGAGCTGTTCAACGCCAACCGCTGCGCCATCCAGCTGCAGGCCGGCAGGCGGGTGGGCCAGCTGGTGTTTGCCCGCATGGACGCCGCTGCCCTGCACCCTTACCGGGGCAAATACCAGGGCCAGCGGGGCGCCACCGGCAGCCGGGCATATCTGGACCGGGAGATGGCGCCATGACAGGGCCCGAACAGAAGCAGGCCCGGGAGGCCCTTGTGCGCCAGTGGTTCGGCCTGTGGCTGCACCCCGCCCCCTTCGACATCGGGCAGCTTTTCACCGACGACGCGCTGTACATCGAGAGCTGGGGCCCCCAGTACCGGGGCGCCGGGGCCATCCGCCACTGGTTCGACGAATGGAACACCCGGGGACGGGTACAGCAGTGGGATATCCGCCGCTTTTTCCACAGCGATGAAGAAACCGTGGTGCTGTGGACTTTCCGCAGCCGAATGAACGACGGTGCCGCCGATGCCTTTGACGGCATCAGCCTGATCCGCTGGCAGGGCGCGAAGATGTGCCGGCTGCAGGAATTTGGCTGCAACCGGAACCGCTACGACCCCTATGCCGGCGGCGGGGCGCCCCGGTTCCGGGACGAACCCGCCCGATGGTTCTGACCCGCGGCAGGCGCCGCAGCCCGCCGTTTCCCTCACCGCAGAAGGGGCCTTCCCGGGGCCCCTTTTTTGATTTTCAGGAAGGCCTTCCGCAAAGGCCGTCCGCAGCGCCGGCGGGCCACGTCTCGAAGCAAAAAAATCCCGGAAGGGGGCTTTTTCAAAGCCCCCTTCCGGGATTTGCAAGCCGTACTGCTTTTTCCGCGGGCGGCGCGCCGGCCGCTTTACTGCGCCTGATCCCCGGGCGCAGCCTCCGGGTCTGCGCCGGCCTGGGGCCGGGCGGGCTCATCGGCATCTTCCGGCGCTGCGGGCGTTTCAGGGTCCTCGGGAACGTCCTCGTCCTCATCGCCTTCATCGGCCATATAGTCGTCGGCCATGGCGCCCTTTACCACGTCCTTCACCTGGGCGGCCAGGTCGGTGGCCTGGGTTTTCACCTTGTCCAGGAAGCCCGGGGCTTCGGCAGCCACCTTGCGGGCCACAGCGGCGCCGGCAGTGGCCACGGCCTTGCCGGCCCCGGCCAGGGCGCTGCCCGCCTCGCGCAGGGCGGCGGCCACCTCATCGGTGTCCACGCCGGCCTTTTCGGCGGCGTCCTCCATCTTCTCCCTTGTCTCGTCCCACACATCGCCTGCCGCGCGGGTCACATCGTCCCACACGTCCTGGGGCGCGTCCCCGTCGTCCGCCCGGCCGGCGCCATCGGGCTCTGCCGCGGCAGCGGCGTCCTCCCAGCCGCCGGGGGTCTCCTCGTGCGGTACTTCGGCGCCCTCGGCGTCGAACACATCCTCGGCCTGCTGGGCCTTGTTTTCCTCATACTTTTGGGCCACTTTCACGGCGGCGGCCGCAGCCAGCGCGGCCGTACCCAGGCCCAGCAATTTTGTCCAGAATCCCATTGCGTTCAGCTCCTTTCAATGCAAGCGGGTGTCCTGCTATCATTATAACGAGAGCGGCGCGCCTTTTGCAACAAAAAACAGAAAAATTATTTCCAGCCCAAAAAGCGGCGGATCCGGTAGGCCGCATAGGTAAAGCAGTTGGCGGCCATCCACACCTCCATCAGCAGGTAATTGGGCAGGTCCCGCCAGCGGAAGCGGGGCTTCTCCAGCCGGGGCATCATCCGGAATGCCTCCCCGGCCCCTTGGATATAAGGCGTCCAGAACCCCCGCAGGCCGAACACCAGAATCTTCAGCAGGTAGCCGAAGAGCAGAAAGGGGAAATTGACGATGAACATGGCCAGGGGCATGTTTTTCCAGGGCAGCAGGATGCTGTTGCGCCCGCTCTGCACGCTTTTAAAGGGATTGTACCGCACCGCGCCGGTGGTGGCCCCGCAGATGTGGTAGCAACGGGCCGCGGGGCAGTACAGGTTTTTGTAGCCCCGGTTGTTGGCCCGCCAGCTGATATCCACATCCTCAAAATAGGCGAAAAAGTTCTCGTCGAACAGGCCGATCTCCTCGAACACGGCCCGGCGGTACAGGCTGGCGCCGCCGCAGGCGGAAAAGATGCGCCCGGGCTTCTGATAGCGCCGCCAGTACAGCCCGTCACCCCGCTTGCAGGCCCAGCCGAACAGGGTCACATAGTCGCCGGCGTCATCGGCCAGGTCCCGCTGGAAATGGCGGATCATCAGGCACTGCACGGCAAAGGCCCGGGGCTCGGCCTCGGCGGCATCGATCAGCCGGGCCAGCCAGTCGGGTTCGGCAAAGGCATCGTTGTTGAACAGGGCCACATAGTCTCCCTTCGCCGCCCGGATGCCCTGGTTCACCGCGTGGGAAAATCCGGTGTTGCGCCCGTTTTCGATCAGCGTATAGCCCGGACGGCCCACATAGCTGCGGGCGATGGCCAGGCTTTCGTCGGCGGAGCCGTTGTCCACCACGATCAGTTCAAAATCCTGTTCGGTCTGGGCCCAGATGGATTCGATGGAATCCCGCAGCCAGCCCGCTCCGTTCAAATTGGGGATGACGACAGTCGCTTTCATGAGGCACTTCCTTTTGGATGATGGCTGCCCGGGCCCCGGCAGGGCGGCGGGGCCTTACAGCAGCGGCGCCAGTACCCGCAGCACGGCGTTCCACAGCCCGCCGAAGAAGCCGGTGCGGCAGTCGCTCAGGCGCACGGTGCGGCATTTTGCCTGGGTGTCCAGGAAATCCGCCTTGACATCGGCCACCGCCCGGCAGCCGTACAGCAGGGTACCGCACTCGAAGTGGAGGTACAGGCTGCGGAAGTCCATGTTGATGGTTCCCACCACCGCCAGGCGGTCGTCGGACACATAGCTTTTGGCGTGGATGAAACCGGGGGTGTACTCGAAGATCTTCACCCCTGCCTGCAGAAGGGGCGGGTAGTAGCTGCGGGTCAGCCGGTAAACGATCTTTTTATCGGGGATGCCCGGGGTGATGATGCGCACGTCCACCCCCCGCTTGGCGGCGGTGCACAGGGCGGCCTGCATCTCGTTGCTGATGGACAGATACGGCGTGCAGATGTACACATAATCCAACGCCTGAGCCAGGATCTCATTGTAAACGTTTTCACTGAGGGGCTCGTCGTCCAGCGGCGTGTCGCCGAAAGGCTGCACATAACCGGTGCCCGTAAAGGGCGCGGGATGGTGCGCCGCCGGGCGGAAGGCGGCCAGGTCCGTTTCCGTGGGGCGGAAGGCGTTCCAGGTCTCCAGGAACATCACGGTGAAGTTCCACACCCCTTCGCCCACCAGCCGCAGGCCGGTATCTTTCCAGTGGCCGTGGGGGTGGATGCGGTTGATGTATTCGTCGGCCAGGTTGATGCCGCCGTTGAACGCGGTGTGGCCGTCCACCACCAGGATCTTGCGGTGGTCCCGGTTGTTCATCACCAGGCTCATCACCGGCACAAAGGGGTTGAAGGCCATGCACTTGATGCCCGCCTGCTCCATCTGCAGCCAGTAATCCCCGGGCAAAATGGCCACGCTGCCCAGATCATCGTACATCATGCGCACTTCCACCCCCTGGGCGGCCTTGCGCTTGAGCACCGCCAGCATGCTCTCCCACATATAGCTGCCCTGGTGCACGATGAAATACTCCAGAAGGATGTAATGCCGGGCGCTTTCCAGGGCGGCCATCATGTCTGCGAACATGGCCTCGCCCACGGGGTAGTAGGTGACGTCCGTGTTGCGCCATACCGGCCAGGGGCCGTAGCGGGCCACATACCGGGCCGTGGCCAGGGGGCGGCCCGCCAGGCCGGCCGCGGCCGCGGGGTTCTGGCCCAGCACCGGGCGCGTGAGCGCCTGGGCGCGCCGGAAGCGCCGGCGCATGCCCCGGGCCGGGCGCTTGTTGCCGAAACACAGGTACAGCAGCGCCCCCAGCAGCGGGATCAGCAGGATCAGGATGATCCAGCCGATCTTATACGCGGGGTTGTCGTCCTTGCGCACGATATACAGCACCACCAGCAGGCTCATGGCCGAAAGCCCTGCGCCGATCCACGGGGACAGGTAGGCCAGTTCGGTGAATGCCGCCAGCAGCCAAGCCAGCTGGATCAGGATCAGCGCACCGGTGATGGTGATGCGGTTGAACAACAGCCGCCGTACCTTGCGCACACAAACACCCCCTTTCCCCGGGCACCGCCCGGCCTGTCCGCGCCCGGGCCCGCCCGGCGGGCCGCCGCAAAGCATGCGCGGTTCCTTTTATCCATTCCGCAGCAAGGGGTGCAGCAGCTGTGCTTCGAAACGCCTCGCCGCGGCCCGGCGCCGCTGCAGGCATGGCCGGCAGCGCGCCCCCTTGTATGCCAATATTATCATACTATATTATCATACCACGAAAACGCCCGGCGCGCAATTTCCCCTTCGGGCCGGCATCTGCCCGCCCGCAGAACCCCCGGCCGTGTCCGCCCCGGGCCATGAAAAAGGCGGAGAGCCCCAGGCCCTCCGCCCTTTGAACCGGCCGCTCCGTGCCGCCGCGCCTTACAGCTCCCGGCTGCGGGTCTCGATCTGCTGCCGGATGTGGTCCGCAAAGGCCTCCAGGGACATGGTGCCCACGTTGTCGCCCTTGCGGGTGCGCACGCTGACGGTACCGTCCTCCATCTCCTTGGCGCCCACCACCAGCATGTAGGGAATTTTCTGCAGCTGGGCCTCGCGGATCTTGTAGCCCATCTTCTCGCTGCGGCAGTCGGCGCTCACCCGGATGCCCTGGCCGTCCAGCCTGGCGGCGATCTCGTTGGCGTAGGCCTGGTGGGCCTCGCTGATGGGGATCACCTTTACCTGCTCGGGCGCCAGCCACACGGGGAAGGCCCCGGCAAAATGCTCGATCAAAATGCCGATGAACCGTTCGATGGAACCGAACACCACCCGGTGGATCATCACCGGCCGGTGCTTCTGGCCGTCCTCGCCGGTGTACTCCAGCTCAAAGCGCTCGGGCAGCTGCATATCCAGCTGGATGGTGCCGCACTGCCAGGTGCGGCCGATGGCGTCCACCAGGTGGAAATCCAGCTTGGGGCCGTAGAAGGCGCCGTCGCCCTCGTTCACCTCGTAGGTGCGGCCCAGCTCCTCAATGGCGCCGCGCAGCGCGTCGGTGGCCCGCTCCCAGTCCGCCAGTTCGCCCATGTGATCCTCGGGCATGGTGGACAGCTCGATATGGTACTCGAAGCCGAACAGGCTGTACACCTGGTCGATCAGCTGCACCACGCCTTTGATCTCATCCTTGATCTGCTCGGGCGTCATGAAGATATGGGCGTCGTCCTGGGTGAAGCAGCGCACCCGCATCAGCCCGTGCAGCGCGCCGCTCAGTTCGTGGCGGTGCACCACGCCCAGCTCGCCCATGCGCAGGGGCAAATCGCGGTAGCTGCGGGGGCTTGTCTTGTACACCAGCATGCCGCCGGGGCAGTTCATGGGCTTGATGGCGAAGTCCTCCTCGTCGATGACGGTGGTGTACATATTGTTCTTATAGTGGTCCCAGTGGCCGCTGCGCTCCCACAATTTGCGGCTGAGGATCATGGGCGTGCTGATCTCCTGGTAGCCGGCCTTGTGATGGATCTCCCGCCAGTAGTCGATCAGCGTGTTTTTCAAAATCATGCCCTTGGGCAGGAAGAAGGGGAAGCCCGGGCCCTCCTCCAGCAGGGTGAACAGGCCCAGCTCCTTGCCCAGGCGCCGGTGGTCGCGCTTTTGGGCCTCCTCCAGCAGGCGCAGATATTCCTCCAGCTGGGCGGCTTTCGGGAAGGCGATGCCGTACAGCCGGTCCAGGCTGTCCCGGGTGGCATCGGCCCGCCAGTAGGCGGCGGCCACCTTCATCAGCTTCACGGCTTTCAGCGCGCCGGTGCTCATCAGGTGGGGCCCGGCGCACAGGTCGGTAAAATCGCCTTGGGTGTACACCGTCAGCGTCCAGCCCTTCTCGGCGTACTCCTCCAGCAGCTCCAGCTTATAGGTCTGCCCGGCGAACAGGGCCCGGCCCTCCTGCGCGGTGATGGTGCGCTTTTCCAGGGGCAAATCGGCCTTAACGATCTTTTTCATCTCCGCCTCAATGGCCTCGAAGTCGCCGGTGGTCAGGGGCCGGCCGGCCTTGATGTCATAATACCAGCCGTTTTCCACCGCCGGGCCGATGCCGAAATGCGCCTCGGGGAACAGATGCTTCACCGCCTGTGCCATCACGTGGGCGGCGGTGTGCCAGAAGGCGTGCTTGCCGTCGGGGTCGTCAAAGGTCAGGATGTCCAGCCGGCAGTCCTCGGTCAGCTCGGTGCGCAGGTCCACCGCCTGGCCGTTCAGCCGGGCGGCGCAGGCGGCCTTATACAGCCCCGCCCCCAGGCTTTTGGCTACTTCGGCCGCAGTGGTGCCCGCCTCGTACTGGCGCACGGTGCCGTCTTTCAGCGTTACGTTGATCATGTTCAAATCCTCCTTGCATTGGGGTAAAAGAAAACGCCCATCCCGTGACAATTGCAACGGGATGAGCGGTATTGCGCCCACGGTTCCACCCGAATTATACTCCTCTTTGTAAAAATACAGCATGATTCTACAATTTGGAATATCACTCTTGCCGGCTGTAACGGGCCGTACCCGGCGGGGGTTCGCCCCCGCGCTCTGCGGTGGTCAGGCATGCGTTGAGGCAAGGCGGCTTGCAGCGCAGCGCCCTTTGGCGCGGCCGCCCTCTCTGGTGCCCTCCGGCACGCCCTGTGTCCGCATCGACGCTTTTGCGGGATGGTTTGCCCTTATCCTACACCGCGCCGGAGGGCTTGTCAAGGGATTTTTCTCGGTTTTGGCAAATATGTAACAATTTCTTGACAAGGCGCCCGGCGAAAGATAAAATAAAGATAATGATTTATTGTAATATAGGGTCAGCCCGCCAAGGCGGCCCCGCCGTGCCTTCCGGGGCCCGGCGCGGGCGGCGCGTGGGCGCCTTTTTGTGATACCATACCGTTCTGCCCGCCCGTGCGCTGAGCCCGGGGCTGTCCTCGTATTACTTTTATTCATTCTGAATCTTGAAAATGAATAGGAGTGACCCCAACGTGTTAGACGTGATCATTGCCGTGCTGGCGCTGGTCATCGGCGGGGGCGCGGGCTTTTTCGCCGGCAAGTATTACCGCAAAAAAGTGGCCGAGCAGAAGATCGGCAGCGCCGAGGAAGAAGCCAAACGCCTGGTGAACGACGCCATGAAGGCCGCCCAGCAAAAGCGCAAGGAGGCCCTGGTAGAAGCCAAGGACGCCGCGCTGCAGATGAAAGCCGAGGCCGACCGCGAGATCAAAGAGCGCCGCAACGAGATTTCCCGCCAGGAGCGCCGGCTGGACCAGAAAGAGGAAGCGCTGGACCGCAAGGCGGCCACCATGGAGAAAAAAGAGGAAGACCTGCGCCGGCGCAGCGAGCAGTGCGAGACCCGCCTGGCCGAGATCGAACAGATCCATGCCAGCCAGCTGGAAAAGCTGGAGACCATTGCCGGGCTGTCCAGCGAGGATGCCAAGCAGCTGCTGCTGCGCCAGCTGGACGAACAGCTGACCCATGAAAAGGCCATGCACATCGCCGCCTTCGAGACCCAGACCAAAGACGAGGCCGACACCATGGCCCGGGAGCTGATCAGCCAGGCCATCGCCCGCTGCGCGGCCGACCATTCCAGCGAGGCCACCGTCAGCGTGGTGCCCCTGCCCAGCGACGAAATGAAAGGCCGCATCATCGGCCGGGAGGGCCGCAACATCCGCGCTTTGGAGACCGCCACCGGCGTGGACCTGATCATCGACGACACCCCCGAGGCCATCACCCTGTCCAGCTTTGACCCGGTGCGCCGTGAGGTGGCCCGCATGACACTGGAGCGCCTGATCAGCGACGGGCGCATCCACCCCGCGCGCATTGAAGAAACGGTGGACAAGTGCCGCCGGGAGCTGGAGCTGACCATGAAGCGCCAGGGCGACAAGGCCGTGATGGACGCCGGCCTGCACAGCGTGCACCCGGATATCGTGAAGCTGCTGGGGCGCCTGCGCTTCCGCACCAGCTACGGCCAGAACGTGCTGAACCACAGCCTGGAAGTTTCGTACCTGGCGGGCATCATGGCCGCCGAACTGGGCGTCAACGTCACCCAGGCCCGCCGCGCCGGCCTGCTGCATGACATCGGCAAGGCGCTGGACCACGAGATCGAAGGCAGCCATGTGAGCATCGGCGTAGACATCGCCAAGAAGTACAAGGAAAACCCCGCCGTCATCCACGCCATCGAGGCCCACCACGGCGATATGGAGCCCAAAACGCCCCTGGCCTTCATTGTGATGGCGGCCGATGCCATTTCCGCCGCACGCCCCGGCGCCCGGCGGGAAAACGTGGAAAATTATATCAAGCGCCTGGAGAGCCTGGAGGAAATCGCCTCCGGTTTCGAGGGTGTGGAGAGCAGCTACGCCATCCAGGCGGGCCGCGAGGTGCGCATCATGGTGAAGCCGGAGGCCGTCAACGACGACCAGCTGATCCTGCTGGCTCATGCCATCAGCCAAAAGATCGAAGAAAGCCTGGACTATCCCGGGCAGATCAAGGTCAATGTCATCCGCGAATCCCGCGCGGTGGAGTACGCCAAATAATGCTGCAATCGGACGTTTTTATGCGCCGCGGTCCCTCCGCGGCGCATTTTCGCATCCGTTTCGGGCTTTCGGGCCATCTGTTTTTCAATTAACAATGATTGCGCCCGGCCTGTCCGCGCGATATAATAGTGAATGAACCATAAACGCGCCACCGTGCCGGCCGCCGCCGGCACGGGCTGAATGACAAAAGGAGAGCACAATGGCACAGGAAAACACAAAAACCGAGCTGTTTGAAACCATGCCCATTCCCAAGGCCGTCGGGCAGATGTGTGTGCCCATGGTAATCACCAGCCTGGTGACCGTCGTGTACAACATGGCCGACACCTATTTCGTAGGCCTGCTGGGAGACCCGGTGCAGAGCGCTGCGGTCACCCTGGCCTACCCGGTGGTACTGGCCTTCTACGCCATGAACAACCTGTTCGGCGTAGGCTCCAGCAGCCTGATGAGCCGGGCGCTGGGCCAGCAGGATTTCGAGCGCGCCAAAAACGCCGCCGCCTTCGGCTTCTGGGGCGCCGTGTTCAGCGGGCTGCTCTACTCGCTGGTGTGCACGGTATTCCAGGGGCCCCTGCTGGGGCTGCTGGGTGCCGACGGCACCACCCGCCAGGCCACCATGGACTACATGTTCTGGGTGGTCACCTGCGGGGCCATGCCCACCATCCTGAACGTCGTACAGGGCCAGCTGGTGCGCAGCGAGGGCGCCGCCGTGCATGCCAGCATCGGTACCATGTCCGGGTGCATCCTCAACATCATTCTGGACCCCATCTTCATCCTGCCCTGGGGGCTGAACATGGGCGCCGCAGGCGCCGGGCTGGCCACGTTCCTGTCCAACTGCGTAGCCTGCCTGTACTTCATCGTACTGGCCGTTTCCAAGCGCGGCAAAACCGTGGTCAGCATGGATGTCCGCCGGCTGCGCCACATGCCCCCCAGCGTCATGAAGAACGTGCTGGCGGTGGGTGTGCCCGCCGCCATCCAGAACCTGCTGAATGTGGTGGGTTCCACCATCCTGAACAATTTCACCGCAGCCTACGGCGCCGTGGCCGTGGCGGCCATGGGCGTGTCCACCCGGCTGATCCAGATCAGCCAGCAGATCTCCATGGGCATCTCCCAGGGCATCATGCCCCTCACCAGCTACAGTTACGCCTCCGGCAATTACAAGCGCATGAAAGGCATCATCTATTTCGGCATGGGCGCGGACGTGCTGGTTTGCCTGGTGCTCACGGCAGTCTACTGGCTGTTTGCCGGCCCGCTGGTACAGCTGTTCATGAACAACGCCGAAGTGGTAACTTACGGCGCGCTGTTCCTGCGGGGCGCCTGCCTGGCCATCCCCTTCCTGGCGGTGGATTTCACCTGCGTATTCGTTTTCCAGTCGGTGGGCATGGGCGGCACCACCCTTATCCTGGCGCTGTGCCGCAAAGTAGCGCTGGAGATCCCCCTGCTGCTGGTTACCAACCTGCTGTTCCCGCTGTACGGCCTGCCCTATGCGCAGCCCATTACCGAGGCCGTTCTGGCGGCCGCCGGCCTGCTGCTGCTGCGGCGCGTGCTGAAGAAAAACGGCGTGTAAAGCCGCCGTCACCCGCAAGCAGGAAAAGAGAAAAAGTGCGGCGGCCTTTGGTGCCGCCGCACTTTTTTGCGCCTTTTCCGCCGGGCCCGCCTGCAGCCGCCTCCCAACAAAAAACGGAAGGCCGGTGCCATATCCTGTCCGCCTGTTGCGTTTTCTGTTTGAATTGGGTATACTAACAAAGCCCAAAATCAACCTGTTTAAAGGAGAATCAACCCATGACAAAACGAATCACCGCCATTCTGCTGACCCTTTCCCTGGCCCTGTGCCTGGCCGCCTGCGGCACGGCCGCATCCTCCAGCGCCCCTGCCCAGCCCAAGGATTATGCCCAGATCCTCAAAGACGCCCGCAGCGATGAGGACAACGAGTACCTGGACATTGTGGCCGGCACTGCCGAGGCTGGCCCTTCCATTGTGGATGCCGGCGAAGAGTGGACCGAGGAGACCATTGCCAGCACCACCGATATGATGATGCAGACCCTGGGCCTGACCGCCGACATGCTGGACAGCTATGCCTTCAGCATGTCCCTGATGAATGTGCGCGCCTATGCCGTGGGCATTTTCCTGCCCGCCGAGGGCCAGGCCGAAGCCGTTTCCCAGGCACTGCAGGCCTATGTGGACGCCCAGCGCCAGGCATTCCAGAACTACCTGCCGGATCAGTACGAAGTGGCCCAGGACGCCCGGCTGGAAACCGCCCCCACCGGTGAAGTGGTGCTGGTGATGTGCGACGGCGCCGCCGATGTACAGTCCGCCATCAACGACGCCCTCGCCGCCTGAACCGCCGCGCGCCCGGCCGCCCGGCCCCCAAACGGGGCCGGGCGGCCGTTTGCATGTTCAGTAGGTTCCGCCGTCCAGGGCCAGCACCGGCATGCCGTCTTCGTCCTTGGCCAGCAGTGTGTTGGCCTCTCGGGCGCCCCAGGCGTCGCCGGGCTGCAGCACGTCACTGCTCATCACCAGCATCACCTCCGCGGCCTCAACGGCGCCGGTGCGGTTCACCAGATTGTACCGGGCCAGGCCGTCAGCTTCATCCACCACCAGGTTTTTATAGCTGGGCATCCCATCCCTCCCCTCCCAATACAAAGTCCAGCAGCGGCCGATTCTTTTCCGCCGCCTGCAGCCGCCGGTACAGTTCGGCGCTCAGCCCCTCCAGCCGGCGCAGGTCCCCGTCGTCCCACACCGGGCTGCCCGGGGCCAGCGTCCGCCGGGTATAGCCCGCCGGCCCCACCTGGCCGGCTACCGCCGCCAGGGCCGCCTCCACCGCGTTGTAAGCGCTCACCGTCAGCACATCCTCGCTGGTATAGCTGCCCAAAGGCGTGCGGTCCATGGGAGCGCACACCCGGTTTGCCCAGCCCCGCAGATGGGCCGCGTTGCCCCGGATGCGCCCGTCATCCTCGGCCAGATAGGCGTCGGCCTGCCGCCAGTCGGTGCGGGGCGCCTGCCAGCTCACAGCCCGCCGCCTTCTTCCGGCGTCTGCTTTGCGGCGGCCGGGGCAGCGGCCGCCCCGGCCTGCCACTCGGCCCGTGTCACAAAGGTCTCTTTCAGTTTTTCCAGCAGGTGCATCAGCCCGCTCAGATCCAAATAATCCACCGCGCTCCTCCTTTTTACAGCAGGGTAAACAGTTCGTCGATCACTTCATCACTGATGGGGTTGTCGGCCACCGTTTGGCCCAGCGGGTCCCACTGGGTGCCGTTCCACACATAGTTCATGTCGGTGATCATCACATTGTACACATCCCCCACCCCGGCGTCCGTGGGCAGGTCCTCCTCCCAGATCACATGGCCCGCCAGGCGCATCATGCCCTCCAGCTGGCTGGTTTTGGCGCAGTCCGCCACCAGGGCTTTCACTTTGGTCCACAGCAGGGCCACCCCTGTGCCGTCCAGATAACTCATCGCTCCGCCTTCCTTTCCGCAGTCATACCAGCAGGGCTTCCAGCTGACTGCTGGTCAGGGCCTCCAGACCCAGCTGGGCCGCCGTTACCCCGTGCGGGTTCTGCCGGCTGGCCGCGTGCTGGGCCAGGGCCTGGGCCGACGCCTTGTCCTGGCCCAGCTGGGCGCAGCTTTGGGCGCAGGCGTACAGCTGGCTGTCCAGTATCTCAAAATCATAGGTCAGGTCGTTGATGTCCGCCGCGTCGTCGCTGGCGCCTTCGCCGCCCCGCTGGGGCAGGCGCAGGTTATAGTGCTGGCTGTATTTCATGTCGTCTCCTCCTCGCCGGCCAGGCGTTTGGCCGTCAATTTCGTGCGCAGCGCGCCGCTGTAGCTGGTCTCGCACCGCACAAGCCGGGCCGGCCCCGTCCCGTAAGCGGTGGTCAGGGCCACCAGATCCAGGGGCTCTGCCTCGGGGCTGCCCCTGGTCTCGAACGTGTAGGTGCTGCGCAGGGCCAAATGGCCCATGGCCCACCGGGCTGCCGCCAGGGCGGCAGCCCGGTCCGTCAGCAGGGGGTTATCGAAATCCGCCGTTTCGCCGCCCGCCGCCCCTCCGACCGTCACCCAGGACGTATCGGCGGCCAGGGCGTGGCCCGTTACGGTGATGTGGGCCGTGCCCGTGCCCGTCAGTGCCAGGTCGGCACTGTGTGCATAAAAGCGGCAGCCCGTTATATCCAGGGCCACACCGGCGCCCGCCACGGCGGCCCGCTGGGCCATGCTGGCCCCATAGGTCACGTGCACCGTGCCGCCGTTCTCCACTGCCAGGTCCCCCTCGTACAGCACCTCGGCTTCGCCGGCAGGGCGGCAGCGGTATACCGGGCACCGGACAGCGCCGGCCGCGGCGGTTTTTTCCACCGCCGGCCGGCCCAGCATCACTCCGGGCCCCGGGGCCCACCCGGTTTCCTGCGCAGGCGCCGGCTGGATACAGATATTCCCCGCGCGGTCTGTGTACAGGCAGCAGCACCCCGCATGCGCAATCAGCTGCAGGCACTCCCGGTGGCTGCGCCGGGGCAGCGGGGCCGTGGTGCGCACCTGGCGCAGCCCCTCCCACAGCCGCCAGGGCCGGGCCCGCGCCAGCACCTGGGGCAGCCCGTCATCCTGCAGCACGTCCAGGGCCAGGTCGTACAGGGTGCGCCCCGCCGGCGCGTACACGCCTTTTTCGTACATTCCGTCCAGGCAGGCCAGCAGGCTCTGCGCCCGAAAGCGCGCCGTCAGTCCGTTCACCGCAGGTTTTCCCGTCAGGTAATAGCAGCCCCCCTCCAGCCACTGCACGCCGCCGCGGCCGTATACGCCGCCCCAGCTGCCGGCGTACAGCACGCCCCAGCTGTCCCCGGCCGCCTGGGCCCAGCCGATGCCCCCCGTCAGCACCTGGCCCCAGGAAAGGCGCACCGGGTTGCGCTCGTCCAGGTCGCCCCACAGCCCGTCCGGGTTGTCCGGGTCGTAGGGGCGGCTGCCGGACGCACCGGTGAGGGCATTCTCGTTTACCACTTCAAACGTCAGGCTGTCCTCGGGCAGGCGCCGGCCGATGGGGTCCACCTCCAGCACCTGGCGCACGCTGCACAGCTGCGCGCCGGACAGCGTCACTCCTGTGCCGAAGCTCACCCGGGCCAGGCGGGCACGGCGGCGGGGCAGGCACTGCACAAAGCGCACTTCCAGCCGCCGCAGCCCCGTCAGGGCCTCGTCCACCGCCAGCACCGTGCCCTGGGGTGCCAGCGTCCGGTCCATCAGCACCCCGCCCGCTCCGTCCAGGGCAGTCAGCCGCACCTGCGCCGGCCATTCGCCGGCTGCCTCGTCAAAGGCCAGCGTCACCCCCGGGATCGTCTGCGGTTCGCCGAAGCAGAACCACAGCGCCGGCTGCTGGGCAAAATATCCCTGCCCATCGCTCAGCTGGGCCGAAACATATCCCTCGTTGGCATAGTCCGCCGGGTCGTCGGGCAGCGCCCGCAGCCGTCCGTCGGCCAGGGTTCGCCCGGGCTCCAGCGTGGCGTAGGCGGCGTCGGCGGGCACCTGGGGCAGGCTCAGCGCATCCAGCCGGCTCCAGGCCATGCCGCCGTTGTCCCCCGCCTGGGCGGCTGCACCCGCGTCTCCCGCCACGAAGTGCACCGCGGCGTACATGGGCGCGGCCACAGCCTTTTCCTGTTCGCGCCGGTAAGCGCTGGACACTGCGATCATTCCACCACCCCGCAGTCGATCACACTGAAAGCCGCATCCTCGTACCAGGCCGGCGCGCCGGTGATCTCGTCCACCCGCACCGGGTTTGCCCGCACATCCCCCAAATAGAACAGGCGGGTCCGCCAAACGCCGGTATTGTGGTCGAAATACCGGCAGTAAAAGGTAAAGTGCCCGGCCTCGAACCAGCGGTGCATGGCCCACCAGTCCCGGCAGGCGATGCGCTTCCATCCCAGGGTCTGCTTGTCGCTGCTGCGGCCCACCATGCGGCCCACCATCTCGCCGTTGGCGTTGCGGGCGGCGTCCACCATGCGCGCCGTTTCAAACGCGGCGCTGCCCACAGTGGGGTAGGGCACTTTTACCGCACAGCTCTGGGCCGTCACATCCGGCGAATCGCCCAGGTACAGATAGGCGTATTGCTCATCGGGCATCGGCGAAGGCACCTCCCATCCGCACGCCCCGGCGGGCGCGAATGTCCATCATGGCCCGGTAGAACACGTCCCCGTCCAGGCTCAGCTCTACGGGCTGGCTGGCGGAAAGCTCCCAGCTGCCGCCGGCCTCCTCCCGCACGATCTGACGCAGCAGGCCCTCGGGGGCCTCCAGGTTGCGGCCGCGGGGCTGGTCTCCCAGCACCGCCAGAAACGCCGCATGCGGCGGGATCACCGCGCCTTTGGCCAAATAGGGGATCTGGGGCGCCGTCACCGCGGGCAGGCTGACGCCGAAGCTGCGCCCGCCGAACACGGGTACCCAGCCGGGCACGTCTACGCGGATACTGTTCAGCGC
Source organism: uncultured Ruthenibacterium sp. (assembly GCA_944386555.1). Classification (GTDB taxonomy): domain Bacteria; phylum Bacillota; class Clostridia; order Oscillospirales; family Ruminococcaceae; genus Ruthenibacterium. The sequence continues at coordinate 32,802 of CALXBN010000050.1, read as the reverse complement.
GCCGATCACCCCGTTTACACCGGCAGCCACCGCCGCCAGCAGGCCGTTTACACAGGCGATAATGGCGTTCACTGCGCTTTTGGCAAGGCTTGCAATGGCCTGCCACACCCCTTCGAACACAGCCTGCACCCCCTGCCAGGCGCCGGCCCAGTCGCCGGCAAATACGCCGGTGAGAAAGGCCAGCACGCCGCCCAGCGCCCCGGCCACGCCGTTCAGCGCATCGGACGCCGCGGCCAGGAAATCCGCCAGCACCTGTCCGGCGGCCACCATCACATCGGCCACCGCCGGCCCGAACACGTCCACCAGCCGGTTGACCAACGGGGCCACCGCCTGTGTCCAGAAAGCCCCCACCGCCTGGCCGGCCTGGGCCAGCAGCTCGCCCAGCCGGGCGAACAGCGGGGCCGCGTGGTTCTGCCACATCTCGCTCAGCGCGGCGCCGATGCCGCTGATCACCGGCCCCAGCACCGTTTGGTACAGGTTCTGTGCCACGCTGCACAGCGCGGTGAATGCCCCCGCCAGGGCCGAGAGGATCCCGGCCCCCGCGCCGCCGGCCAGGGGGGCCAGCGCCGTACTGATGCCGTTCACAATGCCCGGCAGTACCCCGAAGGCGATCTGCTGCAGAAGCGGCGCCAGAGCGTTCTGCCACAGGCCCGCCGCCGCAGTGCCGATCTGCCCGAAACTGTCCGCCGCCGCGGTGCGGATCTGTGCAAACGCCCGCTGCCAGCTGTCAATGGAAGGCGCCAGCAGCGCCTCCAGGCCCAGGCGCACCGCGTCCCAGCCCGCCGGGCGGGGCAGCCAGGGGAAATCCTCCCGCCCGCCGCCGGCGGAACCGCCGCTCCCCTTGCGGGCGGAGGAAGTTCGCTTCTTCTGCGCATCGGCCTCCTCCCGCTTTGCCAGATGCAGCTCGTCAAAGCCCGCAATGCTGTTCTTGGCCGCCTTCATCGCCAGGACAGCAGCCCGGGCCAGGTTTTCCTGGGCCCGGGCCGCCCGGGCGGCGCTGTCGGCGGCGCTGTCCAGGGCAGTGCGCACCGCAATGGCAGGCGGCGTCATGCGCCGCACCGCCTGGGCCGCTGCATCCGCCGCATGTACCGCCGTATCAAGTTGTTCCACTTTTCTCACTTCCTCTCTGCCGGGGCCGTTCCGCCCCGGCCAGACGGCTGAAAAAGGCCGCCTCGCCCCGGGTTTCCGGTGCGCCGCTGCCCAGCCCGCCGGGCAGGCGCATCAGGTCTCCCAGCGCCGCTGCCGCCTGCCGCTCTTCGGCCGTCAACCGCCCCAGCGCCCGCTGGCGGCGCAGGTACACCACCCGGGCAAACAGCGTCTCCGGCCCGATCTCACCCAGCAGCGCCGCAAACTTCCACCAGTGTATGGGCGGGCCCCACACGTCCACGCCGCAGCTTTTGCGCAGGGCCGCGGCAATCAGCGCGCCGTCCGTGCGCAGGCTGTACAGCCGCGGCCCATCGGCCGGGGGCGCCTGCCGGCCGCCGTTCAGAAACCACACCGCCGCCTCCAGGGCCGCGGCGGTGTCGGCGGGCACTGCATCCCTGTACAGCAGGCGCAGCATCACGGCCTGTTGCTCAAAGGGGGCCAGCCGCCCGTCCTCCAGCGCCGCCAGCGCCCGCAGGGCCGTCGGATGGCCCGTGTTCAGCCCGTAGCGCACGCCGTGCACCGTTACGGCCCGGGGCAGCGGCGCGTACAGCACCGGCGGCCCGCCGAAGGCATTCATGGCGCCTCCCCGTCCAGATATTGTTCCATCAGCGGGCGGCGGCTGTCCTCCAGTGCCGCCGCCACACCGCCAAAAAACTGCGCCAGCGCCGCGGGGCTGCATCCCGCCGGGCCGAATACCATCCCGCTGGTGCCGGGCCCGAAGGTTTCGTCGATATCAGCCCGCACCCCTTCGGCCAGGGCCTCCAGGGCCTGCATCGCCTGCTCCGGTTCCCTCTCCCCGCCGGCCAGGGCCTGCCGGTCCGCCAGCTTCTGTCCCAGCGCATAAAACCGCTGCAGGAAGGCCGTATCATCCGGGTACAGCGTCAGCATCCCCGCCGGCGCCCCGTCCCGCAGAACCTCCACCTGCAGGCTGGGCCGTTCTATATTCAGTGTCATCGCCTTGCTCCTCTCTTGGGACGGCGCACCGCCGGGGCAGGGCCTGCCCGCCCCGGCGCGGCCGCCGCGCGGCCTTACGCGGCCGGGGTAAACGTCTTGGTGTCGGGGTTGAAGGTGCCCTGCACCGCATCCCCCTGCAGGTTGATGGTAAACGTCAGCTTGGTGCTCTCGCCGCCGGCGCCGCCGAACTCGTCGATCTGGATGGCGCAGTTGTTCTGCTCGGCGGGCCATGCGCCGGCCTGTTCCTCCTCGTACAAATACACCATTACGCACTGGGTCACACATTCATCCAGTACCTTGCGCCCCCGGCGCAGGCCGTCCACAAATTCAAACACCTCGTCGCCCTTGATGGCCGTCATGGGCGTCTCGATGGTGGGCTTGTAGCTTTCCACATCGGTGGTGCCCGAATCCTGGTTGATGTACACCACCTCACTGGTCTGGGGGTTATAGGCCACCGTCAGCTCGGTGACGCCCTCGCCCACCAGGCTCCAAACGGGCTCATCCTCCTCCGGGGCCGTGTTCAAAAACAGCCCGAAGCGTGATCGCTTGATCTTCTGCTTTGCCATTTACTCCATCCTTTCCGTCACTGTCAGTTCCAAATCCATGCAGTAGGCGCTTTCGCCGCCGGGGCCGGCGGTTTCGCATCGAACGGGGGCGGCGGTCAGTGCCTCGCATCCCGCCGGCAGGGCCGCCGTCTCCAGTGCTGTGCGCAGCGCCTCGCATTGCGCCTGGGTACCGGTGCGGGCGGCATCCGTCAGGGCCGGCCGCGCCAGCCACAGCCGCCAGCGCAGCACCCGCGTCACATTGCCGGCAATATCCGCACTGCGCGCCGCCTGGCCTGCAAAACACAGCGCCCCCAGCCCGGGCCCGGCGCGCCCTTCCAGGGCCAGCCCTTCCGGGCACAGGCCCTGCACCGGCGCAAGCCCCGCCAGGAAATCCCGCAGCGTCTGTCCGGCATTCACAGGCCCACCCCCTGTTCTCCGCACACAGCCTCAAAGTGGGCCAGCCGGCCGTGGGGCCGGTCCGCCACCTGGGTGATCACCCAGTGCGGTGTGCGGGCCAAAAAGGCCGCGGGGCTCTCCGCCTGCCCGGGCCAGGCGCCGCCGGGGCATACCGCGTCCCCGGGACGCAGGGTGAAATGCCCCGCCCGCTGCTCCGGCGGCAGCGCCTGCCAGGCCGCGGGGCTCACATATCCTGCAGCTGCGGCGTAGGGCACCACCAGCATCCCGCGGCTGCGCCGGCCCGGTTGGCCCGGCGGGCCGCTGCGCCCGTCCGCCGCCGCAAAGTACACTCCCTCCAGCACCACAGGCTGCCAGGCCCCGGCCTGCAGCGGGCCGTAGCGGCACAGCAGGGTCACACGGTCGTTTGTCATGGCCTCACCCCCCGATACAGCAGCCCCGTATCCGCCAGATACAGCCGCTCGGCCCGGCCAACGGCATCCGCCCCGCCGCCGGCCGGCGCGGCATAGCTGCGCTTCCAGCTGCCCAGGCTCTCGCCCGTCAGCCGGTCGTCTCCCGCTTCGGCCTGTTCCAGCACCTCGGCCATGGCGCACAGGCACAGCTGCACCTTTTCCTGCACCGCCGGCCCAAGCGCCTGCCCGCTGCGCCCGAGGGTATCCGCGGCCAGGCGTTCGGACGCCCGCTGCACCAGCCGCTGAAACTTCTCACGGTTCAGCTGTGTGCCCCGGTAGCTGTCCGTGTAGAAGGCATAATCCGGCGCGCTCATCAGTCGGAGGGCTGGGTGTGGCAGTATACGCCCGCCAGCTTTTTGGCGTACACGTCCGCCACACCCACATTGCGGTAGCCGTACTTCCAGGCATCGGCGTCAGGGTTCTGCTCGGGGGTGATGATCTTGGGCGCCACATGCTTTTCGAACTGGATCACCGCAGGCTTGTGGATCACCATGAAGTTGATCTGCAGCCCGCCGGGGGTGAAGCCGCCCGCCTCCTGGCCGGCGGTGACGCCGTCCTTCTGGGTAATCTGCGTGTGGAAGCGCTGGGCAGGCACCCGGGTCACCGTAGCAAAGTTTTCCAGCACCGCGCGGCTGGCGGTGGTGTCCAGGTCCTCTACCAGGCCCAGCAGCTCGGGCAGGATGAACAGGTGCCGGTCCTCGCAGGGCACTTCCCCGTTGTCCATAGCCGTCAGCGCGGCGCGCAGGGCGCTTACCACGGCGGCGCCGGTCGTCAGCGCGGCGCTGGTGGTGCCGATGCCGCTTTTGCCCGCATAGGCGGCAAACCGGAAGGCATCCAGTTCCGGCACCACTTTGGTGCGGATAAACTCCCCGGCCAGGCGGCCGAAGGCGATGCCGGCGGTTTCCGCGCCGTCCAGGTTATCCACGCTGAACATCCGCCCGCGGTCAAAATTGCAGGTCACGGTGGTGTTGGTCAGCGTCACATCGCCGGCGGGGTAGCCCTCGGCGGCATCGTAATCGCCCAGGCCCTCCATGGTCAGCATGGGCACAATCAGCTCGTTGGCATTGGCCCCCTGGATGCACAGCGCGCTGTCGCCGTCCAGTTTGGCGGTCAGTGAAGTCTGCTGGTACACGGCGTCCAGCATGGGTACATAGCTTTTGGCAAGTTCAATGGTATTCATGGCATGCTCCTTTTCAATGGTAACTTCAGTGATACAAAACGGCTGCAAAAGGCAGGGCCGGCCCTGCGCCCGGCGGTTTCCTTGGCCCCAGGCGGGCCTTGCGTTCCGGCGGGCCGGCCTGCCCGTGCGCCGTTACAGAGTGTGCTTCGGGCGCCTCACAGGCCGAAGGCGCGGCGCACCGCATCGCCGGTCAGCTCGTCGCCGCCGGCGCACCGGGCGAACAGCGGCCCCTGCTCCCGGCCCCACAGGGCCCCTGGGTCTCCGGCCCGGTAGGCCGCCAAAAAATCATCAAAGCCCTCCAGGGCGCCGTCCGCCACGGGCAGCGCGGCGTCCTCCAGCTCCCGCAGGAAGCACCGGCGGGCACTTTCGCTGGTAAAGCGCAGCCCCGCGGCGGCCCGCCGGGTGGCCTCGGCCCGCTCACGCCCGGCCAGCGCGTCCTGCAGGGCCGCCGCATCGGCCTGCCATTGGGCGCGTTCGGCCTGCCGGGCCTGTTCCCGGGCCTCACCGTCCGCCCGGGCCAGGGCCATCACTTTTTCCGCTGCCGCTTCATCCAGGCCCAGGGCCTGCAAATCCTGCCGTGTCATCTGCCTTGCTCCTCTCTGGCTTCGGCGGCCCGGGCCCTGGCCTGGGCCTCGCACTCGCCGTAAAATTTCATGCGGTACTCCCACCAGCAGGCCGCGCCCGCCTGGCAGTCCAGCCTCATCTGGCTGCGCTCGGTGGCCGTGTCGGTGGTAATGCCGTCCCCGAAGCGCAGCGCCAGCTGGTATTCCCCGGCAGGCGCCAGGCCGTACAGCGTGGCGCATGCGTCCATGGCGGCCACCAGCTGCTCCAGGGCCGTGCGCAGGGCTTTCTGGATGTCACACACCGCCGCGAAGCTGCGCTGTTTGCTCATGCGGATCTCCTCGGCGGTTTTGGCCACGCTCTGCGGATCGCTCAGGGTGCCGTAGGAAAGGCAGCAGGCGAATTCGATGCGCTTGAGCAGGCTGTCCAATCCCCGCAACAGGCTCTCGTCCCGGATCGCCGGGCTGAACACCCGATACAGGTCGCCCCCGTCCGCGCCGGTGACGGCCAGCTCCCGGAACAGCCGGCGCCGGCCCCGCGGCATCGTGTAGCGCCCGTCGGCGGCCTGCACGGCCCCCACACTGGCGTCTACCGCCAATTCACTGCCCTCATACTCCCACAGCAGGCGGCCGTACTGGCGGTCCGCTTCGGCCAGCAGCCCCTCGGCCCGGGCGAACACCGAAGCACCCAGGGGGCTGCCCGGGTCGGCCGCGTTTGCAAAGGGCATTTTGAAATAGCTGAACAGCGGCACGGCCGGCCCCTGTCCACCGGGGCCCGTCAGTACCACCCGGGGGGTAAGGCCCGCCCACAGGGGCACCTCGGCCAAGGGCACCGGCCGGCCCAGCACCCCGGGGGCCGCCGCCCGAAAAGCCCGGTTTTCCACCACATAGCCCTCCGGGGTGCTGCGGTGATGTTCCAGCCGGGTGTAACAGGCCCGGCCCAGGGTGCGCTGCTCCACAAATACCGCGCCGGTAATGTTCCCCCGCCCGTCCCAGGCCGTGGGCAGGAACTGCCCGGGCAGCGCAAAATCCACCGCAATGCGCTTGCCTTCCACGCAGGGTTTCATCATTACCCCGCCGCAGCCGGCGGCGTACTCGCACTGGGTGCGCAGGGCCGCCAGCACCGGCTGCAGCTGCCGGTCCAGGTAGGCGGCCCGGGGCCCGCCCTGTACCCGTGCCTCCAGCTCCACCGTGGCCAGGCGTGCCACCTCCCCGGCAATGGCCCCGGCCAGATTCAGGCTGGGGCTGTCGCTCCAGGCGGGCGGGCCGGCCATCATCTGCAGCCAGCGCCGGGGCGCCGCCAGCAGCCGGGCTGCCCGCCCCTCCTCCGGCCGTGCCAAAGGCTGGCGCAGGCAGTCCTCCGGCGCCTCCTGCAGCCCCGCCCCCTCCTTCTGCGGCCGGGGGCCGGCCAGCAGGCCGCCCACCGCCCGGCGCATGCGTTCCAATGTTTGCGTCATGGTTCTCCTTTCCGCGCGTGCCGCCGGGCGCTTTCAGCCCCGCGCCCACACGCTCCACAGCGCATAGCGCGCCGCGTCGATGTGATGGTTGTCCCGGTCGGGCACATCCCCGGTGGGGCTTCCGTCCCGCCCGGTAACATAGCTGTAATTGGCAAATTCCCGGGCCGAGGCCGGGCACCGGCCCGGGTCAATGACGATCTGCCGCAGTCCCGCCAGCCACTGCAGGGAATAGCGCAGGCTGCCCCGCCCTTTGCCCGCCGCCCGGCAGGCCAGCCCCGCCCGGCGGAAGGCCGCAATGCTCTTGGGCTCGGCAGCGTCGGCCCACACTGTATCCCGGGGGCCCAGGCCGCGGCGCGCCAGCAGCGCCGCCGCATCCTCCGTGCACAGCCGCCAGGCCGTCTCTTCTTCCAGCAGGTACACCGTGCGCCGGGCCGGGTCCCAGGCGGCCTCCACATAGGCGAAGGGGTCGGGCCAGAAGCCCCAGTCCACCCCCCGGTACACCCGCTCGAACCGGCTGCGCTCCTCTTCGCTCACAGCCCGCAGCACCACGTTGGGGAATACCAGGCCGCTGTCGGCCCCCGGCTGGCCCAGATAGTCCCGCCGCCAGGCCGCCTCGTTCGCCTGCCGGGCCGCCCGGGCCTGTTCCAGGAAAGCCGCCCCCAGCCACCGGGGCGGCAGGGCCCGATAGTCGCTGTGGTGGCACAAACAGTCCGGCCGGGCTGCCAGTTCCGGCAGCTCGGCATTGGCCCAGTGGCCCGGGCGCGGGGGCGGGTTGCCCGTCTCAAAGCTCCAAAACGGCCCGTCCCCGCGCATTACCGTGCGCAGGATGTCCTCCAGCTCCCCCCGGCCGGCAAACTGATCCCGTTCTTCGAAATGCACGGCCGCCACCCGCCCGAAGGGCATCTTCAGGCTCTTCAGCTTGGTCCAGTCGTCCACGCCCCGGAACAGGATCATCTGCCCGGTGCTGCGGCGCACCAGCGCGCCGTCGGCGGCCCTGTACACCGCATCCGTTACACCCAGCCGGCCGGCGGCCCACAGGTACTGGTTCACCGCACTGTGGCGCAAGCTGGCCGCCGTTTTGCGCAGCACCAGGGCGTGGCAGCCCGGGTTGCGCACCAGCAGCAGCCACACCTCCAGCGCCGTAAAGCTGGATTTCCCGCTGCCCCGGCCGCCGGTCAGCACATAGCGGGTGTGGCCGTGGCGCTGGATGTCCCGGTGCACCGGCGCGAACACCGGGGCGATCAGCCCGCTCAGCCGCACGCGCTCAGCCATCCGCCCTGCCGTCCCCTTCCGCCACATCGTCCACCAGGTACACCGGCCCGGCGGCGTCCTGCCGCCCGGCGGCCGGGCCCAGGCTCAGCCACAGCTTAATGGCCTCCAGGCTGGGTTCCCGCCGGCGGGTCACCTGCACCGGCCGCAGCACTTCCTCCTCGCCCACCTTGCGCCCGTCCTCCACCACCGGTGTTTTGCATTTTTCGTAGCCGTCCTCCCGGTAGGTGTACCCCCTGCACAGCCGCAGCAGTGCCTGCTGCACCGGGGCCACCGCGCCGGGCGCCTGTCCATCCTTCATCGCCTCATCCTTTCTTTGTCTCGGCGCGCCCGCCGCCTGCACCTCACAGATATTGGGCCCGCAGGCATGCCTCGCATCCTGCCGCCCGCCCGCCGGCGTCCCGGTACAGGGCCGCGCCCGGCCCCAGCGGCGCGCCGCACACCGGGCACCGGGGCGCCTGGGGTGCCTGGTCCCGGCGCCAGCCGGGCGTTTGCACCCTGGGCCGTTCCTCCATGCAAACCGCCTCCTTCCCCCCCCGGCCCGGCGCATGCCCGGGCACGGCAAAGCCCCGGATGCGCCGTTGCGGCGTCCGGGGCTTTTCTGCTTTGATTATACACCCGCTTTCCCCAAAGGCAAGGGCTGCAGTTGCATTATGACAGTATTTGCGATATAATGGCAGTAAACTTGACAGCCCGGCGCAGGGTACCGCGCCGCGCCGCTTTGGGGAGGAAACTGCATGCTGGAGATCATCCTGGGGATCTGTATCCTCACCGGCCTGATGTTCACCGAGACGCTGCTCAGCGCCAAAATGGCCAATCCGCTGTGGGGCGGCATCATCCCCCTGCTTTGCCTGGGGGTCACCGCGGCGGTATTCCTTGGCGGCGTGCTGCCGGCAGAAATCCATTCCCTGTTCCCCTTTATCATGGTCAACGTGCTGTTCCTGGGCAACTGGGCCACCGTGCGGGACCAGCGCAAGAAGATCCTGCGTGCCCGTCAGCAGCAAAAGGAGGCGCAGGCCGGCCAGCCCTGAGCCCGCCCGCCGCAAACAGAAAAATACAGAAAAAACACCCCTGGCTTTCCAGGGGTGTTTTCTTTTGGTTTATTTTGCCTGCCGTTCCGCACGCCGGCGGCCATGTTACAGGATCTTGGCGATATCCAGCAGTTCCACGTCCCGCAGGGTGTGCTGGCTGCGCAGGCAGCGCACCAGCACACGGGCGGTGTCGATGGCCGTCAGGCAGGGCACGCTCAGCTCCACAGCCTTGCGGCGCAGCTGCACCGAATCCAGGCTGGGGATGCGCCCTTTGGAGGAAGTGGACACCACATAGTCCACCAGGCCCGATTCCAGCAGGTCCCGCAGATTGGGCCGTTCCTCGCTGAGTTTGCGCACATGGGAGCAGGCGATCATGTTCTTCGCCAGATGGTCCGCCGTGCCGGCAGTGCCGTACAGCTTATAGCCCATGTCCTTGAAGGCCCAGGCGATGTCCGTCAGCTCCTGCTTGTCGGAGTCCTTCACCGTCAGCACCACGCACTTGCCCGGGGTGGGCTTTCGCATCTGGTACCCCGCGCCGATCAGCCCCTTCAGCAAAGCATCCTCAAAGTTCCGGGCAATGCCCAGCACCTCGCCGGTGGATTTCATCTCCGGGCCCAGCTGGGTGTCCACGTTGTGCAGTTTGGAAAAGCTGAACACCGGCACCTTCACGGCCACATAGTCTCCCGTGGGGTACAGCCCTGTGCCGTAGCCCATGTCCCGCAGCTTTTCGCCCAGCATGCAGCGCACGGCCAGCTCCACCATGGGCACGCCCGTCACCTTGCTGATGTAGGGCACCGTCCGGCTGGAGCGGGGGTTCACCTCGATGATGTACACCTCGTTGTTGTACACCACGAACTGGATGTTCATCAGGCCCACCACGTTCAGCGCCCGGGCCAGGCGGCCGGTGTAGTCGATGATGGTGGCCTGCAATTTCTGCTTGAGATTGTAGGGCGGATACACGGAGATGGAATCTCCCGAGTGGATGCCCGCGCGCTCGATGTGCTCCATCATGCCGGGGATCAGAAAATCTTCGCCGTCGCAGATGGCGTCCACTTCGCACTCGGTGCCCATCAGATATTTGTCCACCAGCACAGGATTGTCCATGTCCACATGGCTGGTGATGATCGCCATGTACTCCTTCACATCGGCATCGTTGTAGGCGATGATCATATTCTGCCCGCCCAGCACGTAGCTGGGCCGCAGCAGCACCGGGTAGCCCAGGGTTTTGCCCGCTTCCAGGGCTTCCTCGGTGGTGAACACCGTCAAGCCCTTGGGCCGGGGGATGCCGCAGCGCTCCAGCAGTTCGTCGAAGCGCTCCCGGTCCTCGGCCTCGTCGATGGCGTCGGCGCCGGTGCCCAAAATCTTTACGCCCTTTTCCTGCAGATGCTTGGTCAGCTTGATGGCCGTCTGGCCGCCGAACTGCACCACACAGGCCCAGGGCTGCTCGGTGGCGATGATGTGGTCCACGCTCTCGGGTGTCAGGGGGTCAAAATACAGCCGGTCGCCGGTGTCGAAGTCCGTGGATACCGTCTCGGGGTTGTTGTTCACAATCACCGCTTCGCAGCCATATTTTTTCAGCACCCAGGTGCAGTGCACGCTGCAGTAATCGAACTCGATGCCCTGGCCGATGCGGATGGGCCCCGAGCCGAACACCAGCACCTTGCGCCTGTCGGTCTTGTGGGCGGCGATGAACTGGGCGGCCTCGTTCTCCTCGTCGAAGGAGGAGTAGAAATACGGCGTTTTGGCATTGAACTCTGCCGCGCAGGTGTCCACCATCTTGAAGCCGGCCACCAGCGGCGGGAAGGGCAGCGCGTCCCTGCCGATGAAGCGCAGGATGGTCTTGTCCATATAACCCTGGCGCTTGGCCTGCACATACAGCGCACGGGGCAGTTCCGTCTCCGGGTGCTGGCCATACCAGCGCAGCATCAGCTCGGTTTTGGCCAAATTGTGCAGCTTGGCCAGGAACCATTTGTCGATCTTGGTCTTTTCGTAGATGGTGTCGTAATCCACACCGCGCTTGAGCGCTTCGTACACCACAAAGCTGCGGTCGGCGTCGCATACGGACAGCTTTTCCACCACTTCCCCGTCGCTCAGCGCCTCCACGCTGGGCATGCTCATGCAGTCCAGCCCCAGCTCAATGCTGGACACGGCCTTCATCATGGCATGCTCAAAGGTGGGGGCAATGGCCATCACCTCGCCGGTGGCCATCATCTGGGTGCCCAGGTCCTTTTTGGCGTATACAAATTTGTCGAAGGGCCATTTGGGGAATTTCACCACGCAGTAATCCAGCGCCGGCTCGAAGCAGGCGCAGGTCTGGCCCGTCACGTCGTTGGGGATCTCGTCCAGGCTGTAGCCGATGGCGATCTTGGTGGCCACCTTGGCGATGGGGTAGCCCGTGGCCTTGGATGCCAGGGCCGAGGAGCGGGACACACGGGGGTTCACCTCGATGACCGCGTACTCGAAGGAGTCGGGCTTTAAGGCGAACTGGCAGTTGCAGCCGCCCTCGATGCCCAGTTCGGTGATGATGTCCAGCGCCGCGGTGCGCAGCATCTGGTACTCTTTGTCCGACAGGGTCTGGCTGGGGGCCACCACAATGGAATCGCCGGTGTGCACGCCCACGGGGTCAAAGTTTTCCATGTTGCACACGGTGATCACATTGCCCTTGCCGTCGCGCATCACCTCGTACTCGATTTCTTTCCAGCCGGCGATGCCCTTTTCGATCAGCACCTGGTGGATGGGCGACAGCCGCAGGCCGTTGGTGCCGATCTCCCGCAGCTGCTCTTCGTTTTCACAGATGCCGCCGCCGGTACCGCCCATGGTGAAGGCCGGCCGCACGATCACCGGGTAGCCGATCTGGCCGGCAAAGGCCACGGCGTCCTCCAGGTGCTCCACCACCTTGGAGGGGATGCACGGCTGGCCCAGTTTCTCCATGGTGTCTTTGAACAGCTGGCGGTCCTCGGCGCGGTCGATGGTGTCGGGCTTGCAGCCCAGCAGCCGCACGCCGGCCTTCTCCAGATAGCCCGAGCGGTACAGCTCCATGGCCAGGTTCAGGCCCATCTGGCCGCCCAGGTTGGGCAGGATGGAGTCGGGCTTCTCCTGCTCGATCACCCGCTCCAGCACCTCCACGGTCATGGGTTCCACGTATACATGGTCGGCGATGTCCGGGTCGGTCATGATGGTGGCGGGGTTGGAGTTCACCAGCACCACCTCGATGCCCTCGCTTTTCAGCGCCCGGCAGGCCTGGGTGCCGGAGTAATCAAACTCCGCCGCCTGGCCGATGATGATGGGCCCCGAGCCGATAACCAGCACTTTCTTGATGGATGGATCTTTCGGCATCTCAATGGCCCCCTTTCTTCCGTTCGGCCATCATGGCCACAAATTCGTCAAACAGGTACGCGGTGTCCCGGGGCCCGCCGCAGGCTTCGGGGTGGAACTGCACGGTAAAGCAGGGGATCCCCTTGTAGCGGATGCCCTCCACCGTGCCGTCGTTGGCGTTCACATGGCTCACCTGGGCCAGGGCCGGGTCCACGGTGCCGGCGGTCACGGCGTAGCCGTGGTTCTGGCTGGTGATGAAGGTGCGGTCCCTGGCAAAGTCGGTCACCGGCTGGTTCACGCCCCGGTGGCCGTACTTCAGCTTCTCGGTTTTCGCCCCATGGGCCAGGGCCGTCAGCTGGTGGCCCAGGCAAATGCCGAACACCGGCAGGCCCATGTGGGTAATCTCCTTCAGGTTTTCAATGATGGCCGTATTCTCCGCCGGGTCGCCGGGGCCGTTGGACAGCATGATGCCGTCGAGCCCCAGGGCCGAAAGCTCGGCGGCGGTGGTGGCCGCGGGCACCACGGTCACCCTGCACCCGCGCTGCACCAGGCTGCGCAGGATGTTGCGCTTGTAGCCGAAATCGAACAGGGCCACATGATAAGCCCCGCCCTCGTTGAAGGTCTCCATATTCCGGGTGGAGACGCTCTCCACCGCGTCTGCAACGGCATAGGCCCGGATGCGGGCCATCAGAGCTTCGTCGGCCAGGGCCGCGGCGGCGGATTCATACTCGGTGGTCACCGCGCCGTTCATCACGCCGGCCTCCCGCAGGATGCGGGTGATGCGCCGGGTGTCCACGCCGCACACGCCGATGATGCCGTTGTCTTTCAGAAATTGGCCGATGGTCTCCTTGCAGCGGAAATTGGAGGGTTCTTCGCACTGCTGGCGCACAATGTAGCCAAAAGCCCAGATGCGGGCGGATTCGGCGTCCTGTCCGTTGACGCCGTAGTTGCCGATGAGCGGATAGGTCTGGGTGATGATCTGGCCGTAGTAGCTGGGGTCGGTAAGGGTCTCCTCGTAGCCCACCATGCCGGTGTTGAACACCACCTCGCCCACGCGCGTGCCGGCGGCGCCGAAGCTCTCGCCTTCAAACGCCATGCCGTTGGCCAAAACGATACATGCTTTCATGGGGTTCCTCTCTTCCTGTGGGGCGGCAGACGGCGTCACAGCGTCTGCTTGGCCTGCTCTTTCATTTTGCGGCTGCCCAGGTGCACCAAAGGCAGCTTCCCCTCCCTGCAGATGGGGCATTCCTCGGGGGCGTAGTTGGGCAGGTCCATCTTCACGGCGCTGGCCAGGATGGGAATGGGCGAGGGAGCCTCGGGTTTGGTGCGGTCCACCACGCACACAATGCCCAGGCACACGCCGCCGGCCTCTTCGATCACCCGCTTTGTCTCCAGGCTGGAGATGCCGGTGGTCACCACGTCCTCGGCAATCAGGCACTTTTCCCCGGGCTGGATGGCAAAGCGCTTGAGGGTCATCACGTTGTCCACCCGCTCGGTGAAAATGGCCCGCTTGCCGGTCTGACGGGCCAGCTCGTAGGCGTACACAATGCCGCCCATGGCCGGGCCCACAATCACGTCCACGTCCATCTGGCGGATCTTTTCGGCCACCGGGGCCATCACCTGGGCGCACTGGTCCGGGTACTGCTGCAGAAAGGCCATCTGGCAGTAGGCCGAGGAATGGCGGCCGGAGGACAGCAGGAAATGGCCCTCCAAAAAGGCGCCGCAGGCTTTCAGAATGTCAATGGCTTGCATAGGGTTCCGTCCTTTCTTCTGTTCAAAACACTGAAAATGCGGTTTCGTTCTTTTCTTGTGCGCCCGCACGGCCCATGGGCCGCCCACGCGACGCCCCCTCTTCCCGGCAGCGCGCTTGCCGCGCGCGGCCTGCGCCGCTCTGGTGGAGCCAAAAGCCCCTCCCACGCGGCGCATAAAATTCTTTGCCCGGCTTTCTTTTAAGAAAGCTGGTGTGCGCAGCCGCGGATTTCATCCAAACTCTCCACGCCGCGGCGCTCCATCCAGTCGGCCATGCCCCGGGCGATGTCCTCGCAGGCGCGGGGGTTCACAAAGTTGGCCGCGCCCACCTGGACGGCCGCGGCGCCGGCCATGATGAAGGCCAGGGCGTCCCCGGCGCTGGCAATGCCCCCCAGGCCCACCACGGGCACCGTCACAGCGGCGCACACCTGGTACACCATGCGCAGGGCGATGGGCATGATGGCCGGGCCCGACAGGCCCGCGAACACGTTGCTGAACACCGGCCGGCGGCGCTCGATGTCGATGGCCATGGCCTGGAAGGTGTTCACCAGGCTCAGCCCGTCGGCGCCCGCCTCCTGGCAGGCCAGGGCCATGTCCACAATGTTCTCGGCGTTGGGGCTCAGCTTCACAATCAAAGGCTTCGCGGTGCATTTGCGCACCCGGGCCACCACCTGGCGGGCGCTGTCGGCCTTTACGCCGTAGGCGATGCCCCCGGCCTTCACGTTGGGGCAGCTGATGTTCAGCTCGATGAAATCCACGTCGGCCTTGTCCAGCAGCGCGGCCCCCTGCTCGTAGGTGTCGATGGTGCTGCCGCCCAAATTGGCCATCACCTTGGGGCCCAGCGCGCGCATGGCGGGCAGCTCGCGGCGGATGAAGTGCTCCACGCCGGGGTTCTGCAGGCCGATGGAGTTGATCAGCCCCGCGGGCGTCTCGTACAGGCGCTCGCCCTCGTTGCCCGCTTTGCCCTCCAGCGTCAGGCCCTTGCCGCTGATCGCCCCCAGCCAGGCCATGTCCACAATGCCGGCGTACTCGCCGCCAAAGCCGTAGGTGCCCGACGCGCCGATCACCGGCGTAGCCAGGGGTACGCCGCACAGCTGCGCGGCCAGGCGCTCAGGTACCGCTGCCATAGAACACACCCCCTTCAAACACCGGCCCGTCCTTGCACACGCTCACCGGCGCGCCTTCGCCGGTGCGGCAGGTGCAGCCCAGGCACGCGCCCAGGCCGCAGGCCATCTTGGCCTCCTTGCTCACATAGGTGCGCACGCCCGCGCCCAGGGCCATGCGGGCGGCCTTTTCCATCATCACTTCCGGCCCGCAGATGTACACCGTGTCGTAGTGGCCAGGCACCAGCAGGTCCGTCACAAAGCCCTTGTGGCCCACACTGCCCGTGTCCGTGGCCACCTCCACATGGCGGCATACCGCCCGGAAAGCCTCCACCCGGTAGGGCTCGTCCCGGAAACCCAGGATCGCGTCTGTGACGACCCCCGCCCGGGCCAGGTCTTTGGCCAGCTGCAGCAGGGGCGCGGTGCCGATACCGCCGCCCACCACCACCGCGGTGGCCCCCTCCAGCAAGAAGCCGTTGCCCGCCGGGCCCGTCAGCGCCAGGGCGCTGCCCGGCTCCAGGGCGGCCAGGCGCCGGGTGCCCCGGCCTTTCACTTGGTACAGGAAGGACACCGTACGCTTTTCCCCGTCGTATTCGTGCACGCTGATGGGCCGGCTCAGCAGCGGGGCCTCGTCCGGCCCCCAGCAGCGCAGCATGTAGAACTGCCCGGCCCGGGGCGCGGCGGCCCCGGCGGGCAGCCCCGCCTTCAGCAGATAGATATCTGCGGCCTGCATGCTGTTCTCCAGCACCACCGCCTCACAGTTCTGCGCAGGCACCGCCAATCGCCTCCTTCATATTCACGCACTCGTTGTAGGCGGCCTCGTCAAAGGGCACTCCCTCCTGCTTTTTCCAGGCCAGCAGCACCGCCCGGCTGGAGTTCACCGTGCCGCCGTTGCCCTTGTACAGGTACTGGGCAATGTCCTCGGCCCTGCCCCCCTGGGCGCCGTAACCCGGGATCAGGAAAAAGCTGTCCCGGTATTTGGCGCGGATCTCCCTGGCCTCTTCGATGTGGGTGCCGCCGATCACCAGCCCGATGGAAGAATAGCCGCACGCACCCATATACCCCTTGCCCATGGCGTTCACCTTATCGCCCACCAGGTCGTATACATGGCGGCCGTCGGCCAGCCTTTCGTATTCAAAATCTTTGGCGCCGCCGTTGGAAGTGCGGCACAGCACAAATACGCCCTTGCCCTTTTTCTCCATATACTCGGTGTACGGTGCAATGGAATCCAGCCCCATGTAGGGCGACAGCGTCACAAAATCCGCCTCGAATTCCCCGTCCAGGTGGGCCTTGGCGTACAGCTCGGCGGTTTTGGCGATGTCCCCGCGCTTGATATCGGCAATCACCGGCAGCCCCGCGTCCCGCAGATAGTTCAGGGTGGATTTGTACGTCAGCAGCCCGTCCAGGCCCAGGGCCTCGTAGTAGGCGATCTGCACTTTATAGCAGCCGGCCACGGCTTTTGTGGCCTCGATGATGGCCTTGTTGAAGTTGAAGATATTTTCCCCCCTGGACAGCCCCTTGTTCACAAAATCCTGGGGCAGATAGGAAAAATCGGTGTCCAGTCCCACGCACACCGGGCCCCGTTGGGCCACGGCCTCATACAGGCGGTCAATGTTCAGCATCGTTCGTTCCTCCCGGTCAGTCATCCGTTCAAAGTTGTTTGCTCGTTCACAGGTGTTCACAGGGCCGCGCCGCCGGGGCGTCCGGGGCCCGGTAGGTCACCTTGCCGGCCTTCACCGTCATCACTACCCGCCCGCGCAGGCTCAGCCCGTCGAAGGGGGTGTTGCGGCTCCTGCCGGCAAAATCCTCTTTGCGCACGGTAAAGGGCTGCTCCAGCTCCGCCAGCACCACGTCGCCGTCGTACCCTTCTGCCAGCAGGCCCTTGTTCAGGCCCAGGATATCCGCCGGGCCCTTGCTCATCAGCCGGCTCAGCGTAGAAAGGGGCAGCCCGCGCTGGACGCACAGCCTGGTGTAGCACACGGCAAAGGCCGTCTCCAGCCCCACCAGCCCCGGCGCGCCGGCGGCCTTGTCGGCCTCGGTGTGGGGGGCATGGTCGGTGGCAATGGCGTCCACGTCGCCGTCCTCGATGGCGGCAATCAGGTACTCTACGTCCGCCTTTGCGCGGATGGGCGGGTTCACCCGGTAGCTGCTCACGGTGTCGTCAAACCAGATGTGATGGGGCGTCACTTCGCACGTCACTTTCACGCCCCGGGCCTTGGCGGTGATGATGTCCTCCATGGCCTCCCGGGTGCTTACATGGCACATGTGCAGCCGCGCGCCGGTGCTCTGGGCGATGTACAGGTTCCGGGCCGTCTCCAGGTTTTCCGCCAGCCGGTAGTCGATGGGCGACAGGTCCATGTCCTCGGCGTGGCTCATCACCGTCAGGCCCTTTTCAGCGGCAATGGCCATGGCCTGGTACATCACCTTGCTCTCCCGCACGCCCTTGCCGTCCTCGCTGATAAACCGCAGGTTGTGGGGCAGAATGCGCAGGTGGCTCACGGTGTGCCCGTCGAAGTCCTTGGTGATGGAGATGCACTGGTTGATGTCGCACAGGCCGATGCGGGCCGCGTCGTCCATCAGGCTTTGGGCCATGGCGGCGCTGCTGCACACGGGCTTGGTATTGGCCATGCAGTTCACAAAGGTGTACCCGCCCCGGGCGGCGGCGGCGCTGCCGGTGGCCAGGGTCTCCTTGTACTCGTAGCCCGGCGTGCGGAAATGGGTGTGCAGGTCAACAAAGGCGGGCAGGGCCGCCAGCCCGGCGGCGTCCACCACAGGGCAGCCCGCAGGGGCGTCGATGCGCCCGCCCACCCGGGCAATGCGCCCGTTTTCAATCAGGATGTCGCCTGCCCGTTCGCCGCCTGCATCCGTCAGGCGGGCGTTGCGGATGAGCATGGGGATTCCTCCTTTCGGCGGTCAGAAAAAAAGCTCTTTCCACAAAAAAGGAAAGAGCTTAACGGCAAAAACGGGAAACGGAAACACGGCGGCCGCGGCCCACATGCAGCAGTGCGCACAGCTTCGGCATCGTTCGCCCCTCCCGTCCGGTGATTTATCTTATCTATATTACCATCGGCGCCCCGCTTTGTCAAGATACGCCGCGCTTTTCCTCCTTTTGCGCCGGCGCCCTCACACCATGGGGCCGGCCGGCCGCGCCAGTTTCTGGTAGGCCCACCGGGGGCTGCCGTCCGCCAGGCGGATGGTGCCGCAGCGCACGAACCCCGCCTTCTCCAGGGTCCGCTGCATGGGCAGGTTCTTTTCGTGGGTGTCGGCCCGCAGGTCTCCGCCGCTGTGTGCCCAGCACCAGGCAATGCACGCCCCCGCAGCCCCGGCCCCCGGCCGGGCCGCCGCAATGCGGTGCAGCACGCCGTAGGGGCCGTTTCGCAGCCAGGCGCCGTCAATGCGCCCGTAGCTGGGTTCCGGCGCACTTCCATAGGCAAAACAGAAGCTGGCCGCCAGGGCCCCCGCGCCGTCCTCCAGCACATAGTGGCAGTGCGCGGCGATGCCCGCCGCCAGCACGTCCGGGCCGGGGTAACCGTTCACCCACTGGCCCGGGTTGCCCGCGGCAGCCATAAAGGCCCGGGCCCGTTCGTACAGCACCAGCAGGGCCTTCAGGTCCTCCGCCCGCGCCAAACGCACCCGGAAAGCGGCAGGCCTGCACGCACCGGGGCCTGCCGTCCGGCCCGCCTGCGGCGCGCAGGCGCTTTCCGGCCCGTTCACAGCAGGCGCACCCCCGCTTCCCTGCAGGCCCGGCGGGTCTGCTCGTCCCACAGGCTTACCTGCACCTCTCCCACATGGGCCTTGCCCAGCAGCAGCATGCACAGCCGGCTCTGGCCGATGCCGCCGCCGATGGTCAGCGGCAGCTGCCCGGCCAGCAGCCGCCGGTGGAAGGGCAGCCGTGCCCGCTGGGGGCAGCCCGCCAGCTCCAGCTGGCGCGCCAGGGATTCCTCGTCCACCCGCACGCCCATGCTGCTGATTTCCAGCGCGCAGGAAAGGGGCTCGTGCCAGAACAGCAAATCGCCGTTCAGCGCCCAGTCGTCGTAGTCCGGCGCCCGTCCGTCGTGGGGCCGGCCGCTCTTCAGCCTGCCGCCGATCTGCCCGATAAACACCGTTTTGTGTTCCCGGCAGACGGCATTCTCCCGTTCCTTGGGGGTTTTGTCCGGCCAGCGGTCCTCCAGTTCCTGGCTGGTCACAAAGGTCACCTGCCTTGTCAGCTGGGTGTCCAGGGCGGGCATCTGCCACTTCAGCTCGTCCAGGGTGCCGCAGATGGCATTTACAATGTCCTGTACGGTTCTGTGCAGATATTCCTCATTGCGCTGATCCCGGGTGATCACCTTCTCCCAGTCCCACTGGTCCACATAGATGGAGTGCAGGTTGTCCATCTCTTCGTCCCGGCGGATGGCGTTCATGTCCGTCACCAGGCCGTTGCCCACATGGAAATCGTACTCGGCCAGGGCCAGGCGCTTCCACTTGGCCAGGCTGTGCACCACCGCACCCCGGCTGCGCAGGGCGGGGATGTCAAAATCCACCGGCCGCTCGGTGCCGTTCAAATCATCGTTCAGGCCCGAGTCCGGGTCCACAAACAGCGGCGCGGTCACGCGCTTCAAATGCAGCGCAGCGCACAGTTTGGCCAGAAAGATCTGCTTGATCAGCCCAATCGCCTTCTGGGTCTCATACAGGCCCAGCTGGGACGCATAGCCTGCGGGAATCACGGTCGGCATCGGAAACTCCCCCTCTCTTTTTCCGTATTATAACAGCAACGCGCCGGGATGTAAAGAAAAAGCCCCGCCGCGGCAATGCCGCGGCGGGCGCAGTCCTTCCTTTGCCCCTCCCTGATCCCGGCGGGCCGGGGGCCTTTGCCGGGGCCGGCGCACTACAGCCGGCGGCCCTGGGTGGGGCGCAGCCGCCACACCAGGGCAAAGCCTGCCGCCGCCGCGCCCACGGCCAGCCAGTGGCGGCCGGCCTGCAGGCCCAGGGCCCGTGCCAGCAGCGGGAAACCCACGCTGCCCGCGCTCATGCCCAGGGCCACAAAGCCATAGTTCAC
The DNA here is from genome assembly GCA_944386555.1 of uncultured Ruthenibacterium sp. Lineage (GTDB taxonomy): Bacteria > Bacillota > Clostridia > Oscillospirales > Ruminococcaceae > Ruthenibacterium. Next base: position 12,589 of record CALXBN010000050.1, on the reverse strand, counting down.
GCCGCTGTTTTGGGGGCCGAACAGGTCGGTGACGGCGGCAGGCAGCACGGCGGCCTGGCCGGCATAGCAGAAGGTAAGGGCGCAGTACGCCGCCAGCACCCACCATCCCCCCGCAAAGGCGAAGGCCGCCGAAAGCCCCGCCAGGGCGGCAAACAGGATCAGGTCGGCCGCACGCCGGCCGATGTGGTCCGACAGCCAGGGCATGGCCAGCCGCCCGGCGGCCGAGCACAGGCTGCCCGCCCAAATGCAGGCCAGGGCCCCCTGTTCGGGCAGGCCGCGCTCCTGTGCCAGCTGCACAATTACCGGGCTGAACAGCAGCACCGGCGGCGTGGAAAGGCACACCGCCGCCGTCAGCAGCCGGTATTGGGGCGTGCGCACCATCTGGCCCACAGTGTAGTCCTTCGCCTGGCGCTGTGCCTGCCGGGCCGGGGCGGCGGCAGCGCCCTGGGGGTCTTCCAGCAGCGCCGCCGCACCGCCGCACACCGCGCCCATCAGCACCCCCAGGGCCGCAAAGGCCCCCCGGATGCCCCACGCGCCAACAGCAAAGCGCCCCAGGGCCGTCAGCGCCGCCCCGGACAGCCCCACCGCCCCGCCGATGACGCCGGTGGCCAGCCCCTTGCGGCCTGCATACCATTTTTGGGCACAGCTCATCACCGCCGGATACAGAAAAGCGCAGCCCAGGCCCACCGGCGCGCTGAACAGCGCCCAGAACAGCCAGGGGCTGCCGTCCGGCACCGCCAGCCCTCCCAGCAGGAATCCTCCCGCCAGCAGCGCCGCCCCGGACAGCCCCGCCGCCCGGGGGCCGGCCCGGTCCTGCACAAGGCCGCCCAGGATGCATCCGATGCCGAAAAAGCAGATGATAAAACTGAAGATCAGCGCCCCGTCCTCCGCGGACAGTCCATAGCCCTCGCACACAGGCTGCTGGAACACGCCCCACGCCGAGGGGATCCCCGTCAGGATCTGGATCAGGGCCCCGGCCGCCAGGATGCTCCAGGGATATTTTTGCAAAAACGCCTGCACGCCCACCACCTCAGCGGATAGTGTGCGCACAGGCGCCTGTTTTTATGCGCAGGAAGCGCTCATTCCTCGGGCTCGATAATGGTGACGGATACGCCGGCGGGCAGGCAGGTGGCGGTGTCGCCCACGTTCTGCAGCCAGCCGGATTCCACGCAGATCTGGTCCGGGCATTCGCTTTTCTGGAAGCAGATCTTGCCGTCCTCCACATACAGCGTCACATCCAGCTTGCCCTCCCAAATGGGGTACGTGCCGTCGCGATCCAGCAGGATATACTGCGGGTCATCGTCCACCACATCCACCCGGGCCCGCAGGCTGGGCGTGCGCCCGCCCTCCACCAGGCCAACCAGCGCCGCCAGCACCAGCAGGCAGCCCAGAAAGATCATATTTTTTTTCACGGTTTTCAGCGCGCTCCTTTTCTTTTGGCTTCAATTGGATTATACTATATCCAAGCCATAATTGCAAAGGAGTTTTTTCACATGAACCAACAGGATCTCCGCGCCCGGGCGGACGCTTTCGTGGCGGAAAACCGCGAGGCCGTTTTGAAGGACCTGGCCGCTTTGGTGGCCATTCCCAGCGTACAGGGCCCGGCGGCCCCGGGCCAGCCCTTCGGCCCGCAGGTGGCCCGCGCCCTGGACACCGCCCTGGACATGGCCGCCCGCATGGGCCTGGCTGTCCGCAACTGCGAAGGATATATGGGCTACGCCCAGCTGGAAGGCGAAAGCGGCCGGCAGATCGCCACCATCGCCCACCTGGACGTGGTGCCCGCCGGCAACGGCTGGGACACCGACCCCTTCCGGATGACCCGCCGGGAAGGCTATGTGCTGGGCCGCGGCGTGGCCGACGACAAAGGCGCCGCGGTACTGACGCTGTATGTGGCCAAGTTCTTCCGGCAGCTGGCCGAGGAAACCGGCCGGCCCCTGCGCCACACCCTGCGGGTGCTGCTGGGCTGCGCCGAGGAGACAGGCATGGAGGATGTGGATTACTATCTGGCCCACTACCCCATGCCGGACTTTCTGTATACCCCTGATGCCGCCTTCCCCGTGGGCCACGGGGAAAAGGGCGGGATGAACGGGCGCTTCACCTCCCCGGTGCTGAACGGCAGCCTGGTGGACTTTGCCGGGGGCGTGGCGGAAAACGTGGTGCCGGACCGCGCCGCGGCCGTGGTGAAAGCCGATGCGGCGTCCCTGCCCTCGGCGGAGCACATCCAAGTGGAGCCCGCGGGCCCGGGCCTTGCGCGCATCACCGCCTTCGGCAAGGGCGGCCACGCCTCCATGCCTGCGGGCACGGTAAACGCCATCGGCCTGGTGGTGAACTACCTGCTGGACGCCGGCCTGTGCACCGAAGAGGAAAACCGCTTTTTGCAGATGCTGCGCCGGCTGCTGGCCTCCACCGACGGCTCTTCGGTGGGCATCGCCGCCGCCGATGATGTGTTCACACCGCTGACGTGCATCGGCGGCACCATCGCCATGCGGGAGGGCCGCCTGCAGCAGACCATCGACATCCGCTGGCCCACCAGCCAGACGGCCCGGGCCATGGAGGACGCCCTCAGCGCCCTGGCCGCCCAGGGCGGCGGCACCTTCACCGTCACCGCCGTGCGCGAACCCTTCTACATCAGCCCCGACTCCCCGGCCATCCGTGCCTGTGTGGACACCTACAACCAGGTGACCGGCCGGGATGAAAAGCCCTTCACCATGGGCGGCGGCACCTACGCGCGCCACTTCGCCAAGGCCGTCAGCTTCGGCCCTGAGGATGAACACGCCAGCCACCCGGCCTGGGTGGGCCAGATGCACGGCGCCAACGAGGGCATTGCCGTGCAGCAGCTGATGGACAGCCTGACCATCTATATCCTGGCCACCGCCCGGCTGATGGAGCTGGAGGAATTCTGAGCCCGGCCGCCGCGCCGGCATGCCACCCCCCGGCGCGGGGCGGCCTCCCCTGTGAGGCGGCCCCGCGCTTTTTTTGCGCCCGGGCGCCCCGGGGCCGCCGGCCTTCCCGGGCGGGGCGGGCGAAAAGATGTTGAACTGTGCCGGCGGATGGGATATAATATTTGTATATGCGCGGACGCACCCGGGCGCCGGGCGCCGCATGACGAAGGAGAGAACCCGAGATGTATTTTTCCGAGCTGGACATCCCCCAGCCCATCCAGCAGGCGGTGGAGCGCATGGGCTTCACCGAGATGACCGAAGTGCAGCAGAAAGCCATCCCCCCCATGCTGGCGGGACGGGACGTGATCGCCAAAGCGCCCACGGGCACCGGCAAAACCTGCGCTTTCGGCATTCCGCTGATTTTGGGCCTGGAGCAGGACAAGCGCTATCCCCAGGCCGTGGTGCTGGCCCCTACCCGGGAACTGGCCCAGCAGATCACCGAGGATTTGCAGGACCTGGCCCACTTTTACCCCGATATCCGCATCGTGTGCGTGTACGGCGGGGCCAATATGCAAAAACAGATCGACAAGCTGAAAAAGGGCCCCCAGATCGTGGTGGCCACCCCCGGCCGTTTTCAGGACCATATCAACCGGCACACCATCGACATCAGCCACATCCGGGACATCGTGCTGGACGAGGCCGACGAAATGCTGAACATGGGCTTTTATAAGGACGTGCGCCGCATCATCGAGGAGCTGAAAGCCCGCAGGCGCCTGGCCATGTTCAGCGCCACCATCAGCCGCGAAGTGATGGACATCGGCTGGCTGTACCAGCGGGACGCCGAGGAGATCACCGTGCAGCCCGTGGAGGATTCCGCGCCGAAGATCGACCAGTACATGATCCTGACCACCGGCCGCAACAAGCTGCCGGACTTGACCAACATCATCCTGAAAAACGGCTACAAGCGGGTGATGGTGTTCTGCAACACCAAGTACGAGACCGCCATGCTGGCCAACCAGCTGGCCCGGCTGAACTTCGTGGCCGACTGCCTGCACGGCGATCTGTCCCAGGCCGAGCGCAACAAGATCATGGCCGCCTTCAAAAACGGCGAGATCGCCGTGCTGGTGGCCACCGACGTAGCTGCCCGCGGCATCGATGTCTCCCAGGTGGATGCGGTGATCAATTACGATGTGCCCCCCTCCAACGAGTACTACACCCACCGCATCGGCCGCACCGGCCGGGCCAAACACACCGGCACCAGCTATCTGCTGTACACCAAAGAGGAGCGTATCCGCGTGCGGGACATGCTGCGGCTGACCCGCAGCACCGCCAAACCCATTGCCTTCGACGAAAACGGCGATATCGTGGATGCCGTTTTCTGACCGCCGCCGTCTCAAACGCACCGCGGCCTTTCTGCCCAAAGCCCCTTGCCGGGGCTTTTTTTGCGCCCCGAGCCGGGGCCGAAAGAAAAAACGCGGCAATCCTGACGGATTGCCGCGTTTTTGCGGGGTTCTTGCACCCAATTTTTGATGCCGCTGAGCCTTTTGCCCGGGCGCCCTCCTGTTATGCCTGTGCGGGCGCCTCCTGCTCGCTTTCCACCAGGTGGCAGGCCACGAAGTGGTGGGGGCGCACTTCCCGCAGGGCCGGGGTCTCGGCGCGGCAGCGGTCGGTGGCACGGGGGCAGCGGCCGGCAAATTTGCAGCCGGGCTTGGGGTTGATGGGGCTGGGCACGTCGCCGCCCAGCACGGTGGCCTTTTTCTGGGCCTCCCGGTCGGGGTCGGGGATGGGCACGCTGGCCAGCAGGGCCTGGCTGTAGGGGTGCAGCGTGTGGGCGTAAATCTCGTCGGAATCCGCCAGCTCCACCAGGTTGCCCAGGTACATCACTGCGATGCGGTCGGAAATGTACTTGACGATATTCAAATCGTGGGCGATGAACATATACGTCAGGCCCAGTTTGCCCTGCAGTTCCTTCAGCAGGTTGATCACCTGGCTTTGGATGGACACGTCCAGGGCGCTGATGGGTTCGTCGCACACAATGAACTCCGGCTCGATGGCCAGTGCCCGGGCAATGCCGATGCGCTGGCGCTGGCCGCCGGAAAATTCGTGTGGGAAGCGGTTGGCGTGCTCCCGGTTCAGGCCCACGGTCTCCAGCAGCTCATACACGCGCTCCTGGCGGCGGGCCTTGTCGTACATACCATGGATCTCCATGCCCTCGGCAATGATGTCGCCCACCGTCATGCGGGGGTTCAGCGAAGCATAGGGGTCCTGGAAGATGATCTGGGCCTTTTTGGAATAATTGAAGCGATCCCGGGTCTTTTTCAGATCCACCACTTTGCCGTTGTAGGTCAGCTGGCCTTTGGTGGGGTGGTAAATGCCCATCACCACGCGCCCCAGGGTGGACTTGCCGCAGCCGCTCTCACCCACCACGCCCAGGGTCTCTCCCTTGCGGATGTCCAGGGTGATGCCGTCCACGGCTTTCAGGGTTTTGCCGCGGCCCACATTGAAGTATTTGCAGATGTCATGAAGGGACACAAGGACCTGATTGTCCACGGCCTGGTTGTTTGCGGTCTCGGCCATATCAGTTGCCCTCCTTCTGGTCTTTGGGGAAATCCGGGTGCAGCCGCCAGCAGCGGGCCATGTGGCCGCCGCCCACGTCGTAGGTAGGCGGCACATGCTGCTTGCACAGCTTCATGCAGTGGTCGCACCGGCTGGCAAATTCACAGCCCTTGGGCGGCGCAAACAGGTCCGGCGGGGTGCCGGCAATGGAAACCAGCTTCTCGCTGCGGTCGGTATCCACAGTGGGCAGGCTTTTCAGCAGGGCCTGGGTATAGGGGTGCTGCGGCCGGTAGAAGATATCCTCGGCGGTGCCCGTCTCCATGATCTTGCCGGCGTACATTACGGCCACGCGGTCAGCCAGGTTGGCCACCACGCCCAGGTCGTGGGTGATCAGGATGATGGCGGTGCCCGTCTCCTTGCGCACCTTGGCCATCAGCTGCATGATCTGGGCCTGGATGGTCACGTCCAGGGCGGTAGTGGGCTCGTCGGCAATCAGCAGCTTGGGTTCGCAGCTCATGGCCATGGCGATCATGGCGCGCTGGCGCATGCCGCCGGAATATTCGTGGGGATACATCTCCGCGCGCTCGGCCGCATTGGGGATCTGCACCATCTCCAGCAGGCGGACGGCCTCTTTTTTGGCCTCCTCCCGGGTCATCTTCCGGTGCTGGCTGATGGCCTCGGTCAGCTGCTTGCCCACCTTCATGGTGGGGTTCAGGCAGGTCATGGGGTCCTGGAAGATCATGCTCACCAGGCGCCCGCGGATATCCTGCATCTCCTTCTCGCTGGCGGCCACAATGTCCTTGCCGCACAGGTCGATGCTGCCCTCCTTGATGCGGGCGGGGGGCATGGGGTTCAGCTTCATGATGGTTTGGGCGGTGACGGATTTGCCGCAGCCGGATTCGCCCACGATGGCCAGCACCTCGCCCTCGCCCACATGGAAAGTGACGCCGCGCACGGCGTGCACCTCACCCGCATAGGTGTCGAAGGACACGTGCAGGTTTTCTACTTTCAATACATCTGCCATGTGCCTTACCTCCTCAGTTTCGGGTCAAATGCGTCGCGCAGCGCGTCGCCCAGCAGGTTGAAGCTGAGCATGGTGACGCAGATCAGCACCGCGGGGATCATCATCTGCGAGGGGTACAGGCGGAAGCGGTCGAAGCCGTCGTTGGCCAGCTGGCCCCAGGAGGAAGCCGGCACGGGCACGCCCAGGCCGATGAAGGAGAGGAAGCTCTCGTTGAAGATCATGCCGGGGATGGCCATGGTCATCTGCACGATGATCACGCTGAGCAGGTTGGGGATCAGGTGCTTGAACAGGATGCGCCGGGGCTTTGCGCCCATGGCCTTGGCGGCAATGACGAACTCCTGCTCTTTCAGGGACACGATCTGGCCGCGGGTCATGCGGGCAATGCCCGTCCAGCCCACCAGGATGTAGGCGAGGATCATGCTGCTGACGCCCGTATCCAGCACCATCATCAGCACGATCAGCAGGATCAGGTACGGGATGCCGTTGATGATCTCCACCGCGCGCATCATGATATTGTCCAGCCAGCCGCCCACATAGCCGCTGACACCGCCGTAAACCAGGCCGATGACGCCGTTCACCACCACGGCGGTAAGGGCCATGGCCAGGCTGAGCCGGCCGCCCATGGCCGCGCGGGTCATCAGGTCACGGCCCAGGGTATCGGTGCCCAGGATGTGCATTTTGCCGGTGTCCGGGCACACGCTGAACATGGCCGCGTTGGAATGGGTGACGTGCTGTTCCTGTTCGGTAAAGGGGCTGATCATGGGGTAGAACACGCAGAACACCACGATCAGAAGGATCAGGGCAATGCACACAATGGCTTTCTTGGAGGAGAACAGCCGGCGCATGGCATCCTGGAAAAAGCTCATGGAGGGGCGGGCGATGGCCTCGCGGGAGGAGGCGTCGGGGCCCACCCACTGGAAATCCGCAGCGTTGGGGGTATACGGGGCGGCCGCGGCCCTGCGGGCCTCGGCCTGGGCCGCCAGCTGGGCGGCCAGTTCCTTTTTCTTGCTCATGCCCGTTATCCCTCCTTTTCCGCCAGTTTCACGCGCGGGTCAATAAAGCAGTACAGCACGTCCACCACCAGGTTGGCAATCACCAGGAACGCGCCGTAGAACAGCGTGGTGCCCGCAATCAGCGTGAAGTCGTTGTTCTGGATGCTGGTCACGAAGAACCGCCCCATGCCGGGGATGCCGAAGATGTTTTCCACCACGAAGGCGCCCGTGAGGATGGCCGCCACCTGGGGGCCCAGCACGGTGACGATGGGCATGATGGCGTTGCGCACCGCGTGCTTCCAGATGATTTTTTTCTGGGACAGGCCCTTGGCTTTGGCGGTTTTGATGTAATCCTGGTTCAGCACGTCCAGCATACTGGTGCGCATCAGCCGGCTGACCACGCTCAGCGTACTGAAGCCCAGGGCAAAGGCCGGCAGGATCTTGCTCATCTCCGTGTTCCACCCGGTGATGGGGAACAGCCGGAAGCCGATCAGCTCCGGCAATTTCAGGCCCAGGAAATACTGCAGCAGGGCGCCGATGATGAAGCTGGGCATGGATACGCCCAGCAGCGCGATGAACATGCTGCCGGAGTCCCAGACGGTATTGCGCTTTACTGCCGCCAGAATGCCCAGCAGCAGGCCGGCAATGGTGGCGAAAATCATGGCGCGGATGCCCAGCTCGGCCGAATAGGGGAAGCTTTCGGCGATGATGGAGGTGACCGAGCGGCCGTTTTTATACGACACGCCGAAGTCGCCGTGCAGCGCGTTGGACACATAGATCAGAAACTGCTGCCACAGGGGCTTATCCAGGCCGTACTTGGCCTCCAGCGCAGCCATTACGTTCTCGTTGATGGCCTTGCCGGTGGCAAAGGGGTTGCCGGGCATCAGATGCATCATGAAGAAGGTGATCGTCAACAGCAGAAAAATCGTCAGCACGGAATAGATGAGACGTTTCCCGATGAATCTTGCCACGGATCATCAGCTCCTTTTCCTCAGAATATGATATGTGGGTCACTCGGGGCACGCGGTTTATTTGCTTCTCTAAAGGCCCAAGGGCCCCAAGGCCGCTGCCGGCCTTTAGAGAAACAAACAGGGCCGCATTGCCTGTTTGTTTGTGCCGCCCAAAACCGGCGGCTGCGCAAAAGGAAGAACCGGCTGCCTACTGCGCGCAGGCAGCCGGTTCTGAGCTTTGCAATCCCTGATAGGGCAGATACTGTCCTCAGGCGTTGATGGTGGCGTAGGTCAGGAGCATATCCTGGAACGCGTTGCGCACCACACCCGTCAGCTTGTCGGAGCAGATGTAGTCGCGGGTACGGAAGTAGATGGGGCCAATGGGCATCTCTTCCATCAGCAGGGTCTCGGCCTGCACCAGCAGGTCGCGGTGGGCCTGGGTGTCGGCCTCGGCAAACGCCTGGTTGATCAGCTCGTCATACTCCTCGCTGCCCCAGCCGGTGTGGTTGTTGCCGTTGTTGGTCATCCACATGTCCAGATAGGTCAGGGCGTCGTTGTAGTCGGGCGACCACAGGGCGAACACCACGTCAAAGTCCTTGTTGGTCTGCGCATCCAGGCGGCTCTGGAAGGTCATCTGGTTCACTTCCATGTTGATGCCCAGCTTCTCAGCCCACTGGTTCTGGATGAACGCGGCGGTCTGGTAGGCGCTATCGCCCTCGTCGGTGACGTACTTCAGGGTGATGGTGGAGGGGTCCACACCGGCCTCCTCGCAGCCTTCGTCGAACAGGGCCTTGATCTCCTCATCGGACATGGTGCGGTCGATCAGGTTGCCGCGCTGCGCGGCATACTCGCCCTCGTTCACGGCGGCAGGGGTAAAGCCGTCGGCCACTTCAAAGCTGTTCTGCAGCACGTCGCGGCACAGGCTCTCGGCGTTGATGGCCAGGGTCAGGGCCGTGCGCACCTTGGCGTTGGCCAGGGCGGCAGTGCTGGCGCTTTCGGTGGTGTTGAACTCCAGATAGCCCACGGCGCCGTCGTCATACTGGCCGGGAGTGCAGCCTTCAGCCTCCAGCAGCTGCTTCTGGTCGCCCGCCAGGCCGATCATATCCAGCTCGCCGCCCTGGAAGCTGTTCAGTGCGGTGCTGCTCTCGCTGATCATGGCGAAGTTGATGTTGGGGATGAAGCCCTTGTTGGCGGCATCCCAGTAGTTCTCGTTCTTGGAGATGGTCAGGTGGTCCTCGTGCTGCCACTCGCTGACAACGTACGGGCCGTTGTACAGCATGGCGTCAGCATCCAGGGCATAGCCGTCCACACCGTTCATGGAGTTCCAGAAGTCCTCGTTCACGGGGTAGAAGTTGGGGAAAGCGCACAGGCTCAGGAAATACTCGCAGGGCTGGGTCAGGGTGACTTCCAGCGTGGTATCGTCGATGGCCTTCACGCCCAGGGCTTCCTGCGCGGCCTCCAGGGCGGCAGTATCCTCGATGTCGGTGTTCAGCAGCTCAGACGCACCGGCAATATAGGGCGCCCAGGTGCCGGCATAGGCAGCGCCGGTGGTGGGGGTAAACAGCGTGGTCCACGCAAAAACGAAGTCGGCGGCGGTCACGGGCGTGCCGTTGCTCCACACGCTGTCGCTGCGCAGGTGGAAGGTATAAACGGTGCCGTCCTCGTTGATGTCCCAGCTCTCGGCCACGCCGGGCACGGGGGTGTTCTCGCCGTCCAGGGTGGTCAGGCCCTCAACGGTGTGGCGCAGAACGGTGATGGCGTTGGCATCGGTGGTGGTGATGCTGCACATCTCGGGCGGCTCACTGGCCAGGTTCACAGAGACGGACTCGGGGTCCGCAGTGCCGGGATAGGCGCCGTTGGTCATGGTGGTGCCGGTGGCAGCAGGCGTGCTGTCAGCTGCGGAGCTGGCCTCAGAGCCGGCCGCAGAAGCGGGGGCGCTGGAAGAGGCAGAACCGCCGCAGGCCGCCATGGACAGGGCCATGGTCAAAGCCAGCACCAGTGCAAGTGCTTTTTTCATTGCTTTTTCCCTCCAAAAATTGTCTTTGTTCCAAACACATTCCCGGCACAGGCTGCCCGGAAATTTCAGAACTTGCGTTTTATTATACTAAATTGTTAGAATAAAAGCAAGGAGAGCGGGCGGCCGTGAATTTTTTGTAACTTTTTTGTTACTTTTCCGCAGAACATTGCACAACTTCCACTTTCGGTCGGGTTTCATTCTTGTCAAAACGGAAAATCGCAGGCTTCGGCAATTTCCCGCCCCGGCTCTTTTTCGCCGGTGCGCGCGGCGCACTGCGTCCGGATGACTCCCCCTGGCCCGCCTTTGCAGCGGATGAGCGCGCTTTTTGTCCTTCTTTAGAATACACCCGTGTCCGTGAGAAAAGGCCCCTTCCGTCGGGAAGGGGCCTTTGCGCGCGCAGGACGCGGTCAGCTCAGGGTGCCTACTTTGCAGGCATTGGTACCGGACGAACCGCGGGGCACGGTGTTGTAGAAGTGCAGCAGGATCTTCTTGTAGTCGTTCATATTGCTCTGGCGGCTGGCGAAGCCGTAGGCCGTCCACTGGCTCATGCCCAGGCCGGCGCCCACAGCCACCTGCTTGGAGGCAAAGGTGAACTTCCAGTAGGCCTTGCCGTTGCTGTAGCCGTCGTAGGTGATGCTCTTCAGCACGGTGCTGGGGAAGATGTCCAGGCCCAGGGTCTCGGCGGCCGCCTTGCAGAAGTACTGCACGCTGGGGGTGGAATTGCGCACCCAGCCGCCGGCGCCGTTGTTCTGGGTCTGGTCGAACCACAGCACATGGGTCAGCAGGTTGTTGGCGTAGCCGCTGCCGTTTTTCTGATAGACGGTGACCAGATCTTTGGTGGAACCTTCCAGGGTGATGCCCTTGCCGGAGGCGTTGTACATGGCGTTGAACACTTTCGTCAGCTGCTCGCTGTCGATGCGCACCACCTGGTCGGCGGTGGCGTAGCCGCCCTGGCTCTTGGCCAGGTGGTCGTACTCGGTGCTCTGGGCCGTCAGCCAGGGATAGGCGCTGGTGTGCCAGGCGCTGGAAGCGGCAAAGGACGTGGTGTAGGGCGAGTGGCTGTAGTAGGGCGTGAGGGCCACGGTGGTTTTGCCGCCTGCGGTGTACAAAACGAACTGGTCGATCACCTGGTTGACCACGTTCTTCACTTCCTGGGTGGGCTCTTTCCAGTGCACGGCGGGGGCCTTCACCCCGGCGTTGTGCTGGGCGGTGATGTAGCTGTGGGCCGCCACGGCCTGGGCCTTCACCAGCTCGGGGTATTTCAGCATCTCGGCCGACAGCTCCGCCTGCACCACGCCGGCCACGGTGCGCAAAGCGTCCATGGTGACGGCGCTGCTGCCCACGGTGACGGTAAGGCTGGCCTCATAGGCGGCGGTGTAGGGCACGTGCATGGCCTCGCAGTGCTGCTTGAACTCTTCGCTTTTGATCATGGCCTCAATGGCGCTGTTGCGCCCGCCGCTGTTGATCAGGTTCACATAGATGCTGATCTCATAGCTGCTGATGTCGTTTTCCCGGCCCAGCAGGGCATTGTACAGCATACGGGAGGCGTCGTTGGGCGACAGGCTGTTGTAATAGCTCTGGAACGAGGGGTCGGCCATGAACTGGCGCACCAGGTCGGGGCCGGAGGTCTTGCTTTCCAGCACCCGCTGGGCGTAGACGTTGATCTCGTACTCGCTGGGCATGGGGCGGTTGAGCATGTACCGGGCCAGGGTGGTGACGAACTGGGTCACCAGGGGGTCCTTGTCCCGCCACTGGCCGCTGGACACGCTGCCCGGGGTGATGCCGTAGCGTGCGCACAGATTTTTGAACTCGGTGCCGCCGGCAAAGCCGTTGAGCACATAGACACGGGACAGGCCGTTGTACAGCACGGTTTTCCAGGTGGCGATGCCGGAGGAATCGCCGGTGCGGTCAAACATGGCGCGGTACAGGTCGGCAATGTACTGGTCGTCGCTCCGGCCGCTGGGGTACTCCTTGCTGAAGAAAAAGCCGTGGGCCACCTGTGCGCCGGTGTAGGCGCCGGTGTTCAAAAGGCCCGTCCGCGTGTTCAGGCCGCTCTCGTCGCCGTTGCGGCCCATCACCACATTGTACAGGCGGTTCACGAAAGCCGTCACCTGGGGGTTCTGGTCCCGGGGCTGGCCGGAGGCATAGCTGCCCGGGTTCACCCCGAA
>CALXBN010000049.1 GCA_944386555.1 uncultured Ruthenibacterium sp. | reverse complement strand
AAATCCGGAATCTTTTGTCAAGCCCTTTTTTGAATTTTTTTCAAAGCTCTCGGCCGCTTCCGAAGCGACAGCCCGTTTATTATATCAGATCTGAATCCGTCTGTCAAGAGGTTTTTTCTGATTTTTTTCAGGCGTCTCCGCTCTTTTGAAGGTCCGCGCCGCCCGCTCCCGGGCAGCTCGATTATTATACCGCGCCGCACCCCCTTTGTCAACTCCTTTTTCGCCTTTTTTGTAACTTTTTTGCGGGGGCAAAGAAAGCCCACAACATCTGCCGGGCAAAGTGCGCGCTTGCCACCAGATCTGCCTTTTCTTCTTTTCCGCCGCGTCGGGGCTTTTTTTGCCGGCTTTACTCCAGCAGCATCTGGCGCATCCGGGCCAGCAGCTTGCGCTCCCGGCGGGAGATCTGCACCTGCGTGGTATGCAGCACCCGGGCGGTCTCGCTTTGCGTCTTGTTCTTGAAAAAGCGCAGATGGATCAGCAGCCGGTCCTCCTCAGGCAGGCTGGAGAGCACCGCACGCAGGCTGAGCAGATCGCTCACCTTCTCTTCACAGCTTTCGGTAGGGATGTCGAACTCTCTGTCTCCATTTTCATCGGAAACCGGTGTCAGGCTCAGCGCCGGCATGGAGGCGCTGATCGCCTCAGCCACCTGCTCCGGCGATACGCCCAGCGCACCGGCCAGCTGTGAGACCGTGGGCTCGGCCCCCTTTTCCTTCATCCAGCGCTCCCGTGCCGCCGTCACCTTCAGCCCCAGCTCTTTCAGGCTGCGGCTTACCTTCACCGTGCCGCCGTCCCGAAACAGTTTTTTGATCTCCCCCAGGATCACCGGCACCGCATAGGTGGAAAACCGCAGCCCCCGGCCCGGGTCAAAGCCGTCAACCGCTTTGACCAGCCCCATGCAGCCAGCAGCATACAGGTCGTCGTACTCAATCCCCCTGCCCCTGAACCGGCCGGCACAGGCGTGGACCAGCCCCAGGTTGGCCTCAATGAAGGCTGCACGCGGCTCCACCGCCAGCGGCATATACATCGCTCCCTTGCAGCAATATGTACCGTCTCATCGCCCGCCCAGGCGCTTGGTCATGGTAACGCGCGTTCCCTTGCCCGGCGCAGAGCGCACCTTGACCGTATCCATAAAGCTTTCCATTACCGCAAATCCCAGGCCCGCCCTTTCGGGCCCGCCGGTGGTGAACAAGGGCTCCATTGCCCGGGCCACATCCGGGATACCTACGCCCCGGTCCGCCACCACCACACGCATCACATTGCCCTCCAGCAGGCTGGCCGTCAGGCTCACCGTACCGATAACGTCCGGGTATCCATGGACAATGGCGTTGGTCACCGCTTCGGAGACCGCGGTCTTTAGGTCGGCCACCTGCTCCAGCGTGGGGTCCGCCTGGCTGGCCAGGGCGGCCACCGCGCTGCGGGCGAATCCTTCGTTGACGCTTTTGCTGGGAAAGGTGATCTTTACTGTATTCCATGCTTTCATTGCCTGTCCCTCTCAATCCTTGCATTCAATGCCCGCCACCGCCAGCATGCGCCGCACGCCGGGCGGGGCGTGCCGCACTGTCACGGCGCCGCCCAGGCTGTCCATCAGCCGATGCCGGCCCAGAATCAGCCCCACCCCGGAGGAATCCATAAATGTGACAGCAGAAAAATCCAGCGCCAGCACCGCCGGCACAGCGGCCCGCACCCGGCTGTCGATCTGTTCCCGCAGCGCCGCTGCACTGTGGTGGTCGATCTCACCGGCCAGCTGAGCCGTCAGTGTGTCGTCCTCCTGGCGCAATGTCACTTGTGTCATACCGTCTCTTCCTTTCCGTCATGCCGGGCCGCCGGCCCATTCAAAAAGGCATACAGCCCATGCCTTTAGCATAGACTGTATGCCTTGCAGATTCTGCCGAAAACAGGCGCGGCCGCATTCCCTATTTTTGCAGCAGCGCCCACGCCTCGCTGGCCAGATACAGGCTGCCGCAGATCAGCACCCCGCCTTCACCGGGAGGGCAATCCTGCGCATCCAGCCGGGCCAGCTCCAGCGCTTCAGACACCGATTCACAGGCCGTTACATGGGGATAGAAGCGGCTGGCCTGTTCCGCAAGCTGCCCGGCCGGGATGGCACGGGGGCTGGCCGGCGTCACCGTATACAGCTGCGCCACAAAAGGCGACAATGCAGACAGCATCTCCCCGGCGCCTTTGTCCTGCAGGATGCCCATTACGGCCGACAGCCCCCTGGCCTTTGCCGCCCGCAGGGTATCCGCCAGGGCCGCCACGCCGTCGGGATTGTGCGCGCCGTCCAGGATGATGAGCGGACTGCGGCCGATGATCTGGATGCGCGCCGGAAACCGCGCCTGCCGGATCCCTTCCGTGATGGCCTCGTCGGAAATCCTGTATCCCCAGCGGTTGTCCAGCGCCAGGGCAGCCTCCAGGGCAACAGCGGCATTCAGCGCCTGATGGGCGCCGGGGAAAGGGATCACCAGGTCATACCCGCCGTAATCCACCCGGTTTTCGAAAGGCAGCCCTTTGTATATGTGCACATCCTGTACTTCGGGCACCGTCAGCGGGCAGCCGGCCCGGCGGGCCTGCAATACGATGGTATCCATCGCCGCCCGGGGCTGACGGGGATAGCACACAACGGTGCACTTGTTTTTGAAAATACCGCACTTCTCGGCGGCGATTTTCTCATAAGTGTCCCCCAGGATATCCGTATGGTCTTTGCCGATGGCGGTGATACAGGCCACCAGGGTATTCTGTACGGCATTGGTTGCGTCCAGCCGGCCGCCGATGCCCGTCTCCAGCACCACGATGTCACACTTTTGCCGGGCAAACCACAGCAGGGCTGCCGCCGTCACCGCAGTGAACTCCATTACAGGCATCCCCTGCTCTGCCAGGGCCTCGGCAGCGGCACGTACCCGGGTAAGTATATCCGCCAGCTCCTCCGGCGTGATCAGCTGCCCGTCAATTTGGAAGCGTTCGCGGAAGTCAATCACATAAGGGCTGATGTTCAGCCCTGTTTTGTACCCTGCCCTGTGCAGAATGGACGCCAGCATCACGGCGGTGCTGCCCTTGCCGTTGGTGCCTGCAATATGGACGAATTTCAGCTGCGCTTCCGGATGCCCCAGCTGCGCCAGCAGCAGCCGCTCGTTTTCGGCCCCGCGCACAGGCGCTGTGCGCGGCAGCCCGTGCACCCAGGCCAGGGCCTGTTCATATTCCATGGGAAACCCCGCTTTCTTCATAAGATGAGGCGGCGGCCGGGGCGGCCGCCGGGTTGTTTTACAAATAGCAGTGCATCAACAGCGCAGGGGCACAGCGGCCGTCGGCGTAGCGAAAAAAGCAGGGATGCCGGCCCACGGTGGAAAACCCCAGCTTCTGATAGAGATGGATGGCCGGGGCGTTGTTTTCCAGAACCTCCAGTTCCACTACGGTACAGCCCATTTCCCTTGCCCGCTGCAGGCATCGGCAGGCCAGGGCCGAAGCGATGCCGCGGTTCCAGTGGCTGCGGGCTACACTGACGGCAAACTGCGCCCGGTGGGCCAGGCGCGCCTTGTTCGACAGCCGGGCGATCTCGGCGGTACCCACCAGCCGTTCGCCGTCCCACGCGCCCAGCATCAGCCGATCAGGCGTGTCGGCGGCTTTTTCCAGAAAACCCCGCTCCTGTTCCTCCCCGAGGGGCAGCCCCTCCGGCCCGAAGGTCAGATGGTCCGTCTCACCGCCGATCTGCCGGGAAAACGCCAGCACGGCCCCGGCATCATTTCCCGTCAATGGGCGGATCACAAACTCACAGCTCTGCATCTGCAGATCCTCCTTCCGGTGTCCCCGCTTGTGCCGGTACGGGCGGCCGGGTGTCACCGGCCCGGGCACGGGCCTGCAATTCCTCCAGCAGGCGGCGCTCCAATACCCCCTGGCTTTTCAGCGGGAATCTCTCCGCCGCCGCCAGGCCCCTGCCGGCCAATGCACAGGCCGCAGCGGCATCTTCCTTGTAGTACAGCGCCCAGGCGGCCCGCACCCGCAGGCCGTTGGCGTCGGCATCCCTGTCCAGCACATTCTTCACCCGATTGTATTGGGCCAGGGCGCCGGGCCGGTCGCCTATCAGCAGGGCCTGGTAGCAGGCTTCGTAGCGGATGGGCACCGCCTTGATGGGCAGCATTTGGTCGGCATACGACAGAATGCCCTCCAGCACGGCGCGGGCGGCGGTGTTGTCGCCGGCCTCCAGGGCGGCGAAATAGCGGAACAGGTCCATCTGCCAGTCGCAGGCATCCTGCCGGCCGTCGGGCAGGGGCGGCAGGGCGGTGCTCGCCAGCACGGCGGCGAAGGTCTCCCCCGCGGCCAGGCGGGCGCTGGCATCTTCCAGCAGCACCTGGCGCCGGGCAAAGAGCGCACCGGTCCACAGGCCCCACAGCAGGCGGCCGTCGCTGCTGGCGTCCAGGATGCGCAGGGGCGTGAAGTTGATGGCCGCCATCAGCAGGTTCATCGTGCCCGCGGCCGCGAAGAAGGGCCCGGCGGCCCCGGGCAGGGCCGCCGCTAGGGCCAGGCCCAGCGCGCCGGCCAGCAGATTTGCCAAAATGCCTCCGGCGTAATACAACTGGCGGGCGCAGGCTCCCGTGCTGCGGGGCGGCAGCATCATGCACATGCCCCCCACGCCGCGCCCCAGCGGCTGCACCTGCAGGCGGACGCGGCCGTTTGTGCGGGAAAAGATCAGCGGCCCCACCGCATAACTGACCAGCCTGTATCCGCCCAGGGCGCCCAGGGCCCAGTGGCCGGCTTCGTGGATGGGCACTGTCGCCAGCCAGCCCACCAGGACGCCGGCCAGCATCGCCAGCAGCCCGGCCGGGCCCAGGCCGGCCTCGTCCACATACCGCGCGCCGAAATAGCCCAGCGCGCCGCCCAGGGCCATTCCGGCCAGGATCCCCGGGATGCGGCGCAGGCGGCGCTTCTCCTTCCGCAAAGGCATCGTATCAGAACCGCTGTTTGATTCACGGTGACGCATTGCACATCTCCTTTCCCAAAACAAGTGTAGGGGGCGGCGGTTCCGCCCCCCACACCTGCTGCGGCGGGCGCTCAGCCCAGCGCGCGGATAGATGCTTCAATTTTATCCAGCTTTGCCTGCGCGGCGGCATGGGTGTCGCGGATCTTCTGGACCACAGCTGCAGGTGCCTTGTTCACAAAGCCCTCATTGGCCAGCTTGGCCGCAGCGGAGGCGATTTCCTTCTCGCAGCCGGCCTTCTCTCTGGCCAGACGGGCCAGCTCCTTCTCACGGTCGATCAGCTCCATCATGGGGATGAAGGCCCGGGCCGTGTGGGTGACCACCTGCACCATGCCGGCGGTGTCTCCCTCATAACGGGCGGTGAACTGCAGCTCCTGGGCAAAGGCAAATTTGGCCAGATAGCTCTCGCCCGCCCGGAAGGGGGCGGCGTCGGCCGTCTCAATGATCAGCCGGGTTCGCTTGGCCGGGTGCACGCCCATGTCGTTGCGGACGGCCCGCACAGCTTTGATCAGATCCATCACCTGCTCGAAGGCGGCCTCCTCGGCGGGGTAGCTGTCGGCTTCACTGTATACAGGCCAGGGCTGGGCGATGATGCTGCCGGCGGCGCCGGGCAGGGCGCAGTAGATCTCCTCCGTGATGAACGGCATAAACGGGTGCAGCAGCTTCAGCGCGCCGGCCAGCACGTTCACCAGCACCTTGCGGGCGCTGTCGGCCTGGGCGGCATCGTCACTGTTCAGCCGCACCTTGGCGATTTCGATATACCAGTCGCAATACACTTCCCAGATGAAATCCTGTACCTTCTGGGCGGCCAGGCCCAGCTCGTATTTGTCCAGATTGGCCGTCACATCCCGCACCAGGGCGTTGAAGCGGCTGATCACCCACTTGTCCGCCATGGAAAGGCTGGCGGGAACGCCGGGGGCAAAGCCCTCGGGCAGGTTCATCAGCACAAAACGCGCGGCATTCCACAGCTTGTTGGCAAAATTTCGGCTGGCCTTCACCTTTTCATCGGAAAAGCGCATATCGTTGCCTGGGGTGGAGCCGATCACCAGCGTCAGCCGCAGCGCATCGGCGCCGTACTGGCCGATGATCTCCAGCGGGTCAATGCCGTTTCCCAGGGATTTCGACATTTTGCGCCCCTGGGCATCCCGCACCAGGCCGTGGATCAGCACGGTGCGGAAGGGCGCTTTGCCTGTATAAGTGAGGCCGGAGAAGATCATACGGGACACCCAGAAGGTGATGATATCGTAGCCGGTCACCAGCGTATCGGTGGGGTAGAAGTAGCGCAGGTCCTCCGTGTCGTCGGGCCAGCCCAGCGTGCTGAAGGGCCACAGGGCGCTGGAAAACCAGGTATCCAATGTGTCCTCGTCCTGGCGCACCGGCGCGCCGCAGTGGGGGCAGGTGTCGATGTGCTCGGCGGAGACAGTCACCTTGCCGCATGCGTCGCAGTAGTACGCAGGGATACGGTGGCCCCACCACAGCTGGCGGCTGATGCACCAGTCACGGGTGTTCTCCATCCAGAAGTAATAGTTTTTGTCGAAACGCTCGGGCACGAACCGGATGCGCCCGTCCCGCACGGCCTCGATGGCCGGGCCGGCCAGGGGCTTCATGCGCACGAACCACTGCTTGGAGACCATGGGTTCCACGGTAGTACCGCAGCGGTAGCAGGTGCCTACCTCATGGGTCAGCGGTTCCACTTCTTTCAGATAGCCGCCGGCCTGCAGGTCCTCCACAATGGCTTTGCGCGCCTGGGCAGTGGTCATGCCGGCATACTTGCCGCAGTCCAGCACCTCGGATTCTCCTTCGGCGGCGCGGCCGGCGGCCCGGTCCGCTTCGGCCTGGGCGCGGTCTTCGGGGCCGGTCATGCGGCCGTCATAGGTGAACACCCGCACCATGGGCAGGCCGTGCCGCTGGCCCACTTCGTAGTCGTTGGGGTCGTGGGCAGGGGTGATCTTCACCACACCGGTCCCTTTTTCCATATCGGCGTGCTCGTCGCACACAATGGGGATCACCTTGTCCAGCAGCGGCAAAATCACATGGCAGCCGTGGAGATGGGCATAGCGGGGATCGTCGGGATTGATGGCCACGGCGGTGTCGCCCAGCATGGTCTCTGGGCGGGTGGTCGCCAGCTCCAGCTGCTCGCCGGTCTCCTGCACGGTGTACAGCAGGTGCCAGAAATGGCCTTCCTGGGGTTTGTACTCCACCTCTGCATCGCTGATGGATGTCCTGCAGTGGGGGCACCAGTTGATCATGCGCTGGCCGCGGTAGATCAGGTCCTCATCATACAGCTTCTTGAATACCTTCAGAACCGCTTTACTGCAACCCTCGTCCATGGTAAAGCGCTCACGCTTCCAATCGCAGCTGCAGCCCAGCTTTTTCAGCTGTTCCACAATGCGGCCGCCATACTGCTTTTTCCAGTCCCAGGCGCGTTCCAAAAACTTTTCCCGTCCCAGATCCTGCTTGCTCAGTCCCTCTTCCTTCATCCGGGCCACAATTTTCGCCTCGGTAGCGATGGATGCGTGATCCGTGCCGGGCACCCACAGGGCGGCATAGCCCTGCATGCGTTTGTAGCGGATGAGGATATCCTGCCAGGTTTCATCCATGGCATGGCCCATGTGCAGCTGCCCTGTGATATTGGGCGGCGGCATCACGATGGTATAGGGCTTTTTCTCCGGGTCCCTTTCCGTGTGGAACGCGTCGCTGTCCAGCCATTTCCGGTACAGCCGGTCCTCCACGCGGGCAGGGTCATACACTTTCTCCAGTTCTTGCATTGCTGACACTCCTTTTCCTTGCCTGCACGGGCGGCCAAGTAAAAAGGCCGTCCCCTGCAGAAACCTCTGCATGGGACGGCCGAGACCGCGGTACCACCCACATTGCCGCCCGCATGTGCCGGCGGCCCCTCTGCGCCCTTAACGCGGGCTCACGTGGCCGGATACTGGCCGGCGCCTTTTGCACCGGGTGTTCTCCGTCCCTGCTCCCAGGCGACGGCACACCGCGCCCCGCCGCCGGCTTCCACCCTTCCGGCTCGCTTGTGGCGGGGCTGCTGCGGCGCGCCCTCCTGTTCACGGCATTTTGTCTGATAGCATTAAGATACACGGTTTTGCACCGCTTGTCAAGCATCCGGGCCCGCTTCGCTCGCCCCCTGCTCCGGCGGCAGCACCGGGGCAGGTTTCAGGGCCGGCGCCTTGCCAAAGCGCCCCAGCACCCAGGGGAAGTACTTTTCAATGGGCATCGCAAAGGCCGCAAAGGCCGCGGCAATCATCACACCCGCCTGCAGGGCCATCACCGCGCCGCCCACCTGGCTGCCGGAGTCCGGCATGGCAAGGCCCAGCGCAGCGGCCAGCATGGGCAGAATTACTTTCACCAGCTGCTCGGTGCCGCACAGCACCAGTGTGCTGCGGCCCATGCGGCACAGCAGCGGCACTTTCTGCAGCACCAGCCCCGCGCACGCGGCGCACACAGCGGCGCTGCACTGGTATAAAAAGGTGATCAGCGCCGATACGATGAACGGCGGCTGCGCCACACCCAAAAGGCTGGGGAAATAGTTGAGGCCATAGTAAAAGTTGACATACAGGATATAAACACTGGCCGTCACCCCCAGCGCCAGCGCCGCCTTTGCAGGGCGGGACAGCGAGCGTCCGGCAGCGGCATGCCTGCGCCACAGGCGGCTGACAGCGTCCCCCAGGGCATAATAAATAAGGAACCGGCCGCCCATATCCAGCCCCCAGGGCAGCACCGGCCCTTCATGGATCAGCTTCACCGCCAGGCTGACGGCTGCCGAAGCCGCCAGCACCAGCGCCGGCCGGCACAGCAGCCGCTGCAGCACATGGTAGTATACCGACATGCACAGCAGGCAGGGCAAAAACCACATGGCCGCCAGCGGGCACACGTTGCGGCTTCCCCACAAAAGCCCCCGCATCCAGGCGATGATGTCCCCCAGGCTCAGCTCCAGCAGGAACACCCGCACGGCCAGGGTGCCCACACCGAAAGCAAAATAAGGCACCATCAGCCGCAGCAGCTTTTCCTTCACGAACGGGCCCAGAGGCATCCCCTCCCGGGTGAATGCCGTAAAGCCTGAAGCGAAGAACAGGATGCCCAGCACCGAGTACATGCCGATCATACCGAACCGGCCCATGCCGTCGTAATGGCTGCAATACATCAGCCAGATGGCGATCAGCTTCATCACATCCAGCCAGCCGTAGCGTGTGCGTTTTGCTTGCATATCCATAGCCGCTCCTTATTTCAAGCCGAAATCACATATTCAGCAAAACGGGCGCCGCCCCATGGCACGGCGCCCGCAGTGTTTTCCGTACGGAATTAGCATACCCTGTTTTGCCCGGTTTGTCAATTCGCACCGGCTTGCCCGGGCACACGGTAGATCTGTACGCGCCCGGTATCCAGTACCAGCTCCAGCAGGGCAAACTGAGGGCCGTTTTCGCCGGTATAGGCATAGTCGGTGTCGAACACCAGATAGTCCACCCCGCAGGCCCGGGCGGTATCCAGCACCAGCTGGGCATCGGCGCGGGGCGAAAAGAGAATGGCGTTTTGGCTGAACCGCAGGGCCACCGTTTCGGCGGATACGCCCATGTTGGAAACAGTGTACAGATATCCCTCCATAAAAGCCTGGCGGCCGGAAAAAGCCGTGTACAAATTTGAATTGCCCTGGGCCGAATGCAGGTCATCGTACCGGTTGGTGGCAAACACTTCATCCGGCGCCATATGTTCCGCCAGCCAGCGGCCGGCCTGTTCTGTCTCAGGGTACACATCCATGTCCTCCGCCTTGGCCAGCACACCCGTGTTCCTTCCCAGGCGAACAAGGCCCTCGCCCGCCAAGGCGGCGCCGTCCAGTGCCGCCGTGGCAAACCCCGCCGCACACAGCGCAGCCGCGGCGCGGCGTGTCCACCGCCGGCCCCGGTGCAAGCCGGCGCGGCCGCCCGGCCGCCGGCCTGCACCGGCTCCCAGCAGGGCCATCAGCTCCATGGCCAGGAAGAGGAAATAGCTCTGGCTCATGGCGGAATGGTCGAACAGGAAGAAAGCCAGCACACCGCCAGCCACCCCCGCGTGGAGCAGCAGCCGGCCGGCAGACAGGCGCCCCAGGCGGTGCACATCCCTCCACAGCGCCCCGGCATACATCGCCGCCGGCCCAGGCGCCGCCAAGAACAGGCATGCCAGCGCCGCTGCCGGCACCAGCGCCCAATACAGCACCGGATGCACCCGGCCCACGGCGTCCAGCAGCCCGGCCAGCGGGCCCTTCATCAATGTGGCATCCGGGCTGAAGGCCATATTATTGGCCCCGGCGCTGAACACCACGCGGTAAATGGCAAAAGCCGCGCCCCCGCACACCAGAGCCAGGGCCCACAGGCGCCCCATGCCTCCCGGGCGGCCGCCCCGGCGCAGTGCATTCCAGAGAGAGCATCCTGTGCGCCACAACGCCGCCGCCAGCAGCGCAAGGGCTAAAACCAGCGCCGCCGGCCCTTTGGCAAAGCACAGCATCACTGTGGCGCAGCCGCATAAGGCAGCCATGGCCCAGGCACGTCCGCGCCCGGCCAGCGCCGCCAGCACAAAGCTCATCCAGGCGCCGGTATACAGCACCATACCGGCAACGCCGTTCACATTGCACAGCACATGGTACAGGAAGTTGTTGTAGAAAAGGTTCTCCTGCCCCAGCGTACCCACCAGTGCAGCGCTGCCGGAGCAGAACGTCAGGCACAGCGCCAGCGTCCGCCGGCGGGCATTGGCGCCAAACAGCTGCCGGGCCAGGGAAGCGGTGACAGCTACCGCCCCGGCCAGCACCATTGGCGGCCACAGGAACGCCAGGATGTCATAGGCGTCGGCGCCGCTGACGGCAGAAAGCCCTGCGGCCAGCAGTTCGTTGAGATAGTGATAGGACAGGCGCACGCCGGAAAATCGGATGTCCTGGGGCGGGAAGCCCAGAAAAAAGCTCTTGGCGTTGCCCACATTCCACAGAAAGTCCTGCTTGATCACCGTCTGCCCCACAGCGGCCGGATGGGCTGCCAGAGCCGGAAACGCCAGGGCGAACAGGGCCGTCAGGCCCGCTGCCAGCAGCCAGGGCGCACCGCCCAGGCGCTTTTCCAGCCGCAGGCCGCCCCGGCCCAGGGCCGCTGCCAGCCCACAGACCCCGGCCGCGGCAAATGGGATCGGCAAAACCCGCAGCAGCCACAGGTTCTGAAACCGGAAAGCCACGCAAGCCACTGCGGCAAAAAAGCCGGTGCCCGTCAGCAATATCCCCGGTACGGCCAGCCTGCGGCCCGCCGCGCCCAGACGCCCCAGCCGCACCAGCGCCCCGTACCAGAACACCCCCGGCCCCACCAGGTACAGCCCGGCGCACAGAGGTACCAGCGCCAGCGCCCACGGGCTGCACCCGGCCGCCAGGGCCGCCCCGGCCGCCAAGGCCCAGGCCCCTGCCAGCAGCCCCAGGCCGCCGGCCGGCAGGCACAGGGAAAGGCAGGGCCCGCCCACAAGGGCAGTCCCTGCCTTTTGCATGGGGCGCACCGCATCCGATACACTGCTTTTGAACATGGTCTGCGCGCCTCCCTTACAAGCCCCGGGCAGCCGGCCTCAGCCCAGGCTGATGCCCATGCGCCGGGCCACGGTGAGCATATCGCAGGTCTCCGGCACCAACTTGGTTTTTCCGGCGATCTCTTTCAGCGGATTGGTGGTGACGATGTTGTTTTTCATGGCCACGGCCACACCGTACTGATCGGCCTCTACCAATTTGGCTGCATGGGTGCCGAACTGGGTGGCCAGCACCCGGTCATACGCCGAGGGGCTGCCGCCGCGCTGCATGTGCCCGGGCACGCATACCCGCGTCTCGAAACCGGTGGCCTGCTCGATCTGGGCGGCAATGCGGTCGGTGGCTGTGCGGATCCCCTTTTCTCTGCGATAAGCTGCCCGCTCCTTCTTTTTCATAGCGGCCTCGGCGGTGTCGATGGCGCCCTCGGCCACTGCCAGAATGGAGAACAGCTTTCCATCGTCGGCCCGCCGCTGGATGGCCTTGATAACATTTTCAATATTGTAGGGCAGCTCCGGGATCAGGATGATGTCCGCGCCGCCGGCGATACCGGAGTACAGCGTCAGCCAACCGGCCTTGTTGCCCATCAGCTCAATCACCATCACCCGGCGGTGGCTGGTGGCGGTTGTATGGATGCGGTCGATCACTTCGGTGGCGATGTCCACCGCGGTGTGGAAGCCGAACGTAACATCCGTGCCGTAGATGTCGTTGTCGATGGTTTTGGGCAGGCCAATGATGTTCAGCCCCTCTTCCGACAGCAGATTGGCCGTCTTGTGGGTGCCGTTGCCGCCCAGGCACAGCAGGCAATCCAGCTTAGCATCCTTATAGGTTTTCTTCATGGCGGCCACTTTGTCGATATTGTCCTCTTCCACCACTTTCATCATTTTGAACGGCGTGCGTTTGGTGCCCAGGATGGTACCGCCCCGGGTAAGGATGCCGGAGAATTCATGCCGCTCCATCACGCGCCAGTCGCCATGGATCAGCCCTGCATAGCCGTTCTGCACGCCGATGATTTCCACATCGTCGCCGAAGCGCTGGTACAGCGCCTTGGCTGCACCGCGGATGGTTGCATTCAAGCCCGGGCAATCGCCGCCGGAAGTGAGGATCCCTACACGTTTTTTCATTGGTTTAAACCTCCTTCAGCCATGGCCGCCGCAGTGCGGAGGCCTGCGTTTTTTCGTACTGCGTTTTCACATATCTTTTTTTAAGTATACCACATTGCCCACCGCACGCACAAGATAAAAAACGGACCGCCCGCCGGGCAGCGCACCGGCGAAAGCCCCTGTCCCCTAAGATGTCGCCGCCAAAACCGGGCGCGGAGCTGCAGTTGGGTCTGCGATCCGGGAGCAAAACGGGCATTCCAAGGGAAATGCCGGGCACAATGCAAAAGCAAGAAAAAACCGCGCAGGCAGGCCGTTTTGGGCCTGTCTGCGCGGTTTTCGGCGTGGTCGGAGTGAGGAGATTTGAACTCCTGGCCTCTTGGTCCCGAACCAAGCGCGCTACCGTCTGCGCTACACCCCGAAAAAAACGGCGGCGCTGTGGCCGCCGTTCTGGTTGCGGAAGAAGGATTCGAACCCTCACAATACGAGTCAGAGTCGCAGGTGCTACCATTACACAATTCCGCATCAGGCACCCGCCGCTGCGAGTGCTTTATTATTATATCCGTCCGCCGTGCATTTGTCAATACCTTTTTTCAATCTTTTTTCCCGGCGCCCACACTTGCATTTGGTGACGCTTTCGTTTACAATGAAAGGCAGAACCTGACACAGTAAAGGACGGTGGAACCGATGGCAGAATTTACCTATGAAATTACCGAGCGCATCGCTGTGCTGAGCCAGAACCCGAAAAACGGCTGGGAACGCCAGCTGAATATGGTGAGCTGGAACGGCCGCGAGCCCAAGTACGACATCCGCGACTGGGCGCCCGACAACAGCAAAATGGGCAAGGGCATCAGCCTTTCTCATGACGAGCTGGCGATCCTGAAGGGCATCCTGGACGAGATGGAGATCTGAGATGGATTACAGGCAGGAGTTTGAGCAGGCTTTTACCCAAAACGTCACCCGTCCCGGTGCCTCCAAACTGCTGGAGTGGCTGGCCGGCACCGACTTTTATACCGCGCCGGCTTCTACACGCTTTCACGGCGCCTGCGAGAGCGGCCTGGTGATGCACAGCCTGAACGTATACCGGGTGATGACCACCCGCTGGCTGGAGGAAGGCGACAGCCTGGAATCCTTCACCATCGTCTCGCTGCTGCACGATTTGTGCAAAGCCAATTTTTACAAGCCGGGGTTCCGCAACGTAAAAAACGACGAGACCGGCCAGTGGGAAAAAGTGCCCAGCTACAGCGTGCGGGACGCCTTCCCCTACGGGCACGGCGAAAAGAGCGTGTATCTGATCGAGCGGTTCATCCGCCTGAAGCCCGCAGAGGCCATGGCCATCCGCTGGCACATGGGCGGCTTTGACGACGCGGTGCGGGGCGGCAGCTTCGCCATCAGCGAGGCCTTTGACCAATACCCCATCGCCGTAAAGCTGCACCTGGCGGACCTGGAGGCCACCTATCTGCTGGAAAAAGGGACCAGCGCCGTGCGCAGCCGGTGAAAATCGGGGAGGAATTGCCATGGAAGGACTGCTGACATTCCTGCTGGAATGGCTGGGGGATGCTGCCGCCTTTTTGGCCAAGCGGCGCACGGTGACCGTGTGTACCGCCGCACTGCTGTTCATTGCAGCGCTGGCGTACGCCCTGGCGGGCGCTCTGGTGCAGGCGGCGGCCATTCTGACCCTGCTGGCCCTGGCCGCAGGGATTTACCTGCGGGGCACGCGGCGAAGCTGCAAGCGCCGCCGGTGATCCGCCCTGTTTCCTTGCCTGTACACATCCGGAAAAGGAAGAAGCGCCGCTATGGTCATATGGATGGCGGATCGGTTCCCGGTCTATTTCCGCGACCTGCACAAGTTCCAGGCCGTGCCCTTCAACTGCGCCATTGCCGGTGCGGGGTGCGCGCTGCTGGTCGTCCTGGCTGTGGTGTTTTTTGCAACCGGCGCCTTTGGGGCGGGTACTGCGGCCGCGGCGATCCTGGTGATTGCCGCAGGGCTCGTCCTGTGGTGCAAAGGGAGCAGCGCCGGGCAGTGAGCCGGGGGATTCATCAAAAAGCAGCGGACAGCCGGCTCTTTGTGCAGCGCCGGCTGTTTGTTTTGGAGAACGGGGCCCGTCGCCCGCAGGGCGCGCGCTTTGCGCCGGCGTGCGGTGCTTTCTCCATTTTCCCCTGAAAGGTAAAAAAGCGCAGGCTTTGGCCTGCGCTTTTGGATTTACGGGGAAACCTTTTTGGGAAAGTTTTCCCCGCGCCTTTTTCAAAAACTTACAATTCGGCCCGGATATCCCGGCCGCTTCTGCCATATTACAGGCCCAGCGTAGCTGTCAGCTTCTCCAGGGGCACCAGGCCCACGCTGCGGGCCGTTTCCCGGCCGTTTTTCAGGCACACCACCGTGGGAATGCTCATCACGCCAAAGCGCTGGGCCAGGCCCGGCTCGTCGTCAATGTTCACTTTGCACACCTTGACCTCGCTGTGCTCATCAGCCAGCTGTTCAATCACCGGTGCCAGCATGCGGCAGGGGCCGCACCAGCTGGCCCAGAAATCCACCACCACAGTGCCTGCAGCAGTTTCCGCGTCAAAATTGGCAGCATTCAGCTCTTTTGCCATTACAAATCTCTCCTTTTCTGTACATATCTTTTGTGCGGCCCACCATTTCCCGCAGCAAAGATCTTCTGTAGCAATAAAGTCTCCCGCTGAAGCGTATAATCGTTCCTGCAGCCCAGGATCCTATTTCTTATGATTCCCGCCCAGCAGTGCATTGATGCCGTCGATCAACGTATCCGACAGAGACGCCGGACGCTTGGGCTGGCGGCGCACCGGGTGCGGCCTGGGCGCCGGAGCAGCTGCAGCGGCGTCCTTGGCCTTCAAATCGGGGATGGGGGCCGTCTCCGGAATGATCACCGGCCCTTCATCGGGCACAAGAGGGGCACTGGGAGGCGGAGCCTGTGTCGGCATGGGCTGCACGCCGGGGGCTTCATCCGCCGCCCCGGCGGGCGGCGTGTACGGCTGGCTGAAAGACGCCACCGGTGCCACCGGTGTAGGGCCGGGCACATAGGGCTGTTCCGCCGGTTGGGCCGGCGGCGCCATGGGCGCATGCATCTGCCTGGCCTGGGCCTCGCTTTCCGGATAAGGCGGCGTATGCGGCGCGCCCGCAAAGGGATCAAACGGATGGGCGCTGGGCATGTGGGGCCGGCCGTACCCCTCTGTGTGCAAAGTTCCGGCAGTTCCCGTTCCGGACGTTTCCGCTGCCGGCTGCTCGCCCGCCGGGGCCGGCTGCGGCGCCGGCGCAGAGGCCGGCACTGCCTGGGCCGGCGAGAGCGGCGGCACGGCAGCCGCCGGCGCAGGCGGATACGGCGATGCGTAAGCCGGCGCATAAGCCCCGTAACCATAACCGCCCGGCCAGGCCGGATACATGGGGTAAGGCACTGCATACGGATAACTGAAACCATAGCGCCGGCGCTCCAGCTCCTGCTGTGCCTGGGCGTGGCGCGCCTGTTCGGCTGCCATATCTTCATAGTAGCGCTGGGTGCGCAGCTGTTCTTCGTATTGGCTGCGGCGCAGGGCCTCTTCATAACGGGCCTGCTCAGCCATACGGCGCGCCGCCTCCTGACGGGCCGCTTCCTCTGCCGCTGCGCAGCGGGCCGCTTCCTCGGCACTGCGGCGCGCCTGTTCCTCCGCCGCTCTGCGCCGGGCCTCCTCCCGCAGGCGCGCCTCTTGGGCAGCCTGCTGGATCTGCCTTCGCTGGGCGTCTGCCGCCGGGGCTGCGGCAGGCCGGGCCGCCTCCCCTTCGGGAAAATGCCGCATACGGGCGCCCAGGTTCTCCGCATCCCGCGCCGCCAGGTCCAATGCGTCGGCCAGGCCGTCGGTGGCCCGCTCCAAATCGCCGGCGGCCTGCTTAATCCGGGCGTCTACATCTGCCAGCTGGGCCCGCAGCACCGTGATGCTGGCGGCAATGCCGTCGGCCGCGCCCGCCAGCTGTGCACGGGCCTGCACCCGTTCACCTTTGGCACGGGCCACGATCACCTGGGCTTCCTGCTCGGCCTCCTGGCGGCGGCGCTGCGCCTGAGCCTGGGCATCCTGCAGCAGCGCCTGTGCGCGCGCATCGGCATCATCCAGCTTCCGGCGGGCCTCATCCTCCAGCTGCTGCAGCTTTTGACGGTCCGCCAGGCGGTCCTCTTCAGCCTGGCGCTTTTCCTGCTGCAGATCGGCTTCCTTTTGGGCAAGGGTCTCTGTCAGGCTGTCAATGGTCTGGTTCAGGCGGGAATTATCCCGCTTCAGCTCGGTATTCTCTTTTTCCCTTGCCAGCAGCGTGGCGCGCACCAGGGATGTTTCATCCGCCGCTTTTTTGACTTCTTCCCGCAGGCGCGCAGCCTGGCGGAAAGCCTGTTCGGCCCGCTGCTTCTCCGCGTCCAGCTCCTGGCACACCTGGCGGGCCTTTTCGGCCACGGCGTCCCGGTCGCTTCGGGTATTGCCCAGCTCCTCTTGCAGGCGGCGGATGGTTTCGTCCAGCGCACGGGCTTTTTCGGCGTTGGCATTGGAGATGCGTTCGATATACGACAGCACCTGGGCACGGTTGAAGCCCAGCAGCTGCTTGCGGAACACCGCCTGACCGGGCTGTACCATCAGCTCCTCGCCCATGTCCGCATCTCCCCCTTTCCCCCAAAATGCCCTGATCTGCGGTGCACCGCTGTTCAAGGCCAAAAAGCGGGGCCCCGAAAAGCCCCGCTTTCATTTCAAATCGTTCAGTTATTGCCGCGGTTGTTCAGCATGCTTAAGATGTCGTCGAAATACTTGTCTCCGTCGTCCTCAGCTGCCGGGGCCGGCGCAGGGGCCGGAGCCGGGGCTGCCGGCTGCACCGCAGGCATCACCGGCTGGTTGGGCTGCACGGGAGCGGCAGCCTGCTCGCTGCTGAAAGTCAGCGGCACATTGTTGAAGTCCGTGCTCTCGGCGGCAGCGGGCTCCTCCGGCGCGTTCACATCAAAGCCCGTGGCAACCACGGTGATGCACATCTCATCCTTCAGGCTCTCATCGAAAGCGGCGCCCCAGATGATATTGGCGTCCGGATGGGCCGAACGGGTGATGAGGGTAGCGGCCTTCTCCACATCGTCCAGGCCGATGTCCGGCGAGGAGGTGATGTTGATGACCACGCCCCGGGCGCCGGCGATGCTGGTCTCCAGCAGCGGGCTGGAAATCGCGGCATTGGCGGCTTCCTCGGCCTTGTTCTGCCCCTTGGCGGAACCCACACCCATGTGGGCATAGCCGGCATCTTTCATGACGCTGCGCACATCGGCAAAGTCCAGGTTGATGAAAGCAGCCACATTGATCAGGGCCGAAATGCTCTCCACACCCTGGCGCAGCACATTGTCGGCGGCCTCAAAGGCGTTCATCAGGGTGATCTTCTCTTTGCTGATCAGCTTCAGGCGCTCGTTGGGGATGACGATCAGGCTGTCTACCCGCTCCAAAAGGCCGTTGATGCCGATCTCGGCCATGTTCATTTTGCGCTTTCCCTCAAAGGCGAAGGGCTTGGTAACAATGCCGACGGTGAGGATGCCCAGCTCCTTGGCCACCTCTGCCACCACAGGTGCGGCGCCTGTACCGGTGCCGCCGCCCATACCGGCGGTGATAAAGGCCATCTGCGCGCCCTTCAGGGCGTTGGCGATCTCGTCGCGGCTCTCTTCGGCGCTGCGCTGGCCGATCTCCGGGTCGGCGCCCGCGCCGCGGCCCTTGGTGAGCTTGGCCCCCAGCTGCACTTTCTGGGTGGCCTTGGAATTGAACAGCGCCTGCTGATCGGTGTTCATGCTGATGAACTCCACGCCGCGCAGGCCGCTTTCCACCATGCGGTTGATGGCGTTTCCGCCGCCGCCGCCGACGCCCACCACCTTGATATTGGTAATATTCTGCAGTTCTTCATCGAGGATGAAAGCCACGAGAAACTCCTCCTATAAACGAATTTTTCGCCTGCAAAGGCAGTGTGAAAGAATACAATATTTGCAGTTTACACTAAGTATAAGGATAACAGATTTTATGGCCGATTTCAATACTTTTCGCAAATTTTTCCCCGCAGTCAGAATACACCCTCCCGCCAGGATGCCTGGCCGCGCCCTTCGCTGTTGCGGCGGCTGACGTCCAGTGTCCCCTGGGCGGTGTCCGGAAGGCTGGTCTCTTCCTGCGGCGTCACCAGGCGCCAGGCCCATTCCACCTTATAGGCCAGGTCGTTGGCGGTCCCCAGCAGGATCTTGATCCGCCCATCATATACGAAGCTCAGCTCCAGGATATCCGTCAGGTCGATCTGACCGATGGGCACCAGGCCCACGGACTGGGTCTGCGCCAAAATCTGCTGCAGCACCGTCAGCTTGTCCGGTTCGGTGAATGCCAAAGGCTGCCCCGCCACCGGAGCAGCCGCCTGGGCGCCCGTCACCTGAATGAGCGCCGCCGCGCTCTCGTCCTCCGCCGGGGCGGTGCGCAGCACTTTCATGCCCGCGCTCACCACCGCCACACCACCGGTATCAGCCGGCACGCAGTAGGTCTCGGCCGCAGCCGTCACAGTGATCAAAACCGTATCCGGCAGCTGCCGGCTGATCGAAACGGTCTCCAGATAAGGCAGCGCCGCGGCAATGGTTTGTGCGGCCGCATCGGCCCGGAAGGAAAAGATATTGGCCCCTGTCGGCGTGCCGAAAGCTTCCAGGATCTGTTCGTTGCTGTAGGCCGTCCCCTCTTCGGGCTGCACCACGGTGATGGTCTGGATCTTGAACAGCATGGCTGCAGACACCGCACAGCCGGCAGCAACAATGACCGCCGCTGCCAGGCCCGCGAAGATGCCCCGGCGGATTTTGCGTGCCCGCAGCTGGGCGGGGGTGGGCGGATGGGCCGCCTGCCAGGCCTTTTTGCGGCGGCGGGCGGCGGCGCGCCGAGCGAAAAAGCCCGGCTTTTTCCCGGCTTGTCCGCCCGCGTGCCCCTGGTGCGGCGTTTTGCGTCCCGGCGGCGCATCCTTTGCTTGGTCATAGGCCGCGGCCCGGGGCTTCAGGGGCACCTCCTGCTCCGGGCTGGCATGCCAGGCGGGCGGACGGGCGGCGGAACGGTCCGGCGCCCGTTCGGCCAGGCGCCGGCTCCGGCCGGGCACTTCCTCCGCACGCCGCTGTGCCGCCGCACCCGGGCGCGGCGGCATTCCCTGCCCGCTGCCGGCCCGGCCCGGCAGCGTGTTGACAAACGGCGCCGCGGGGCGCTGGGTGCGCCGGGGCAGGCCGTCCGGCCCCAGGCTGCCGGCGGAATCGTCCACCCGGCCGGACGGGCCATGGCGGGCGGCCGCAGCCTCGCGGTCATAATCGTATACCGGGTGCCCCGGCCGGGTTCGGCGGGCCTCAGGCCGCTCCGGATAGACCGGCCGTTCGGGCATATCCTGCCGCACCGGGCTGCCATGCGCGGCACCCCTGCTGTAATCGGGGCGGGCCGCCGTGCGCCGCGCCGGCTGTGCCGGCGCCTGGCCGGCCCGATAGTCAGGGCGGGCAGGCGTCTTGGTCCGGCCCGGCCCGGGTGTCCGTTCAAACAGCGGTTTGCGCTGATCTGCCATAAGGCGCCCTCCTTTCCTGTCGGATCTTTTTCTTCTTCAGCCCGCACCGGCCTCCCGCCGGCGCACCCGGGCCGTATCGGCCCCCAGGCCGGCAAACAGGCCGGCCAGGTCTTCGTAGCCGCGGTCGATGTGTTCAACACCGGTGAGCAGGCTCTCCCCTTCAGCAGCCAGCGCGCCGATGGCCAGGGCCGCCCCGCCCCGCAGGTCCGGCGCGGCCAACTGCGCGCCGTGAAGGCCGCGTACCCCCCGAATGGTGACCGTGCGGCCCAGGATACCCGCCACAGCCCCCAGGGCTGAGAAGCCCGCAGCACATGCGAAGCGGTTTTCAAAGACGGTATCCGTGATGGCGCTTTCCCCTTCGGCCCGCAGCAGCGCCGCAGCCAGCAGCGGGGCGGCATCCGTGGGGAATGCCGGATATACATCGGTGAGCAGCGCGCCGATCCCCCGCAGCCGGCCGTCACTTTCCAGGGCAATGCCGGTCTCCGTAGCCGTGACGCAGCAGCCGGCCCGGCACAAAGCGCGCACCACAGCGGTGCAATGATCCGGCACGGCGCCCGTCAGGGCAACGCGCCCGCCGCAGGCCGCCGCCGCGCACAGCACGGTGGCCGCGGCAATGCGGTCCGGGCAGATGCGCCAGCGCACGCCCTGCAGCATCTGCACGCCCATTACCCGCAGCCGGCGGGTACCCACGCCGGTGATGCACGCGCCCGCCGCTTGCAGGAAACGGGCCAGGTCCGTCACTTCCGGCTCGATGGCCGCGCCGCGGATCATCGTCTCGCCCCGGGCACACACGGCGGCCATCAGCAGCGTCTCGGTGGCGCCCACGCTGGGATAGCGCAGGGTGATATCCGCCCCGCGCAGCCCGCCGGGGGCGCTGGCCAGCAGGGCCTGACCGTCCTGGGCAAAGCGCGCGCCCATGGCCGCCAGGCCGTGCAGGTGCATGTCGATGGGCCGCGCACCCAGATCACACCCGCCGGGCAGGCTGACCTGCACCTGGCTGGTGCGGGAGAGCACCGGCGCCAGAAAAAACAGCGACGAACGCATGGCCTGCATCAGCCGCCTGGGCACCGCACGGCCGGGCTGCTCCGGCGGCAGCACCCGCAGCCGGCCCGGCGCCGGCTGGCTCACCCGGCCGCCCAGGGCCTGCAGGATACGGGCTGCGGCAGCCACATCGGACAGATTGGGCACATTTTCCAAAGTGACCGGCCCGCGGCACAGGATCGACGCCGCCAGTACCGGCAGCACCGCGTTTTTGGCCCCGGGAACCTGTACGCTGCCCCGCAGCGGCCGGCCCCCGCAGATGCGGATCCCTTCCATTTTCCCACCCCCGTTTTGCTTTGGCCCATCCTATGCAAAACGCGGATTTTGTGTGAAAAAACGCAGCCAACAACGGCATTAAGGCTGTTTTTTCGGAAAAATCAGCCTATACCCCGGCTCTGCAGGGCCCGGGCCAAAGCTTCCCAGATCTTTTCCAGCGAATCGGGCTGGGCCAGTGCTTTTGCTTTGGCACCCATCTCCAGCAGCGCGGCGCGGTCCGCCGTCAGGCTTTTCACAATCTCTGTCAGCTTTTCGCCGGACAGTTCTTTTTCCTCCACCACCACGGCAGCCCCCAGCTTTTCCAGCTGCAGGGCGTTATAGTACTGGTGGTTTTCCGCCACATTGGGCGAAGGGATCAGCACCGAAGCCCGCCCCACCGCAGCAATCTCCGCCAGCGTAGAGGCACCGGCCCGGCTGATCACCAGGTCCGCTGCAGCCAGCATGCGGGGCATGTCGTCAATGTACTCCCGGATCACAAAGCGCCCGTCGCCGTCGATGCCCATCTGCCGGGCCAGGCGGGCGAAGTCCTCCTTTTCGATGGATCCGGTGGCGTGCACATGATAGAAATTCCGGTTGTCCAGTTCCCACCGTGCCAGGGCGGCCACCACCTCGTTCACCCGCTGGGCCCCCAGGCTGCCGCCGAAGCTGAGGATCATCACCCGGTCCGCCCCGATACCAAGCGACGCCCGGGCGGCGGCGCGGTCCGCCTGCCAGATCTCGGCGCGCACCGGGTTGCCCACCACCAGGGTCTTTTCCGGCACGCCCAGGCGCTGCACCGCATCCGGCATGGCGGCAAACACCAGGTCTACCTGCCTGGCCAGCAGCTTGTTGGTAACACCGGGGAAGGCGTTCTGTTCGTGGATGGCCGTCAGCACACCGGCCCTGGCGGCCGCCCGCACCACCGGCCCGCTGACGTACCCGCCCGCGCCGATGACCAGGTCCGGCCGCAGGCGACGGATCATGGCGGCGGCCCGGGGCGCCGCCAGGGCCAGATGGTACAGGGCCTGCACGTTGCGGGCGATGTTCCGGGGCGTCAGCCGGCGCTGGATGCCGTTCACCTCGATGGGGTGGAAGGGATAGCCGGCCTTTGTCACCAGGCCGTACTCCATTCCCTTTTTCCGGCCGGCAAAGTGGATGTCGGCGCCGGGGCAGCGGGCCCGGATGGCCCCGGCGATGGCCAGGGCCGGGTTGATGTGGCCGGCGGTGCCGCCGGCGGCGATGAGTACACGCATGAGCTTCCTCCTCGATTTCCTGCACTGATTTCCGGCCCCGGGCCGGGCGGCACATCCGGCCGCTGCAAGCGCAAACAGCGGACGCCGCATTCCGCGGCGTTCGCTGCCTTTTGCTGCATGGCTATGTTTTGGCTGCGGCGCTTTGCCGCGAAACGGACAAGACAATGCCCATCTCCCCCAGCAGCATCACCAGGCTGGAGCCGCCGTAGGAGAAAAAGGGCAGGCTGATGCCCGTGTTGGGGATGGTTTTGGTGACCACGGCGATGTTCAGCGCTGCCTGGATGATCACCTGGGCGACGATGCCCACCACCAGCATGGCGCCGAATTTGTCCTTGGCCTTGTAGGCGATGTACACCCCTCGCAGCATCAGCGCCACAAACAGCAGGATCACCACCACGGCGCCCACGAAGCCCATCTCCTCGCACCAGATGCTGAACACAAAGTCGTTTTCCGGCTCTGGCAGGTACAGGTGCTTCTGGCGGGAATTGCCCAGCCCCAGGCCGAACAGCCCGCCGGAGCCAATGGCATACATGCTCTGGATCGTCTGGTGGCCTTTGCCCAGCGGATCACTGAAAGGGTCTATCCAATACTCCAGACGGTCCATGGCATACCAGATTAGGTCCGGAAAAGCCACCACGATAATGGCAATGGCCCCCGCCAGGCCGCCCAGCGCCACCACGAACCACACGATGCCCGTACCGCCCACAAACATCATCACCGCGCCGATGGCCAGCAGCAGCACCGTGCCGGACAGATGGGGCTCCAGGATCATCAGCCCCACCAGAGGGATCAGAATCAACAGAAAAGGCAGCACACCGTAGAGGAATTTCTTCATGTGCTTATAATTCAGGGAGATGATGTGGGCGAACACCACAATCACCGCAAATTTTGCGATTTCCGAAGGCTGCACGCTGACCGGGCCCAACCGGATCCAGCGGCTGACGCCCTTCTGGTCGGGCATAAACAGCACCACAACCAGCAGCAGCAGGGTGACGCCCATCAGCGGCCAAGCCAGGCGGTGGAAAATATGGTAATCCACCCGGCTGGCCACAAACATGGCCGCCAGGCCCAGCACTGCAAACAGTGCCTGCCGGCGGATGAAGTACAGCCCGTCATTGTACTGCCACAGCCCGTTGGGGTAGCTGGCGCTGAACAGCGCCACCAGCCCGAACGCCAGGACGATCAGCACCAGGATGGCAAAGGGCCAATCCACCGGCGGCTGGTGTGACAGCAGCCTGCTGCGCAGGTCTGCCTGATATTTCAACTGTTTTGCTTGCTCGGGCATAGGCGCCCTCCTTTGCCGGCGCTGTTGTTCCGGGAGGCGTTCTTATGACAGGTACATGTACAGGCACCCCAGAAACACAAAACTGATGGTGACAATGGAAAAGACGGAGACGATTTTTACCTCGCTCCATCCGCACATTTCGAAATGATGGTGGATGGGGCTCATTTTGAAAATGCGGCGACCCTGGCCGTATTTGCGTTTGGTATAGCGAAAATACAGCACCTGGAGGATCACGCTGAACGCTTCGGCCAGATAGACAATGCCGAAAAAGCACAAAAGCTCCGGATGGCCGATGCCGTAAGCCGCGGCCACCACAGCGCCGCCCAGAAACATGCTGCCCGTATCCCCCATGAAGCAGCGGGCGGGGTAAAAGTTCCACGCCAGGAAGCCCGCGCAGCCGCCGGCCACCGCCGCCGCAAACAGGGCCATATCAGTATGGCCCAGCCAGCTGGCCATAAACATGAACCCCAGCATCACCAGGAACGTGACGCTGGACGCCAGGCCGTCGATGCCGTCGGTAAGATTGACGGCATTCACCATACCGATGATCAGGAAAAACGAAATCGGATAGTAGAAGTACCCGAAATCCACCACGCCGACCAGCGGCAGGCTGACGGCGGTATTCAGTGTGCCGTTCAGCTGCAGTGAAGCCAAAAAGGCCCCTGTGATCAGGATCTGCGCTGCGATCTTGTAGCGGGCTTTCAGGCCCAGGTTGCGTTTTTTGGCCACCTTGATGTAATCATCCAGGAACCCCACCAGGCCGAAGGCATAGGCCGTCAGCAGGCTGACAATAAGCCGCACCGTGCCCTGGGAGGCCATGCCGCCCAGCAGGCCGGGCAGGCTGACAGCCAGCGTGGCATATCCGGCCGCGGCGCCGCCCAGCGCGCCCAGGTAAAAGGTCAGCCCGCCCATGG
Source organism: uncultured Ruthenibacterium sp. (assembly GCA_944386555.1). Classification (GTDB taxonomy): domain Bacteria; phylum Bacillota; class Clostridia; order Oscillospirales; family Ruminococcaceae; genus Ruthenibacterium. The sequence goes on along the minus strand of CALXBN010000049.1, from coordinate 8,063 downwards.
TGGGCGTGCCGTTCTTGCCCTGGTGCCAGGTAGGGCCAATCTCCTTAATGGTCTGCCCGAAATGCAGCCGATGCAGTGCCGGTATGATCGCCAGCCCTGAAACCGCTGTCAGAAGCATGGCCCCGAAAGCGGCCGCCAGCAATGCCAAACGTTCCATTTCCTCAACTCCCCGCGGGAATCCCCTCCCGCTTTTTGATCTGCCTTTATCTGTTCCCGTCCAGCGCGGCGTAGAAATCCGACAGCAGACGGCTGTACCCCATTCCATGGCTGGCTTTCACCAGCACTGCATCCCCGGGCCGCGCCTCGGCGGCCAGGGCCGTTGTCAGCGCCGGCAGGCCGTCATAATGGCGGGCCGGCACCCCGGCCGCCCGGGCCTCCTGCACCAGGACGCGGCTGGCGCGTCCCGCAGCCAGCACCAGGTCCACGCCGCATTCGGCGCACAAGCGCCCGACAGCCCGGTGAGACGCCTCTTCGGCGGGGCCCAGCTCAAACATGTCCCCCAGAACCGCAATGCGCCGCCCCGTCACCCGGTACTGGGCCAGGGCCGACAGCCCGGCGGCCATACTGTCGGGGTTGGCGTTGTAGCAGTCCTCAATGACGGTGATGCCCCCGTGTACCGCCACATGCTGGCGGTGCCCGGTGGTGGCAAAGCCCGCCAGCGCGGCGGCAGCGCCGGCCGGTTCAATCCCCAGGCGGGTGGCCAGCGTCCACGCGGCCAGGGCATCCATCACATTATGGCGGCCCACCGCCGGAATAAACGCCCTGTATCGGCCCGCTTCGCCGTCCAGGATGGTGAACGCCGTACCCGGCGCGCCGTCCGGCCCGGGCGCCGCATGCAGATCCGCGCCGCGCACTGCGGCGGACGGATTGTCCAGGGCAAACAGCACCTTACGAATGCCCCGGGGCGCCGGGGCGCCGGGCAGCAGGTCGTTGTCCCCGTTCACCGCCAGCGGCGCGCCGTCGGGCAGGCCGGCGCAGATCTCCATTTTTGCCGCCAGGATATTCTCCCTTGTACCCAGCTGCTGCAGGTGGGCCACTCCCACGCCGGTGATCACAGCCCCAGCGGGCCGGGCCGCCAGGGCAAGTTTTTCAATCTCTCCGCGCCCTTGCATACCCATTTCCACTACAGCGTAGCGAATCGAATCATCCAGGCGCAGCAGCGTGTTGGGGCAGCCGATTTCATTGTTTTGGTTTCCCTCGGTTTTCAGGGTTTTGCCAAAGGCGGAAAACACCGCGTAGCAGAACTCCTTGGTAGTAGTTTTCCCCACGCTGCCGGTGACACCTGCCACCACCGGGGAAAACAGCGCCCGGTAGTTGGCCCCCATACGGATCATGGCATCCAGAGGGTCCGCTACCAGAATGGTCTGCCCGGCGGGCACGCCCTCCACCGGATGTTGGGCCAGAATGCCCACTGCGCCGGCCGCCAGGGCGGCTGCAGCGTAATCATGGCCGTCCGCCCGTTCTCCTTTGATGCACACAAACAGGCTTCCGGGCCCGGCGGCACGATTGTCGGTAACGACCGCCGCAACGGCCGGGTCTCCTGCCAATGTGCCCAGGCCAGCGCACAGGACGCTCGCTTTGGTTGGCTGCACGTTCTCTCTCCCCTTTCGGGTTTATTCCGCGGCCAGCCCCCTGGCCGCCAGCCAGTCGTGTACGATGCGGTGCTCATCCAGATAGATGGTCACCCCGTCGATGGCCTGGTAGTCCTCATGGCCTTTGCCGCACAGCACCAGCACATCGCCTTTGCGCAGCATTTCCAGGGCGCGTTCCACAGCCTCGCGCCTGTCCAGGATCTTCCAATAGGGCTTGCCGGAAGCCTTCAGCACCGGCTCCACATCTTCCATTATAGCACAGGGGTCTTCTTTGCGGGGATTATCCGAGGTGAGAATCGCAAAATCGGCATATTGGACAACTGCTTGCCCCATCTGCGGCCTTTTTTGGGCATCCCGCTCGCCCGCACAGCCGAACAGCACCACCAGGCGGCCCTCTACAAAAGGCGCGATCCCTGAAAGCACCTTCTCAATGGCGTCCCCTGTGTGGGCAAAGTCACACAGAACGGTGAAATCCCCTGCGTACAGCACCTCGCACCGGCCACGCACGCCTTTGGTGGCCGACAGCGCCAGCGCCGCCTGATGGGCCGGGATTCCCAGCGCGATAGCCGCAGCGGCGGCTGCCATGGCATTGTGTACCGAATAGGCCCCGGGCATCGGGAACCGGATGCGCTGGATAAAGCTTTTGCCTACCATCTCAAATTTGACGCCCGCAGCCGACAGGCGGATATTCTTGGCCGTGTAATCAGCCGTATCGTCCCTGTCGGAGAATGTGATGGCCGGCACATTCGGCTTTTCAGCCAACAGCCGGCGGCCCCAGGGGTCGTCGGCGTTCACCACCATGGCCTTTACCTGATCGAACAGGCTCTTTTTCGCCAGATAGTAGTGCTCGAAATCGCCATGGTAGTCCAGATGATCCTGGGTGAGATTGGTGAACACCCCCACCTCAAAGGCCAGGCCCCACAGGCGCATCTGATCCAGCGCCTGGCTGGACGCCTCCATCACCGCGTACTCGCATCCTGCGGCAGCCATGCGGGCCAGAAGGGCGGCCAGATCCCACGCTTCAGGGGTGGTAAACTTGGCCGGCACCTCCATCTGGTCGATCTCCGTATGGATGGTGCCGATGAGCCCGGCCTTATGGCCTGTGTGCTCGATGATCTGTTTGATCAGGGTGGAGACGGTGGTTTTTCCGTTGGTTCCCGTGACAGCCACCAGCTTCAGCTGCTGCGCGGGGTTGCCGAAATAATTCTGGCACAGCAGCGCGTAGGCTTTGCGCCCGTTTTCCACGGTCACCTCCCGGGGCAGGCCCAGCGGGCGCTCGGTCACAATGCACACCGCGCCCGCTTCCAGCGCTTTGCGGGCGAAATCATGGCCGTCTGCCGTGCGCCCCTTGGCGCACACAAACACCGCGCCGGGGCCCGCCCGGCGGGAGTCCTGGGTCACCAGGGTTGCCTGCCCGTCGGGCAGGGTTCCGGTGTAATCCACACCGGCGAACAACGTATGCAATTCCATATGGAGATTCCCTTCTCTCTTGCGGTTATTCCGTCAAATTGGGGTTGCCGAATTCCACTTCGATCACAGTTCCCAGCGGCACTTCGGTGCCGGCGGCCACATTCTGGTACATAGCGCGCATGGTGGTGTCCGTGTAATCGCCGCCGGAAGCCGACATATTCAGGTTGACAGCCTTCAGGGCCTGTTGTACCTGCGTGCCCGTCATGCCGGACAGATCCGGCATCACCACGGTGGCCTCGGCCCCTTCTTCCGTGTACAGGATGATCGTGGAGTCCGGCAGCACTTTGGTCCCCGCCGCCGGATACTGGCTGACCACGGCAGCCCCTGCGCCCACTGCCTCATAATCCAGGCCCTGGGCCACCAGGGTGGTACTGGCCGCATCTACGGTCTGGCCGGCCAGGTTGGGCACGTTCACTTCCAGCATGGCGGCTTCCTCGGCGGTATACTCCGGGGCATAGCCCAGGTAGGGCAGCACTTCCTTCATGATCTTCTGCACGGCGGGGCCGCACAGGCTGCCGCCGAAGGTGGTGGAGGCATGGGGCTCATCCAGGAACACCAGCACGGCGATCTCCGGATCGTCTGCCGGGGCAAAGCCGATGAAGGAAGCCACATAGGTCTGTTCCTCATCATCGCCGCTGATGCCCTGGTTTTTCTGGCTGGTACCCGATTTACCGCCCACTTTATATCCGGCCACATAGGCCTTGTTGCCGTGTCCGGACGCCACGCTTTCCTCCAGGATGGCAGAGATGGTGCTGCTGACCTCCTCACTGATCACCTGGCGCTTGACGGTGGTGCCCACCTCCTCCACCACGTTGCCGGAGGGATCCAGCACCTGTTTGACCACATGGGGCTGCACCAGCTTGCCGCCGTTCACCACGGCAGAAAAAGCAGTGATCATCTGGATGGGCGTGACGGCAGTGGTTTGGCCGAAAGAGGACGAAGCCAGGTCGATGGGCACGCTCTGCAAACGCTCCAGGCTGGCCGTCTGTGTAAGGGCCTCATCGTCCATGTCAATGCCCGTGCGCTCCTGGAAGCCGAATGCCTCCATATAATCGTTGAAAATCTCCGGGCCGATGGTCAGGCCCAGCTGGATATAGTACGGGTTGCAGGATACGTTCAGTGCATCCGGCAAAGCGATGGGCCCGGTGGCATGATGGCCCGCGCAGGCATAGGTATGGCCGTCCAGCGTATACGTTCCCGAGCAGACGAAGGTGGTGTCCAGGCTTGCCACGCCGCTGTCCAGGGCCATGGCCGTTGTGACGGGCTTAAACACCGACCCCGGGAAATAGATGTCCGACACGGCCTTGTTGCGCCACTGGGCGAACCACGCCTCGGTTTGGGCACTGCTTTTATCCTCACCGGTCAGGCTGTCCACATAGGCCGAAACCGTAGGGTCCACAATGGTATAAGGGTCATTCAGGTCATAGTCCGGCTTGGTGCTCATGGCCAGGATCTCACCGGTGTTTACGTTCATCACAATGCCCACGCCGCGATTGCTGACGCTGTACTGCTCCACCGCGGCAGACAGATGCTTTTCCACGATCTGCTGAATGGTCTCGTCGATGGTCAGCACCAGGCTGTTGCCGTCCTGGGCATCATACATGGTTTCGTATTCCGTCCCGGGCAGATCATAGCCCACGGCGTTCTGGGGGCGCACCACCCGGCCCGGGGTACCTTTCAGCACATCATTGTAGCGGCGCTCCAGCCCGATGACCCCGTCGCCGTCCACATTGATGAAGCCCAGCACCGTCGAGGCAAAATTGCCGTAGGGGTAATACCGTTTAGAGGATTGTTCCAGTGTGATGCCGGAGATATAATTGCTCTCCCGCTGGGCATTGTATTCGCTGATGTAGCTGGTGATGGCGTCGGCCACGGGTTTTTCCACCTGCCGCTTGATGATCTGGTAATTGGTCAGCGCTCCTTCGTCGTTTGTCGCCGTCAGGCGCGCATAAACACTCTCGTAGTCCATCTCCAGCAGTTCGGCCAGTTTGGAGGCCAGCGCGCTCAAATCCGTTTCTGCCTCTGCCAGCGTAGAGGGGGCCGCCACCACCGTCCACACCGTGCTGGACTGAGCCAGTACCTTCATATTGGCATCATAAATGGTGCCGCGGTTCGGGGCAATGGTTTCGTCGGCCAGCTGCTGGTTCATGGCTGCGGTGCTGTAGCGCTGCGTGTCGCGGATCTGGTAAATATACAAAACATATACCAGCACGCCGAAAAAGGCAATGACCAGGCCGGCTACAACACCGGCGCGGATGCGCATGCTGCGCGAAACCTGCAGCGGCGTCTGCCGGGAGCGGCTGTCATCCGGTTGTTTTCCTTGCGGCGTGCGCGGGGCACGGGGGTCGTTGGGTCGATTCATGCTATCACCTGTGGGGCTGCAGGCCCATAGAAAAGGGCCCGGCCTTCCTTGCGGTTCGCCGGGCCGTGATACCGTTCCATGCCGCCCGCAGGGCGGCCTGGGCCAGGCATGCGCCCAGCCCTCAATCATCCATACGAACTTACGAGGTGAAATATTCCATCATGCTCATAAAGCCCTTGGTGACGGTGTCGGCAAATTTATCCAGCCCCGTCTTGCTGCGGGTAACCGTGTTCTCCTCGTCGCCGTACACATAATAAATCTGGCTGCTGTCCATTTGGGCCAGCCCCAGAGAGGCGGCATATTCTTCCACAGCGCTGATGTTGGTTTTCATCTCGATCTGCGTGGAGAGGTACTGATAATCACTTTGCAGCTCGCTGAGGGTGTCCTCCTGGCTCTTGATCTCCGCCGTCAGTTCGGTGGAGCGGGTTTGCCCGTACAGGACGCTGCAGATCAGCGCCAGAAACACGGCGGCCACGGCTACAATCTTCACGGCGTTCAGGTCAATTTTTCCCAACAGCTTTTTCCGGGGCCGGGGGTTCTTCACCACATGCAGCGGCTGGCGCTGGCGCTTGGGGCGCGGCGCAAATACATTCAGGTCATAAGCGGCAGTCTCCTGGGCCATGGCGGCTCCTCCTCTCCGGGCAATTCCTTTTGCAAAATCCTGCGGCCCGGCGGGGGCTTGTCCGCCGTTTGCTGCCGCGGGAGGCGGGCAAAGACCGTGCCTTGCCCGCGCGATACGCCGCCGGCACCCGTCCGGGCCGGTCGGCAGAGGGTTACAGTTTTTCGGCGATGCGCAGTTTGGCGCTGCGGGCGCGCCGGTTTTCCGCCTGTTCGGCGGCGTCGGCCTCAATGGGCTTGCGGGTGATCAGCTTTGCTTTGGCCTTGCCGCCGCACACACACACCGGCAGCTCCGGCGGGCAGGTGCAGGCGGTGGCCCACTGCTGGAAGCGCTGCTTCACCAGACGGTCTTCCAGCGAATGGAAGGTGATCACGCACAGCCGCCCGCCGGGGCTGAGGCATCGGAAAATGGCCTCCAGCCCCTCACTGAGGGCATCCAACTCGCCGTTGACGGCAATGCGCAGGGCCTGGAAGGTGCGCCGGGCCGGGTTTTTGGCCTTGCGGCGCACGGCCGGCGGCACGGCCCCGGCCACGGCGCCGGCCAGCTGGCCGGTGGTGACAATGGGCGCGCTTTGGCGCAGATGCACGATGCGCCCGGCGATCTGCCAGGCGTAGGGCTCTTCGCCGTACTCCCGCAGGATGCGCGCCAGCTCTTCCCTGCCGGCGGTGTTCACCAAGTCCGCCGCGGTAGGGCCCTGCTGGCTCATGCGCATGTCCAGCGGCGCGTCCGCCAGATACGAGAAGCCCCGCTCGGGCTCGTCCAGCTGATGGCTGGAAACCCCCAGGTCCAGCAGCGCGCCGTCCAGATGGTCCACCCCCAGCCGCGCCAGAACAATGTCGGCTTGGCGGAAATTGGCCTGCACCACCGTGGCAGGCAATCCTGCCAGGCGGGCGGTAGCTGCGGCCACGGCGTCCGGATCCTGGTCCAAACTGATGAGGCGTCCGGCAGTCAGCCGGGACGCGATTTCTTTTGAATGCCCTGCCCCGCCCGCGGTGCCGTCCAGGTATATGCCATCCGGCCGGATGGCCAGGCCCTGAAGGCACTGCGCGAGGAGGACAGGGATGTGGTGAAAACTCATGGCTTACAGCCCCATTTCTTCCATCGCCGCAGCCAGGTCATCGTCGTGGATATCCTGTTCCAGCTTGCGCCATGCGGCGGTATCCCAGATTTCGGCATAGGAGCCTACGCCAACGATGGTCACATCCTTGTCCAGATTTGCGTGTGTGCGCAAATGGCCGGGCAGCAGGATGCGCCCCTGTTTATCCGGCTGCACCTGAGCGGCGCTGGCGTACAGCACCCGCTTGAGGTTGCGGGACTTCACCAGGCTTTTGCCGGCGATCAGTTCATCCAGGCGGTTCCACTCCTGTTGGGGGAAAGCCACCAGGCAGCCGTCCAGCCAGCGGGTCACTGTGAATATGGGCCCCATTTCCTCCCGGAACTTGGCGGGGAAGTTCAGCCGGCCTTTGTCGTCGATGGTGTAATCGTACTGGCCGGTCAGCATTCTCTCCGCCCTCCCTTCGGAAATTTTACCCACTTTTACCCACGTTCACCCACTACTGTGGTTCTATTATACGATGAAGGGCCGGAAAATGCAACGGGTATTTTGTGAAAATCCGTTGAAGGCCCTGTCGGTTCGGGGCAAAGGGCGGCAAAAAAATGTGCCGGCGGCGCCATATCGGGCCCGGCCGGCGCGTATATTTCATGAAGCGCCCCCATGAGGCGCCAATGAAACCGAGAGGGGTGTGCAGGATGGCTGCTGCCATGCGAGGAATTTGGGAGAACCTGCTGCTGGCCGTGGGGCTGGTGTGGGCACAGGGCCCCGCCGAGACCAACGAGGAAAGTGAGGCCGGCGAGGACTGAGCGCGGCCCGGGCCGCCCCGCAGCCGCACAGGCCGGGCGCGCCGCTGCCCCTTCGGCGGCGCGCCGGCCAGGGGCGGGCATCAAAAAAAGGCTTCCCCGCGGGGAAGCCTTCTTTGCTTTTGATCTTTTTGTACTTGTAATACAACGCCCGCTCGTACGC
>CALXBN010000048.1 GCA_944386555.1 uncultured Ruthenibacterium sp. | reverse complement strand
GCCGCTATGAGGTGTTCCTGGGCTTTGCCGACAGCGTGGAGTTTGCCCGCATCGTGGCATCCTTCGGCGTGGAGAGCACCCCGGAGGTCACCTTCCCGGGCCTGTAAGATACACACCGGCCGCCGTTTTGCTTGTGCCATCGGCAGGGCGGGACGGCGCGGCCCGCACATCTGCTGGCGGCGGGCGGGTTCTTGCCAATCTCCCGCCCGTTGACCATATACTTCCTCAAAGGCCCCCGGCAGCGGGGGCCTTCTTTCTGTGGCGCGCCGCCTTATTGCAGCAGGTATCCGGCGCTTGACCGGGCTTTGGCTCGGCGGCAAACAGGCGCCTCTCCCGCAGGAGAGGCGCCTGTAATTGACTATGATTTTTGCTTATGGTGTGGCAATGCGCGCAGCCAGGTAGGTATCGGTGGAGAAACCATCCAGGCTGTACAGGAACAGCACCTTGTCGTAGTTGCCGTCGGCCATGATGGCATCCAGTTTGTTCAGGTTGTCCCGGAAATCCACAATGCCGATTTTGGCGTAGTTTGCTGTCAGGAAGGGCACAAAGCTGTTGGCGTAGCTGTCCTTTACAATCAGAATGCTGCCCTCGCCGTCGCCGGCTATCTCGCAGTAACCGTTGTTGCCCCGCAGGAATGCCCGGTATTTGTCTCGGGTTTCCAGCATGGCTTCATCTACCATCGGCCCGGCCTCCTGGCTCACTGTGCCGTCGCGCTCATTGCGGAATACAGTCAGCGTATTGGGCAGCTCGTACCATTGGATCACGTCGGCCACGGCATCATATTTGCGGGCTTTGGAATAATTGGTGCCCCAGAAATCCTCTGTAGTGCGCAGCTGGCTTTCATGGGCGGCGCGGTCGAACACTGTCAGTCCGTTGGCATTGGCCCAGGCCTCATAGGCGTAAAAGGCGCCGTCGGTCGTCCAGTGATGGTCTGTGCGGTAGAAGATATATTCGTCTTTGTGGGCGGACAGCGTCTGGCGCATGTCGTACACGCTGGCCAGGCCCGACAGCCGCGCAGCTGCTTCATCCAGGCAGGCGCCCTCGTCGAACATGGGGGCGTGCCAAGGCAGTTTGTCGGCCAAAATCAGGCTGGCCGAGGGGACGATCATTACATCCACCTGGCCGGGATGGCGCTGGCTGAATTTTTCCAGTGCGCCCAGGTTGCGCTCAAAGTAGCCGCCAACCTCCAGCTCTTTGGCGAACAGATAATCGTCGCTGCCGTACCATACCCCGTTGTTCTCCGTTTTCAGCAGTACTGCTTCCATCCGGCTTTTCAAGTCGATCCATTCGTCACGGAAAGCAACCTGATCCTGGGTATAGGTGTTGTATTTGGCCATCCAGGTGTCGTTGGTGTTTTCATTCAGCACACTGGCCAGGGTGAACGGGGGCCGCTGGGCCAGCTTGCGGTTTTCCAGCTCGGAGTACTCCCGCTTGGGGTATAGCTCGTCAAAAATGGCAAAGCCCATCAAAAATACCATGAATACCAGCACAATGGGGTATTTGCGCAATAGTTGCAGTTTTTCTTTCATGGAATACCCTCCCTCAGAACCGGAAATACAGGAACGGGCTGTTGGTGGCATCTACCATATAGGCGATGGTAACGATGAAAAGCGCCCCCAGGGCAATGCCACGCATCAGGGTGTGCTTTTTCAGGAAGGCATAAACCTTTTCCGTCAGGCTGGTGCAGCAGAATACGCACACCGCCAGCAGCACACCGTAATTGCGCAGATAGTACAGCGCTGAGACACCGGCACTGGGGGTGAACAGCTTCTGCAGCAGCAGGGGAAGGGAGACACCGTAATCGCTGCCCACAAACAGCGCCCAGCCAATCACCACCAGCAGCATGGTGTAGATGTGCGGCCACACCTTGCCTTTTTTCAGATGGGGCAGCAGCCAGATCTTTTCGATCATCAGCAGTACACAGTAGTACAGGCCCCAGAAAATGAAGTTCCAGTTGGCCCCGTGCCAGAAGCCTGTCAGGAACCATACAATGGCGATGTTGATCAGCTGCCGCCTGAGGCCTTTGCGGTTGCCTCCCAGGGGGATGTACACATATTCCTTGAACCAGCTGGACAGCGTCATGTGCCAGCGGCGCCAGAACTCGGTGATGCTTTTGGAGATATAGGGAAGGTTGAAGTTGTCCGGGAAATCGAAGCCCAGCATTTTGCCCATGCCGATGCCCATCAGCGAATAGCCGGAGAAATCAAAATAGATTTGGAAGCTGTAGGCGATGATGCCCAGCCACACCAGCCCGGTGGACGCATTGGCCAGGCCGATGGGCACATCAGCAGAAGACGCCTGCCCCACAATGTCGTACCACAATTTGGAGATGCCGTCGGCCAGCAGCACTTTTTTGGCCAGGCCAAAAATGAACAGCGAGATGCCCTCATCCACACGGTCGAGGGTGATGCGGTTCTTGTAGATGTGCAGCCGGTCTGATACATCCCGATATTTTACGATGGGGCCGGCGATCAGCTGCGGGAACATTACCACATAGGCGCCGAAGTCGATGAGGTTGTGCTCGGCCGGCACATCGCCCCGGTACACGTCGATGGCATAGCTCATGGTTTGGAAAGTGTAGAAGCTGATGCCCAAAGGAAGAACGATCCAATCCAGCGTTTGGATACCCAGGCCGGTCAGTGCGTTGATGTTTTCGATAAAGAAATTGGTATACTTGAAAAAGCCGAGCATCCCCAGGCTGCCAATAATACTATACAGCAAAAAGCCCTTGCGCCATTGGGGGAATTTTTCCATCCCCAAGCCGGCGGTATAGTTGATCAAAATGGCTGCGGCCATCACGGGGAACAGGCGCACCTCGCCCCAGGAGTAAAACACCAGGCTGCACAGGAACAACGCGGTGTTTTTCCATTTGCCCGGCGCAAGATAGTAAAGCGCCAGCGTGATGGGCAGAAAGCGGAATACAAATAAAATCGTGCTGAAAACCATTCACATTCTCCTAAATCCTGAAGAATTTGGCCTTATTCAAGGCAAAAGCCGGTACTGTCCGGGTACCGGCTTTTTTGTTCATGTAAGGGGCAAGCCCTCAGGCCAGCGCCTCGTCGATGGCAGCGTCCACATCGGCGTAATCCACGCCTTCACCGGCCACGGCATACACGACATAGTCGCCCTTTACCACGATCCGGGCATTGGCCGTTTGTTCATATCCGACGGGGAAATCCGCCTGATAATTCTCGTTGACCTGCAGCACGCCGTCCCGATAATTCTCCAGTGCAGCCTGCACATCGGCGGCTTTGCCCTCGGCAGTGTGAACCACCAGTACGGTGCCCGGCTGGCCGTTGGTCAGCGTGCGCTGGCCGGCAAATTCCTGGATATCTTCAGCGTTCAGGCCCAGCTCATACACCAGGGTGTCCTCATCGAAATCCTTCGGATTATCAATCTGGCACACCTCACCTACAGCGGCGGCCACATCGGTTACATTGTAGCTGGCAGCTCCGTCGCCTGAACAGCCGGCCAGGGGCAAGCACATCAGGCACAGGGCAAGCAATGCGGATGCGATACGTTTCATGATGGTCGTTCCTTTCCCTCACAGCGCGCGGGCCCGGTGCTGCAGGGAGGATAGCCCCTCTGCAGCACCGAACAACACGCGGTTATTACCTTAAAATATTGTACACGAACACAAGTTGATTTGCAAGGCTTTTTCATAGCTTAGGCGAATCTTTACCGTTTATTCACACCCTTTCCACACAAAGCCCGGTGCTGTGCTTGACAGCGGCTGTGCCCGTGCCTAAAATGATAGGGAACCTGCGGAAAAAGGGGGGATGGATCGTGGCCCATTGGAGAAAGGTGCTGCCGGCGGCGTGTGCGCTGGTGCTGGCATGTGCCGGCGTGACGGCGCTGACGCTGCGCAGCCGGGCGACCCGGGAGGCCAGCGCTACATTGTATGCCATGAGCACCGTGGTTACCAGCCGGGCCTGGGGGGCCCACGCCCAGGAGGCAGTGGACGCTGTCACCCAGGCCCTGGCCGAACACGAGGCCAGGCTGTCCCTGTATGAGCCGGACAGTGACATCGCCCGCCTGAACGCCGCAGCCGGCAGCAGCCCTGTAGAGATAGCCCCCGAAACGTATGCGCTGCTGGAAAAGGGCAAAGCCCTCAGCCTGCAGAACCCGGGGGAATTTGCCCTCACCATTGCGCCGGTCACCCTGGCCTGGGGGGTCAACAGCGATGCGCCCCGGGTGGTGCCGGAGGATGAGCGCCGGCAGCTGCTGGCGCTGGTGGATGACAATGCGCTCGTTTTGAAGGACGGCACCGCCATGCTGACGCAGGAGGGGATGGGTGTGGATTTGGGCGGCATTGCCAAAGGGGCGGCCTGCGATGTAGCCAGAGAAGTATACGAAGACCTGGGCGTGGAAAATGCGCTGCTGGACATCGGCGGCAACGTATATGCCCGGGGCCGTCGGCCGGACGGGACCCGTTTCCGCATTGGTTTCCGCGATCCCAACGGAAACGCCGCTTCCGCCATTGTTGTTTTGGAACTGGAGGATGAGGTGATCGCCGTCTCGGGCGGCTACGAGCGATATTTTGAAGTGGATGGCGTGCGCTATTCCCATATTTTTGATCCGGCCACGGCGGCGCCGGCTCAAAGCGATCTGGCCAGTGTGGGCGTTGTATGCGAGGACGGCGCCACTGCCGATTTCTATTCCACTGCGCTGTATGTGGGCGGGCTGGAAAATACGCTGGAATATATGGAGCGCGGCGGCACGGCCATTGCCCTGACCAACGATGGCCGGCTGTACGTCTCTCAGGCCCTGCGGAATTCCTTCTCCTGGGCTGAGGGCGGCGAAGATGCTTATCCGCTGTACTGGGTGACAGCAAAAAGGGAGGATGCCCATGAAGCCGCATAAGCCGCGCAGGGCAAGTGCGCTGCGTGTTGCGCTGCTGGGGCTGCTGTTCGCGCTGGAGATGGTGCTTTCCTGGCTGGAAAGCTTGGTGACGCCGCTGCTGGGCCTGCCGCCGGGCATCAAGCCCGGCCTGGCCAACATTGTGGTGATGTATGCCCTGCTGTTTTTAAGCGGGCGGGATGCACTGGTGCTCACGGTGCTGAAAAGCGGTTTTGTGCTGCTGGCACAGGGGCCGTCGGCGGGGCTGCTCAGCCTGTCGGGCGGGCTGTGCGCGCTGGCAGTTATGTGGGCCGTAGGGCACATCGGCAGGCCCACCATATACATCCGCTCGGTGTGCGGCGCCATCTTCCACAATGTTGGGCAGCTGGCTGTGGTGAACCTGATGTTCACCCGTTCCATCTACACCTGGTATTATCTGCCGGTGCTGCTGGTTTCGGGTGCGGTGATGGGCGGTGTTACGGCGGTCAGTTTGCACGCGCTGATGCCGGCTTTGGCAGGGCTGCAGAAAAAAATTATTGATAAAAATTCTCAATAACTACTTGACATTGATTAGCGGACGGGCTATAATAAAGTCACACAGCAAGATGCTGCGCAAGCAACGATCAATCAGCAATGGAAGATATGGAGGTAATGAACAATGGCAAAATGGATCTGCACCGTATGTGGTTATGTGTATGAAGGCGAAAATCCCCCCGAGTTCTGCCCGCAGTGCAAAGCGCCCGCTTCGAAATTCAAGAAGCAGGAGGGTACCATGGCCTGGGCTGCCGAGCATGTAGTGGGCGTCGCGCAGGGTGTTGACCCCGAGATCATCGAGGGCCTGCGCCAGAATTTCAACGGCGAGTGCAGCGAGGTGGGCATGTACCTGGCCATGGCCCGTGTGGCCCACCGCGAGGGTTATCCGGAGATCGGCCTGTACTGGGAGAAGGCCGCCTTTGAGGAGGCCGAGCACGCCGCCAAGTTTGCCGAGCTGCTGGGCGAGGTTGTTACCGACAGTACCAAGAAGAACCTGGAGATGCGCGTAGAGGCCGAGAACGGTGCCACTGCAGGCAAGACCGAACTGGCCAAAAAGGCCAAAGAGCTGGGCCTGGACGCCATCCATGATACCGTTCATGAGATGGCCCGCGATGAGGCCCGCCATGGCCGCGCTTTCGCCGGCCTGCTGAAGCGCTACTTCGGCGCCTGAGGCCCATCAACGCTCCTAAACTCAAACGGCGCCCCGAAAGGGGCGCCGTTTTCTTATGTGTCGAAAACCACTCGCCTAGCGAGTAGTTTTCGACATGCAAAAAAGGACGCATCTTTGATGCGTCCCTTCTCTGCTGCCTGTGCTGCGTTTGGACCTGTCAGGGCTGCCCGGCATCCCCGGGGGTGAGGGGGGCGGCGGCAGGAGCTTGTTCAGGCAGGTCCGCGTTCACCGGTGGAGCCTTTTTGTCAAAAGATACTCCCAGCTTGATCATCTGGGCCAGCGCGTGCTTCAGCGAGCGGAAATGGATGCCTGCGATGCCCAGCTTTCGGGCTGCCTCCACGTTTTCACGGTTGTCATCCAGGAAGATGGTCTCCTCCGGTTTCAGATGGTAGCGATACAGCAGGGCCAGGTAGATGCGCGGGTCCGGCTTGTTCATTTTGGCCCTGCAGGATGCCAGGCCGCCGTCGAACATGGCCCAGAACTTGCGCTGCTTCATCAGTTCCAGCACATCCTTGGGAATGTTGGACAGGTAATACAGCCGATAGCCCCTCTTTTTCAGACGTTTCATCAGCTGCACCGTATCGTCCCGGGTTTTCAGCATATCCACCCAATCGGACAGGATCACATCCATCTCGAAGCTGCGCCCGATCTCTTTGCCTCTGGCGCGGAATATCTCGTGGGCTTCCTCCCGGGTGATCAGGTCGGCGTCCAGCATCCACCACTCCTGGCTGCCGAAGGTCATCTCATACAGCTGGTCTTCCAGCTTTTCATTCATGAAATGATCTACCAGGAATTCCCGGGGATTGTAATCCACTACTACGCCGCCCAAGTCAAAAATCACGTTGCGGTACAAAAAACCACCTGCCGTTTCCGTCGTCATTGCAGATATTATACTACAAAATCTGCCGCATAGGAACCCCCCGCGGCGAATATGGATGGAATAAGGCCGCACTGCGGTGCTGGGCGGACAGCGTGCCGCTTCAGAAGAGGGATTGCGGCAGGGTGAAGCCGAACAGGGAGGAGGCTCGTTATGACTATGTATGAATTATGCCGGAAAAGTGTGATCGACCTGTCCACCGGTGCCAATTTGGGGCGGGTGGATGACTTGGCTTTTGATGATGGAACGGCAGCGGTCACGCACATCATTCTGTATGGAAAACCCAAATGGTTCGGTCTGCTGGGACGGGCAGAGGATACCGCTATCCCGTGGCAGGCCGTCCGCAAGGTGGGGACGGATGTGCTGCTGGTGCAGGGGGCAGATGCGCCCGATGCCCGGCATGCCTCTGTGCCCAAGCGCCGGCTTGCACTTTTTGGAGGCACTTGACAAGCGCGTGTATACTATATCTATAATCCGCGTAAGATCTGCGCGCCGTACAGGCGCCGGCTGCCGGATGCACAGCACGCGGAAAGGAAGTAGAGAGCATTGGAAGAAAAAGAGCGCAAACATCGTCTGCGCCGCCCGCTGCCGCGCTGGTGCAGTGCCTGGTGGCTGAACCTTTTGTGGTGCCTTGCAGTGCCCACTGTATTTTTTGCCACCATGGAGTGGTGTCACCGCGGTACCTTGGGCGGCGACTTCTGGTCCGACCGGTTCTGGGCGCACGGGGCCTCTTACGCGCTGACCTGGCTGTTCCTGGTGGGAACCTATTTATGCATCACCTGGCTCACGGGTCGTCACTGGCCGGGAACCCTGCTGTTGGGGACGGTACTGAATCTGGCGGGAGCTGTGTCCTGGTTTAAGCTGGAGATGCGCGGAGAGCCGCTGCTGCCTTGGGACTTTCTGCAGATCGGCGATTTTATGGGTGTAGCAGGCAACGTGCAGCTGCGTGTGCAGCCGCCGATGATTTGGACGGCGTGTATCACGGCAGTGCTGGTGGTGCTCAGTATGTTCCTGCGCCTGCCCGCACCAGCGCGCCGCTGGCAGATCCGCCTGCCGGTGGCAGCGGTGGGTGCGGTGATTGGCGGCGCGGTGCTGGCTGTCTATATGAATGAGGCCGCCTGCCAGGCCTGCGGGATTTACTCCGACATGTGGATGCAGGATCGGTATTATAAGAATTATGGGGTCGTCACGGGCTTTATCACCAATCTGCGCGTGATGGATATCGAAGCGCCGGAGAACTACTCCCAGGAAAGCGTAGAGGCACTGGCGGCGGAAACGGAGGAAAAAGCGGAGAATGCCCAGCCGCTGTTCGAGAGTTCCTACGCGGCGGTGACCCCGGCCGAAGAGCAGGAAAAAGCGCCCAACATCATCTACCTGATGAATGAATCTTTCTGGGATGTTTCGCGCCTGGAGGGGGTTGTGTTCGACCGGGAGCTGACGCCGAACCTGACGCGCTTGAAGCAGCAGGCTGCCTACGGCCGGTGCTATTCCCCCAGCTTCGGCGGCGGCACCTGCGACGTAGAGTTTGAGGCCCTTACCGGTTTTTCGCTGGAACATCTGCCGGCAGGCAGCAAACCCTATCAGCAATATGTCACCCGCGATATGTTCTCCCTGGCGCAGGTGCTGAAAGAAGATGGATACCAGACCCTGGCAATTCACGGATATTACGGCCGGATGTGGAGCAGGAACACGGCATATCCGCGTTTGGGGATTGATGATTTCATCTCTCTGGAGAATTTTATTAACCCGGACAAACGGCGCGGCTTTGTGTCGGACCATGCCATGACCCAGCGCATCATCCAGGAGTATGAGGATCGGGAGGAAGACGGCCCGGTGTTCATACACGCCGTCACCATGCAGAACCACACCACTTACGGCCCCAACCGTTATCCGGCGGACGAGCAAGTAAAGGTACTGGAGCACCCGGGTTTCACGCAGGACACCATCGACCAGCTGCAGGATTTTGCCACCGGCATTTATGAGGCGGACGCTGCCCTGGGAGAGCTGGTCGACTATTTCAGCACGGTGGACGAGCCCACCATCATCGTATTTTGGGGGGATCACTACAACCCCCTGGGCACAGGTTATGAGGTTTTTGAAAAGACCGGATATATCGCGCCCGGTGACACAGGCAGCCCGGAACTGCACAAGACTGATCTGCTGGTTTGGAGCAATTATTATGGCGGGGCAGTGGATCTGGGCACAGTGGCGGCATATGAGATCAGCCCGGTGATGATGGATCTGTACGGCCTGGACAAGCCGTTGCTGTTTCAATATCTTACCGAACAGCTCACTGTGATGCGTGCGCGCACCCGGGGCATTACCATCAATCCCGACGGGACGGCCAGCGAGGAGATGACGGAGCAGCAGCAGACGTATTATGACAACCACTGGCTGCTGCAGTATGACCAAATGTTCGGGGAGGATTATCTGCAGGCATTGTCCGGCGGCGGCTGAAGCCCGTTCAGTCTGTTCCGGAGGATTTTGCCAAAACTTTTACAGTAAAGGCTTGTGTTTCTCCGGCGCTTGTGGTATACTATACCGGCAATACGCACGCATTGCTTTGTTTTGCTGTGCCCAAATGGGTGGCAAGGCATGGAAGGCAATGCGGAGGAAAAACAATTTTAGGAGGATTTTATTATGGCAGTCGTATCTATGAAGCAGCTGTTGGAGGCCGGCGTTCACTTTGGCCACCAGACCCGCCGCTGGAACCCCAAAATGGCGAAGTACATCTTCACCGAGCGCAACGGCATCTACATCATTGACCTGCAGAAGACCGTGAAGAAACTGGACGAGGCATACAGCTTCGTGCGCGAGGTGGCGGCCGAAGGCGGCAGCATCCTGTTCGTGGGAACCAAAAAGCAGGCGCAGGAGTCCATCCGTGAAGAGGCCACCCGCTGCGGTATGCACTATGTGAACGCCCGCTGGCTGGGCGGTATGCTCACCAACTTCCGCACCATCCGCCGCCGGATCGACCGCATGGCTCAGATCAATAAAATGCGCGAGGACGGCACGTTTGAGATGCTGCCCAAAAAAGAAGTAGCCAAGCTGGAGCTGGAGCTGGAGAAGCTGGAAAAGTTCCTGGGCGGCGTGAAAGAGATGGATGTGCTGCCCAAGGCCATGTTCATCGTTGATCCCCGCAAGGAGCGCATTGCAGTCAGCGAAGCCCGCAAGCTGAACATCCCCATCGTGGCCATTGTGGATACCAACTGTGACCCGGATGAGATCGACTATGTGATCCCCGGCAACGACGACGCCATCCGCGCCGTGAAGCTGATTGCCGGCGCTATGGCCGACGCCGTGCTGGAGGGCCGTCAGGGCGTCCAGACGGAGGATGCCGCCGAGCAGCCTGCCGAGGCCGCTGAGGCCTGAGGGTGCAAACGCAAATTTTAATGATATAAGAAAAGGGGAAGACTACAATGGCTTTTACTGCTATGGACGTTAAGAACCTGCGCGAACAGACCGGCTGCGGGATGATGGACTGCAAAAAGGCCCTCACCGAGTCCGGCGGCGATTTCGACAAGGCAATTGAATATCTGCGCGAAAAAGGCCTGGCCGCTGCGGCGAAAAAGGCCGGCCGCATTGCCGCTGAAGGCATGGTATATGCCGAAGCCGACGTGGCCAAGAAGGTGGGCGTTGTGGTGGAAGTGAACGCCGAGACCGACTTTGTGGCCAAAAATGAGCTGTTCCGCACCTTTGTCAAGGATGTGGCCCATGTGATCATGAATGAGGCCCCCGCGGATGTGGACGCCCTGCTGGCCTGCTCGATGAATGGCCGCACGGTGGATGCCGAGCTGAAGGATAAGATCCTGGTTATCGGCGAGAATATCAAGATCCGCCGCTTCGAGCGCCTGGAAGGTGTTTGCAGCGCTTACGTGCACGGCGGCGGAACCCACGGCGTGCTGGTGCAGTTCGACACCACCGACAGCGTGGCTGCCAATCCTGCGTTTGCCGCTTTCGGCAAGGATATTGCTATGCAGGTGGCCGCTGCAAACCCCGGCTATCTGAATGAGGCCAGTGTGCCCGCCGAAGTGCTGGCCAAAGAGAAAGAGATCCTGCTGGCCCAGATCAGCAATGACCCGAAGCTGGCCAGCAAACCGGATCAGGTCAAGCATAAGATGGTCGAGGGCAAAATCGGCAAGTTCTACAAGGAGAATTGCCTGGTGGATCAGCAGTTCGTCAAAGATACGGAACTGTCTGTTGCCCAGTATGTGGCCAATACGGCGAAGGAATTGGGCGGAGAGATCCAGATCACCCGTTTCGTTCGCTTTGAAAAAGGCGAGGGCCTGGAGAAGCGCAGCGATGACTTTGCAGCTGAAGTTGCCAGCATGGTGAAATAAGCGCCGCACAGGTTCGTGTGAGAGTTTCCGGCCGGCTTTTTTTGAAAAAAGCCGGCCGTTCTCTTGCAATTTTCCGTTCAATGTGTTACTGTAATAAAGCAAGGCCGCCGGCCGGCCCATCAACATGTACAGATATGAGGTGCGCTATGCCTGAGAAAACGAAACGCAGGGACAAAGCCATGGATGACTTGTTCAAGGCCATCCTCTCGCTGGAAGATGTGCAGGAGTGCTATGATTTTTTTCAAGATTTGTGCACAATGAAGGAACTGGCCGATATGGCCCAGCGGGTAGAGGCTGCTCAGATGCTGCTGGCCGGCAAGACATATGAGCAGATCGTCAAGCATGTGGAGATCAGTACGGCTACGATCAGCCGCATCAACCGGTGCATCCAGTATGGCACCGGCGGCTATGCCAAGGTGCTGAACCGGCTGGGGCAGGAATCTGAAGAAGCCGGCGCGTGAGTTGTGCCGACAGCCCCTCTGTATGAATGTGCGGACAGATGCCGCAGGCTCTTTGAGCCTGCGGCTTTTCATGTGAGGACCAGAAACACTCCATTCGGGTGCGGCGGCAGTACATGCGGTTTGGGTCCGCGCTGCATGATGCAGCGGTTGCAAACGGCCGCCCGCAGGCTGCAGTGGGCCCCGAGCAGCGGGCTGCCATGCGTGGCGGTCGGATGGGCAAGCAATTGTGAGCGGCGCGGGAGAACGGATTTTTGTTTCTTTTTTGTGCTTTTTTATGCAAATTTCTTAAAATTACCACTTTAACATGGGAAAGTATGTAAAAATGGCGCATTGAAATTTGTGCAGTTTTCGTATATCATTATCATTAATATCCCGTAAAGGCCATCTTGCAGCGAAAGGTTTGCGGGAAATTGAGTGAAAACGGAGGAGAATGTTATGAAGAAATTCCTGAGTCTTGCCCTGGCTCTGTGCCTGGCCGTCTCCATGGCTGCCTGCGGCGGGTCTGCCAGTTCGTCTGCTGCGACTTCCGATACCGCTTCTGCGGCTGTATCCGGTTCCGCTGCTTCTGCCGGTGCCATTAAGATCGGTGTTTCCGGCCCGCTGACCGGTTCTGCCGCCCAGTACGGCGAGGGCGTGGCCAACGGTGTTCAGCTGGCAGTGGAAGAGATCAACGCCATGGGCGGTATCCAGTTCGAATACCGCGCTGAAGATGATGTGGCCGACCCGGAAAGTGCCGTGAACGCCTATAATACCCTGATGGACTGGGGTATGCAGCTGTTTGCGGGCACCGTTACCAGCGATGCCTGCATTGCGGCTGCCGAGCTGGCCAATGAAGACAATGTTTTTATGATGACTCCTTCTGCCACTGCCGTAGAGGCCATCGCCTATCCCAATGCTTTCCGTATGTGCTTCTCTGATCCCAACCAGGGTGCCGCTTCCGCCCAGTATATTGGCGACCACCAGCTGGCCACCAAAGTGGCTGTGATCTATGACAGTTCCAGCACTTACTCCTCCGGCATTTATGAAAACTTTGCCGCCGCCGCTGCGGACAATGGCTTTGAGATCGTGGCTGCCGAGGCGTTTACCAGCGACAGCAACCAGGACTTCAGCGTGCAGCTGCAGGCCGCTCAGAGCGCTGGCGCAGAGCTGGTGTTCCTGCCCATTTATTACAGCGAGGCTTCTCTGATCCTGTCCCAGGCCAATACCATGGGTTATGCTCCTCAGTTCTTCGGCTGCGACGGCCTGGACGGTATCCTGAACGCCGAAAACTTTGACACCAGCCTGGCTGAGGGTGTGCTGCTGCTGACTCCCTATGTGCCTGGCGTGGATGAAGTGACCACGGAGTTCACCGAGAAGTATACCGAGAAATTCGGCATTGCCCCCAACCAGTTTGCTGCCAATGCCTATGATGTGGTGTACGCCATGAAAGCCGCCTGCGAGGCCGCCGGCGTTACCGCCGATATGAGTGCTTCCGATATCTGCGATGCCATCCTGGGCGTTATTGGTGATGTGGAGATCAGCGGTGTCACGGGCGCGTCCATCAGCTGGGATGCAGAGTCCGGCGAACCCAATAAAGAGCCCCGCGCCGTGGTGATTCGCGACGGTGCCTATACGGCCCCCAACGATGCGGCCGACGCGCAGGAGGCTCCTGCGGAGGATGCTTCTTCCGTTGCTGCGGAATCTGTTTCCGAAGCAGCCTGAGCACAGGGTTACCGCTGAACTGACATTGTAAAGGGCTGCCGGCCCTCACGCCGGCGGCCCTTTTTCCCGATTATTCCAGGTAGAGTTTTGAAAGAAACTCCGCAGTTGCGGCCAAGAAGGGGCGAAAAGCATGCAATTTATCTCCTATCTGATCAACGGAATCAGCCTGGGCAGTGTTTACGCCATCATTGCGCTGGGTTATACCATGGTGTACGGCATTGCCAAAATGCTGAATTTTGCCCACGGCGATGTCATCATGGTGGGCGGATATATGGTATTCATTTTTATGGTGAATCTGGGCCTGCCGGCCATTGTATCCATTGTGCTGGCTATGGCGGTGTGCACGGTGCTGGGTATCGTCATCGAGACAGTGGCCTATCGGCCGCTGCGCGGTGCACCCAGCCTGGCAGTGCTGATTACAGCCATCGGCGTCAGCTATTTGCTGCAGAATCTGGCGCTGCTTATCTGGGGTTCCACCCCCAAATCTTTTACCAGCGTAGTCAATATGGAACCGCTGCGCCTGGCTGGCGGACAGCTGGTGATTACCGGTGAATCTATCGTCACGATCGGCGTGTGCATTGTGGTGATGGTGGGCCTGTCCTTGTTCATCAACCGTACCCGCATGGGCCGGGCAATGCTGGCTGTCAGCGAGGATAAAGGCGCGGCCCAGCTGATGGGCGTCAATGTCAACGGAACCATTATGCTGACCTTTGCCATCGGCAGTGCGCTGGCGGCAGTTGCGGGGGCGCTGCTGTGCTCGTCCTATCCCATGCTGCTGCCCACTACCGGTTCCATGCCCGGCATCAAGGCATTTGTTGCGGCTGTATTCGGCGGGATTGGTTCGGTTCCCGGCGCTATGCTGGGCGGTATTCTGCTGGGGATCATTGAAACGCTCAGCAAGGCATACATTTCCACGCAGCTGTCCGATGCCATCGTCTTTTCGGTGCTGATCATTGTGCTGCTGGTGAAGCCCACGGGTATCCTGGGCAAGAAAATCAGCGAGAAAGTGTGAGGTGAGGGTATGGGTTTGAAAAATCTGGGGAGGACCAGCCGCAAAAACCTGGTCACCTATCTCATCGCTGTTCTGGCATTTGTAATTCTGGAGGGAATGGTGCTCACCGGCAATATCTCCAATATGTTGGAGGGCCAGCTGGTGCCCATCTGCGCCTATGTGATCGCGGCCGTTTCACTGAACCTGACCGTAGGTATTTTGGGCGAGCTGAGCCTGGGCCATGCGGGCTTTATGAGCGTGGGTGCCTTTGCCGGTGCACTGTTCAGCGTCAGTATGGAGGACACCATTACGGTCACCTGGCTGCGTTTTGTGCTGGCGCTGATCATCGGCGCCGTGGCCGCAGGGGCTATGGGCGTGCTTATCGGTATTCCGGTGCTGCGCCTGCAGGGCGACTACCTTGCCATTGTCACTTTGGCCTTTGGCGAAATCATTAAAAATGTGCTGAACGCCGTCTATTTGGGTGTGGACGAAAACGGGCTGCATTTCTCCATGAAGGACAGCATTGCGCTGGGCCTTTCGGAGAACGGCAAAGTACTCATCAAGGGTGCCCAGGGAATTGTGGGGACTCCGAGGGACTCCACGTTTATCTGGGGCTTTGCCCTGGTGATGCTGACGCTGTTTATTGTGCTGAACCTGATCAAATCCCGTACCGGGCGGGCGGTGATGTCCATCCGTGACAACCGCATTGCGGCAGAGAGCGTTGGCATCAACATCACCAAGTACAAGATGATCGCGTTCAGCCTGTCGGCAGCCCTGGCCGGCGTGGCCGGTGTGTTGTATGCCCATAGCTTTTCCTCGCTGGTGGCCAGCAAGTTCGATTACAACCTGTCCATCCAGATTCTGGTGTTCGTGGTGCTGGGCGGCATCGGCAGCATCCGCGGCAGCATGATAGCGGCCGCCGTTTTGACCGTACTGCCGGAGATGCTTCGAAGCTTCAGCGAATACCGCATGCTGGTATATGCCATTGTGCTGATCGTCATGATGATTTTCAACCAAAGCCCCAAAATGGTGGAATGGCGCAAGCGGGTGTTTGCGGGCCGCCTGAAGGGCGCGGGACACAACGCTGCGAAGAAAGGGGGCGCCTGATATGGCATTGCTGGAAGTATCCAACCTGGGCATTGCTTTCGGGGGCCTGCAGGCGGTGGACAAGGTGGATCTGCGCCTGGAGCAGGGGGGGCTGTACGGCCTCATCGGCCCCAACGGTGCGGGAAAAACCACCGTGTTCAACATGCTTACCGGCGTGTACAAGCCTACAGAGGGTGATATTATCCTGGACGGTAAGAACATTACCGGAAAACCGCCGGCTACGATCAGCAAGGCGGGCATCGCCCGTACGTTTCAGAATATCCGCCTGTTCGGCGGCATGACGGTACTGGATAATGTGAAGGTGGGTCTTCACAACCAGGTGAAATATTCCACCTTTACGGCGGTGCTGCGCCTGCCCCCGTTTTTCGAGCGGGAGAGGGAAATGCGCGGCCAGGCGATGGGGCTGCTGAAAATTTTTGGCCTGGAAAACGACGCCAAACAGATGGCCAGCAACCTGCCCTATGGCAAGCAGCGCAAGCTGGAGATTGCGCGGGCGCTGGCTACCAACCCCAAACTGCTGCTGTTGGATGAGCCTGCGGCCGGCATGAATCCCAGCGAAACGGAGGAGCTGATGGAGACCGTGCGCTTTGTACGCGAGCACTTCGGCATCACCATTTTGCTGATCGAACATGATATGAGCTTTGTAATGGGCCTGTGCGAGCAGATCACCGTGCTGGATTATGGCCGCATCATTGCTGCGGGTACACCCGAGATGGTGCGCAACGACCCCAAAGTGATTGCCGCGTATCTGGGAGGTTGAGCGTATGGAAGAAATGCTTTCTGTCAAGGACCTGGAAGTGTCCTATGGCGCGATCAACGCCATCCGCGGCGTGTCCTTCCATGTGGACCAGGGTGAGATTGTCACGCTGATCGGCGCCAACGGCGCAGGAAAAACGACCACGCTGCACGCTATCAGCCATTTGCTGAATCCCAAGGCGGGCGAAATCACTTTCTGCGGTAAACCCATCCAGCACATGGAGGCCCACCAGATTGTAAAGCTGGGCCTGGCACAGGTGCCCGAGGGCCGGCGTGTGTTTGCCAGCCTCACTGTACAGCAGAATTTGGAGCTGGGCGCTTTTACCCGCACAGACGGGAACGATGCCATTGCGGCCGATTACGAAATGGTGTTTGCGCGGCTGCCTCGTCTGAAAGAGCGCCGCCGGCAGGTTGCCGGCACGCTTTCCGGAGGCGAACAGCAGATGCTGGCCATCGGCCGGGCACTGATGTGCAAGCCCAAGATGCTGCTGCTGGACGAGCCCTCCATGGGCCTGTCTCCTCTTTTGGTACAGGAGATTTTCAACATCATCCGGGATATCAACAAAAGCGGCGTTACGGTGCTGCTGGTGGAGCAGAACGCCAAAATGGCTCTGGAGGTGGCCAACCGTGCCTACGTGTTGGAGACAGGCAGCATTGCCATGTCCGGTGATGCCCACGAGCTGGCCAATGACCCGAAGGTGCGCACGGCATATTTGGGCACTTGAATTGTGAAAGCGGGATATCCTGTGACTGATCAGGCGGCGCAGCCGGCCCGGAAGCGGGCAGGGCTGCGCCGCTTTTTCGTTATCAGAAACCTGCGCCGGCCGGTTGCGCGGCCGGCGCTTTTCGGTTATAGTAGAGGAAGCGATGGCGCGGAAAAGGAGGCATATATCATGTGGCAAAATCTGACGGAATTTGAAGAAGGGCTGCTGCAGGCTTTGGGGACGGCGCCCCCGCAGTTGCCCGTACAGGTGGAGACAGGCGGTAAGGGAATCTGCCTGCAGCGCACTGCCGATGGCTGGCAGGTGCGGTTGGGCAGGGAAGAGATGCTGGGCCGCGCTGCGGCGCTGCTGGAACAGTATGCCGACCGCCCGGCGGGCTGGCAATATCGGGAAGAGCCGGCTTATGGGCGGCTGGGCGCAATGGTGGATTGTTCCCGCAATGCGGTGCCGCGGCCGGAAACTTTGAAAAAGCTGCTGCAGATCCTGAGCCGAATGGGATATCAAACAGTGCAGCTGTATTTGGAGGATGTGTACCAATTGGACGGATACCCGTATTTTGGGCACGGGCGGGGCCGGTATACCAAAGAAGAGCTGAAAGAAGTGGATGCCTTTGCACGGCAGCTGGGGATCGAATTGATTCCCGCCATTCAAACGCTGGCCCATCTGGGTCAGTCTCTCAAATGGAAAGCCATGAAACCGTTGACAGACGTGGGGGACATCCTTTTGATCGGTGCGCCGGAAACGCAGGCATTGCTGGAGGCGATGTTCCGCACACTGGCAGAGTGTTTCACCACCCGCCGCGTGAATATCGGCATGGATGAGGCGCACATGCTGGGGCTGGGGCGCTACCTGGATCAAAACGGCTATGAAAACCGCATGTCACTGATGCTGCGCCACTTTAAAACAGTCCATGCCATCGCCCGGTCTTACGGCTTTGCTCCAATGATGTGGAGTGATATGTTCTTCCGCCTGGCGGCCGGCGGTGAATACTATGCACCCGAATGCACCATAGACCCCGCCGTAGCGCATACCATTCCAGCCGATACAAGCCTGATCTATTGGGACTATTACTCTCAAGACGCCGGCGTATACGACCGGATGCTTGCCCGGCACCGGGAACTGTCCCCGCACATCATTTTTGCCGGTGGTGCGTGGAAATGGAGCGGATTTGCGCCATGCAACCGGTTCAGCATACATTTGGCAGGCCTGGCCCATACGGCCTGCGTAAAGCATGGGGTCAACGAGGTGCTGGTCACCCTGTGGGGAGATAACGGCGCAGAATGCCCGCTGTTTGCCGTGCTGCCGTCCCTGGCCTGCTGGGCCCAATTGTGCTGGACGGGGCAGGCACGGCCGGACGAGACGGCTGCGCTGCTGCAGGCAGCCGCCGGAGGCCGATGGGAGGACTTCCTGCTGCCGGATGAGCTGGTATTTACGCCGGACAACCCTGCCCCGGGAAGGATGGCGGTGAATGCGACCAAAACGCTGTTGTATGAGGACCTGCTGACACCGCTGTTCAGCCCGGCATTGGATCTGCCTGCTTACGAAGCCCATCTGCGGCAGACCGAACAGGATCTGGCTGCAGCTGAAAATCGGGCAGGCCGGTGGCGGGGCCTGTTCACGTTCTATCGTGCGCTGGCGGATGCGTTGGCACACAAAGCACACGTGCAGCAGGAGCTGCACACAGCCTGGCAGAAAAAGGAGAAGCCGGCGCTGGCCAGCCTCTGTATCCGGGATTTGCCTGCTTTGCGCGCGGCTATGGAACGGTTTTCCGAAGCCTTTCGCCGCCAGTGGCTGGCTGACAATAAGGCACCGGGCCTTGATATCTTTGATCTGCGCATCGGCAGCCAGCTGGAACGTATCGATTCAGCCCGCCGAAGGCTGGAAAGCTGGCTGGCAGGCGAGACGGATACCGTGGAGGAATTGGAGATCCCGTATCTCCCGTTCGACCCGGATGCGGCAGCTGCCGGCCAGGCCGATGTGCCGGCGCCCTTCTGGCACCGGATCATATCGCCCATTGATATCACGCTGATCTGAGACGGAGAAAGCGCCCGGCCGCATGGCCGGGCGCTTTCGGGCAGAGAGACGGAAACATCTGCGGATTATTCCCGCGATGGATAATACAGATTGTTGGATATGAACTCCAGTTTGTCCCGCAGCGTGTGCTCCAGATCGTTTACGCTGGCCACCATGCTGGCCACGGTTTCATTCACACGCAGAATGTCCTCCAGACAGGTGTCCATGGCCAGCACTTTTTGCAGCTTTTCCCCCTCGGCATTCAGGATATGGCTCAAGGCGGTTTCTTCCAGAGCAATGGACTCGATCAGGTCCGTGATGGCTTGGCTCATGGAGATGGGATTGGCGGCGGTGGAAATCACCGGCATCGACATAGTGCAATTCCCCCTTCTGTGTCATTGGGCCGGCTGCCGCGCGCTGCGGCCGGCTTTGCTATCAATATATGCTGCCCGCAGCAAACTGTGAAACCGGCGGGCTAACACAAAGGGCGCCGGCACCTGTTCCGCGGAAAGGGAACGGGCGGCCGGCGCCGCAGAGACGCAGCTGCTTGTGCTGAACCGGGTTTGCGCCGGATTCAGAAGTAGCTTACTTTGATTTGTTTGCCCATTTGTTCCAGGTACCTGGCCAGCTCCTGCACCAACTGGATCTTGATGCCGAAGGTGATGGGCAGGTTGGGGTTCTGGTGGGCCGGGTTGATGGCTCGACCTACGAAAAAATTGATGTCGGTGGCATATTCAAACAGCATTTGTGCGATCAGGGAAGCGCCGTCTGTCTGCAGGCTCCACAGGTTGGCCAGATCCTCTCCGTTTACGAACTGCTTGGCATACTGTACCACGCGGCTCAGGGTGATGACGCCTTCCGTCACCAAGTCCACTCCTTTGATATGAGCGATGGGAGGGATATCCGGATCGGTGCCATAGTCCAGGGTGGTTTTCACCTCTTCATGGAGATATTCGGCTGCGATCTTCGAGGTGGTGCCGCCGCACACGATTTTCTTTCCTTCCTTGGAGAAAAACAGCGTCATCATCTTGGTGCAGTCCTTGGGATCAGCCGGCGGGCCGATCAGCAGGTTCACCGGCGCGCGCTGGCGGATGCGCACCGCGGCGACAGTACAGTCGTCCCCGGGTTCCCCCTCGTACAGGCGGTTGCATTCATCTTCAATCAGCGAGGCGATCATTTTGGCCGAGAGGCTGTCGTCATACAGGCGTTCGGCGTACTCAATGATGTTGTCTCGCTGCCAGCCGAAGTTCATGCTTTTGCCAACGCCGGCATAAATGGCGCCGTCGCTCATAGCAATCATCACGTCGTGAATCTGTAAAGGAATGTGGCTTTCCAGAATTGTTTTCCCCTCGATCACCCGGGTGGTGACAGGGTAATCATAATTTTTGCCCTCCCGCAGAAAAATCACATTGGGATTGTCAAACTGGATCAGGGTCGCCTCGCTGTTGTCGGTGATCTGGATGATGGTGAAGGTGGAATAGGCAACTTTCCGCACGGAACACACAGGCAGAGTTTTGACAATGGTGTCTACGCAATCTTCCAGCGGCATGCCGCCGGCCATCATGGTGCACAGGATCTTGCTGGTCAGGGTTGACAGGATATTGGCCTTTACACCGCTTCCCAGGCCGTCAGCCAGCACTAGGGTCAGATCGTGTGCGCTGTCGCCGATCACTTCCACCCGGTCGCCGCACAGCTGTTCCCCTACATGGTTCAAGCTCACATAGCCGGTATCTGTCCACAGATTGTTCATAGCGGCTCCTCCGGTCAATGGTCGATGGCGTTCTTCAGCTGTGTCAGGGCCACCTTGGTCTCGGCGGTGGTCTCACCCAGCAGCGAGGCAATCTCCTGCACTACGCGCATCTGCTTTTCGATCACCTCGTCGGTGACGGCAGCGGTCTTGGCGAACAGCTCGCTGCGTTCGGCCTGCCGCTGTTCTTCATCGGTGATGTCCCGCATGATGCTGAATACGATGTGATATTCGTGATCGTAAACGATGCTTTCCTCTACGTATTTATTGTATTCGGCCAGGTAGTGTTTTTTGTCCCGCACGGGCACGCCGCTGGTGATCACAGCCAGATAATCCGCCGGGTTCAACAGGCGCACAATGGGGCTGCCCACGATGTCGGCAGGGCCTTTCAGGTTGAACAGGGTGCAGGCGGCCTTGTTGATTTGCTGTACGCACAGGTTTTCATCCAGCACAAAAATAGCGTTTGGCGTGTTGTTGATCACATAGCCGGAGAAAGTCTCGGCGCGTTCCTTCAAAAAGGGAAGGCACATGGTCAGGTCGGCTTTCCCCTGGTATACGGCAATGGCTTTGTCACGGCAGGTCGGGTAGCCGCAGCTGCCGCAGTTCAGCTCCTGCTCGGGGCTGGTTTTGCCAATTTTGGAAAGGATCTCCCGGATGGTGGCCTCACCGGGAATCTGGTCATGGGTACCGATGTAGGGCATGTGCTTGGCCATATCGATGGGCATGGCCACCTGCCACTGGTCATCGCCGGCAAAAGCGAATACTTTTACCTCACCGCCCAGTACCGAGGCGTGATGATGGCGGATACCCGGGCCATTGATGCAGGCCCCTTCGCAGGCATTCATTTCAATGAAACAGTGATGCAGGCTGCCGGCTTCGATTTCTTTCAGCGCCGCGATGCAGTTCTGAACGCCATCTACCGAAAGAAAGGTATAATCCGTATCCTGTGTGTGCATCGTTTTGATGACGCCGCCCTTGATGGGATAGAAACGCGCCTTTTTGCCCGCCTGATCTTCCGCCTCACTGGCATCCAGGGTCACGCCGGCAGTTTCCATCCAGGCTTCCAGCTCCTCAAAGGTCAAAACCACATCGCAGTAACCATACAGCTCGGCCTCCTCCTTTTTGGAGATGCATGGCCCAATGAACACGCAGGCCGCGCCGGGGTTCTGCTCTTTCATCAGTTTGCAGTGGGCCAGCATGGGGCTGAGCACCGGCGCCAGATAGGGCAGCGCCAGCGGGTGATATTTCTGGATCAGTGTGTTGACGCTGTGGCAGCAGGAGGAAATGATGATATCATGCTCATGCGAGGCGATCATCCGGTCATACTCGGCAGAGACGATCTGCGCGCCGATGGCGGTCTCCTGTGCATCAGAAAAGCCCAGCGCCTGCAGCGCTGTGCGCATGGCCGCAAAATTCTTGGTTTTGAATTCGGCAATAAAAGAAGGCGCTACGCTGGCCAGCACGGTGCGGCCCGAAGCAATGAGTTCTTTTACGGCAGGCACATCGTTGCGCACCTGCTTTGCATCCTGCGGGCAGGTGACAAAGCATCGTCCGCACAGGATGCATTCGTCGGAGATGATATTGGCCTGTCCGTCAGAGAACTTGATGCTCTTCACAGGGCAGTTGCGGATGCACTTGTAGCAGTTTTTGCAGTTGGCTTTTTTCAGCTGCAGCACCTTGCTCATTTGCCCAGCCCTCCCAGGATCTTCTCGTTGAAGATCTGCTCAAAATTGTCCGGATTCAGACCGGTAACAATTTCATCGTCCACCTTGATGGAAACGCCCTGCTCGCATCGGCCCAGGCAGAAAGCGGCCGAAAGGTTGACTTGATCGGTCAGGCCATGCTGCTCCAGATGCTGTTTCATCAGCTGAATGATATTGTACGACCCCTTCAAATGACAGGAAGACCCTACGCAAACGCACACATTCATCATAGACACCCTTTCCAAAAATCGAACGGTTCAATGGTTGTATAGTTTTATTATAAAGGATACGGTCCGAACGGTCAACAGGAAAGGAACGCATTGGTACGCAAAAGGGCGCGGCGCCGGCTTGCCCCCCGCGGCAGGCAAGAACATAACCGGCGCCGCTGCCGCGTGCCCCACACAGGGAGAATGACGCGCAGAAAAAGCAAAGTGTGTCAAAATATTTATAGAGAAAATGAAAAATGCCCGTAGAATGGCTTTCTACGGGCATTTCTTATGGCGGAGAGTCAGGGATTTGAACCCTGGTTACGCTCATCACGTAAACACGATTTCCAGTCGTGCGCCTTCGACCACTCAGCCAACTCTCCAAGCAGCTTTTTTATTTTATCGGAAAATAGGCGGAATGTCAAGGCCTTTTTGGAAAAAATCCACATGGGACGTAAAACGGTGCGGCGGCTTCCCTCGGCTGCCGCGCTTTTTTGCCATTCATTCTTGTGAAGCGGGCTGCCGCATGCGGCAGCGCTTTTTGAGCATTTCTGCTTGCTTGAAGGTGATATCAATGCCTCTACTTGTCAAGCAGAGGCAAATACGGTACAATGAAGGCGAAAGATCCGTGCGCCCCGGGCACGGGGACAGAGGAGGCGGGTTCGGTTTGAGGCATATCTTCATCATTAACCCTGTATCTGGCAGGTCCGATGCCAGTGAGTATCTTGTGCCGCGCATCCGCCAGGCGGCAGCGGCGGCGGGGGTGGCGGATGTCATCCGGCGCACCCAGGCCCCAGGCCACGCCGCCCGGATGGCGGAGGAATATGCCCGGCAGGGCGGGCCGGTGCGCCTGTACGCCTGCGGCGGAGACGGTACCCTGAACGAGGTGATGGCCGGCGTTTGGGCGTCCGGGAACCGGCAGGCCCAGGTGTGCAGTGTGCCCTGCGGCTCAGGCAATGACTTTGTACGCAACTTCGGCACACAGCAAGATTTTCTGGATTTGGAGGCGCAGATCGCAGGCAGTCCCATTCCCATTGATCTGATGCAGACCGACCACGGCGTGGCGGCGGCCATCTGCTCCATGGGGGTGGATGCCGAGGTGGCCTACGGTATCCCCAAATTTCGCCGCATCCCATTGTGCGGCGGGCAGACGGCCTACAATTTGTCCATTGCGGTGTGTATGTGTCACCGCCTGGGCCACCGGCTGCGGGTGACGCTGGATGACCGGGTGATCGAGGGAACCTACCTCATTGCCACCATCTGCAACGGCCAAACTTACGGCGGCGGTTACCGGGCGGCGCCTACGGCCGATTTGCAGGACGGCATATTGGAAGTGGTGCTGGTGAAAAAGATCAGCCGCCTGCGCATCGCCGGCGTGCTGGGGCGTTACAAAGAGGGACGCCACATCGCCGATAACGGCCGGGTGGTGCCGGAATTTCAGCAGATCCTGTCCTATCATCATGTCCGCAGTGTTCGTTTGGAAGTGCTGAGCGAACGCACGCCTATTATCAATGTGGACGGTGAGTGCGGCCCCGCCCGCACTCTGTCGGCCCGGGTGCTTCCGGCAGCCCTGCAGTTTGTGCTGCCGGAAGGGCTGTACCGGCAGTTCACCGGAAAGAAGGGGCCGGAGGCATAGAAAAGCGGTATTTGCATTGGCAAAAGCGCCCGCCGGGTATTCTGCGGCGGGCGTATTGCTTGTTTGAGATTTCGATGCTGAAGAAAAAATTGCGTGTTCACAAAAATTTTATGGTTTACCCTCTTGATTTTTTCTGCAAATGTGATTACAATAGATTTAGCACTCAAGGAAAAAGAGTGCTAAAACAAAAAGTCGGAAATCCAAGAATTCTATTTTGGGAGGAATACACTATGACGATTAAACCCCTTGCAGACCGTGTGGTGATCAAAGCCGTTGAGGCGGAAGAGACCACGAAAAGCGGGATCATCCTGACGGGTTCTGCCAAAGAGAAACCCCAGGTATGTGAAGTTTTGGCAGTGGGCCCCGGCGGCCTGGTGGACGGCAAAGAAGTTGAGATGACCGTCAAGGTCGGCGACAAAGTGCTGATTGCCAAGTATGCCGGCACCGAGGTCAAGGTAGACGGCGAGGAGTGCACCATCGTGCGCCAGGGGGATATCCTGGCTGTGGTGGAGTGATCGGCATCTCCCATCAATAGTCAAACCATGATCTCCGCGCCAGATGCGCGGTTATGTTAAGAATCTGAACTGAAAAAGGAGTCGTATCATTATGGCAAAACAGTTGTTGATGGGCGAAGAAGCCCGCAAAGCGCTGAGCGCCGGCATTGATAAGCTGGCGGATACCGTCAAAGTTACCCTGGGCCCCAAAGGCCGCAATGTGGTGCTGGGCAAAAAGTTCGGCGCGCCGCTGATCACCAATGACGGTGTTACCATCGCCAAGGAGATTGAGCTGAAGGATGCTTTTGAGAACATGGGCGCGCAGCTGGTGCGTGAAGTGGCCACCAAAACCAACGACGCTGCGGGCGACGGCACCACCACTGCTACCGTGCTGGCCCAGGCGATGGTTGGCGAGGGTATGAAGAATGTGACCTCTGGTGCCAACCCCATGGATGTGAAGCGCGGCATTGACAAGGCCGTGAAAGCTGCGGTGGAGGCGTTCAAAACCAACAGCAAACAGATGTCCGGCCCCGATGACGTGGCCCGTGTGGCCACTGTTTCTGCCGGCGATGAAACCATCGGCACGCTGATCAGCGAAGCTATGGAGAAAGTAGGGGCCGACGGCGTCATCACCATTGAGGAAGGCAAAACTGCCGAGACCATCGTGGACGTGGTGAAGGGCATGCAGTTTGACCGCGGCTATATCACCCCGTACATGGTCACCGACACCGAAAAGATGGAGGCTGTGCTGGACGATGCCTACATCCTGATCACCGACAAGAAGGTCAGCGCCATTCAGGATCTGCTGCCTCTGCTGGAGCAGATCGTCCAGTCCGGCAAGAAGCTGGTCATCGTGGCCGAGGATGTGGAGGGCGAAGCCCTGAACACCTTGATCGTCAACCGTCTGCGCGGCACCTTCACGGTGGTGGCGGTGAAAGCTCCCGGCTTTGGCGACCGCCGCAAAGAGATGCTGCAGGATATTGCAATCCTTACCGGCGGCACTGTTATCAGCGAGGAGCTGGGCTATGAGCTGAAGGACGCTTCGATGGATCTGCTGGGCCGTGCCCGCCAGGTGAAGGTGACCAAAGAGGACACCACCATCGTGGATGGCATGGGCGACAAAAAGGCCATCAGCGACCGTATTGCCCAGATTCGCGCCCAGATGGAAGTGACGACCAGCGACTTCGACAAGGAGAAGCTGCAGGAGCGCCTGGCAAAACTGTCCGGCGGTGTGGCGGTTATCCGCGTGGGCGCTGCCACTGAAGTGGAAATGAAGGACAAGAAGCTGCGTATCGAGGATGCTTTGAACGCTGCCCGCGCCGCTGTGGAAGAGGGCATTGTGGCCGGCGGCGGCACTGCCCCCATCAACGCCATCCCCGCAGTGGACAAAGTGGTGGAAGAGCTGCACGGCGATCAGCGCACCGGTGCCAAGATTGTGCGCAAGGCCCTAGAGGCCCCGCTGCGTCAGATCGCGGCCAACGCTGGCCTGGAGGGCAGCGTCATCATCGACAAGATCCTCTCCTCCGGCGAGATCAACTACGGCTTTGATGCACAGAAGGAAGTCTATGGCGATATGATCAAGGCCGGTATCGTGGATCCGACCAAGGTGACTCGCTCTGCACTGGAGAATGCAGCTTCTGTGGCCGGCATGGTGCTGACTACCGAGAGCCTGGTGGCTGACGAGCCCGAAGACCCCGCAGCCAACGCAGCTGCCAACGCGGCTATGGCCGGCGGCGGTATGTATTGATTTGCTGCTCTGCGGCGGATCTGCGCCCAAAACAGCATAAAAACGCCCGGGAATTTTTCCCGGGCGTTTTTGTGTGTAAATATGCCTGACAGCGGGCAAGCTAATGGCGAACCCAAAGGAAGGAGGCGTTCGCAGATGAAAGAGCTGACCAGTGTGGAACTGAACGGCTTCTCCCAGCTGCTGACCAATGAGGAGACAGCCATCCGCAAATACCGGTCTTATGCCCAGGAGTGCACGGATCCGGCCCTGGCCAAATTGTGCAAAAGCCTGGCCGATCGGCACACCCGTCATTACGAGACAATCCTGTCACAGAT
Source organism: uncultured Ruthenibacterium sp. (assembly GCA_944386555.1). GTDB lineage: Bacteria > Bacillota > Clostridia > Oscillospirales > Ruminococcaceae > Ruthenibacterium. The sequence goes on along the minus strand of CALXBN010000048.1, from coordinate 2,454 downwards.
GCAGTGAGGAGGAGACGCCCATGGCACAGCAATGCTTTGACGACCAGATGATGATGAACGACGCACTGAATACCCAAAAACAGATCGCCCAGCTGTATAACCATTACGCCGGCGAATGCAGCACTAAGCGCGGTATGCAGACGCTGATGGGATTGCTGCAGGACGAGCATGACATGCAGTACGAGGTGTTTTCCCAGATGGAAAAGCGCGGCTGGTACACGCTGAAACCCGCGGCTCAGCGGGAGGTGGATGCGGCCTGCAAAAAATTCCGTCAGAAGGAACAGAATCTTTGAAAAGGCTTCGCCTAAAATCGGGAAACGGCCCACCTTTACTTTTTGATTGAATGGGTGCAGTATTCTCTTAATATATTTGCAAAAGGCAGGGAACCGGTATGGCCAAAGTCATGCCGGTTCTCTGTCTTTTGCGCCGCCGCGCTGGCCGGCACTTTTATTGTTATATGAAATATAACGATTCCGGCAAGTTACAGCAAAACAGGCACCGGTTGCCCGATCGCCATGGTGTCGGGCGCAATGCGGCAATCGTAGGCCAGGATGTGCACGCCGGCGGCCCGGGCATCCTGCAGGGCCTGGCCAAAAGCCGGATGCGTGCGCAGATTGGGGGCGAAGGCGTGTACCCCCTTCATCTGAACGACGAATACCGCATAGGCTTCGAACCCTTCCTGCGCAGCGAGGGCCAATTCGCGGATGTGCTTAATGCCGCGCAGGGTGGGGGCGTCGGGAAACAGCGCAAGCCCTTCCTCTTCCAGCGTTACGCCTTTTACTTCCAGAAAGGCCCGTCGGGACCCCTGTTCGGCGTAGAAATCGAACCGGGAGGAGCCATGGGCACATTCGGCTTTCACCAGCGTGGGGGCGGGCAGGGCAGGCAGCTGCCCCGCACGCAAGAATTCTCCAAACGCACGGTTGGGCGCCTGGCTGTCCATATTGATCAGCAGTGTGCCTTTTTTTACAGCAACCAAATCAAACTTTGTCTTGCGCGGACAGTCCGGTGGAAAAGATTCCAGATAGACCCGGGCGCCGGGAACCAGAAGTTCGGCGCACCGGCCGGTATTCTTTACGTGGCAGATCTCGTCCTGCCCGTTGACTGTTACCCGTGCGATGAATCGGTTGGGCCGGGCCTGAAACGTGCCGGCCACAATGTGTTGATAACGCATCCCAAATCCTCCTTGCTGTTTATTATAGCACATAATGGACCAGCCGTCCCCCATAGAATGGCACCAAAAGGAGGAGTCGATCATGCTGGGTGCGTTTATCAGCTTTATTGCAAGCCACATTCTGTATTTTGCGCTCCATCTGGAGAGCAGCAGCTTTCCCAAGCCGCTGTCGGCCCGGGAAGAAATCGCAGCCTTTGAAGCATACCGGGCCGGCGATCTGGATGCCCGCGACCGTTTGATTCGCCACAACCTGCGCCTGGTGGCGCATATTGTAAAGAAATATTACTCGGCCAATGTGGAACAGGACGACCTGATCAGCATTGGCACCATCGGGCTGATCAAGGCGGTAGGCAGCTTCGACAATAAAAAAGGTGCCCGGTTTGCTACTTATGCGGCACGATGTATTGAAAATGAAATCCTGATGCAGTTTCGGGCCGGCAGGAAAAGCCAAAACGACATCTCCATTCAGGAACCAATTGACAGCGACCGCGATGGCAACAACCTGACACTGAATGACATTGTGGCTGACCCGTTTGATCTTATGGAAGACTGCGAACGGCGGGAGCAGGCGCAGGCACTGCGGCGCATTGTGGATCTGCTGGACAGCCGCGAGCGGCAGGTGATCATTTTGCGCTATGGCCTGTCCGGGGAATCGCCGCTGACGCAGCAACAAGTAGCCGACCTGCTGCACATCAGCCGCAGCTATGTATCGCGTATTGAAAAGAAGGCCCTGGGAGTGCTGCGGGGCCGGATGGAGCAGGCGGGCCATTAGGGCCGGCGGTACGGTGCCTTCTGGCCTGCAGCCCCGGGTTGGCTTTTCGCCTCGCAAGGAAGGGCGGATGCACGGCATGCAAAGCGGCAAAAAGCGTCGAAAGAGGGCGATAAAGAGGATAAAATGATACCGCGCATTATAGATGGCGAAATTGTATCAAAAAGCGGATTATGAGCGCCTGCGGCGCACAGAAAGAGATTTTGCCGCATAGCAGAAGAAATGTTCCGGAACTAGCGTTCATAAAAAAGAAGAGACTTTTTGAATTTATTAAAATAATGTACAGACCATCGCTCAAAGAAAGCTGTGCAGTAAACTTCTGCCCCGCTTAAGCCTGCAAAAGGGCGTCCAAACCCGAAACTGTTCAAAAATTGTTTGGAATGACTACTTTTGTTGAAAACTTGACAAGGGGGGGGGGGGGGGGGGGATAATAAAAGTATTTTGTGCGTAAAAACCGCATAAAGGAGAATTAGGGCCCCCATATAGACTGCAGGGGCTTGCAGAAAACACAAAA
>CALXBN010000047.1 GCA_944386555.1 uncultured Ruthenibacterium sp. | reverse complement strand
TTTGTGGACAAACTGAACCGGTAGAAGCCGGAAAGCTGCGCGCCGCCGGACGGCGGCCGGCCATGATATCTCCCCTCCCTGAAAAAAGAAAGCGGGCCGGCGCGCAACCAGCGCCGGCCCGCTTTTGCAATTTACCGGAAAGGTATTTCCGCCGGGGCACAGCGCGCCCGTGGCCAGCCTTGCCTGCCGCGCAGGGGGTCATCGCAGAATCTGCCCGGCTCTCCATGCGCCCCGCTGAAAGCGTATGAAGAACAGTGCGGCGCGCAGCCCCCAGTCCAGGAAGATCGCCACCCATACGCCCAGTATCTCCAGCCCCATCCCACGGGCCAGCAGATAACTGCCGCCGATGCGCATGAGCCACATGCTGGCAATGCTGACCTTCATGGTGAAAGCCACATCTCCCGCGCCGCGCAGCACACTGGGCAGGCAGAAGCTGGGCGTCCACAGCAAAGCCGCAAATACGCAGTGCCAGTGCACCAGCTGTACTGTCGCCGCCCGGGTCGGGCCCGACAGGTTATACAGGCTCACAACCGGCCCCAGGAACACCCACACCGCCGCATTCAGCACCAGCATGGAGACAAAAGACATCTTCATCAGCCGCCGCGCATCGGCAGCCGCTTCGTCGGGGCACTGCGCCCCCATGCACCGGCCCACCACACACAGCAGCGCCAGGCTGATGGCGCTGCCGGGAATGGTTGCGATACAGGCGATGTTCCCCGCCGCTGCATTTGCCGCAATGGCCACCGTCCCGAAGCTTGCCACCAGGCGCTGCACCAGCAGCTTCCCGATCTGGAACATGCTGTTTTCGATACCGCTCGGCACGCCGATCCGCAGAATGGCCGCCGCCGTTTTCAGCTGCGGCCGGCAGCGCAGGCCCGCGCGCAGGGAAAACGGCGCACTGCGCCAGCACAGATAAGCGATAACAAGAACAGCCGCCACCGCGCGCGCCGCCAGAGACGAAGCCGCCGCACCGGCCGCACCCAGGCCCTTGCCGTAGATCAGCCAGGCATTGCCCGCCACATTGAGCACATTCATCAGCAGGGCGATACGCAGGGACACCCCTGCCGCCCCCATGCTGCGCAAAAGCGCCGCACCGGCGTTGTAAACGCCCAAAAACGGAAAACTGAAAGCGATCAGCTTGAAATAAGCCAGCGCCTGCTCCATCACCTCCCGCTCCACGCCTTCAAACAGCGTCTGCAGGATCTGCCTGCGCCAAATCACGCCCAATGCGGCCATCACAAGGGCCACTGCGCCGGTAAGCCACACCAGCTGCCCTGCCGCGCGCCCGGCGCCCGGCGCATCGCTGCGCCCCAGGTATTGGCTGACCACCACCGCGCCGCCCGTGCAAAGGGCCGAAAAAACCTGCAGCAGCAAAAACGAGATTGAATCCGACAGCGCCACACCGCTCATTGCCTCTTCACCGCAGTATGCCACCATCACCGTATCCGCGATGCCCACCGTCACCGACAGGATCTGCTCGCCGATCAGCGGCCACACCAGCCGGTTCAGGTTCTGCTTTGTAAAGATCATCGTGCAGCCCTCTATTCCATTATGGCCTCCAGAACCGGCGCCAGGCCGGACGCCAGCGCGTAAAAGCCCAGATCCGTCAGATGGATCCCGTCCACCGTGGCCTCCGCGCCCGGCCCGCCAATCAATTCCGCCGCATTTGCAAGGAAGATCCGCCGGTCTCCTTCCGCAGCCCGGCGCTCGGCCTCCCGCCGCTCGAAGGCGGCGTAACCCTGCCAGCAGTCTGCCGCGCGGCTGTCCCACCGGCAATCGGCCTGTACCGTCCCGCACAGGAGCAGCACCGGCAGCGCGGGCGCAGCCGTGCGCACTGCATCCAAAAAGCGCGGCAAATTTTCCTCCAGCAGCCCTTCCGGCCCCGCATTTGCCTCTACGTCCACCACCAGCGCACCCAAACCGGGCGCCGCACAGATGGCATCGGCCAATTCCGCCAGTGCCACGCCGTTTCCGGAAAAGCCGAAATTGTATGTGGGCCTGTCCAGCATGCGGCCCAAGATGGCCGGGTATGCCATACCGGGGCGGCTGGCGCAGCCGCCCTGGGTAATGGAAGTGCCGTAAAAGGCAACGGCGCTGCGGACGGGCGGCGGCGGGCAATGCATCTGTGCCCCCGGCGCCAGCCCCACCGCGAGGGAGCGCACCCCCGTGTACAGCGGCAGATTGATACAGACCTGCACACGCCCGGGCAGGCCACGGGCCAGGCGGACGCAGAACGTGCTTTGTGAGAGAGGGAATTTGCTCAGTCCCGCAAAAGCCCACGGCTGCCCGGGCAGGCGCACATAGCAGTCGAACCCACACTGGGCCGCCGGCGTCATATGGCTCATGTACGGCGGCGATTCCACCTGCGCCTTCAGCCAAACCTCCGGGCTGTCTGTGTAAAAGCGCAGCGAAGCGCCCGCCATATGGCGGGACAATTCCGCCAGCGCCGGGCGCACCTGTTTCAGAACGGGCTGCAGCGCCTGCGGCAGCCTGTCCCATCGCTTTTCACTGTCAAAAAAGGCCAGGCCCTCCACACGGGCGGGCGCACCGGGCACTTCGTGCCAAACACATCGCTCCGCGCCGCACCCGTCGGGCGCCATCTTCCGGTCAAACGCAGCCGCATCCGCCATTTCAGCGCAGCTCCTCTCTGTTTGAACTCAGCAGCCCGCGCGCCATCTGCGCAGCGCCCCAGGCCGCATCGTGCCGGGCCTGTACCACATGCAGTTCCGGCAGCAGGCGGTTCAGCCGGGCTTCCAGCAATTCGCGCAGGTGCGCATCGTTGTACAGTGCACCGCCCGCCAGAGCCAGAGATCCGTTTTGCATTGCCAGCCGTTCCGCCACCGCCTGCACCAGGCGCGCCAGTTCTTCGGCGGCCCGCATGTAGATCCGCTGTGCCGCCCGGTCATCCCGGGCAGCCGCCTGGGGCAGCAGGCGCGCCAGGCAGGCAATTTCCCGCTTGGACCGGCCGGGGGCGTAAACATACGACACCAGGCCGGCCACATCCGTCACCTGCAGCGCCTTATACACCGCCGGCGTCAGGCAGGTGCAGGGGCCGCGCCCGTCCTCGGCCTCCACCACCGCGCGCAGAACATCGCGCCCCATGGCATATCCGCTTCCCTCATCGTCGATCAGATGGCCGCGCCCGCCTGCACGGGCCTCCCGGCCGTCTGCCGTGCGCCCCGCGCAGATGGAGCCGGTGCCCGCAATCAGCACCATGCCCTCCGGGCTTCCCAGGGCGCCTGTCAGCGCAGCCAGATGATCGCCGACCACCCGGGCAGGGCCGCGGAAACCGGCGTCGGCCAGGGCGCTGCGCAGCACCCGGCAGGCATCGGGGTTGCCTGCCCCCGCCGCCGCAATGCACACCGCCGCCAGATACCGGTCCGGTCCTGCACATACCGCAGCCTGCGCCAGCAGTTCCTGCACGGTGTCCCGCACCCGGCGGTACGCCTCGCTGTTGGCGTTCAGCGCACCGCCCCGCACACAGAACAGCGGCGCCCCCTGCGCATCCATGGCCTGGGCCAGCGTTTTGGTACCGCCGCCGTCCAGGCCCAGCACATAGGCTTCCATCGGGATCCCCCCTGTTTCAAAGTTCCAGCCGTCCGGGGGCCTGCGCCCCCCGCAGCACCTGTTCCACTGCATCAAAGGACAGCGGCGTGTACTCAAAGGCCGCAATCTTCCACGCGCCGGCGTCTATGGCCGTCAGGTCGTACGGATTCCGCAGGGCCACGGCGATGACCGCCCGCCCTGCAGCGCACAGCGCGTTTGCCAAATCAATCTGCCCCCGGTTCAGATGCCCGTTGTACGTGCCTACGACCACTGTCTGGCCCGGCGCGGTCTCCTGCAGCACCCTGCCGAGATCCACCTGCCCGGGCTGTACGGGCGTCACCGCGAACCGCGCGCCGAAGCGCTCGGCCATCGTCTGGGCAAATGTATGCCCGTCGTCCGGCGCGCTGGAGGCAAACGTAGCGCGATAGGCCGGGCATCCCACAAAGAACGCATGCCCGTCTACTGCGGGCAGCGGCCCCAAGGCGTCCATCCGTGTGACAGCCTGCGCCATCATGCGCCCGGCTGCCGCGCGATGTTCCGGTGCGTTCACCTCGCTCCACGGAGCGTGTGCCGATGCAAACCGCCGCTTGGCCGCCAGCACATGGGCCACCGCTTCATCCACACGCGCCATGGGCAGCGTGCCGTCTTCCACCGCCTGTTCGGCCAGCTCCAGCGCGCGCAGCGCCAGCGCCGGAGTGTGGGAAATACATCCCATGTCTGCCCCTGCCCGCAGCGCCGCCACAAAACCTTCCGGCGTGCCGCAGTACTTCTGAATTGCTCCCATTTCCAGGCAGTCTGTCATGATCAGCCCGCTGAAGCCCAGTTTCCCGCGCAGGATGCCCTGCAGCACTGCGGCGGACATGGTGGCCGGAACGCCGTCTGCCTCCAGCGCCGGGAAGAGGATGTGGGCCGCCATCACGGCGGGCACGCCGTGCTCCACCGCGCTCCTAAAGGGGATCAGCTCACAGGCTTCCATCTCCTCCAGGCTTTTGTTCACCACCGGCAAGCCCAGGTGGCTGTCCACGTTGGTGTCGCCGTGGCCGGGAAAATGCTTGGCCACCGGCAGGATGCCCGCCTGCAGATAGCCGGCAACGGCAGCATCCGCAAAGGCGGATACCTGCCGGGGCCGTGCCCCGTAGGCGCGCACACCGATCACCGGGTTCTGCGCGTTGGTATTGATGTCCGCCACCGGTGCCAGGTTGCAGTTGATGCCCAAAGCAGCCAGCTCCCGTCCGGTGTACAGGGCAGCCCGGAACGCATTTTCCGGCTCGCCCGTGGCGGCGACGGCCATGGCCGAGGGGAAAGATACCGCGTCCTGCGGCAGCCGTGCCACCACGCCGCCCTCCTGGTCGATGCTGATGAGCGCCGGCTGGCCGCACGCCGCACGGATCGTGCGCTGCAGGTTTTCACACAAATCGCGCACCTGGCAGGCCGATTCCAGATTGTGGGCAAACAGCGCCACATTGCCCGCCTTGTACTCTTCCATCAGCCGCATGGCCTCCGGCCCCGGCTCCAGGCCCGGGAATCCGAACATCACCAGCTGCCCCAATTTTTGACGCAATGTCATACTGAACTTCCTTTCACGCATACAGGTGCCAGGCACATTTTTCCGCCCGGAACTGTTCTTCATCCGCCGCATACTGCGCCAGGACCTGTGCCAGCGGCGCACGCCGGTACAGCAGGTCATCACCGCCCAGCAGCTCGATGTGCGGCCGTGTAGCCGGCGGCAGCGGGGTCTGCCAGGCAAAATCCCGGGGCCAGCGCGCCTGAACCTCGTACAAAAGCGCCAGCGCCGCACGTACCGGGCGCAGCGCCGTCCCGTCCGTAACATGCAGCTGCACCCCGCCGCACAGTTGTTCTGCGTGCTTGTGTGCGCAGGGCACGAAAAACAGGGGGCGGAAATAAATCCCCGGCATCTTCTGCGCGTTCAGCGCTTCCGCCAAACGCTCCGGCTCATCAATATACGGCGCGCCGATCAGCTCGAACGGAGCCGCCGTCCCGCGCCCCTCCGAGAGGTTGGTCCCCTCAAACAAGCAGGTGCCGCTGTACAGCAGAGCTGCCGTAAAACGCGGCAGGCCGGGCGAAGGCATTACCCACAGGCGCCCCGTCTGCGGCCACAGCATGGCCCGGCGCCACCCGCGGCAGGGCACCACCGTCAGCTGTGCGCCCAAGCCCAGCGTCCCGTTGGCCATGCGGGCAAATTCCCCCGCCGTCAGGCCGTAACGCATACACAACGGGTACCCGCCCACGAAGGAACGGTATTCCTCCCGCACCAGGTTGCCCTCCACCGCTTCGCCTCCCAGTGGGTTGGGCCTGTCCAGCACCAACAGGGGTTTTCCTGCCCGGGCACAGTCCTGCAGTACATACAAAAGCGTATAAATATAGGTATAGTACCGGCTGCCCACATCCTGAATATCATATACCAGAATATCGAAATCCGCCAGCATTTCCTCCGTCAGGTGCTGCCCGCCGCCGCTGTACAGGCTGTACACCGGCAGCCCTGTCCGCCTGTCGCGCGTCTGCCGCACCCGCTCGCCGGCCGCCTGTTCACCGCGGACACCATGCTCCGGCGCGAACAGCGCCGTCAGGCAAAAACGGCTGTGCAGCAGGTCCACCGTGGGGCGCATCTGCCCGTCCAGCCCTGTCGGATTGGTTACAAGGCCTACACGGCGGCTGCGCAGCAGCCGGCCGTACGCCTCGTCTTCCAGCAAAACATCAATGCCGCACCCCAACATACGGTACTCCTTACAGCGATGTCACCAGGCGGCGATTTTCCGCCGGGATCATAAAGCATTCCGCACGCCGCGTGCGCGCCTCGATGCCGCGCACGCGGCTGAGGGCATCATAATACTCCATATACGGGAACGACGTGCTGTGCTGCGCAAACCAGTGAGCGGTGATCGCCTGCTTCCAGAGTTCGTAGCCATCGCTGACGTCCATATAAACCTGCGGGCGGAAGTCCGTGGCGTCCTCCCAGTTTTCGGCGAAATACAACGTGCGGGCAAAATGGGCGGGCTGGCTGCGGACAAAGCCCGCCACGCCGGCATAAAAGCGCGCATCTTCCACAATGCGATGGCACAGCATGTGGTCCTTGTGCATGCCGGCCCCATGATGGGTGATGATGATGTCCGGACGGACGGAGCGGATCTGATCACACACGGCAAAACGCACCTCGTCGGTATCCGGCAAAAGGCCGTCGGCATAGTCCAGCACACGGGCCGTTCCCCCCAGACGGCGGGCGAACTCTTCTGCTTCGGCCACTTTCTGCGCCCGGTATGCCGCCGTATCGGCGCCTGCGGGCGCGCCCTTTTCCCCTGCTGTCAGCGCCAAGGTCACCACCGTGCCGCCCTGCCGGGCGCAGGCCGCCAGCAGCATCCCCGCCGTCAGCTCCATATCTCCCACATGTGCACCAATGGCCAGAATGGTGTGCTTTTGTTCCATGATAACGCTTCCTTTCTTACAGCGCTTTGCGCAGAATTCCAAAACTGCGCACCGCTTTGAAACCCGTCTGCTCATAAATATGCCGCGCGGGATTCTTTTCTCCCGTAAACAGGGACAGATACTTTGCACCGGCTTCCTGCTGGGCCAGGCACATCCGGTTGAACAGCAGCGTACCCAGGCCGCGCCCTTCATATGCGGGTATCACGCCGATCCCCGTGAAATAGCCCCGGCCGTCCGGCTGCGGATAAACCGGGCCGGCAAATCCCACCGTCTGCGCGCCGCACAGCGCCACCAGAAAAAGCGTGCCCGTCCGGGCACAGCCGGTGATTTCCGCCTGCCATTCCGCATTTCCCAATGTCTGCAGCATTTCCTCCAAGCCCTTGTGCACGCGGCCGTCATAAGGCGCCACGCGCAGGCCCTCCCGCTCCAACGCCTGCTGGCGCGCCAGCAGGCGCTTTGGCAGCGAAAAGCCGCCCAAAGGCAGATACATCGCACACTCCCGCGTGCGTTCGGCATAGCCGCGCGCCAGCATCCAGCCGTAGGCCTCGCATTCCACCCACAGCCCCGGCACATTGTTGTGTCGGTGGCCCGGTGTGCCCGGGATTACCCACGGCAGGCGGATGGGGTTGAAAAACAGCACGTCGGCGCATTCGCACCCCCGCGCGCGCAGAGCCTGCTCCAATGCATCCATCAGAAGGCGATGTCCCGCTTCGCCCGCCTGCCGGTCCGTCACCGCAAAGCACAGGTAGCCCCGCTTCGCGCCGCCGGGCAGATCCTCCGCACTGGCGGCACTGCCAAAGCCGTGCAGCGCCCCGTCCTCCAGCACAAACGAGGCCGCAGGGTCAAAATACTTGTTCCGGAGGATCAGGCTGTCCATCTCCTGCTCGGTCAGCGCCGCATAACCCTGCAGCGGGGCGGCGCGGTTCCACAGCGCGCACAGGGCCGCCCGGTCCTCATCCATCACATGACGCAGCTTCATTTATACCAAGCCTCCCGGAAAGGAAAGTTTGCCCAGAACGGCGCTGTACCGCGCGCCGGTGGCGGAGGGCACTGCCGCCGGGACCCCGCGCAGCGTGCAGTCTGCCAGCAGCGCAAAGGCCACAGCCTCTTTGGCGTCACTGCTGGCACCCAGCTGTTCCTGCGTATATACGCGGACCCCCATGGGCTCCAGCGCCTGCGCCAGCATGGCCAGCAGCGTCCCATTGTGGCTGCCGCCCCCGCCCACCACCATCCGGGCGGGCTGCATCCGGGGCAAAATAAAATCCTGCACCGCCTGTGCAATGCTGCGGGCCGTCAGCATGGTGGCCGTAGCCACCATGTCCGCATCCGTCAGCCCCATGGCGCGCCCCTGTGCCTCCAGCGCCTCCACATAGGCCCGGCCGAACATCTCCCGGCCGGTGGTTTTGGGCGCCGGCTGCTTGAAATACGGGTGCTGCATCAGTTTTTGCAGCAGCGGTTCGCACACGTGGCCGCACGCCGCCACCCGGCCCGATTCATCCATCCGCTGGCGGCCCCGGGTCAGCCGCTCCATCAGGCCGTCAATCACCATATTGCCCGGCCCTGTATCGAAAGCCGTCACATCCTGCGCGCGGCATCCGGCCGCAAGCACCGTCACATTCCCGATCCCTCCGATGTTCTGCAGCAGCACGCCCTCATTTTGGCTGCGGTACAGCAGATATTCGGTGAACGGGACCAAAGGCGCCCCCTGACCGCCGGCAGCCAGATCTGCCGTGCGGAAATCGGACACGCAGGGAATGCCTGTGCGCTGCGCGATCACGTTCCCATCGCCCAGCTGCACGGTAAATGCGGCGCGCCCGTCCTCCGACACCGGCCGGTGCCATACCGTCTGCCCATGGCTTCCAATGGCGTCCACCTGCCCCGGCGAAAGCCCGGCAAGCCGGATGACCTCCAGCGCGGCCCGGGCATACACTTCACCCAGCTCCATGTGCAAAGGCCCCAACAGGCATACCGGCGTCCGATCCGACCGGCATGCCTCCAGGATCCGCGCGCGCACCGCCGGCGTGTACGGGGTGGTAAAAAAGGCCAGCGGCTCCGCTGTAACAGCTTCGCCCCGGCCTTTCACCCGGACGGCCGCCGCATCGATCCCGTCCACGGATGTACCTGACATCAGTCCCACCAGGATACGGCTGTCCCGTTCCGCCAATGGAAAAAATGCCGGGCGCATCATCCTTTCACCGCGCCGATGGTAACGCCCTCCAGGAAGTATTTCTGCAGGCTGAAGAACAAAATGAACATTGGCAGCGCTGAAATTGTGGCGCCTGCCATCATGGGTGCAAAATAGGTGGTATTGGCAAATTTGAAGTTCTTCAAGCCGACCTGAATGGTCTGCATATAGTCCTTGCTGGTCACCAGGAAGGGCCAGAAGAAATTGTTCCAGCTGTTCATAAACGTCAGGATCGCCATCACCGCCAGTACGGTCTTGGAGAGCGGCATGATGATCTTCAAATAGATCTGCAGCTGATTGCAGCCCTCGATTTTGGCGCATTCAATGATCTCAGTGGGCAGGCTGGACATGAACTGTTTGCACAGGAATACATTGTAGGCCGTTACAAAAGTGGGCGCCACCAAAGCGGCATAGGTATTGCTCAGGTGCAGCTGGTTGACCATCAGCATGTACAAAGGCACCTGCGTGACCTGATAAGGGATCATCATGGCGCACAGCAGCGCGTAAAACAGGAACCGTTTCCCCTTAAAGCGGATCTTCGCAAAAGCATAGCCCGCCAGGCCGGCAAACACCACATTGCCCAGCACGGTGACCAGGCCCACAACCAGGCTGTTGAGCAGCCAGCGCGCCGAATAGGGGCTGAAGTCGAAAAAGAACTTGTAGGAGTCCAGCGTCAGCGTGGTGGGAAACAGGCTGTAGGAAGCGCCGCCCGCCTCCACCGGCGCGCCGAAGGAGGAGACGATCATATAATAGATGGGAAACAGCGTAGCCACCGCCAGGGCGATCAAAACCAGGGAAATCAGCCCGTTGCGTACCGTCCGCAGCCAGGGGCGGTTCAAGTGCTGAGAGTACAGTCCCGACATCTGCTTCTCCTCCTTTTTAATATTCTACGTCTTCGCCCATCAGCTTGAACTGAAGCAGCGAGACAGCCGCGATGACAACGGCCAATACCAGCGCCTGCGCACAGGCCAAGCCGTAATCGGAGTATTTGAACGCATTGTTGAAGATCAGCAGGCCCACCATAGTGGTGGCATTGTCCGGCCCGCCGCCCGTCATCATATAGGCGTTCATAAATACCTGGAAGGAACCGATGATGCCAGTTACCAGCAAAAACAGCGTAGTCGGCTTGACCAGCGGGATGACAATATACCACAGCTTCTGCAGGAAAGTGGCGCCGTCCAGGTCCGCCGCTTCAAACAGGCTGTTGGGCACGCCCAGCAGCGCCGCCAGGTAGATGATGATCTGCGTGCCGTGCCCGGCCAGCAGCGCCATTAAGATCAGGCTGAACATCGCAGTGCGCGAGGAACCCAGCCAGTTGACGTTGTCAATGCCGAAAACCGACAGCAGAGAATTGAGCAGGCCGGTGGGCAGTGGGTCGTAGATCCACAGCCACACCACGGACAGCGCCACGCCGGAAGCCACTGCAGGCAGATAATACAGGGATTTGAAAACCGACTGCACCTTCCGGCTGAACGGCAGGATCATAATGGCCACAAGGAAAGAGATGCACAGGGAAAGCGGCACGGTGAACACGGTATACACCAGTGTGTTCCATACCGATTTGTAAAACAGATCGTTGGTGAAGGTGGTTTTGTAGTTTTCCAGCGCCACAAACGTGGAACCCAGGGGCTTATATTCCTCGAAACTGGTAAAAAACGCGCTGATCACTGGGTACACCGTAAAAACGCAGAAGACGATCATGGCCACGGCAATAAAAGCGTAGCCCCACAGATCCTCACTGGTGAGCCGCCACTTCCGGCCGGTGCGCACGGTTCCAGAATGATTTCCCTTCATAGCTGAACGACCTCCTGCATTTCTGTCAAACCACTTTGCAGCGCGCTGTTCCGGCGCCTTTCAAAGGGCAGCCGGCCCGGCGCATTCCGGGCCGGCTGCATCTGCCTGTCTTCACTGTGCACAGGTTCAATCCTGTACAACGCCGTCTTCACCAAACGTCTCAATGGCCGCCTGGCACACGGCTTCATACATTTCTTCCGGCGTGGTTTCACCGGCCAGAAGCGCCTGGAATTTCGGCACAATCACTTCGTCCATCAAACGCGTGGCCTGCGCCGTCTTTTCTGCGGGGATGTCCGGCCGCGCGGGGGCCGCCTGCTCTGTCAGCAGCGCCATGGCGTTGGCATTGTTTTCATTCCGGGGCACTTCGTTTTCAATTTCGGCCATGGCCGTCCGGGCGCTTTCGCTCAGGCCGGACAAGTACAGCTCGTTGCAGGTAAACGCCGCCCGCTCGCCGGAAGCCATGAAGTACAAAGCCTTCATCACGTTGGCCTGGTGTACGGGGTCGGGTTCTTCCACGGTGCGGAACATGCTGTAGCCGCCCGCGGAACCCTGCGCCTGCTGCGCCTCGCCGAAGAAGGTGGGCACGGGCAGTACAACGTACTCGGTTTCAATGCTTCCCTCTACGGCCGTGCCGTCATCGGCGGCCAGCTTGGCGTTGTTCTCCGCCGCCAGGCCCTCAAAGTTCGCCAGGCCTTTGCCGAAGATCATCGTCTGCCCGGTCAGGAACATGTTCCAGCGCTTGCCGGCGTCCACACTGCCCATCTCGGCGGGCGTAGAACCGTCGTCGATGATCTGCCGCAGGCACTTGAGCAGCTCCAGGAAATTCTGGCTGGTGTACGCGAACTTCAGGTCTTCGTCAAACGGGGCGGGCATACCCGCGTTTTTCACCATGATATTCAGGTAATCCGCTGCCGTCACACCGGCGCAGGCAAAGATAAAGCCGTAGTGGTCGTCCGTGGCGCCGGCCTTGATGGCCTCGCGGAACTCTTCAAACGTCCAGCCGTTCTGCTGTACGGACTGCCAGTCGATCCCGGCTTCTTCCATCATGGCCTTGTTGCCGCCCAGGCACTGCACGGAAATGTAAACAGGCAGGCCGTACAGCCCTTCATCCAGGCGGTAGAATTCCAACGCGCTCTCATCGAAATCTGCCAGCTCTTCATCGCTGATCAGCGTGCTGATGTCCACCATCAGGCCGGAGTCCGCCAGCGTGCCCACGCGGTCATATTCCACGAAAGCGATATCCGGCGGGGTGCCCGCGTTGATCTGAACGTCCAGTTTGTCCTTGTAGTCCTCCCAGCTGGCGTTCTCGAACTCCAGCGTCAGGTTGGGATACATCGCGTTGAACTCCTCCGCCCAAACAGACAGCTGGTCCTGATAGGTGGTAGAGACCGGCGGAAGCAGCATAGTAATGGTATCGGGCGCTTCGGCTGCCGTTCCGGACGCAGACGCCGCCGCAGACCCGCCGGCGGAACTTGAGCCGGAGCCCCCGCATGCGGCCAGCATGGTCACCGTCAGCGCCGCTGCCACAAGCACGGATAACAGTTTTTTCATCGTATTTTACCTCCTAAATTAGTTTTAATATTGACAAGCCGTTTGGCTGCACAATATTTGACTGGATGCCGGTGTCTCCTGTTCACAGCCGGCCAACGCCCGGCGCAGCACGCCCTGGTGTTCTGCCAGCCTGCACTCCGCCTGCTCGCGGGGCAGCCCGCTTTTCAGCATCATGATGGCCAGCTTCGTGTGGTTTCCCGCATCCTGCAGGGCCTGTTCGGCCCGCTGCTCCGAAACGCCGGTCACTTTGCAGATGATGCGCCGGGCCCGTTCACGCAGTTTCCGGTTGCTGGGGTTCAGGTCTACCATCAGGTTCCCATATACCTTTCCCAACTTGATCATAGTGCAGGTCGTCAGCATATTCAGCACCAGTTTTTGCGCGGTGCCGCTTTTCAGGCGCGTGGAACCCGTGATGACCTCCGGGCCAACATCCGGCGCGATACACACATCACACAGCTGCGCCAGCGGCGTGCCGGAGTTGGTTACCACACCCACCGTGGCCGCCCCGCGGCGCCGCGCCTCCCGCAGTGCCGCCAGCACATATGCGGCGCTGCCGCTGGCAGTGATGCCGACCACAACATCCCCGGGGGCTACGCCTGCCTGGCATACTGCCTGCACACCCAGCTCCGGGTCGTCCTCACAGCCTTCCGCAGCGTTGCGCAGGGCGCTGTCGCCGCCGGCAATGAAGCCCTGCACCATCTCGGGCGGGGTGCTGAACGTGGGGGGGCACTCACTGGCGTCCAAGACGCCCAGCCTTCCCGACGTTCCCGCCCCCAGGTAGATCATCTTTCCGCCGCTGTGCAGCGCCTGATGGATCAGATCCACCGCCTGGGCGATCTGCGGCAGCTGTGTGCGCACCGCTTCGGGCACGGTCATATCTTCCCGGTTCATCAAAGTCACCATTTCCAGCGTAGTGCACAAATCGATGTCCTTTGTTCTTTCATTGACCTTTTCCGTACCCAGCATAGAAAGATATTGGTCCATAGTGCAAATCCCCTTATGAATTTCGGCCCTCCCGGGCGCCTTCTGACTGCCAGAACGGCGGCTTCCGCTTCGGATCTTCAATCACAGGATAGCAACTATTTTTCAAAATGTCAATAATTTCTGAAAATAAATTTTATCCGAAACTAATTTTTGTCATCTTGCTCAATTTTCGCACTCCTTTTTTGGTGGATTCCACAATAGCCGCGCCGGCAATGCCGGTAAAAAAGCGGCCCCAACCCTTTGGCTGCAGGGTTGGGGCCGTGTTCTGCTGTCCTGTGAACCGGTGCTGTTCAGCCCCGGTGACGTGACTGCAGCGCATCGTGCGTGCGCTCCAGATACTCTTTGATCTCCTCGTACTGTATGCTGGCCACGCCGGAAAAAAGGATGTCCACCAGATTCAGCATGGCGATGCGGCTGCCCATGGCGCCGCTGCGGAAGGTAACCTCCGGCGTTGAAATGCGCAGCACTACATCCACCCCTGCTGCCAGCGGGCTTTTGCTGTAGCGCGTCAGCGCAATGCTTCCGGCTCCGGCCGCGTGAACCAGCTCCAGCGCGTCCAGCAGGTCGTTGGTCGTCCCCGAATTGGATACCAGCACCGCCACATCGCCCGGCCGCAGCAGTGCGGCGGCCGTTTGGATGCTGTGCCCGTCCACAAACGCCTGACAGCGCATATTGATGCGCATAAATTTCTGCTGGGCGTCGGCGCACACAATCCCCGAAGCACCCAGGCCATACCAGTCCACCCGGGAAGCGCCGCACAGCATGTGCACGGCCCGCTCCATCTCGGCGCGGTCCAGCACCGTCAGCGTTTCCTCAATGGAGCGCCGGTTATTGAACGAAACGTTTTCAATGATCGTGCCAAGGTCATCGCCGGGGCGGATATCGGTATACCGGCGCTCGGCGCCGGACTGCGCCTGAGAGCCCAGCGCCGCAGACAGGCTGAGCGCAAAATCCCGGTAGCCTTTGTAGCCCAGCGTTTTGCAAAAGCGCAGCACGGATGCCTCGCTGGTACGGCTGTTGCGGGCCAGCTGCTTGATGGACATCCCGCGCACCGCGTCCAGATGCGATTCCACATATTCCGCCACCGCGCGCTCCACGCGGGTCATGGTCGGCTTTGCATCACAGATCCGGATCTCCACGCTGTTGCTCTGTGCCATATACTTCCCTCCTGCTTTGGATCTCCCGGTCTTTTCCAACCGGCAAAGGTTGCTTTTTTCAGCATACAAGCTTTTTCTGCAAAAAACAAGCCCTCTTTTTCAAATTGCACACGGCCGGCGTGTGCATCCTTCACAAATTTCAAAAATAATTTTTATAATTTTTAAATATATTGCATTTTATTTTCAAAAATGCTATGATGGCACTGTCCCCAAAATTCGCCGAACCGCACCGGAAAGGAAGGAGGGAATACCCTTGGACCGCTATGAACAGGCGCTGCGCCAGGCCGGCCAGATGATCTTTTTCGGGTTTGACGGCTATTCGGTCAACCGCCACGCGCTGCATGCCATCCAGCACACCCACCTGGGGAACGTTATTCTCTTTGCGCGGAATTACCAAAACCCCGGGCAGTTTTTCGCACTGATCCGGCAGCTGCAGCATCTGGCCGCACAGGCCAACGGCGCGCCGCTTTTCACGGCGGCAGACCAGGAAGGCGGCTGTGTCACACGCATGACCAGCGGCGTGACCTGGTTTCCCGGCCCCATGGCCACCCGTGCCGCGGCCGGGCAGCCGCAGCTGGCGCAGCAGGTGGGCGAGGCCATCGGCCAGGAAATGGCATGCATGGGGCTGAACATGGCCCTGGCGCCCGTGGCCGATTTGGCCGATGACCCTGACAGCGCTCACATCGGCTCGCGCAGTTATGGCGCCGCGCCGCAGGCCTGCGCCCCGTTCCTGCGCGCCTTCATCCAGGGCGCCCAGCGCCATGTTATCGCCACGGCCAAACATTTCCCCAGCATTGGCGGCAGCCGGGTGGACCTGCACCTGGCATTGGGGCAAAACAGCCGTTCGCCGGCGCAGCTGGCCGCCTGGGAGATGGCGCCCGTGCGCGCTGCCGTGGAGGCCGGCGTCCACGCCGTCATGACCAGCCACGAAGTATACACGGGCGTCGAAAACTGTCCGGGGACGCTGTCCCCCATCCTTTTGGGTACTTTCCTGCGCCGGCAGCTGGGATTCCGGGGGCTGATCATCAGCGACTGCATGGAAATGCAGGCACTGTGCCGCCGTGTACCCGCGCCGCAGGCCTGTGTGCGCGCCGTACAGGCGGGTGTGGACCTGCTTTTGATCTGCCATACCGAACAGGTGCAGGATGCCTGCGCCCACGCGCTGGCACAGGCCATCTGCGATGGCGTCATCCCCCGCGCCCGTGTGGAAGAGGCCCTGGGGCGCATCGCCGCGTTCAAAGCCCGGCTTGTGCTGCCCACCGCCTGCCCGTCTCCCCAGGCCGATCCGCTGTTTGCCCGCAACCGCACGCTGGCACAGGACATCTGCCAGCGCGCCTTGACGCTTTCCGGCGACCCCGATCTGCTGCGCTGCCGGCCTGATGAACGCTTCCTCCTGCTGGCGCCGCCTCCCGCCGCCTCCACCCAGGCCGACGAGCTGAACCGTGCGCACGGGCTGTGCGAAGCGGTACAGGCGGCGTTCCCGCACGCCGTGTGCACGGAATATCCTTATCCCCTCGCCGAAGAGGATCTTCCCCGCGCACTGGCACAGCTGGGGCGCGGGCCCTTTGAAAAGATCCTGATCGCCACCTACAATCTCCATACCGACCCCGGCCAGCAGGCGCTGCTGCGGGCCGTGCAGGCAGCCGGCCCGCCCGTATGCGCCATTGCGCTGCGGACGCCCTATGACGCCCGCTGGTACGATACGGCTGCGGCGCAGCTGTTCGCCTACGACTACACCCCGCCGGCGGTGCACGCCATTGTCCGCGCGATGCGCGGTGCACAGCCCTGCACCGGCGTTTTGCCGGCCGATGTACAAGCTGTCCTGTTACGGGAAAAAGAAAGGAGCACCGGCCATGTCCCAACAGATGATGTCTTACATTGAAAGCCAGCCCGCAGTCTGGCGGCAGGCGGCCCGCCTGCTGCCGGAAGCCGCCTATGCCGCAGCGGCGGCAATGAACGGCGGGCACCCGGTTCGCCGCGTCGTCCTGGTCGGCTCCGGCAGTTCCCACTATGCATGCCGCGCGCTGTGCTGCCTGATCCCCCCGCGCTGCGGCACGGAGTTTTTCTCTGCTGTGCCCACACGCCTGGGCCCGTTGGAAGAAGCCGCTCCCGGCACGGTTTACTGGCTGGTCTCCCAAACCGGCCAAAGCACCTCAACCCAGCACGCGGCGGCGGCGCTGCGCAGGCGCGGCGCAACGGTATGGGCCTTTACAGCCGATGCGCAGTCGCCGCTGGCCCAATGCGCAGACGGCCACGTACTGATCCCCTGCGGCGAGGAGCATGTCGGGCCCAAAACCAAAGGCGTCACCACCACCATCCTGGTGCTGTGGCTGACGGCATGCGCCCTGCTGGGCGCGCATGTGCCTGCCGAAGAGGCCCGGGCACTGGCGCCGGCCTTCGAGGCGGCCGCCGAAAACCTTCCGCTGTGCCGGGCCTGGGCCGGGCAGTGCACCGAAACACTGGCAAAGGCCGCCTGCCTGACGCTCATTGCCGAGGGGCCGGCCCTTCCTCTGGCGGAAGAGGGCGCGCTCAAGCTGCTGGAGACCCTCTATGTTCCGGCCTCCGCCTGGGAACTGGAAGAATTCCTCCACGGCGGCCAGAATATCATCAACCCCGGGGCAGTGTATCTGTTCCTGCTGGGTGCCGGCCCCGGCCGCAGCCGGATGGAGCAGCTGATCCGCTACTGTTCCGGGCGGGGCGCATCCTGCCTGTGCATCGACTGCGCCTCCCCGCAGCCCGGCCTGACGCCGGGGCGCCTTGCCGTGCGCTGCTGCGGCAGCCCGGCCGGCCTGCCTTACGAAGTGCTGCCTGTCTTCCAGATCCTCAGTGCGGTCGTCTCGGCCGATAAGGGCATCGAGTGCGACCGGCCCCGTTATCCTGATTTCTACGCCGCCCTGCACACCAAACTGAATGCCGGGGAGGCCGGACGATGAGCGCCCCGTCTTTTACCGCCGCGCTGGACATCGGCGGCACCCACGCCCGCCTGGCCGTCCAGCCCCAGGGGCAGCCTGTGCGCTTTTTTCATGCACCCGGCTTTACACTGGCGCAGAACGGCCTGCGGGACACATTCCTGCGATGCCGTGCTCTGCTGAGGCTGGGGCTGGGCACACTTGGCCTGTCCCCGCACATGTGCGCCGCGCTGTGCTGCGGCGCTGCCGGCGTGGACAGCGAAAAAGGGCGCCGGCTGTACAGGCGCATCCTGTGCCGCCTGGGTTTCCCCGCACAATCCGTACACGTATGGAACGACTGCGAGCTGCCGCTGGCGGAGCAGGCCGAGCCGTCGGTCCTGATCGCCTGCGGCACCGGTTCCATCGTATTGGCCCGCGGCGCGGACGGGCGCATCGCCCGCTGCGGCGGCTGGGGATTCCTGACCAGCGATGAGGGCAGCGCCTGCCGCCTGGCACTGGACGGCCTGGCCTGCGCAGCCCGCTTCTGGGACGGTGCCGAGAATGCCCCTGTACTGGCCGGGCTTCTGCAAAAACAATTGGGCCTTCACAGCGGCGCGCAGGCCGAAGCTTTTGCCCGCCGGTTTTTGGCGCAAAAGCACCGTCTGGGTGCGCTGGCGCCGCTTGTCTGCCAGGCAGCGCAGGCCGGGGAAGGCCCGGCGGTGTGCATTTTGGGCCGCCACGCCCGGGCGCTGGCCCAAAGCGCCCGGGCCGCCGCGGATCGGGCGGGGCTGTCCCGTCCGCCTGTCCTGCTCTGGGGCAGCCTTCTCACCGAGACCGACGCGCTGGCCGTCCCGCTGACCCGGGCGCTGGAACAGGCAGGTTTTTCCCGTGTGCAGCCGCTGCGCAGCAGCGCGCTGGAATGCGGCCTGCGCCTGGCGGAACGGCTGCGGCAGGAGGTGCGCTTATGCATCTGATCCATCTGGAGTTTTACGCGCACACTTTGGGCGGTGCTGTGCCCGTCAACGTGCTGCTGCCCGCCCCCACGCCCGAAGAACTGGCCGCGCAGGGAGCCGGCCGGGTTTATGCGGCACGCTGCGGCCGCCGGTGGCCCGCCCTGCTGCTTTTGCACGGCATGCAGGGCAACGAGGGTTCCTGGCTGCGCAGCTCCCTTGCGGAGCTGTATGCGGCCAAGTATCAGACAGCCGTGGTGATGCCCGCCCTGCTGAACAGCTACGGGCTGGACCTGGGGTTCGATTTGTCCTTTCAGCAATATCTCTCCGAAGAATTGCCCGCCTTCCTGTCCAGCGTGCTTCCCATCGACTGTTCCGCCGCATGCTATTCGGTGGCAGGGCTGTCCATGGGCGGATTCGCCGCACTGCACCTGGCCCTGCATTACCCGGCGCGCTACGCCGCCGCAGGCAGTTTCTCCGGCGCGGTGGACCCGCAGGAAATCGTCCGGCGCAAAGGCGCCAAAGCCGCCGGGGCCGTTCTGGCCGGCACCCGCTCCCTGGTACCGGGAGACGGGGTGCGCCTGCCGCCCATCTATCTGGCCTGCGGCGCCCAGGATCCACTGGTGCTGGAAATGAACCGCAGCTTCCACGCGTACCTGGGGCGCACCGGTGTGTCCCACACCTATGAAGAGTGGGACGGCGGCCACGACTGGACATTTTGGGATACCGCCTTGAACCGATTTTTTGCCTGGCGTGCCGGCGTACTGTCCGGTGCGCCGGCCGGAAAGGAGCTGACCGGCTGTGAATGAGCGTCCGAATATCCTTTTGATCGTCACCGACGAGATGCGGGGAGACTGCATGGGGAACGCCGGGCATCCGGATGTAAAAACGCCTTATCTGGACTCGCTGGCGCAGATGGGCGTCCGCTTTCCTCATGCCTATTCTCCCTGCCCCAGCTGTGTGCCCGCCCGCGCCGTTCTGCACACCGGGCTGTCCCCGCGCCATGCCGGCCGTGTGGGATACCAGGACTGCGTGCCCTGGAACTACGGTTGCACCATGGCCGGCGAGCTGACGCGCCAGGGATATCAGACCCACTGCGCGGGAAAGATGCACGTTTATCCCTCCCGCAGCAGCATGGGCTTCTGCAGCGTGGAGCTGCATGACGGCTACCTGCATTACGGGCGGTTTCCCGGTGTGGATTACAGCGAGAACCAGCAGGTCTCCGACGACTATTTCTACTGGCTGAAAAACGAAAAGGGCATCGCCTGCGACGTGACGGACTCCGGTGTGGAGTGCAACAGCTGGATTGCGCGGCCCTGGCCCTATGAGGAGCCACTGCATCCCACCAACTGGGTTGCCTCACGCTGCATTGATTTCCTGCGCCGGCGCGACCCGCGCAAGCCCTTTTTCCTCATGGCCAGCTTTGTGCGCCCCCATGCGCCCTATGACGCGCCCGCCTGCTATTTCGACCTCTACCGCGGCCGGCCGCTGCGAAAGCCCCTGGAAGGCGACTGGGACCGTCCAGACTGGCGCCATACCTTTGGGCCGGCCTACAATTCCCCCACCGGGCCGGAGGATCCGGAGCTGATCCGCCAGCAGCAGATCGGCTATTACGCGTGCATCACGCATCTGGATCATCAGATCGGGCGGATCTGGATGTCCCTGGTGGAGCACGGCCTGCGGGACAATACCGTCATCCTGTTTGTCAGCGACCACGGTGAAATGCTCAGCGACCACTGCTGGTGCCACAAATCCCTGCCCTATCAAGGCAGCATCCATATCCCGCTGCTGATTGCCGGCCCCCAGCAGTACATCGGCCGGCCGGGGCGCACCAGCGACGCTTTGGCTTCCCTGCAGGATATCATGCCGACGGTGCTTTCACTGGCCGGCGCGCCTGTTCCACCGCACCTGGACGGTGAAAACCTGCTGGGCGCCCCGCAGCGCACCTGGCTGCACGGCGAGCATGTGTTCCGTTTCCAAAACCGCTCCAGCCAATTCATCGTCACCCGGCGGGACAAGTACATCTGGTTTTCCCAGACCGGGGAGGAACAGTATTTTGACCTGGAAACAGACCCCGGGGAAACCTGCAACGCCATAGACAGCCCCGCCTGCAGGCAGCGGGCTGCGCTGCTGCGCAGCCATTTGGCCGAGGCGCTGGCCGGCTCGGAGGAGGGATACTCCGACGGGAGCCGCCTGATTGTCGGGCGGCCGCCGCAGGAATGCCTGTCCAACGCAACGCTGCCCAATGTGCCGCCGGAAAATCTGTAACGCAAAAGGCGCGGCGATCGCTTCGGAAGATCGCCGCGCCTTTTTGTTTTTGTCCAGCAGCCCGGGCCTCTGCAAGGCAAGCCGCATCTTCAGCGCACCGGGCAGGCGCCGCTGGCGCACTCGGGGTCTACCATGTCCAGCTCGGTCTCCTCGTGCTCGTACCGGCTCAGCAGCGAAGGGTTGAACGGGCGCATGGCCGCTTTGCGGCGCGCATACTCGTTTTCGTCAATGGCTTCATAGGGCATCAGCTCGTAGAAGCTGTCGTCGTAGCTCAGGAAGGACAGGGCCACGGTGTCGTCCCAGTTGTCCCACACCCACTGCTCCACATCGTCCCATTCGTCGTCCCGCACATGCACGGTGATGGAGCAGTTGTGATCCACATAGTGGGTCATGAACATCTTGTAGTTTTCCAGCTGCTCCACAGCGCTGACATCGGCCTTCACCCTTCCGGCCGGAGCCTGCACCGGGAACTCCACCACTTTGGTTGTGGGATCGGCGGGGTCCTGGCCCACCTCGGGCAGCACCGGCCAGCCCAGGTCCTCGCACACTTTACACAAGGGGTCGGCGGCAGTAATGCGCACCCGGCGGATGTAGTAGGGCGCATGGGAATAGTGTACGCCGCTACTCACCGTGGGCAGCAGCGACAGCGTACCCTCAGGCTTGATGGTGGTGGCCAGCAGCGGTTCACGGCTGCCCAGCTGTGCCGCGATCTTGGCGGCGGCCCGATGGGCGGTGTCCCGCAGCCGTTCCAGCAGCTGGGCCTGGGCATCCCGGCCCATACCAGTGGCGTTCACCATATCCTGCCAGCCCGTCAGCGAGCAGCCGATCAGCCGGTCCCGCTGCTGCACAGCGTTCCAGCTGTGCATCTCCAGTTCCCGGCAGGTCATGCGGTAACCGGCCCGGGCGCTCAGTTTCTGTGCCTCCAGCAGGGCGGGCTCATCCAAAGTGCTGTCCTTCACAAAAGCCATCACGTTCACGGTGGTCAAATTGCACAGCCCGTGGCTGTCCAGCAGGATCTCGCCGCAGGGGTTGCAGCCGTTGAAGTTGGGCCGCCGCCGGGCACCGGCCTCCTGGTTCACCCAGCCCGGCTCGCCGGAATAGCGCATCTGCTGCAGATGCCAGTGCAGCATCTCCCGGGTGGGCTTTTCCCGGTAATAGATAGAGTTGTTGCTCATCTGGCGGTGGGCGATGGATTGATCGATCTCCCACCGGCCGTTCACCTGGCGATACAAATTGCTCTTGGCCTGGATGCAGGTGGTGTCGTCGGCGTCGATCAGGCCGATCTCGCTGGTGCGGCGCACGCCGCCGGAGACCACGTTCTCGCCGATGATATTGGCAATATCCAGCAGGTCAATGGGCTTGAGCTGTGTCCATACCCTGCCCTCCCGGCTTCCGGCGGCTGTGATCACCTTATGGATCTTGCCGATCATAGCCATCATGCTGCCATAGCCGCTGGCGGTGCCGCCGAAGGTGCGCAGCCGCTCGCCCTTCGGGCGGATGGAGTCGTACACCACAACCAGGCGGGTGACGCCCCGATACTCCCGGTTGGTGACCAGATCAAAGTAATGGCTCAGCGCCTGGGCCCAGCCTTCTTTGGAATCGCCGATAGTCAGCGTGGCGGTGTCCTTGCTGAAGGTCAGGTCCGTGTACTCCAGCCGCTCGGCCATGGGGCGCGGGTCATAAGACTTGTGCAGGATCTCCAGGTCCGTGCGCACGGGGGGCAGCTTGTCGGCATCGTCCTGCAACACCCGCACGCCCACGCCGCTGCCCACCATCAGCAGGTAGAACAGGTCGTGATAGGCAGAAAAGCTGTCGATGACGGTGAATGCGCAGTTGTAGTTGGCCATGGGGTACTGCTCGGCCACCGGGGTGCCGCCCACCCACAGGGTGCGGCCGGATAAAAACTGGCGCATATGGTAGATGTTGTCGTACAGTTTTTCCGCTTCTTCCCGGGACGTGGGCGCCAGCGAGCAGTTGTACTCTACCGCCCGCCGCACGGTCTCCCACCAGAACTCGCGCCGGCCGAAACGGGGCAGGTAGCGGGCGTAAGTGCGGGTGTACACAAAGGCGCCCAGCTGGCCCATGGGGTTGGGCGCGTGCTTGTACGGGCTTAAAAATTCCCGGCTCAGCAAGCCCTCTTTTTCCGGCTCGCCGGTGCGCTCTTTTTCTTTTTCCATCCGGTAACGGATATAGGCCTTGGCCGTCTGGTAACGCTTTGCCTCCAGCAGGGTCTCTTCCACCGTATCCTGGATGGTCTCGATGTCCCAGATCTCCCCGCCCCTGGCTTCCAGCTTTTCCGTCACGGACCGGGTAACAGCCTCCACAGCCTCTTCGTCGTGTTCACCGGCGGCGGCGCTGGCCAGGGTAACGGCCCGGGCGATAAAGCCCGCGTCAAAGGGCACCACCTTGCCGCTGCGCTTGCGTACGTTCATGTTCACATGACCTCCCAACATTGATCGCCGCCGGGCAGGGCGCCCGGCAGCGCGCGATATCTACCATATATGGTATAACACGCCGCGTTTTCTGTCAATATATAGTTTATACAAGATTGGCTCTATTTTTTTGGCCCAGATTGTGCGTTCCTTTGCCGCAATGCCGGCGCCGCCGTGCACAAGCGCCCCTGCCGGATACCGGCAGGGGCGCAACAGAAGCTGGGCAGCATTTACAGTTCTTTTGGGAAGCGGCTGTTGAATCGGTCCAAAGCCAGCGCAGCAGCCACGCCTGCGGCCAGGCACACCAGATTCACCACGCAGCTGCCTGCAGAGGCGGCAAAACTGCCGAAGGGGATGATCACCAGGGTGGCGGCGGCCACAATGCCCACGATGGCATGAAAGGCCACGGAGTAAAATCGCTTGAACAGGGCGTCCACGGCTTTGGCAAACAGAATCACCGTGACCAGCGCACCGATACCGCCTGGGATCAGCACCGAAAAATCAAAGTGGCCGATGCCGTCGATAAACGGCGTGTACAGGCCCAGGGGCATCAGCAGGGTGGAAAAGCTCATGCCCGGGGCGATGACGCTCAGGGCCAAACAAAAGCCGCAGAACAGGTACCAGCCGAAGTTGGGCACAATGGTGACGCTGGCCATACTCAACCCGCCCAGCAGCGCCAGCAGCGCGGCAAAGGCCACGCCCAGCGCGATGTACGAACCTTTGGTGCGGCCCTGCTCGCCGGCTTCACGCCACAGCGACGGCAGCATGCCGCCGATCAGGCCCACAAATACGCAGACCGAGGGATCGGGGTAGCGTTCCAGCAGAAAGGCCAGCACGTTGGCCACGCCCAAAAAACCGATACCCATGCCGATGATCACCGGGATCAGGCGGGGCACATGGGTTTTGAAATGGCGGATGGGGTTGCTCAGCAGTTCCATCACCGGTTTATAGATTCCGAAAATGACGCACAGCACGCCGCCGGAGATGCCCGGCAGCACGGCGCCCAAACCGATCAGCGCCCCTTGGAACACCCGGTAGGCAAAAGCCGCAGTGCGGGACGCAGGATGGTTTTCTTTCATATCAGACCCTCCAATCGTTCAGTTCAAATGGGGTGCGCGGCGTGCAGATACCGCCCAGTATATCACACCGGGCGGGCAGCCGCAAGGCTTATGCCGCCGGGGACGCGCCGGAAGACGAGGCCGATGCCGGTGCAGCTTCCTGCAGGGCACTGGTATTGCCCGCGTTGAAAGATGCCTCGTCGATATTGACGGCCCGGTTCACCAGCCATCCGCCGTTTTCGTATACGAATTCCACCGCTTGGTACATGACGCCGGGCACCGCCGTGGCGCTTCCCTCACTGTAGGTATAGGCCAGTGCGGCGGCCGCCCAGAAGGCCGGCTTTTCGCCTTCGGTATGCAGCGTCAGCGAAGCAGGCAGGCATACGGTGTTGGTGTAGGTATACACCCGGCCGCCGGCTTCTTCCGCCGCCAGCTGTTCACCCAAGGCCGTGCGCCAGTCCTCCGTCAGCCCGGTCAGCAGCGATGCGTCCTTGCTGTTGCGGGCATTCAGATACGAGGCATAGTAAGCGCCCAGCATCAGGTCCACATCCGCAGAGGCGGGGATGCCGCCGGTGGTGGCGATCCCGCCGAAGGCCAGGTCCGTGACGGCGGCATCCGAGAAGGTGACGCTGCCGGTGGTCACCGCGCCCCATTCCTGGGTATAGGTAAAGCTGATGGTGCTGTTCAGGGCAATCTGCTGCAGCTTCACAACGCCGTCCTGGGGTTTTTGGGCCACTTCCACGCCGTTGACAGCGATCACTGCCTCATCGCTGGGACAGCCGGTGATGGTGAGATCCCCCATGGGCAGTGCGCCGCTGAAGGCCGTGGGCGCAGCGCTGTCAAACAGATCCAGCGTGGTCTCCTGGCCCGTCACCTGCTGGCCGGTGGCGTCGGCGGCCGTCACCTGGGCGGTGTAGCGCCCGGGCACCAGGCCTGTATACAGCACGCCGTCGGCAGTGGGCTGGCCCGTGCGGGGCTGCCCGTTCAGGCTCAGCAGCAGGTTCTGTGCGCTGGAGGTCACCACCAGCTCCACGGCGTCAATGCGCAGCCGGTATTCGCAGTAGCCCAGGAACACCGGCGTCTTTTCCACACCCAGGGCAGGAAAGGCTTCACCGGCCTGCTGGGGGTCTATCACCTGGTCCGCCAGCTGGGCAGCCAGGGCTTCCCGCGCCCCGGCATCGGAAAAATAGTCCGTCAGCGGCGCCAGCGTGTCGGCGTCCAGGGCGTTCAGGTCATCGGAAACAGCCAGCGCCCCCAGCCCCTGGCCGCCGTCAGCCAGAGATCCAATCACTTTTTGTATAAATCTATCCGGTTTATACCGATTGTAAAGCACAATGGAAGTGCCCGACAGCACGGCGAACAGCACGGCCAGGCAGGCGGCCAGAATGGCCATGGCCCGCAGTGCCCCGCTGCCCCGGCGGGCTTTGCGGGACCGGGCCGCGCGCCCGCTCTGGCCGGCAAAAGCCGCAGCTGCACGGTCAATATCACTCATAGCGCTCTCCCGGGCCTGGCGGTCCTCTTCTTCGGGGGTGCGCCGCACCGGCCCGGGGGCGGCCTGGGCCTCGCGCCGGGCCTTGCTGCGCTTCACCTCCTCGGTGACGGCGCGCCAGTCGGGCAATTCGCCGGAAGGCGCCGATTTGGGCTGGGCCGGGCGGCGGTAGGCCCGGCCCTCTTCATAGGCGCGCCGGGCCTCGGCCTCGTCCTCCTCATCGGCGGGCCAGACGGCGGGCTCCTGCGGCAGCACCAGCTCCTCCGGTTCCGGTTCCGGGTCCGCCGGCGGCGCAGGGTCCTCCCGTCCAACCGGCTCAACCGGTTCGGCCGCTTCTTTTTCTTCCGCCAGGCGCTGGGCGCGGCGGGCCAGCAGTTCCTGATGTTCGGCCTGGCGCTGGGCGGCCGTACGGCGTTTGCGTTGCTTGCTCATAGGATGGTTCCTCTCGTTGGGGTAATGATGGCCGGGCTCACCGCCCGCACAGGGCGGCGGCCAGGCGGCTGGCGGCGGCAGCGCACCGGCAGCTCAGGGCCGTATAGGCGGCCTGGGCTTCGGGGCGGCCCGCCAGGATATGGGCCATCAGAAACGGCGTCAGGGAATGGCCGCGCACGCCCCGGGCATCGGCCAGGGCGCGGGCATCGGCCAAGGCGCCGGCAGCCAGGGCGGCGTCCAGGGCCTGGCCCCGGGGCAGCCCGCAGGCCAGCAGCACCCCGCCGGCCAGGCCGGTATCCCACTTGATGCGGGCAATACGGGCGGCCTGGGCCTCATCGTCCACGGCCACATCGGTGGCCAAAGGCCCGGGCCCGCACCAGAACCTGGGCAGCTGCCCGCCGCCCAGGCCCAGTACCGGCACGCCTTTGGTCTCCAGATATTCCAGGGTGGCGGCATCGTCACATCCCGGCTTGGGGCCGCCGCACACCACTGCCAGGCTGCTGCGGCTCAGCTCCTGCAAATCCGCGCTGATATCCATGCCGCCGCGCACGCCGCCGATGCCGGCGGCGGCGAACACCGGGATGCCCACCAGAACGGCAGCCAGCATGGCAGCGCTGGCTGTGGCGGCAGCGCTGGCGCCGGTGGCCAACAGTACGGGCACCTCCCGCCGGGAAGCCTTTCCCGACAGCGTGCCGCTGCACACCCGGCGCAGCTCGTCATCCTGCAGGCCGATATGCAGCACGCCGTCCAGAACGGCTACAGTGGCGGGCACGGCACCGGCGGCGCGCACAGCCTCCTCTTTGGCCCGGGCCAGGGCCAGGCCCTGGCCGGGGGGCATATCGTGGGCCGCACTGGTGGAATCCAGCGCCACTACAGGCCGGCCGGCCCGCAGGGCGGCGTCCGCCTCGGCGGAAACGGAAAGATACCTCTGCAGGTTCAAAAGGTGCCACTCCTTTCCAATCGGCTGTCAGGCGGGCGGCGGCCCGCAATCATCTTTATTGTATCTGTTTGGCGGCAAAAAGGCAACCGTTTTGCGTCGGATCGCCTGCGGTTTTACAAACTGTTCACGAGCATCGGGCCCGGCCGGCGGGCCGGCACGGATGTATAAACGGCCCGCCGGCGGCCACACTACCGGTAAAGCCCGCCCGCCGCGGGCAGCAAAACGGCCGGCCCGCCCGGCAGGGAGGTACACAATGAATCAACGGAACACCAAATTCTGGAGAGGCAAGGGGTTTTACCTGGCCCTGACGCTGGTGGTGGCCGGCGCGGCACTGGCCAGCTTTCTGGCCATCGACAGCATGATGACGCACCTGCGCACCGACAGCGCCCAGCCCGCACCCATCGACGGAGAGGAGACCATACCATGGAACGAAGAGCACACACCCGCAGACACCCCACAAGAGGGCGTGCCCGAGAAGGAAACGGCACCGGCCGCCTCCTCTTCATCCTCCGCGCCGGCCGCACGGCCGTCCGCTGGGTCCAGCTCGGCTGTCTCACAGCCGCAGCCTGGGGCTTCTGGCGGCGGGCAGCCCGCATCCGACGCACCGGCCGCACAGCAGACGCCCTCTTACGTCTCGCCGATGACTGGGCAGTTCTTGCAGGCTTACAGCGGTGACGAGCTGGTGTACAATGAAACGCTGGAAGACTGGCGCACCCACAACGGCGTAGACATCGCAGGCGCCCAGCATGAAAACGTGGCGGCGCCCATGGCTGCCGCCGTCACCTTCACCGCCGAAGATGATCCGCTGTGGGGCGGCGTTGTGGAACTGCAGGCCGCCGACGGCACCCTGGTGCGCCTGTGCGGGCTGGACAGCGTTTATGTGGACGAAGGCCAGCAGGTGGAACAGGGCAAAGTGATCGGCCTGCTGGGGCAGGTACCCTGTGAAGGCGCCCTGGAACGGCATCTGCACGTAGAATGCGTACGGGAAGGCGCTTATATCGACCCCGCGCCCCTGCTGGGGCTGGAGCAGGACGCCCGTTCCCCTGCCGCCGGCACCGTGCAGGAACCTGATGCCCTGAGCGGCGCACCCGCCCGGGCCACGGCCG
Source organism: uncultured Ruthenibacterium sp. (assembly GCA_944386555.1). Classification (GTDB taxonomy): domain Bacteria; phylum Bacillota; class Clostridia; order Oscillospirales; family Ruminococcaceae; genus Ruthenibacterium. Next base: position 33,588 of record CALXBN010000047.1, on the reverse strand, counting down.
AAAGCGCCGCATCCGGCGCACCGGCAGCCGCCTGACAAACCATTTTCCGCCCGCCGGAGGGTTTTGCGCGCCCGGCGGGCGGCCCTTTTTTGTCCCCGGCGGCACAGGGGCCGGGTTGAAATGGGCCGCGCTTTATGCTATGCTAATTAAAATACCGTCCGTATGCGCCGCCGGCCGGCGAGCGGCGGCAAAATATGCAGCTAAAGGAAGTTTCACATGGGTAAATTCACCTTCATCCCCACCGGCATCCCTGGCGTCATGATCATTGAGCCCACTGTCTTCGGCGACAGCCGGGGCTATTTTATGGAGACCTATTCCCAGCAGGAGTTTGCCGCCGCCGGCATTCCCGGCCCCTTTGTGCAGGACAACCAGTCCAAAAGTACCAAAGGCGTACTGCGCGGCCTGCACTTTCAAACCCGGCATCCCCAGGGAAAACTGGTGCGCGTGGTGCGCGGCGAGGTGTTCGACGTGGCCGTGGACTGCCGGCCGCACAGCCCTACCTTCGGCAAATGGGAGGGCGTGGTGCTTTCGGCCGAGAACAAGCGCCAGTTCTATATTCCCCAGGGCTTTGCCCACGGGTTCCTGGTCCTCAGCGACGAGGCGGAGTTCACCTATAAATGCACCGATTTTTATGATCCCGCCGGCGAGGGCGGCGTAAAATGGGACGACGCGGATATCGGCATCCAGTGGCCCGCTGTGGACGCACCGGTGCAGCTGTCCGCGAAAGACCAGGTGCACCCGGGCTTCAAAGAGCAGACCTTCGAATTCTTCGAGAGGTGGTAAGCCCATGAGCCTGCTGAAAGCGTATTTGAAGGACTTCTGGCGCTACCGTTATCTGCTGTACAACCTGATCAGCCGGGATTTCAAACTGAAGTACCGGCGCAGCGTGCTGGGCGTGGTGTGGAGCGTGCTGAACCCCCTTTTGATGAACGTGGTAATGGTGGCGGTGTTCTCCACCATTCTGGATATGCGCAGTGCGGGCATCGAAAATTTTTCGGTGTACCTGATCATCGGCCAGCTGCTGTTCAATTTCTTCAACGAGGGCACCTCCACCGCCATGAGCAGCGTGCTGGCCGCCGCGCCCCTGATTAAAAAAGTGTATATCCCCAAGTACATCTTCCCTTTGGAGAAGGTATGTTTTTCCCTGGTGAACTGCGTGTTCAGCTTCATCGCCCTGGTGATCGTCATGCTGTTTACCGGTGCGCCGGTGCATCTCACCATTCCGCTGGCGCTGTATCCGCTGCTGACGCTGTTCGTATTCACCCTGGGCGTGGGGCTGTGCCTGTCTGCGGCCACGGTGTTCTTCCGGGACATCATGCACCTGTGGGGCGTATTCATCACGGCACTGATGTACTTTTCCGCTATTTTTTACGACCCCGTGCAGATGGGCGGCGCCGCGGGCGAAATCCTGCGCCGGTTCATCGGCTTCAACCCGCTGTACTGGTATATCAAAGGGTTCCGCATGGCAGTGCTGGACGGCCAGCTGCTGGACTTCAATACCCTGTGGGTGTGCGCCGCCTGCGCCCTGGTGGCCCTGGCGGTGGGCCTTGTGGTGTTCCGCAGCCAGCAGGACAAATTCATCCTGCATATTTGAGGGGGCGCACCATGGAAAACAGCAAAATGATCGAGGTGAACCACGTCTCCATGCGGTTCAACCTCAGCAAAGAAAAGCATGAGAGCCTGAAGGAATATCTGCTGGCCGCCGTCAAGGGCAAGCTGCAGTTCGACGAATTCTACGCCCTGCGGGACGTGAGCCTGGAGGTGGAAAAAGGCGATTTCTACGGCCTGGTGGGGCTGAACGGATCGGGCAAGTCCACCCTTCTGAAAGTGATTGCCGGGGTGTACAAACCCAGCGCCGGCAGCGTGACGGTGCGCGGGTCCATCGCGCCGCTGATCGAACTGGGCGCGGGCTTTGATATGGATCTGACCGCCCGGGAAAACATCTACCTGAACGGCACCGTACTGGGCCTGACGCCCCGATATATCAGCGAAAAATTCGACGAGATCGTGGATTTCTCCGAGCTGCGGGACTTTCTGGACGTGCCGCTGAAGAATTATTCTTCCGGTATGGTCAGCCGCATTGCCTTCGCCATCGCCACCATCACCAAACCCGACGTACTCATCGCCGACGAGATCCTCTCGGTAGGGGATTTCCTGTTTCAGGAGAAATGCGAAAAGCGCATGAAGGAGCTGATGGCCGGCGGCACCACCGTGCTGCTGGTAAGCCATTCCATCGAGCAGGTGGAGCGCATGTGCAACAAAGTTACCTGGCTGGAGCGCGGCCGGGTGCGCATGGCCGGCGATGTGCGCACAGTATGCGAAGCCTACAAAGCCCTGGACCAGGGCACGGAGGCCGGCACATGAGCGCGGGGCAGGCCCGCCCTGCAGACGCGCAGCCGGAGCAGGACCTGGCCCGGGCCGCGGCGCTGCTGGCGCCGGCCGAAGGGGCCGCCGAACAGCCCGGGCCGGCGCAGCCCTGCACCCCGCCTCCCCAGGCGGACAGTGTGGGCAAAGCCCTGCGGCGGGTGATGAACCCTGCCCATGGGGCCAGCCTGCTGAGGCGGGGCTGGCGCTGCCTGCGCCAGCGGGGGCCCCAGGCATTGGCAAGAGAGGTGAGTTATCGGGTGGATCTGATGAGAAAAGGAGAGAGCTGGCGCTTTCGGGCGGACATCCCCCTGCGCCGGGAGCTGAAGGCCCAGGCACAGGAGGAATTTCCCCGGATGCCGAAGGTCAGCATCGTGGTACCCCTGTACAATACCCCGATCAAATACTTAAAACAGATGATTGCCAGCGTGCGGGCCCAGAGCTATAAAAACTGGGAGCTGGTGCTGGTAGACGCTTCCACTCCCGCCTACGCCGCCGTGGGCAAAACGGCCTCCCGCGTGCGTGACAGCCGCATCAAATACTGCCGCATCGCCAAAAACGAGGGCATTTCCGCCAATACCAACGTGGGCCTGGCTGAGGCCGAGGGCGACTACCTGGCCCTGCTGGACCATGACGATGTGCTGAGCCCCAACGCCCTGTACGAGGCGGTGAAGGCCATCAATGACGGCGCGGATGTGGTGTACTCGGACGAGATCGTGCTGGACGAAAAACTGAAAAATCTGGGAGAGTATCACTTCAAGCCCGATTTCTCACCGGATACTCTGCGGGGGTGCAATTATATTACCCATTTTCTGGTGTTCAGCCGGGACCTGCTGGCCCGCGCAGGCGGCGGGGAAGACCCGGCCTTTGACGGCGCCCAGGACTATGACCTGACCCTGCGCCTCACCGAACACGCCGCCAAGGTGGCCCATGTGCCCAAGGTGCTGTATTACTGGCGCCGGCACGCGGGCTCCACCGCCGGCAACATGGAGGCCAAGCCCTATGCTCTCGAAGCCGGCGCCAAAGCCGTGCAGGCCCAGCTGGGCCGCCTGGGCCTGGCGGGACAGGTACAGCCCATCGACGGCTGCCCCGGCGCCTACCGCACGATATACGAGGCCCGGGCCGAGGAGTCCGTCAGCGTTCTGATCCCCAACAAAGACCATGTGGAGGACCTCAAGCGCTGCCTGGCCGGCCTGTATAAGAATGCCGGGTGGAGCAACCTGGAGGTCATCGTCATCGAAAACAACTCTGCCGACCCGGCCACCACCGCCTTCTATGCCGCCGCCAAGGAGCACCTGCCCGGCCTGCGGCTGGTGCGGTATGAGGGCCCGTTCAACTTTTCCGCCATCAACAACTTCGGCGCCCGCTTTGCCCGGGGCCGGCACCTGCTGCTTTTGAACAACGACGTGGCCTTCGAAACGCCGGATTTCATCCGGGAGATGGTCAGCTACTCCCAGCGCCCGGACGTGGGCGCCGTGGGGGCCAAGCTGTTCTACCCCGACGGTACCGTACAGCATGCCGGTGTGTTCGTGGGCCTGGGCGGCAGCGCGGGCCACAATCACAAAGGCCATCCCCGGGATTCCGCCGGGGACATGTACCGCCTGGCCACTGCCCAGAACATGAGCGCCGTCACCGGCGCGTGCCTGATGGTGAAAAAGAGCCTGTACGACGCCCTTGGCGGGCTGGACGAGGAAAACTTTGCCGTAGCTTACAATGATGTGGACTTCTGTTTGCGCCTGCGCGGGCAAGGATATCTAAACGTGATGACGCCTTTCGCCGCAGGCATCCACTACGAGAGCAAAAGCCGGGGGGACGACACCCACGCCGGCGGGGAGAAACAGGCCCGCTACGAAGCCGAGAAGGCCCGCTTTGTGGAAAAGTACCGGGACCTGATCGATGCCGGGGATCCCTATTACAACCCCCACTTCACCACCCTGTACGAAAACTACGGCTACAAATAAGGCGCCCGGGCCGTCCGGCGCGCCGAGGGGAGGCTTTTCATGGACCCCAAACTGAAACGTGCAAAAGAGCTGGCCGCCTTCTTCCTGGATACCCTCCGGGAAGAGGGCCTTTCCTCTACCTGGGCCCGCACGGCAGGTTTTGTGCGCCGGCGGCTGAAAAGCCGCAAGGGGCGCTTTCTGCCGCCCCGGGACGTGCTGGCCGCCCAGGCCGCGGCCGACACCGCCGCCTGGCCCCTTTTGTCCATCTGTGTGCCCTTCTACAACACGCCCCGGCCCTTTTTGAAGGCCCTGACGGACAGCCTGCTGGCCCAGAGCTGCCCCAACTGGCAGCTATGCGCCGCCGACGCCTCGGACGAAGACCACGCCGGCGTGGAAGAATACCTGCGCGGGCGGCTGGGGGACAAGCTGCGCTATGTGAAGGTGAAAAACCGGGGCATCAGCGCCAACACCAACGCCGCCGCCGCCCTGGCCGAGGGCACTTACCTGGCCCTGGCGGACCACGACGACGTGCTGAGCCCCGCAGCGGTATACTACATGCTGGAGGCCGCCCACCGCACCGGCGCGGGTTTTCTGTACAGCGACGAAGCCCTGTTCGAGACCGACCCCGCCCGGGCGTCCGTGGGCCACTTCAAGCCCGATTTCGCCCCCGATTACCTGAACTGCTGCAATTATATCTGCCACCTTTCCGTATTCAAAAAGGATCTGTTCGACGCCGTGGGCGGGCTGGACCCGGCCTGCGACGGCAGCCAGGACCACGACCTGTTCTTGAAGCTCAGCGAGCGGGCAGCGCCGGTGCATGTACCCCTGGTGCTGTACTTCTGGCGCACCCACGCGGGCTCCACCAGCGTGGGCACTGCCGCCAAGCCCTATGTGGCCGCCGCAGCCCGGCGGGCCATCGACGCCCATCTGGCGCGCACCGGCGCAAAAGGCCGGGCGATGGACGGGCTGTTCCCCTCCACCTACAAGGTGGCGTACGAGATCCAGGGCCAGCCTCTGGTGAGTGTGATCATCCCCAATAAAGACCACGCCGAGGATCTGGACAAGGCCCTGCGCTCCATCGCCGAAAAGACCCGATGGCCCTGCTATGAGGTGATCGTGGTGGAGAACAATTCCGCCGACCCGGCCACCTTCGCCTACTACCGCGAGGCCCAGGCCCGCTGGCCGGCGGTGCGGGTGGTCACCTACGAGGGGCCGTTCAACTTCTCCGCCGTGAACAATTTCGGCCGCCGCCAGGCAAAAGGCGAATACCTGCTGCTTTTGAACAACGATGTGGAGGTGCTGACCGACGGCTGGATGACCGAGCTGCTGGCCCTGTGCAGCCAGCCAGGGGTGGGCATTGTGGGCGCCAAACTGTATTACCCCGATGACACCGTACAGCACGGGGGTGTCATTACCGGCCTGGGAGGCTTTGCGGGCCACAGCCACAAGTACGCCCGCCGGGGCGCCTCGGGGTACATGTTCCGCCTGGCCACCGTGCAGGACTTTTCCGCCGTTACCGCCGCCTGCCTGATGGTGAAAAGCGCGGTGTACGACGCCGTGGGCGGTATGGACGAGGGCTTTGCCGTAGCTTTCAACGACGTGGATTTCTGCCTGTCCGTGGGCAATGCAGGCTACCGGATTCTGTGGACGCCCTATGCCGAGCTGTACCATTACGAGAGCAAGAGCCGGGGCCTGGATACCAAGGGCCCGGCCAAAGAGCGCTTCGAGGGCGAACGCCGGCGCCTGGAAAGCCGTTACGGCCGCGCCCGGCTGCTGCGCGACCCCTTCTACAACCCCAACCTGACGCTGGACCGGGAGGATTTCTCCGAGGCCGACGTGCTGCCCGCCTGGCCCATGCCCGGGCCGGCGGCGCGATGAGCGGCCCGGCCCCGGCGGGCTCTGCACCCGCCGCACTGGCCGCCCGAAAGGCCGCGGCCCGCACCTGGGCCCGAAACAAGCTGAAGGGCCTGGAGGGCCGGCAGGCCGCCGGTGCGGCCATGGCTGCACGGCTGGCAGCCCTGTCTGTCTACCGGGCTGCCCGGGTGGTTCTGGCCTTCGCGCCTATGGGCTGCGAGCCGGACATCACCCCCTTCCTCACCCGGGTGCTGGCCGATGGCAAAATGCTGTGCCTGCCCGCATGCACCGGCCCCGGGCAGATGGAAGCCCGCCGGGTGCAAGCCCTGTCTGCCCTGCAGCCGGGCGCCTACGGCATTGCCGAAGCACCGGGCCCGGCCCTGGCCCCCGGGGAGATCGACCTGGCAGTGATCCCCTGTCTGGCCGCCGGGGCCGACGGGACCCGCCTGGGCCGGGGCGCCGGATATTACGACCGGTATCTGCCCGCCCTGCGCCCCGAAGCGGTGAAGGTGGCCCTGTGCCGGGCTGCCCTGTTGCGGCCCACCGTACCCGCCGGCGCACTGGATGTACCCATGGACGCCGTACTCACCGAGTGCGGCGTGTACGGGGAACTTCTTTTGCAAAAAACGCTTGACAATCCGCCTGGATTTCAGTAAAATAAACCCATATTCTTGCAAAATGCACAGACGGGGAGAAAACAGAAACCCCGCGGCCCCAGAGAGCTGCCGCTTTTGGTGGAAGGCAGCGCCGCGGCTTCTGGATACTGGCCCCTGAGCAGCACGCTGATGGCCCCCGGGGCAGGTAGGCGCCGCCGGCATCCCACCGTTATCCGGGAGGTGGTTCGCAGTTTTCCCCCGGGAAAAGCGCCGACCATACAGAGAGGCCGTGCGGCGCACGGCAACAAGAGTGGTACCGCGGGTGTATCGGACGTTCCGGCCCCCGTCTCTTGAAAGGCATCGCCTTTCGGGAGACGGGGGCCTTTTGCATCCCCTTCGCCCCGCCGCCAGCCAAACCAAGGAGGAAACAACTATGATGGACGCAACCAAGTACGGCATCGGTTATTACCAGCCCCCGCACGCGCAGTACCGCTGGGTGCACAAAGACCACGTGGAACAGGCCCCTGCCTGGTGCAGCGTGGACCTGCGGGACGGCAACCAGGCGCTGATCGTGCCCATGAGCCTGGAGGAGAAGCTGGAATTCTTCCGCCTGCTGGTGGATGTGGGGTTCAAAGAGATCGAGGTGGGCTTCCCCGCCGCCAGCGAGACCGAATACGAGTTCCTGCGAGCGCTGATCGAGCGGGACCTGGTGCCCCCGGACGTAACGCTGCAGGTGCTGACCCAGTGCCGGGACCACATCATCCGCAAGACCTTCGAGGCTGTGGCCGGCGCGCCCAGCGCGGTCATCCACTTCTACAACTCCACCAGTGTGGCCCAGCGCGAGCAGGTGTTCAAAAAAAGCAGGGAGGAGATCAAGAAGATCGCCACCGACGGCGCCCGCCTTGTCAAAAAGCTGGCGGCGGAGTACCCGGGCAATTTCCGCTTCGAGTACAGCCCCGAGAGCTTCACCGGCACCGAGCCCGAGTACGCACTGGAAGTGTGCAACGCCGTGCTGGACATCATGCAGCCCACCCCGGAAAAGCCCATGATCATCAACCTGCCCGTCACCGTAGCCATGAGCATGAGCCATGTGTACGCCAACCAGATCGAGTACATGCGCGATAACTTGAAATACCGCGACAGTGTGGTGCTGAGCGTGCACCCCCACAACGACAGAGGCTGCGCCGTAGCCGACACCGAGCTTGCCCTGCTGGCCGGGGCCGACCGGGTGGAGGGCACGCTGTTCGGCAACGGCGAGCGCACGGGCAATGTAGACATTATCACCCTGGCCATGAACCTGTACACCCACGGGGTAGACCCAAAGCTGGATTTCAGCGATATGCCCCGCCTGGTGGAGGTGTACGAGCGGTGCACCCGCATGCACGTATACGAGCGCAGCCCCTACGCCGGCGCGCTGGTGTTCGCAGCATTCAGCGGAAGCCACCAGGACGCCATTGCCAAGGGCATGAAGTGGCGGGCCGAGCACCGCCTGCACCGGTGGACCGTACCCTACATCCCCGTGGACCCCCACGACATCAACCGCACCTACGACGCCGATGTCATCCGCATCAACAGCCAGAGCGGCAAAGGCGGCATCGGCTACCTGCTGGAGCAGAACTACGGTTTCGACCTGCCTCCCAAAATGCGCGAGCACTTCGGCTACACCGTCAAGAGCATTTCCGACCACGCCCATAAGGAGCTGTCCGCCGCCGAGGTATTCGAAGTATTCCGGACCCATTATCTGAACAAAACCGCCCCCTATGCGGTCACCGAAGCCCATTACATCCAAAAAAACGGCATCTACGCCGTGGTGACGCTGCAGCACGGCAGCGATACGAAGGAGTGCAGCGCCGCGGGCAACGGCCGCCTGGACGCCGTCAGCAAGGCCATCCAGGCCGCCACCGGCATGGATTTCACCGTGGAAACCTACACCGAGCACGCCCTGGAGCGGGGCTCCACCAGCCAGGCGGCCACCTATGTGGGCCTGCACTGGGCCGACAACACCGTTACCTGGGGTGCGGGCACCGACACCGACATCATCGTGGCCAGCGTAAAGGCCCTTGTATCCGCCATCAACAGCAAAGCGCAGGAAAACCGAGAGGAGTGAACCACCCATGGCGATGACCATGACCCAGAAAATCCTGGCCGCCCACGCCGGACTGGACAGCGTGGCCCCCGGCCAGCTGATCAGTGCCAAACTGGACGTGGTGCTGGGCAACGATATCACCACACCTGTAGCCATCAACGAGTTTGAAAAGGCCGGCTTTGATTCCGTGTACGACCGCACCCGCATCAATATCGTACTGGACCACTTCGTGCCCAACAAAGACATCAAAAGCGCCCAGCAGAGCAAGCAGTGCCGGATGTTTGCCAAAAAGTATGACATTGAACATTTCTTTGACGTAGGCCGCATGGGCATCGAACACGCCCTGCTGCCCGAGCAGGGCATCGTGACGGCCGGGGACTGCATCATCGGCGCCGACAGCCACACCTGCACCTACGGCGCCCTGGGGGCTTTCTCCACCGGCGTGGGCAGCACCGATATGGCCGCCGGCATGGCCACGGGCACGGCCTGGTTCAAAGTGCCCGCCGCCATCCGCGTGGTGCTGCACGGCAGCCTGCGCCGGCCGGTGTCCGGCAAGGACGTGATTCTGCACCTCATCGGCCGCATCGGTGTGGACGGCGCGCTGTACAAAAGCCTGGAGTTCACCGGCCCCGGCGTTGCCAGCCTTTCCATGGACGACCGGCTGTGCATCTGCAACATGGCCATCGAGGCCGGCGCCAAGAACGGCATCTTCCCGGTGGATGAAACCACCCTGGCATACCTTTCCGGCCGCAGCCAGCGCCCCTGGACGGCGTACGCCGCCGACGAGGACGCCCAATACGAGCAGGAGATCGAAATCGACCTGTCGGCCCTGGAGCCCACGGTGGCCTTCCCCCATCTGCCGGAGAACACCCACACCATCGGCGGCGCCGCGGCCCGGCACATCGCCGTCGACCAGGTGGTCATCGGCAGCTGCACCAACGGCCGGCTGGAAGATATGCAGGCTGCCTACGAAATTCTGAAAGGCCGTCACATCGCCGACGGCGTGCGGGGCATCATCATTCCCGGTACCATGGCCGTGTACAAGGCCTGCCTGCAGAAGGGCTGGGCCGAGGCCTTCATCGACGCCGGGTGCATTGTCTCTACCCCCACCTGCGGGCCCTGTCTGGGCGGGTATATGGGCATTCTGGCCGCCGGCGAGCGGTGCGTGTCCACCACCAACCGCAACTTCGTGGGCCGCATGGGCCACGTGGACAGCGAGGTGTACCTGGCCAGCCCCGCCGTGGCCGCCGCCAGCGCCCTGGCCGGCGAAATTGCCGACCCCCGCGCCTACTGCACAACCGGAAAGGAGTAAGCCCATGAACGCCCAAGGAACCGTACACAAATACCCCGACAACGTGGACACGGATGTGATCATCCCCGCCCGCTACCTGAACAGCCAGGACGCCAAAGAGCTGGCGGCCCACTGCATGGAGGATATCGACCCCGATTTCGTCAGGTGCGTGCAGCCCGGAGACATCATGGTGGGCGGCTGGAACTTCGGCTGCGGCTCTTCCCGGGAGCACGCGCCCCTGGTGATCAAAACCAGCGGCGTGGCCTGCGTCATCGCCAAAAGCTTTGCGCGCATTTTCTACCGCAACGCCATCAACATCGGCCTGCCCATTCTGGAATGCCCCGACGCCGCCGACGCCATCACCGCCGGGGATACCGTGGCTGTGGATTTCGACACCGGCCTGATCACCGACACCACCACGGGCCGCACCTTCCAGGCCCAGCCCTTCCCGGAATTCATCCAGAACATCATCCGCGCCGGCGGCCTGATGGCCAGCATCCGCGCGGGCCGGACAAAGTAAGGGGGCGCACCTGATGGAAAAGCACATCGCCGTCATCCGGGGCGACGGCATCGGCCCCGAAATTGTGGAACAGACTCTGCGGGTGCTGGACCGCATCGGCCGCAAATACGGCCACACCTTTACCTATACCGATGTAGCCATGGGCGGCTGCGCCATCGACCAATACGGAGACCCCCTGCCCCAAAGCCAGCTGGACGCCTGCCTGGCAGCCGACAGCGTGCTGCTGGGGGCTGTGGGCGGCCCCAAATGGGAGGGCCTGCCCGGGGACAAGCGCCCGGAAAAAGGCCTGCTGCGCCTGCGCAGCGCCATGGGCCTGTACGCCAACAGCCGCCCGGCCCGCCTGTGGCCCCAGCTGGCCGATGCCAGCCCCCTCAAGCAGTCCATCGTGGATAAGGGCATCGACTTCATCGTGGTGCGGGAGCTGATCGGCGGGGTATACTTCGGCCAGCACACCACCCGGACGGTGGATGGCGAGGTGCGCGCCGAGGACACCATGCCCTATTCCGAGGGCGAGATCCGCCGTATCGGGCGCATCGGTTTCGAGACCGCCCGCAAGCGCCGCAAAAAGCTGTGCTGCGTGGACAAGGCCAACGTGCTGGACACCAGCCGGTTGTGGCGCAGGGTGCTGGAGGAACTGGCAAAAGATTACCCCGATGTGGCCTTCAGCGAAATGTTTGTGGACAACGCCGCCATGCAGATTGTGCGCGATCCCAGCCAGTTCGATGTGATCGTCACCGAGAACATGTTCGGCGACATCCTCTCCGACGAGGCCAGCATGATCACCGGCAGCATCGGCATGATCCCCTCTTCCTCCCTGGGAGAGGGCAGCCGGGGCCTGTACGAGCCCATTCACGGCTCGGCACCGGACATCGCCGGCCAGGACAAGGCCAACCCCATCGGCACCATCCTCTCGGCGGCCATGATGCTGCGCTACAGCTTCAGCCTGGAGGAGGAGGCCAAGGCCATTGAGAACGCAGTGAACGCCGCGCTGAATGCAGGCGTGCGCACTGCCGACCTGGCCGCCCCCGGCGCGGCCAGTGTAGGCTGCAGGGCCATGGGCGACGCCGTTATCGTGCGGCTGTGAGCGCCGTGCCCGTTTTTGCCGCAAAGCCCCTGCCGCCGGCGGGGGCTTTGCCTTTTGCCCGCCTTGCCCAAAAGGGCTTTGCGGCCCGCCGGCGGCCCCGGTTCCCTTTTGTTGCAGCGGCAGACACTTTGTGCTATCATAAGCGCAGCAACCAATTTGGAGGAGAAGAAGGGCGGAAAACATGAACAACCTTTTGCTCAGCATCAACGCCGTGGGGCCGATTTTGCTGCTGGTGGCCCTGGGGGCCTTTCTGCGGCGCAAAGGAGCCATCGACGATGCCTTTGTGAAAAAGGCCAACACGCTGGCCTATACCTACAGCCTGCCCTTTTCCCTGTTTGAGGACAGCTATACCGCCGGCACCGACGCCGCAGTGCGGCCTCTTCTTTTGGTGTATGCGGTGGTCAGCATCGTGCTGGCCTGCACGGCGCTGTGTCTCATCGCTCCCCGCTTCATCCCGGACCGCCGGCGCTGCGGCGCTTTCATCCAGGCATCTTTCCGCAGCAATTTCGCCATTTTGGGCAGCACCATGGCCGTGCAGGTGTTCGGCAGCCGGGGCGCGCTGCCCACCATCATGCTGGTGCCGGTGGTGGTCACCACCTTCACCGTGTGCAGCATTGTGGTGTTCACCCTGTTCAGCCCCGACGGCGACGCCAAAGTGCACCCGCTGGACCTGGTGAAAAAAGTGGTCACCAACCCCCTGATCTGGGGCAATGTGCTGGGCCTGGTGTTCCGCTGGCTGTCCGTACCCGTGCCCGGCGCCGTGATGAGCGCCGTGGGCTACCTGGGCGCCCTGGCCACGCCCCTGGCACTCATCAGCATCGGCGGCCAGGCGGGCATGGCCGCCCGGGGAGACCGGGCCTTCACCTGCCATCTGGCCCTATGCTGCGCGCTGAAGCTGGTGATCCTGCCGGTGATCATGGTCATCCCCGCCGTCCTGATGGGTTTTTCCGGCAGCGAGGTGGGCGCCGTATTCCTGGCCCACTGTGCGCCGACGGGCGTCACGGCTTATGCCATGTCCATGGGAATGGGCAGCGACTATCGCTTTACCGGCGCTGCCGTCACCACCACCACCCTTCTCAGTTTTGCCACCATCTTCATCGGTATTTTCGCCCTGGGCTCTTTGGGTTTCATCTGATGGCGCCCCGCCGGGGCGGAAGGCCCTTCAGGCACCTCTCTCCGCGGCCGGTCGGGCGCTGGTGATGGCATGAAAGGTGAGGATGGCCGCCGGTAATACGCCTGTGCGCCCGAAAACCGCCGCGGCTCCTGCACGCTGATCCGGCGGCCCTGTATCCCCCAAACGCGGGCGCCAACAGGCGCGGCCCGCCGGCCCTTCTGAAGAAAAAAGCGCGGCCGTCCTCCCCGGAGGATGGCCGCGCTTTCCGCGTTTCACTGTTCTTTGCCAAGCGGCGGTCAGATCTCGTACCATTTGATCTCGTTGGCCGCCAGGTCCAGCTCGAAGCTGGCACCGTCGCCGGTGTACACGGTGGTGTGCTGCGGTTCGTAGGTGTTGTTCACTACGCAGTACTTGCCGTTTTTCACATAGGCATGCACTTCCGCGTTGTAATTGGCCGAAAACCACTTGTGCAGTTCTTCCTCGCTGTGGGTACTCCACAGGATGCTGCGGTACAGAATGCGGCTGTTCTCGAAGCTGTAGGGCAGGCCGCTGATGTACACGGCCCGGCCGGCGCCGAATTCATGCACAGCCATCTGCACTTCCTTATCGCGCTGCACCAGGATCTCGGTTCCCTCGTAGGCATAGATATTCTTTTTGCCTTCGCCGAAATTCACCGGGCGGGTGGTGTCGGCCAAGATGAAGTGGTCGGGATGGGCCTCCCAGTTATACTTATCGTAGTTCAGGGTAAAGCCCGTCTCCTTCTCCACACCCAGCACACCGGCCAGCTGGAAGTAATGGCCCTGGTACTGGTGGCCGGAGGGCTCGCCCACGCCGATGAAGCCCCCGCCCCGGTGCACAAAGCCCCGAATGGTCGCCGTGACGTCTGCATCCTCCCAAATGGCGCCGCCTGTGTGGGCGGTATCGCCGTCGCCCACATTGATCAGCACATCCACACCGTCCAGCAGGCCGGGGTCGGCTTTCACTTCATCGAAGCTGAGGAATTTCACCTCAAAGGGCGCGCCGCTCAGAGCCTCGATGACGCCGGCGTAACTGTAATTCTGTTTCTGGTACAGCGCATGGTGCACCATATGGCAGCCCCAGCTGCGGGCTTTTCCCCAGCAGTTCAGCACGGCCACGGTTTTGATGCAGTAAGGCGTGGTGCCTTTGATATTGTCGTACAGCTCGCGGAATTCCTCGCACACGCTCTGGATGTAGTCCACAAAATCCGGGAATTCCAGCGCCAGCTTCAGGTAGCCGCCGTAGCCGATACGGTCGATGGGCTTGCGCAGGATGGCCCGCCGGGCAGTGACCCAGTTCTCTTTGGCTTCTTTTACCGGGTCTCCCCCTTCGTGGAACACATCGGGGAAGAAGTAGGGCAAAAAGCGCCCCTCGGTATATTTGACGCCGGGGATATCGCTGATCAGGCGCAGGGTACTGCCGTTGCCCACGCTGCCCACCACGGCATCCAGGCCGATAGAGGCAAATTCCGGCATGAAGGGCTCGGTGCCGATCCAGTGGTCGCCCAGGAACATCATGGCCTCTTTGCCGCACTCGTGGGTGATGTCCACCATCTCTTTGGCAAGCTTTGCCACTTCCCGGCGCTGGAACGCCATGAAGTCCTTGTATTCTTTGCTGGGCACACGGTACTGGTTGTTGTAATAACCCTGGTCAATAATGTACTCGGGGCGGAATTTGTAGCCCACCTCCCGCTCAAACTGCTCCAGGATATAAGGGCTGACGGAGGCGGAATAACCGTACCAGTCCACATATTTTTCCCGTTTCAGCTCATCGAACACCAGGGTGAACTGATGGAAAAAGGTCGTGTAGCGGATCACGTTGACATAGGGGTGTTCGGCGCAGAACCTGCGCAGGCGCTCCATGGTGAACTTGTGGGTTTTGGGCTGGCGCACGTCGAAGGTGATCTGGTGTTCAAAATCCGTCCAGCCGTTGGTGACGGCGTTGTACATATGCACCGGGTCCCAGATAAGGTAGGCCAGGAAGCTGACGGTGTAATCGTGGTAGGGCTTGGCCCCGATGATCGTCACCCGGCCGGTGCTTTCCTCGTAGCTCCACTGGCCGGCGGGCAGCGGCGTGCCGGCAGTGCGGTCCATCACCTCCCACCAGCGGTATTTGTCATCCCGGGTGTTCACGGCCATCAGTTCCCGGCTGATGCCGTTCATCAGAGGGATTTCCAGCCGGTCGGACGTGGCGGTGTAAAAGCCCGTCATGATGTAGCACTGCTGCACTTCATCCGGGTTCGCTTTGGCCCAGGCATTGTCCTTGCGGGTGGTATAATAGGTGGAATAGATCTTCGCGCCTACCTTCGTCAATGCGGCGGGGAACTCGGTGCCGTCGCAGTCCCGGATGGCGTCGGCGCCCCATTTGTGCAGGATATCGATGGTCTGGGGCACCACGTCCAGATCGGTGGGGATGGTAACCCGCCCGGTGCGTTTTGTCTGTTCGCTCATAATACGTTCCTTTCCCTCGTTTTCATTGGGCTGCAGCCCGCCTGCGGCCTGCCGGCGGCTCACCAGGCCCGCCACGGACAGATCTGCGGCACCGGCTCACCGGCAGCGGCCATTTTTTCTTTCAGCGTCTCGGCCAGCCGGGCGCGTACCGGGGCCCATGCAGGGTCCGCCGCCAGGTTGTTCTGCTGGAAGGGGTCGTCGGCCAGCACATAGAAGAACTCCTCATAATACACGTCCGCCTGGGCCACCTGGTAACCATCGCCCTCGGCCCGCACCGCGTAAGTGTAATCCGGCGTGCGGATGGCCCGCCCCGGCCGGCTCTCGCTGATCTGCAGAAAAGCCACGTCATCCCAGTCCGTCTCCGGGTCCCGGGCCAACGGCAGCAGGCTGCGCCCGGCGTAGCTGGGCGGCACCGGGATGCCTGCGGCGTCCAGCAGCGTGGCGGGCAGGTCCATCAGGCTGACGGCATGGCGCACCACTTTGCCCCCGGAAAAACCGGGCCCCACCGCGATGAGCGGGATGTGGATGGATGCGTCGTGACAGGTGCGCTTGTACTCAGCCTCCCGCCCCCGGGTGAGGAAATGGCTGCCGTGGTCGGAGGTATAAACGAGGATGGTGTTCTCCCACATCCCCTGTTCCTTCAGGGTATCCACCAGACGCCCCACATTGGCGTCCAGGCTGTGGCAACAGCCCAGATAGTCGGGATAATTCTCCCGCCAGTTGCTGATGTCCTGTCCCGGTGCACAGGCGGCCGAGCAGGCGGCCAGATCTCCCGGCGGAGTGAAGGCGCCAAAGCGCCCCTTGCTGCCGTCGGGGCCCTCGTAGCGCCGGCGGTCGTTCTGATGGTGGGGTTCGATCTGGCTGACAAACAGGAAGAAGGGCTGGGGGTTGCCAACCCGGCTGTGGAGGAAATCCACGGCATAGTTGTTGATGCAATCGGCCCGGTAGCCGGTAAAATCCACCCGGCGGTTCTTGCCGTCGTACACATAGCCGTTGTAGCCGTGGCTGGTGAACTCCAGCACGTCGGAGGCCATCCAGTAATCTTTCCAGCCGCCGCGGCGCTCGGCAGGAATGGGGGCCGTCTCGTAATTGATGCCGGCGGCGCTGTCGGTGGCCAGATGCCACTTGCCCACATAGGCCGTGGCATAGCCGGCACGGTTAAACAGCTTGGCCAGCAGATCCGGGCTTGAGAAATCCGGCGCGGTGCCGTTGATGAAGCAGCCCGTCTGGGTGGGCCAGCGGCCCGTCTGCAGGCAGGCCCTGGCCGGGCCGCACACCGGCTGGCAGGTAAAGGCGTTTTCAAAGCGCACGCCCTCCCGGGCCAGGGCGTCCAGGTTGGGCGTCACATCCAGCGGCTGGCCGTAACAGCCCAGGGTATCGTGGCGCTGCTGGTCGGAAAAATAGAAAACGATATTGGGCCTTGGCATAGGCATCCTTTCCGCGGCACAGGCCGCAAAAGGCCGGGGCGAGCGCACGGCGCGGCGCCCCGGCAGGTGGAGGCGGCGCAGTGCCCCGCACAGCGGGGCTGCGCCGAAACGGTCTGCAGGATCACTGCTGGCTGTGGTTGTAAACGCCCAGCAGCGCCAGAATCCCTGCCAGGCCCGCCAGCTGTACGGCCAGGCCTTTCAGGCCGGTGGCCAGGTCTCCGAAATTGCCGATGGCATGGCCGGCCAGCACCAGTGCAAGGCATACCAGCAGCACCAGCACGCCCACCAGCACCTTCACTTTTCCCTTGGTGTATTCATTCATGGCAATTCCCTCCTCAGCCTTTCAGGCCGCCCAGTGTCATGCCCTGGGTCAGCTTTTTCTGCACGCACATGTACAGCACCAGCGTGGGCACCATCACCATCACCATGCCGGCATACATCTGGCCGTACTCTGCGCGGGCGTTCTGGGCCTTCATCAGGTTCAGCAGGCCCACAGGCAAAGTGCGCGCGCCGTTGGGGTCGGTCAGCATGGTTTGGCTGATGATGTATTCGTTCCAGTAGGCCAGGAACTCAAACAGGATCACGGTGACGATGCTGGGCTTTGCCATGGGCAGGATGATGCGCACCATGGTAGTGAAGTAGCCTGCACCGTCCACATAGGCGGCCTCCTCATAGTCCTTGGGCAAGGTGGCCAGGTAGCTGCTGAGCAGATAGATGGTGAACGGCAGCGTGGTGGAGGCCAGCACCACCGACACGACAAACGGGTTGTTCAAGAAGAAGCCGGTTCCGAAGAGGTTGCGTACGATCTTATCGCCGGAGACGAACATCAGGAAGATGGGTACCACAATATAGCTGACGTTGATGAACAGCCCCGCCATAAAGCAGGTGTTCAGGAACTTGCTGCCGATGAATTTGTACCGGCTGAGCACATAGGCCGCCGGCAGCGCCACCACCAGCAGAATGGCCAGCGCCATGGCGGTGATCATTACCGAAGTAAAGAAGTAATCGCCCATGCGCGCCTTGGTCCAGGCGTCCACAAAGTTCTGCCAGTGCACACCCTGGGGCAGTGCGAATGGATTACCGTAAAACTCGCTGTTCTCCTTGATGGAGGCCATAAACACCCAGGCCACCGGCACCACAATGGTGATGAGCAGCGCAATCAGCAGCACATAGATGATGATTTTGGAGACAAGGCCCTGTTTGTGGCCCACGATGTCTTGTTTCATAACGCCACCCCTTTCTTAGAATTCCAGCGGCTCGCGCTTGGTGACAAAGTTCACCAGCGCCGACAGCGCGAAGGAGAAGCTGAACACCACTACACCGATGGCCATGCCGTAGCCGTAGGTGGAATTGGTGTACGCCTGGGAATACATGTAGCTGAGGAACACTTCCGTGGAGCCGTCCGGGCCGCCGCCGGTCATCGCCTTCACAAACAGGAAGCTCATGTTGATGTTGGAAATGATGAAAAATGTCAGGGTGGTGCGGATGTTGGTCCAGATCAGCGGCAGGGTGATGGAGAAGAACTGCCTGGTGCGGGAAGCGCCCTCCAGGTTGGCACTCTCATACAGGCTTTCGGGGATGGACGACATGGAGGCCATATACATCACCATGTAGTAGCCAATGGCCTGCCACACCATGGCGATGGCCAGGCTGTAAATGACGATCTTCTGGTCGCCCAGCCAGTAGATGGGGTCGGCGTCGCCGCGGAACAGGCTGAGGATGCTGTTCAGCAGGCCGCGGTTGGAATCGTAAATGGCGCTGAAGATAGCGCTGATAACCACCACAGACAGGATGTTGGGAATATAGAACACGATGCGGAACAAATTCTGCCCGCGGATTTTCTCCCGGGTGAGGATGAAGGCGAACAGCAGCGCAAAGCTGAGGGTGACCACCGTCACCAGCACGATCAGCAGGATGCTGTTGCGGCATGAACGGAAGAAGTCTTCATCCTGGAACAGCGTGATGAAGTTCTGCAGGCCCACAAAGGTCTGGTTCGGAGAATAGCCTCCCCACCGGAACAGGGACATGCGGAACACATTGAACGTTGGCACCACCATGAAGATAAATGCCAGGATGCACGCCGGGGCCACACAGGCCACGATAAACCGGCTGCGCGCCTTATTTTTTTGCATGATTCCATCTCCATTCTTAGCGAAAAAAGCAGCGGGCGGAAGGGCTCAATGGCCCTCCGCCCGCCGCTGCGGTTACCGTTGCAGATCCGTGTACAAAGGGGCGCGGGGCCTGGCGGGGCGCCTTTGCGGCGGAACGCCTGCCGGCCGGGCGCGCTATGGATGCAGCTTACAGTGCACCGCGCAGGGTGTCCACCGTGGTGCGCACGGCGGTTTTCCACTCGTCCACGGTTTTGGTGCCGCTGACCACGCTGTCCATGGTGAAGCACAGGTCGTCCTTGAGGTTGACGCCTTCCACAGGAGCGGTGGTGGCAAAGGTGCCGATGGCAGCCTTGGCGCCGTTGTCATACACGCTGTAATACACCTGGTTGTCCGCGCTCAGCTTATCGGTCATACCGGTGATGGGCTGCACGGCGCCGCCCGCTTCGGCGAAGATATCGGCGGCCTCGTCGCTGTACAGGAAGGTCAGGAACAGCTTGGCCAGCTCAGGGTTCTCGGCGCCGGCAGGAATCCAGCTCTGCTCGAAGAAGGTGTAGCTGTAGCGGTCACCGCCCTCTTCCACAGCGGGCAGGGCCATGAAGCCCCACTCGAAGCCGTCGGCGCGGGGCGCGTCAGCCATCTCGCCAATCACCCAGTTGCCGTTGGGCATAAACAGGGCCTCGTTGTCCAGGATCATCTGCTGGTTCTTGGTGAAGTTGTCGTTGTTGGCATAGCTGGGGGTAGCAGGGTTGGTGTTGGCAGCCAGCTGGCCCAGAATGTCGAACATCGTGTCGATCCCGGCGCTGTTCCAGGTCTCCTCGTCATACTGCAGGGCCTTGTTGAAGAAGTCCTGCCCGCCCACCTCGGCGATCATGGCATAGGTGAAAGCGTCCAGATAACCTGCGGTGGGATAAGTGAACAGGGGGATGTCGGTCTGGTCCGCCAGGGCAAACAGCTCGTCCCAGGTCTCGGGCAGCTCCAGCTCGCCGCCGCCCTCGGTAAAGTTGGCCTTGTTGTAGAACAGGCCGCAGGGCCCGTAGAACATGGGCATCATGTACACTTTTTCATCGCCGTAGGGGTTGGTGGTCAGGTTGCCGGTGAAGCCGGGAATGATCTTCTCGCCCACGGTGACATCCTCGCCCAGCACCTTCATGTCCAAAACGTCAGTCACTTCCAGGATGGCGTTTTCCTTCAGCATGGTCTCGGGCAGGGCCTTCTCACGGCCGGTCGCCAGATGGACCACATCATAAAAATTGCCGGCTTTCATCTGGGGGTCGATCACGTCCTCCAGGTTTTTATCGGTAGTCAGCTCCACCGTGGCGCCGGTTTTGGCCTCGAAGGCATCGGCCACCTGCTGCCACATCTCCACGCCGTAGGCCGTCTCAATGGCAGCCACTTTCAGCGTCTGGCCGGCGTAATCGCCGGTGGGCTCGGCGGTGGACGCCGGGGCGGAGCCGGCTTCGCTGCCGGCAGCGGACGCCGGAGCGGACGACGACGCGCTGCCGCCGCAGGCTGCCAGCGCAGACGCGGCCAGGGCCAGCGCCAGAATCATGCTCAGAACCTTTTTCATAATAAACCTCCTATTTGCTGCGGGTTTTCTCTCTCCTCCCGCGGGGCCGTGCCGGCCGCCGGGGATTCAAACCTCACAAATATAGGATAGACGGATTCCCGTACCGGCGCAATGGGTTTGTTGTCCTCTTTTTTATGGATATTGTTCTTTTGTGCAATTCAATTATTAAATTCCTTGGCATGGCCCACATTTTATGAACATTGTAGACAAATTCTCCGCCGAAAAACTATGCAACATGTCAAAAGGCCATTTTTCGCCGCAATCTTGCGCTTGTAATCTGTCAGTTCAGCGTTTATAATAGCAGTATAAGATCGACTTATTTTAGAAAAGTAGCTTTTCTTCTCGGCACAGCCCATTTGTGGCTCAACATCTCTAATAAATTCGCAATATCGCTAAACCGAGCGGCACTGCCGGAAAGGAGCGCACCATGAGCAACAGCCGGTACGAGCTGGAATCCCCCTTTTCCAGCGAGGGGGCGCGGCTTTTATATATCACCGAGGCCCAGTTCGGCGAGGATTGGCACAGCACGCTGCACACCCATGCCTGCACCGAGCTGTTTTACTGTGTGCGGGGCATCGGCGAATTTATGCTGGAGGGCAGGAGCCTGCCCGTGGGCAGTGATGATCTTGTGATCGTCAATGCCGGCGTCAGCCACACCGAATCCAGTATGACAGCCAACCCGCTGGAGTACATCGTGCTGGGTGTCGACGGGCTGGAGTTCCGCTTCGGCGAAAACGGCGAGTCCTTCGCGGTGCTGAACTACCGGGACAACCGCAGCGAGATCGTGTTCTTTCTGCGCACACTGCTGCGGGAGGCCAGCGAACAGCCCGCCCAGTGGGAACAGGTGTGCCAGCATCTGCTGGACGTGCTGCTGGTGAAGCTGCGCCGCCATACCCGCTTCACCATGGAGATGAGCCCCGTCAAGCGCACCAACAAAGAGTGCGCCGTGGTGCGCCGCTATATTGACGAGCACTTTGCCGAAAGCATCACCCTGGACACCCTGGCCGGGGTGGTGCACATGAACAAATACTACCTGGTACATGTATTCAACAAGGAATACGGTGTTTCACCCATCAACTACCTGATCGAGCGGCGCATCCGCGAAAGCCGGTACCTGCTGGAAAACACCGATTTGTCCCTGTCCCGCATCGCCCAGGTGCTGGGTTTTTCTTCACCCAGTTATTTCAGTCAAAGCTTCCGGCGCCTGATGAACCAAAGCCCGCTGGAATACCGCAAGCAGTACCGGGCAGCCCGGGCTGTGCCCCTGCCGGCCCCGCGGGCGGGCGGCCCGCGCACGTGAAGCGCCGGCTTTGCGCCGGCTTTTAGCAAAGGAGGAGGAAACACCATGGGATACCGCAGCCTGCGCCTGCAGCGGCCCATTGAGGTGGCCGAAGTGGTAAGCGTGCACTATTTTGAATATGCCAGCACGTATGCCTTCGAAGGCGAAAGCCACGATTTTTGGGAATTTTTATATGTGGACAAAGGGCAGGTGGCCGTGCAGGCCGGCCCCGGGCCGGAAGACCTGACGGAGCACATTCTGAAAAAGGGGCAGATGATCTTTCACAAACCCGGCGAATTTCACAGCCTGCACGCCTGCGGCGGCACCGCACCCAACCTGGTGGTGATCGGATTTGTCTGCCGAAGCCCGGCCATGGCATATTTTGAAAACCGGGTTGAAAATCTGGGCGACAGCGCCCGTGCCCTGCTGGCCACCGTGGTGAAAGAGGCCGGCACCGCCTTTTCCTCCCCTCTGGGCGACCCGCAGACCCTGCAGCTGGTGCGCCGCGAAAACGCCCCGTTCGGTGCCGAAGAGCTGATTGGCCTGTGCCTGGAGCAGCTGCTGGTGCGTCTGGTGCGCCGGGCCGGCAAGGCCGCCCCCGGGGACGAAAAGCCCACCAGCCTGATCCGCGAGCACAGCCAGCAGGAATTCATCGACCGCGTGACCAAATATCTGGAAGCCAACCTCTCCCGCAAGCTGACCCTGGCAGACATCTGCCGGGACAACCTGATCGGCCGCAGCTATCTGCAGAAGATGTTCCGGGAAAAAACCGGCGGCGGCGCCATGGAGTACTTCGGCGGGCTGAAGATCGAAGCCGCCAAGGAGAAGATCCGAGAGGGCAGCCACAATTTCACCGAGATCGCCGCCATGCTGGGGTATACCTCCATCCACTACTTCTCCCGCCATTTCAAAAAGGTGACGGGCATGACCCCTTCGGAATACGCCTCCAGCATCAAGGGACTGTCCGGGAAGGCACCCGGCGGCGACGACTGACCGTTTTTTTGCGGGCAATTTTATCCAATCGTCCGCATTTTGTTGGATTCAGGCATTTGGATATAATTGTGCAAATATTGTCTGCAAAAATCTATTTCCTAACACGCCCCGCGCTACTACAATAAAGACAAGGAAGTCTGGTTATTTTTCACGATTTTCACAGAAAGGAAGCTGTTTTTTATGGCAATTTTGGTCAGCGGCGGTGCCGGCTATATCGGCAGCCATACCTGCGTAGAGCTTTTGAACGCCGGCTACGACATTGTAGTGGCCGACAATTTTTACAATTCCAGCCCCAAGGCGCTGGAACGTGTCCGGCAGATCACCGGCAAGGACTTCCGCTTCGTGGAAGCCGATGTGACAGACAAAGATGCGGTGGAGAAAATTTTCCGGGAAAACACCGACATCGACGCCGTGATCCAGTTCGCCGCCTATAAGGCCGTGGGGGAAAGCGTTTCCAAGCCCATCGAGTACTATTCCAACAATCTCACCTCTACCCTCACCATCCTGGATGTGATGCGCCGGTACGGATGCAAGAACTTCGTGTTCTCCTCTTCCGCCACCGTGTACGGGGACCCGGCGCAGGTGCCCATCACCGAAGATATGCCCACCGGCGCCACCACCAACCCCTACGGCACCACCAAGGTGATGAATGAGCGCATCCTCACCGACTGCTGTGCCGCCGATCCCGCCCTGAACGTGGCCCTGCTGCGCTATTTCAACCCCATCGGCGCCCACGAAAGCGGCCTGATCGGCGAAGATCCCAACGGCATTCCCAATAACCTGGTGCCCTATATCGCCAAAGTCGCCGTGGGCAAACTGGAAAAGGTCCACGTGTTCGGCAACGATTATCCCACCCCCGACGGCACCGGCGTACGGGATTACATCCATGTGGTGGACCTGGCCCGGGGCCATGTAGCCGCCATCCGCAAGCTGGAGGCTGAAAAGCCCGGCCTGTTCGTCTGCAACCTGGGCACCGGCCACGGCTACAGCGTGCTGGATGTGATCCGCGCTTATTCCAAGGCCTGCGGGCACGAGATCCCCTATGTGATCGACCCGCGCCGGCCCGGCGATATCGCCGAATGCTATGCCGACCCGGGCAAAGCCCTGCGGGAACTGGGCTGGAAAGCCCAGTACGGCATCGAGGAGATGTGTGCCTCCAGCTACAAATGGCAGAGCATGAACCCCGACGGCTACAAGGGCTGAGAGCCCTGGCGCTGAACGATTACAAAAGGAGGGCAACCCCTATGAAAAAACCGATCCTTGTGGTGATGGCCGCAGGCATGGGCAGCCGCTACGGCGGGCTCAAACAGATCGACCCGGTGGGCAGCCACGGCCAGCTGATCATCGATTATTCCATCTTCGACGCCCGCCGCGCGGGCTTTGAGACCGTGGTGTTCATTATCAAGCGCGAGATCGAGGCCGACTTCAAGGCCGCCATCGGCGACCGGCTGTCGAACATCATGGATGTGCGCTACGCCTACCAGCAGCTGGAGGACCTGCCCGCCGGCTATACCGTGCCTGAAGGCCGCACCAAGCCCTGGGGCACCAGCCACGCCGTCTACGCTGCCCGGGACGTGATTGACGCGCCTTTCGCGGTGATCAATGCCGACGATTACTACGGCCCCGAAGCCTTCCGGGAGATTTACGGCTATCTGTCCACCCATGCCGACGACGGGCAATACCGCTACGCCATGGTGGGCTACCTGCTGCAGAACACCGTGACCGAACACGGCACCGTAGCCCGGGGCGTGTGCGTGGAAAACGCCGACGGCACCCTGGCCAGCGTTACCGAACGCACCAAGATCGGCACCTACGCGGGCGGCATCCATTTCACCGAGGATGACGGCGCCACCTGGACCGACCTTGCCCCCAACAGCGTGGTAAGCATGAACCTGTGGGGCTTTACCCCCAGCTTTGTGGACGAAGTGGGCGCGCGTTTCCCTGCTTTTCTGGACAATGTGATGAAAACCAACCCCCTGAAGGGCGAGTATTTCCTGCCCAGCGTGGTGAGCGCGCTGATCGCCGAGGGCAAAGCCACCGTACAGGTGCTGAAAAGCCACGACAAGTGGTATGGCGTAACGTACAAGGAGGATAAGCCCGTGGTCGTGGCGGCCATCGCCGAAAAAACTGCCGCCGGGCTGTATCCGGACAATCTGTGGGAGGTGTGAGCCATGGCAGAGCCCGCTGAAAACAGACTGAATGAGGCCCTGGCCGCCTGGAACTTCGGCGGCCAGATCGTGGGTGCCGTGCGCTACGGCAAAGGACATATCAACGACACCTTCTGCGTATATGTGCAGACGGAGGACGGCGGCTGCGCCCGCTATATCCTGCAGCGCATGAGCGCCGCAGCTTTCAAGCATCCCGACCAGCTGATGGCCAACATCGTAGGCGTTACCGACTATTTGCGCAGCGAAATCGCCGCCGCGGGCGGGGACGCCGCCCGCGAAACCATGACCGTGCTGCGCACCAGAACCGGCGCCACCTGGTTCACCGATTCCCAGCAGGGCGCCTGGCGGGTTTATCCCTTCATTGAGGGCACTGTTTGCCTGCAGGCCGCCGAAACGCCGGCGCTGTTTGCCGCATCAGCCAAGGCCTTCGGTAAGTTCCAGCGGATGCTGAAGGACTATCCCGCTCACACGCTGTACGAAACCATTGAGAAGTTCCACGACACGGAAAACCGCTACGCCAACCTGATGAAAGCTGTACAGGCGGACGTGATGGGCCGCGCCAAAGGCGTAGAAGCGGAGATCGCCTTCGCCCAAACCCGCCAGGCGGACTGCAGCGTATGCCTGCAGGCCCTGCGGGAGGGCCGAATCCCCCTGCGCGTCACCCACAACGACACCAAGCTGAACAATGTGCTGATCGACAAGGCCACCGGTGAAGGACTGTGCGTCATTGACCTGGACACTGTGATGCCGGGCCTGGCCTGCAACGATTTCGGCGATTCCATCCGTTTCGGCGCCAACCACAGCGCTGAAGACGAACGGGACCTTGCCAAAGTCAATTTCGACATCGGCCTGTTCGAGGTGTACACCAAAGGCTTTTTGGAAGGCGCTGCCGGCACCCTGACCCGGGAGGAAAAGGCATATCTTCCCTGGGGTGCCAAACTGATGACTCTGGAGTGCGGCATGCGCTTTTTGACGGATTATTTGGAGGGCGACCATTACTTCGCCGTGCACCGTGACGGCCAGAACCTGGACCGCTGCCGTACCCAGTTCAAACTGGTTTCGGACATGGAGGCCCAGTGGGATGCCATGCAGGCGATTGTGGAAAAATATTGAGCGGCCCGCCGCACAGGCGTTTTCCGCAGGACAGAAAAAAGAGGGGATGGCTGTCCCCTCTTTTTTTGCCGCTTTGCATTTTAACCGCCCGGCCACGGGGCGTCCAGGGACATAACCGCGCCCGCCGCTTCCCCCGGGAGCCCGAATACCTCCCGGATCAGGTCGCTCACATCGGTGCCTTTCAGGTAAACAAAATTGAACTCCCCGGTCTCCCGCAGGCCTTCCAGGCGGAAAGTCGCAATGTCCCGGCGGCCGGCGCATACTGCCGAATACGCAAAAGAGACGCCCAGATTCTCCCCCACCATGCGCACAATCAGGGAAAAATCGCTGACGCAGATCACACGGCCCAGGTTTTCAAGGCTGCAGCCCGCCTCCCGCAGAGCGTTTTCAAAAATAGCCCGGGTGCCCGACCCCTCTTCCCGCAGGATCACGCTTTGATCTGCCAGCTGGCCGCAGCGCACGGTGCGCCCGGCAAAGGGATGGCTGCGCTGGCACATGCCTACAAAGGGCGCTTTGGCATAAGCGCGCCAGGCATAGCGGCTTTTGTCAAAAGCGCCCTCCACCAACGCGAAATCCAGCCGCTCCGCTTCCAGCATGGCCAGCAGCGTAGCAGTGTTGTCCACCGTTACCTCCAGCGTGCGGTCGGCCCGGCGCAAAAAGCGGCACAAGTCCCCGGCCACCACGAATTCCCCGATGGTCTTTGTAGCCCCCAAGCGTACCGCTTTTACCGCCGGGCGCGTCAGCTCCCGGCGCATGCGCTGATCGTTGTACACAGCCACCCGGGCATATTCGGCCAGACGGTCTGCCTGGGGGGTGCGGTGCAGCCGCCGGCCGTCGTACACAAACAGCCGGCAGCCGTATTCCCTCTCCAGCGCATGCATCTGCTGGGTCACCGCAGGCTGGCTCATCTGCAGGCGCTCGGCTGCCCGGCGGTAGTTCATCACCTCATACAGCGTCAAAAACGTGCGGATGCGGTAATCTACCACAGGCGGCACCTCCATTCAAAAAATTTATCATAAGTAAAGAAATAAAAACTTTCTTTTATTATATCAGGTGTGGTATAATTTTCAAGACAGAAGGCGCGCACACCGCGTGCCGGCAGGCTTCGTTGCATATCACTGGAGGAATGGACATGAACATCATCGTCATCGGCGGCGTGGCCGCCGGCACCAAAGCGGCCGCCAAGCTCAAACGGCAGGACCGCTCGGCCCAGGTGAAGATCCTCACCAAAGGCACGGACATCTCGTATGCGGGCTGCGGCCTGCCCTACTACGTCAGCGGCATGATCCCCGGCCGCGAGGGGCTGATTGTAAACACCCCGGAAGCCTACACCGGCCTGACCGGCGCCCAGGTGGTGACGGACTGCGAGGTGACCGGCGTAGACTTTGCCGCCAAAACCGTCACCGCCCTGCGGGGCGGGGCGGTGTACACCGAGCACTACGACAAGCTGGTGATCGCTACCGGTGCAGCCCCCTTTGTACCCGACGTACCCGGCACGGACCTGCCCGGCGTGTTCACCCTGCGCACGCCTGACGACGCCATCGGCCTGAAGGCATACGTGGCTGACAATGCCTGCCGCACCGCCGTGGTGGTTGGCGGCGGGTTCATTGGCCTGGAGGCCGCCGAGGCCCTGCACAGCCTGGGGCTGTCCGTCACCGTGGTGGATGCCGCAGGGCAGATCATGCCCGGCGCGCTGGACCCGGAAATGGCCGATTACGCCCGCCGCCAGCTGAAAGCCGCCGGCATGCGGGTGATCACCGGCGCGCCCCTGGCCGCCGTAGAGGGCCAGGACCGGGCCCGGGCCGTGGTGGCCGGGGCCAGCCGTCTGCCCGCCGATGTGGTGGTGCTGGCCATTGGCATCCGCCCGGCCACGGCTTTTTTGGCCGGCAGCGGTATTCAAATGGAAAAGGGCGCCATTCTGGTGGACGAGCACATGGCCGCCAGCGTACCCGACGTATATGCCGCCGGCGACTGCGCCCTGGTGAAAAACCGTCTGTCCGGCGCGCGCCAGTATTCGGCCATGGGTTCCACCGCCAACCTGTCCGCCCGGGTGCTGGCGGTGAACGCCGCCGGCGGCCGGGCCGTGTACGGCGGATGTCTGGGCACCGCCGTGGTGCGCCTGCTGCCGGGGCTGAACGCCGGGCGCACCGGCTTCACCGAAACCCAGGCCAAACAGGCCGGCTACGACGCGGTGAGCGCCTTGTGCGTGGTGGACGACAAGGCCCATTATTACCCCGGCGCGGGCAATTTTATCGTCAAACTGATTGCCGACCGGCCCACCCGCAGGCTGCTGGGCATCCAGGTGTTCGGCGCGGGCGCGGTGGACAAAATGGTGGATATCGCCGTCACCGGCCTGGCTGCCGGCATGACGCTGGCTGATTTCGACACGCTGGATTTCGCCTATGCGCCGCCCTTTTCCACAGCCATCCATCCCTTTGTGCAGGCATGCTATGTGCTGGAAAACAAGCTCAGCGGCCAGATGGACAGCATGACCCCCGCCGAATATGCCGCCGGCGCCGCCAAGGGATACAAGGTGCTGGATGTGCAGAAGGCCGCAGGCATTGCCGGCGCCCCCTGGGTAGACCTGGCCAAGGCCGACGCCCCGCTGCCCGGCACTCAAAAAGACGACAAGCTGCTGCTGGTATGTACCCGGGGCAAGCGGGCTTATCTGCTGCAGTGCCGCCTGCGCGCCATGGGTTACACGGCTACCAAAGTGCTGGAGGGCGGCGTCACCTTCAATGAGGTGAAGGTCTCCTTCGAAGGCGGCCTGCCCGCTGAGGAGATCAAGCGCGTAAAAGGCCTGGGCTGCCTGTGGGACAAACGCACCCCGGATAAGTTCAACGTGCGCGTCATCACACGCAACGGCAAGCTGACGGCGGACGAACAGCGGGCCGTGGCCCAGGCCGCCGAGGACTTCGGCAGCGGCGAGGTGACCATGACCACCCGCCTGACGCTGGAGATCCAGGGTGTGCCCTATGCAAACCTGGACGCCCTGATGGCCCAGCTGAAACAGGCCGGCCTGGATACCGGCGGCACCGGCAGCAAAGTGCGCCCGGTGGTGAGCTGCAAAGGCACCACCTGCCAGTACGGCCTGATCGACACTTTCGAGCTCAGCCAGAAACTGCATGAGAAATTCTACATCGGCTATCACGGCGTCTCTTTGCCCCACAAATTTAAAATGGCCGTGGGCGGCTGCCCCAACAACTGCGTAAAGCCCGATTTGAACGACCTGGGTATCGTGGGCCAGCGCGTGCCCGAGCCGGATCTGGCCAAATGCCGCGGGTGCAAGGTGTGCCAGGTGGAGCAGGCCTGCCCCATCCACACCGCCAAAGTTGAGGACGGGAAGATCCGCATCGACCCGGACGCCTGCAACCACTGCGGCCGCTGTGTGGGCAAATGCCCCTTCGGCGCTATGGAAAACAGCACCTACGGCTATAAGGTATACATCGGCGGCCGCTGGGGCAAGAAAGTAGCCGAGGGCCGCGCCCTGGACCACATCTTCACCAGCGAACAGGAAGTGATGGATCTGGCCGAGCGGGCCATCCTGTTCTTCCGGGACGAGGGAATCTCCGGCGAGCGCTTTGCCGATACCATCCAGCGCCTGGGCTTCGATTATGTACAGGACAAATTGCTGCACGGCCAAATCGACAAAGAGGCCGTGATGGAAAAGAACGTGGTAGGCGGCGCCACTTGCTGATGCAGTACGACGCCCTGCTCACCGTGTGCTTCGGCACGGCGGACCCTGCCCGCTTTGCCCGCTGCTTTGCGCCGGTACACGCCGCGGCGGCGGCCTGCCTGCCCTCCGGCAGGCAGGCACTGGCCGTCAGCAGCCCGCGCATCCGCACGCTGCTGGCCGGGGCGGGGGCCGTGTATCCCGCTCCCGGCCAGGCTTTGGCTGCCCTGGCCGCTGCCGGCTGCCGGCAGGTGCTGGTGCTGGCCGCATATTTGTGCGACGGCAAAGAGTACCGTGCCCTGGCGGCCCTGTGCGCGCAATGGCGCAGGCGCTTTGCCGCCCTGCAGCTGACGCTGCCGCTGCTGTCGGCCTGCCCTGAGGGGCTGGCCGCCGCAGTGGACGAAACCTTTCCCCTAAGGGACGGCCGCGGCCTGCTGCTGGTCGGCCACGGAGCCGCCTGCAGGGAAAACGGCGGCTACCATGCCCTGGCGCAGCTTCTGGCAGCCCGGGGGCGGCAGGATGTGGCCCTGGCACTTCTTCACGGTGCGCCGGCCCCTGCCCGGGCGGCCTCCGCTCTGGCGGAGCGGGGCTTCCACCGGGCCGGTTTGGGCTTTTTGATGCTGTGTGCCGGCCACCACGCCCGCCAGGCCCGGGGCCCCGGCGGGGCCTTCCAGGCCCTGGCGGATGCCGGTCTGGAAGCGGAGCTGTGCCCTGTACAGCTGGGGGAATCGCCCGCCGTGCAGCGGCTGTTCCTGCAGGCCGCCGGCCTTTTACCCGCCGGTACAGCCGGGGGCTGAGGCCCGAAAGGCGCCCCTGCGGGCGGAAAACAACACAATACAAAAGCGCCCCGGGGCCTTTTGCCCCGGGCCGTGCAAAGGGATTTGCCATACCGCTGTGCCGGGTCGAGGGCCTTAAAACAATCCTTTGCCGGCGCATCTCCCTTCCCGGCTGCGGGCCGGCGCCGGGAGACGCCATCGATTTGGGAAAGGAAAGGATTGTTGGATCATGACCAGACGACCCGGCGCTTTTTGCGCCCTTTTGCTGTGCTGCACTCTGGCGGCAAATTTAGCGGGATGCCGCACATCCGCGGCGGCCGGTTCCGCTTCCGTGGCCGCCGCTTCCACCGTATCATCCCCGGCGGAAGCACCCTTCGCAGATGACGGCCCGGCCGCCTTCACCCCCGCCCGGTACCCCTACACGTTCACGGACGACACCGGGCGCACCGTGGCCCTGACGGCCCGGCCTGAGCGGGTAGCGGTGCTGTTCAGCTCCTACGCCGAGCTGTGGGCCAATGCAGGCGGAGAGATCGCCGTCACCGTTGGGGATGCCGTGGAGCGAGGCTATGCCCCGGCGGACGCCGTCCTGGTGGATGACGGCGCGGGGATGAAGATCGACCTGGAGGCCCTGGTAGCCGCCCAGCCGGACTTTGTCATCGCCTCGGCGGATATGTCTGCCCAGGCCGACGCCTGCAGCCAGCTGAGTGCCATGGGCATCCCCTGTGCAGCTTTCCAGGAAGAAAGCCTGGCGGATTACCTGCGCCTGACCGCATTGTTCTGCGCCCTCACCGGCGACGGCAGCGCCCGGGAACAGGCCCAAAATGTGGC
The DNA here is from genome assembly GCA_944386555.1 of uncultured Ruthenibacterium sp. GTDB lineage: Bacteria > Bacillota > Clostridia > Oscillospirales > Ruminococcaceae > Ruthenibacterium. The sequence continues at coordinate 2,336 of CALXBN010000047.1, read as the reverse complement.
CGAACAGGCCCAGGCCACCATTGACGCCGCCCTGGACGCCGCAGCCCGCCAGCCTGTAAAAGTTCTGTTTATCCGGGCCGGATCGGGCTATTCCGCCACTCGGGCCAAAACGGCCAAGGATCACTTCGTGGGCCAGATGCTGGCGGATCTAGGCACCGAGAACATCGCCGACGCCGCCGGGGCCCTCAGCGAGGGGCTGGCATTGGAAAGCGTGCTGGAAAACCCGCCCGATGTGATCCTGATCGTCCCCCAGGGAGACGAAGAAGCCACCCGCTCCTACATGGACAGCGTGCTGGCCGAGCCCGGCTGGCGGGATCTGGACGCTGTCCGGGAGGGCCGGTGCTTCTATCTGGAAAAAGATCTATTTCACTACAAGCCCAACGGGCGCTGGGCCGAGGCCTACGCCCGGCTGGCGGCACTGCTGTACCCGGAGGTGTTCCAGTGAAGCGGCGGATTCTGGTGCCCGCCGTGCTGGGGCTTTTGCTGGCGGCAGCCTGCTTTGCGGGCCTGGCGCTGGGCAGTGCCAGGCTGGGTGCCGGGCAGGTGTGGGCCGCGCTGCGGGGCGGCGGCAGCGATACCGCCCGGCTGATTCTGTACAGCCTGCGCCTGCCCCGTGTGCTGGGCGCGGCGCTGGCCGGGGCGGGCCTGGCCGCAGCGGGGGTTCTGCTGCAAAGCGCCACCGGCAATGACCTTTGCAGCCCCAGCACCGTGGGCGTGAATGCCGGGGCAGGCCTGGCGGTGATGACGCTGCTGTGCCTGGCGCCGCAGGCCCATGGCCTGCTGCCTGCGGCCGCTTTCGGCGGGGCGCTGGCCACCACGCTGATCGTGCTGGGCGTCAGCATAGGCGCAGGCGGCCACAGCTCCCGCACCACGGTGGTGCTGGCGGGCGTAGCCGTCAGCGCGCTGCTGAACGCGGGCATCTCTTTTTTCAGCCAGCTGTACCCGGACGTGCTGGGCTCCTACGCGGCTTTTTCCGCCGGGGGCTTTTCCGGCGTGCAGGCAGCCGACTTGCCCGTGCCTGCGGCCATGGTGGCCGCAGGGCTGGCCCTGGCCCGGGTGCTGGCGCCTCGGCTGAACCTGCTGTCGCTGGGAGATGAACTGGCCCGCAGCCTGGGCGTGCGGGTACAGGCGCTGCGGCTGGGCACGCTGGCCCTGGCCAGCGCTTTGTGCGCGGCGGTAGTCACCTATGCGGGGCTGCTGGGTTTCGTGGGGCTGATGGCCCCCCACATTGCCCGCCGGCTGGCGGGCAGCGACGTGCGGGCCCTGCTGGGAACAGGGGCGCTGCTGGGGGCACTGCTGGTGGTGCTGGCAGACCTGGCCGCCCGCACGCTGTTCACCCCTGCCGAACTGCCCGCCGGCATTCTGCTGGCGGCGCTGGGCGCACCCTTCTTTCTGATTCTGCTGCTGCGCAGGAGGACCTTTTATGATTGACGCACAGGACATCCGCCTGGCCATGGGCGGCAAAACCATTCTGCGCGGCGCCGGCCTGCAGGCTGCGCCGGGGCAGATTACCGCCCTGCTGGGGCGCAACGGCAGCGGCAAGACCAGCCTGCTGCGGTGCCTGGCGGGCACCCAGCGGCGCTGCACCGGGCGCATTTTGCTGGACGGGCAGGACGCCCGGGCCCTGTCCCCCGCCCGGCGGGCCCGGCTGACGGCGCTGCTGCCCCAGGTGCTGCCCCGCCCGGCTGTCACAGTGGGCCAGCTGGTCTGTTGGGGGCGCACGCCCTGGGCCGGCGCCGGCGGCCGCCTGACCCCGGCCGACCGCACTGCCGCCGCCGGTGCCCTGGCCCAGGTGGGCCTTGAGGGCAAAGCCGGCCAGCTGGTGTGCCATCTTTCCGGCGGCGAGCGCCAGTTGGCTTTTCTGGCCATGATGCTGGCCCAGGACACGCCCATTGCCCTGCTGGACGAACCCACTGCCAGCCTGGATGCCGAGTACCGCCGGCGGGTGTACCGCCTGCTGGACGGCCTGCGCCGGGCCGGGCGCACGGTGGTGGTAATCCTGCATGATCTGGCCGATGCCGTGGAGCTGGCCGACCATCTGGTGGTGCTGGAAAGCGGGTGCACGGTGTTTGCCGGCACGCCGGCAGCCTTTGCCGCCGGCGAAGTGCCCCGGCAGGTGTTCGCCGTGCAGCCCACCCCGGTGACGGACGCCGCCGGCCGCCGGTACACCCTGTTCCGCCCTGTCCCGTGAGAGAAGCCCCTGGGCGCTCTGAACCGCCCCAGATTGTGCAGACAGCACAAAAAGAGCCCCGGGTGTAGGAATATTCAGTTTTAGCAGGAGTGGCGCAGCGTCAGCGGCGCTACTCCTGTTTTGCTTTGGATGCGCTCGTGGTTGT